>PLJH01000053.1 GCA_003139615.1 Alphaproteobacteria bacterium
ACCACGCAATGGGACACGATCGAGACACACCGGGAGACGCCGTTCGGACTGACTGCCAGCGCCCACCAAATAGTCAAACTTTTCAGAAGTCTTCCCGCGACGTTCCGGTTCGCGGTGCGACAGCTGTTGGAACTGATTTGTGTCCCTGACGTTGCGCTAAGGCACCACTTGGGGGACTCACATGCGTTCGGCCCTGCTTTGGCTTATCGGCGTTCCTATTCCGATCATCATCATCTTGTGGCTTTTCACCGGCCACGCCTGACAGGCTTCATCTTCCACATCGTATTTCGAGGAATCGACAGATGGCCGAGACAGTCGTGATTGCAGAAGAGGCGGCGGAAAACACGGGCTACCGGTTTTCCTGGGGTTTGGCGATTGCAGGCGGCGTCGCTGCGACGGCGGTCACCTTCTTTCTGTTGACGCTCGGCGCGGGCTTCGGGCTGCTGCTGGTTCACCCCGTCACGCACACCGGTCCTTCTTTGCCGGCCTTCCTGACGGGAGGCGCAATCTATTTCTTCGTCGCGCAGGCGTTCGGCTTCGCCGTCGGCGGACATCTCACCGGGCGCCTGCTGGGTCCCATCGTGGAAAGCGGCATTCAGGAGGAGTTCCGCGCCGGCGCGCATGGGTTCGTGGCCTGGGCCGTTGCAATACTGGCAACGCTCACAGTCGTGGCGATCGTTGGAATGTCGTCTGCCGGCACGGGCGCGACCACGTCCGCGCTGTATGGCATTGCGCCGGCGGATACCGGCGATGCGAAGACTACGGCCGGCATGTCGTCGGCAGCCTCTTATCTTGTCGATGTTCTTTTCCGTCCGGGCGCCAATGCAACGGCTGCATCGATTGCACCCCAGTTTCCCACGCGAGCCGCAGACGAGGAGTATGCCCCCGCGCCGCGCGCCATTTTGATCGACCAGCAAACGACTGTACCCCAAACACCGGATTCCGAAGCATCTCCCGCGACGTCGGCGCCGGCACAATTGAACAATCAGACGACCGACGAACAAAGTGCGCCGAACGCTTCGCCCGGAGCTTCACAGCCGTCGCAGACGAACAGCGCAACGCCTTATTCGGACGTTCAGAGCCCGGCGCCTGCCCAGCCGGTTGAGTCTGGAACGATCGCGCCGCCGCCCGCTCCCGCCATGGCCCTCGCAACGCCCGATCCGCGCGGCGAGGCGCGCCGGATTCTGGAGGCCAGCGTGTTGCGTGGCGAAGAGATGACGCCGGACGATCACAACCGTCTCATCGCACTTGTTACCGCACAGGCGGGCATTCCAAACACGCAAGCCGCCGCCCGCATCGACCAGATGATGGCCAACATCCAGGCGAAGACAAAACGCGCCGCGGATATCGCGCGCAAGGCTGCGAGCTACGCCAGCCTGTGGATCGCGTTGTCGCTGTTGTTTGGTGCCGTCGTGGCCGTGTTCGCAGCCACCAGCGCGCGACTGGAAGACGATCGCGACGCAATTCGAGTCAGGTGAAGGTGAGGTTCCGCACCCGAATGGAATAAAAGTGCCAAGAGCAACTGTCCCTGTGGATTAAAGCGTTGCCATCATAGTAGTCGGCCAACAAGTCGGAATGACGCCCCTGTTACAGGAAATTTTGCTTCCGAAATCGATCTACGCCAACGCCGCCCGCGAGGGGCGCGACACCTCTTAAATGTAGGCTGACTTTTCCATCCTCCGTTCGGCATGTTAGCGTCGGCCGTCCTGGGGGAGATCGTCATGTATCGCTATTATGCTATCGCGCTTTTTCTGGTTCTTGCAGGTTCGACCAGCGCAAGCGCAACACCCATCTATGACGTCGTCATCCGCAACGGAACGATTTACGACGGTTCGGGCGGGTCGCCCTTCGTGGCCGATGTCGCGATAAACGGCGACCGTATCGCTGCGATCGCGCCGCACATTGACGGAAGCGGCCGCACGGAAGTCGATGCGCGCGGCAAGGCCGTGTCGCCGGGCTTCATCAACATGCTTGCCCATCCTGAAGAGAGCCTGATCGCCGACGGCCGCGGTCTCTCCGATCTCGCGCAAGGCGTCACGCTCGAAGTGATCGGCGAGGACTCGATGGGCCCGCTGACGCCGGAAATGATACGGCTGGGCGAAGAGCGCCAGAGCGACATCAAATACAAAATCACCTGGACGACGCTGGGCGGCTATCTCGACATGCTTCAGAAAAAGGGCATCTCGCCCAACGTCGCGTCGTTCGTCGGCGCGGGCACCGTCCGCACCAATCTGCTGTGCGAAGCAGACGTGCAGCCCACACTAGCGCAGCTCGAAGCGATGCAAGGCCTCGTCAAACAGGCGATGGAAGAGGGCGCGCTGGGTCTCACCGACGCGCTGATCTATTCGCCCAATACTTACGCCAAGACGCCCGAGCTCATCGCGCTCGCGAAAGTTTCGGCGAAGTGCGGCGGCATTTATATCGCCCATCTCCGCAGCGAAGGAGACCGGCTGGAAGAAGGCGTGCAGGAGAGCATCGACATAGCAGAGGCGTCCGGCGCGCCCGCCGAGATCTATCATTTCAAGCAGGCCGGCCGCGACAGCTGGCCGAAGCTGGACAAGGTCGTCGCGATGATCAACGCCGCCCGCGCTCGCGGTACGCGCATCACAGCCAACATGTACACTTATACGGCGGGCGCCACCGGTCTCGATGCGGCGATGCCTTCCTGGGTGCAGGATGGCGGGTTGGAGAAATGGATCGCGCGGCTGAAAGACCCCGCCATTCGCGCGCGCGTCAAAGCGGAGATGCTGGATGCGCATCCCAAGACCTGGGAAAATATCTATGCCGGTGCGGGGCCAGAGGGCACGCTGCTGCTCGCGTTCAAGAATCCCAAGTTGAAACCGCTCGCCGGCAAGACCTTGGCCGAAGTCGCGAAGATGCGGGGCGAGAGCCCCGAGGATACCGCGATCGATCTTGTCATCGAAGACGGCTCGCGGGTAGGCGTCGCTTATTTCCTGATGAGCGAAGACAGTGTTCGCCGCGAGGTGGCGCTGCCGTGGATGAGCTTCGGCTCGGACGAGGCCGCGCCTGCGCCGGAAGGCGTGTTCCTGCTCGCGAAAAGCCACCCGCGCGCCTACGGGAATTTTGCGCGCCTGCTGGGGAAATATGTGCGGGAGAACCACGATCTGACCTTGCAGGATGCCGTGCATCGCCTGTCGGGCTTTCCGGCGCAGAATCTGTCGCTTGCAGATCGGGGGCTCTTGAAGGCCGGCTATTACGCCGACGTCGTCGTGTTCGATCCGAACACGATCGCCGACCGCGCGACCTATGCCGTGCCGGATCAACTGGCCGTGGGCGTGGAGGACGTTCTGGTGAATGGCGGTTTTGCGTTCAAGGACGGCAAACCGACGGGAGCCTCCACCGGCCGCGTCGTGCGTGGCCGCGCCTGGACGGGCGCGACTGGCGGCGGCTGCCGCGCCTCGGCCTCCGATTGGTCCTGGAGCAAGTGAAATTGCCGCCCAGAGGGCAGGAGTTTCGTGAAACAACTTCTGATGATTGCGCCTTTTCTTCTGATGAGCGGTCTGGGAACCGATATTGCGGACGCGGCCGATTCTCCGGCGACGTATACCTATAACTGCAAAACCGACGCCGAAATTCCACAGGCGCAGCGGGATGCGATCAATAAAGTCGCGATGGATTTTGTGACTGCCTCGCAAAGCTCCCATCCAGAAACCGCCTTCGCAATGCCCACTTCAGCCGTCCAGGAAACTACATCGGCCGACAAGCTCGCCGCAGAATTTGCATCGCATATCGACCAATCCGACCCCTACAAGAATTTGAAGGTCGACCACTCGTATCTCATTTCGACCACAGGCGGCGGATCGGAAGTGAGAGCTATTTGTAGTTCGGTACACGGTAGGGACTCAGTGTCCGTTCAAATCAAGACAGGGCTTACCCAGGCTCATGTTTTGATCTCGGGGCAGACTCGCAACAACAGTTCAGCATTTACGCTGTGGCTACTGCCGGAGGGCAATTTATGGCGCGTACAAGTTTTTCATGTCGGGGATTCCACGATGGTCGGTCGATCTGCAGGCGATCTTCTGGAACTGGCTCGTAAGCAACGAGACGCGGGTCACGCTTTCAACGCGACCATGTTGTACATTGGTGCGGCTAGTTTGTCAGATTGGGGGCCGGTCTTTCAGCCAGACATCGCGCAGACAATTGACGAAGAATCCAAGGGATTGGTGCTTCCAATCGAATTTCAGCAAACTCCGCCGATGACTTGGAAAATGAACGGCATAGAATTCAAGGTCGATAAGGTTGAAATTCTCGGCGTTGATGGAAAAATCGGATTGGCGTTCGATCTACCTTTGGCAGCATGGACCGGTGACGAAGACGCCGACAAGCGGAATCACGCATTCTTGGACGCGTTCATTGCTTCGCACCCCGACTATTCTTCTGCTTTCGGTTTTCTCGTGGCCAAGGCCCAAAAGCCAGACGGCTCCGGCGGTTTCGCGAGTGTCTATGAGGTGGGTAAGGGTTACGATTGAATTTCACCGGGCTGCCCTACCGAGAACCTATCCAGACGATTTTCGATCGTATCGGCGTAAGCCGCCGAAAATACGTTGCAAGTGCAATAAAAGTAGCTTGCTCGATATCCGATTACACTTCTGCGTGCGGCAATCGCATCGTTTTCACCAAGGTCTTCATCCACGCGTAGGACGCCTTGGTTGTCCGTACACCTGTCTTGCGGTCCATTGCGCACAGGCCGAATTTCGCGGTGAAGCCCTGGTCCCATTCCCAATTGTCGACGAGGGTCCAAACGAAATAGCCGCCGATGGGCGAGCCTTTTTCCATCGCGAGCTTCACGACTTCCAGATGGCGGCGCAGATAGTCGATGCGGAATTTGTCGTTGGGGACGGCCGACGCTTTCATGCTCAATGGATCGGAGCAGCCGTTCTCCGTGACCAGCACATGCGGATTGCCGTAGTCGTCGCGCAGACGCGTGAGCATCTCGCCGAGGCCGGACGGATCGATCTCGCGGCCGAACGCATCGAGCTCGACGCCTTTGGGCGGCAGGCCGGGGCCGATATAGGAGGGATTGGTCTTGTCGAATTTGATATAGGTCGGCGAATAATAATTGACGCCCAGGAAATCGATCGGCTGGCGCGTGATCGCCACGTCGCCGTCTTTCACGAACGGTCCCACGATCAATTGTGCGGCCCAGGGATAATTGCCGCGCAACAGCGGATCGAGATAGGCGCCGTTCCACAGCGCATCGAAAGCGCGCGCGGGCAGGATGTTCATTATATCCCAGACCGAACCCGCGGCCCGCGACGGCGCAAGCGCCATGGTCGTGCCGATGGTGAGGCCGCCGCGCGCAGCGCGCAGCGCCTGGATCGCGAGGCCCTGCCCGAGATTCTGGTGATGCGTCACGGGCCCCAGCAGTTTGCCGTCTTTGAGCCCTGGCGCCTGCGTGCCCAGAAGATGACCCACGACGGTGTGAACGGCGGCTTCGTTGAGAATGATGAAATTCTTGAGCCGGTCGCCCAGCTGATGCGCCACGAGCGCGCTGTAATCCGCGAGGCGCTTCGGCGTGTCCCGCGACGCCCAGCCGCCTTTTTCGAACAGGGCCTGCGGCAGGTCCCAATGGAACAAGGTCGCATAAGGTTCGATGTTCTTCGCCAGCAGCGCGTCGACAAGGCGGCGATAATAATCGAGGCCCTTCTGGTTCACCGCGCCCGCACCTTCCGGCAGCATGCGCGACCAGGAGATCGAAAAGCGATAGGCGCCGAATCCGGCGCCATCGAGCAGCGCGACATCGTCCATGTAACGGCGATAGGAGTCGGTCGCGACGGACGCGTTGGAGCCGTCTGCGATATGCGCCGGATTGCCCCCGAACACATCCCAGATGCTGGGGCCGCGCCCGTCGACATCGAGCGCGCCTTCGATCTGGAATGCCGAGGTGGCAGCACCCCATTTGAAGCCGGACGGGAATTGCCGCGATGCCGGTTGCTGCGTGCCCATGGGGCCGCAGGCGGCAGTCGCAGCCAAGCCCGCGCCGGCCATCAACGGCGCCAAAGCCCTGCGGCTGATGTTGTTGTCCATTATCCCCACCCTCGGTCTTGTTGTCCCGCGAGTGTGGGGGAGAACGGTTCCGGCTTTCAAGCGGGCGTCAGGAACGCGCGAAAACCTTTGCCAGCGCGTTGCCGTAGTCGCGGCCGAACGCTTGGGCGACTTGCGAATCGACGATGATGTCGAACGCGTGAAACGCGCCCGGATAGACATGCAATTCGGTCGGCACGCCCGCGCGGATGAGGCGGCGCGCATAGTCGAGGTCCTCCTCGAGGAAAAGATCGAGCGCACCGGTGGCGATGAAGGCGGGCGGTAACCCGCGAAAATCTTCGAGGCGCGCGGCTGCCGCGTAAGGCGATACGTCTTTGCCGCCGGGCGCGCGGCCGAGATAAGAGCGCCAGCCATAATCGTTACTCGCCCGCGTCCACACGAATTCGCCGACATAAGGATGCTCATAGGCGGTGCACGAGCGATCGTCGAGCATGGGATAGACGAGCATCTGACAGGCAATGGGTGCGGCGCCGCGATCGCGCGCGAAGATGGCGAGAGCCGCTGTCAATCCGCCGCCCGCGCTTTCGCCGCCAATCACGATGCGCTTGGTGTCGATGCCGAGCGCCTTCGCATTCGCGGTCACCCATTGAAACGCCGCGAAGCAATCTTCGATCGGCCCTGGAAACGGCGTTTCCGGTGCGAGGCGATAATCGACCGAGATGACGACCGCCCGATATGTCTTGGCGATTTCGATGGAGGCCGCCTGACGAAGTTCGGGTGTCCCCAATATCAGTCCGCCGCCATGGATGTGAAAAAAGACGGGCAGCAATCCATCGGCCTTGGCCGGCCGATAGATCGCGACGCGCACCGGCGGCGCGCCGGCAGGCCCGGGAACGCGCTCCTCGGAAATCGCGATGCCGTCCACGGGCGGCAGTTCCAGCTGCAGCTTCGCGAATTCCTGCATCAAAGCGCGGATCTGCGGCAGGGTCTCGGCCGTGAACTCCGGGAAAACCGGAAGGGCTTCGAGGCCCGCCACAAGTTCGCGGTCGAGCAGATAACGCGATGACATGGGTGCATTCCTCTATTTGCAGTCGCATGATGCACGACTTGTCGTGCAACGATCCAGCGCAATCTTCCCGGGCCGCACGCGCGGAGATCAGTGTCCCGCCAGATTGATGAGTGCGACGCCTATCGCGGCGAGGGCGGCGCCTGCACCCTTCTGGGCGAGGTTGCGCCAGGAGAGATATTCATGGCCCAGTTTCGGAAAGAACGCCGTGAGCAGAATGCCGAATGCGAACACAAAGAGAGTCGTGGTCGAGGAGATGGCAGAGACCAGCGCCACGGGCGCCAGCAGCGACGCGAACCGCACGCTCAATCCGCCGCCCAGATTGATCAACTCGTTGGCGCCGTTGATGGCAACCACCGGTCCCGGACTCTTTCGGAAGAGGGCCGCGAATTGCTCGCGATAGGCCGGGATCGCGATGATGCCGAGGCCGAACAGCGCCTCACCCACATAGGTCCAGAAAGTGGTGATCCAGAATTCGTCGCGCACGGCGAACAGCTTGAAGATCACCGAAGAGATGGCGAGCACCGATGTGGCGGCGAGCATCAGGAGCACAAGGCGCAGCTTGATGCGTCGAAACCTGAGCGAAGAATCGAGCGACAGGATCAGCGCGCCGCCCAGCAGCAGCGCGCCGCCGCCGATCTGCTTCCAGGTGAGGACTTCGCCCAACAGCAAATAGGCGAACAGGAATGTGAACAGCGTCGATGATTGAAACAGGGGCGCCACGACCGAGGCTTCTTCCGACTGGATCGCGCGCAGATAGAAGAGCATCGCGCCCATATAGAGGATGCCGGACACGATCATCACGGCCATGTCGAGCGGGCGCAGCGCGAACACGCCCGGCACGTAATGCCAGATCGGCGGCAGCATCAGGACGCCGATGAGGGCGGTGAACACCATCAGCACGGCGGTGTCGCTGTTCTGGAAATAGCGATCGACAAGGTATTTGTCGATGTGGGTGGAGGCGGCCCATAGCACCGGCCCGGCGAAGGCAAAGAGCAGCCACATCTAGTTTGTTTCACCTGCGGCGCGCAGGCGCGCGGCCGCGTCTTCCGGGAGATCGTCGCGCTCGCGGCCCGCGGCCAGTTCGTAACCGGCCATCACCTTCTGCACGGATGCCGAGCGCATCGGCGAATAATAATGGGCATGGAAATGCCATTCGGGATGCGGTGCGCCGTCCGGCGGCGATTGATGCGTTCCCATCGAATAGGCGAAAGGCGCGTGAAAGAGATTGTGATAGCGCGTCGTAAGCCGCTTGACGAGATCGCTCAACGCGTCGCGTTCTGCGGAGTACATTTCATCGATCGCACCGAAATGCCGCTTGCCGAGGATCATCGTCTCGAACGGCCAGACCGCCCAGAACGGCACGACGGCAACGAAAGACTCATTTTCGCAAACGACACGCTCGCCGAGCGAAGCTTCCAGCTTCGCGTAGTCGCACAAGAGGCAGGAGCCGTGCGTGTCGCGATATTTCTTCTGATGGGTCTGTTCCGCGAGCGGTTCGTTCGGGATATCCGCGCTGGCCCAGATCTGGCTGTGCGGGTGACGGCTGCTGGCGCCGCCGACGGCGCCGTGGTTCTCGAAGATCTGGACGTAATTGACCCAGGGCAACGATCCGAGCTCGCGCGATTGCACAATCCATTCGTCGACGACGGCGCGAAGCTGCGATCGCTCCAGCCGTGCGGGCGGCAGATCGTGACGCGGCGAATAGCAGAGCACGCGACACACGCCACGCTCCGGATGGCCCAGGATCAGCCCGCCTTCATGGATCGGCTCGCCGGAAACGTCCGGCGACAGCGCGGGGAAGTCGTTGTCGAACGCAAAGACGGACGTGCAGGCCGGATTGCGGATGCCGACAGCACGTGCATTGCCGGGACAAAGGTAGCAAGTAGGATCGTAGGGCAGGGCAGGCGGAAGCGGCGGGATTTCCGGTTCCGATTGGGGCCGCGTGCCGCGCCTGGGACAGACCAGAACCCATTCGTCCGTCAGAGGATTGTGCCGGAGTTGCGAAGCGACAGTCGCCATCGGCTCAGCGCTCAGACCCCGCGACTTTCAGCGGCATGTCGCCTTTGTGAGAGGAGATCGATTGTACCAGCGCTTGCGCCGAGGGTCTTTTTCACGGCGTCTGCGAATGAAGGACCGTTCGAGCGGACGATTGCGCCATCCGACTGGCCTTCGACAACGACTCCGGGCAACGGGACGCGCGGCGTTTTCACGAATTCGCTCATGTCGGTGTTGCCAGCGCGACCCGCAGCGCTCGCCAATGCGCAAAGAGAGAGCAAGGTTGCGGCAATGGACACGCGGACCGCATGCCATTGGAAATTTCTGCCCGCCATCCGCACCATCAGCATTTCGACCGCGACAATTTATAAGCCAACCGTGCTTCGAAAGCCATCGGCGCAGTCTCATTGCAGCGATGGTCCGGACGTTGGGCGCTGGATCTTTTGCAATATAGCCCACATTGGCAGCCGGCACGCGAATGGCTTAGCGTATGCCCAACAACAGGAGAGGAAAACCATGGGACGGACGACGCGCGTTCTGGCCGGGGGCATCTATTTCGGCGAAGCGCCGCGCTGGCATGAAGGGCGGCTGTGGTTCAGCGATTTCTATGCCCATGCGGTGAAATCGGTTTCCCTGGCCGGGGACGTGCGCACCGAATTCGAGCTCGACGACCGGTCCTCCGGTTTGGGCTGGATGCCGGACGGCGCGATGCTCATCGTGTCGATGACGAAGCGCCAGGTGCTGCGCCGTGCACGCGACGGCAAGATGAGCCTGCACGCCAATCTCAAGGATATCGCCGGTTTCCATTGCAACGACATGGTCGTCGATTCGGTCGGCCGCGCCTATGTCGGCAATTTCGGTTTCGATCTCGACGCAGAGTTGGTGGCGCGCGGCGCGGAGAGTGTGATCGCCGATCATCCCAAGGCGAAGCTTGCCTGCATCGCGCCCGACGGCTCGGTCCGCGTGGCGGCCGAAGGCATGCGCTTCCCTAACGGGTCGGTGATAACCCCGGACGGCAAAACGCTGATCCTGGGCGAAACGCTCGGCCTGTGTCTGACGGCGTTCGATATCGCCGCCGACGGAGCGCTGTCGAACCGCCGCCTGTGGGCTTCCGTCGGCCCGGTTGTTCCCGATGGGATTGCGCTCGATGCCGACGGCGCCATCTGGGTGGCCAATGCGCTTGCTCCCCAATGCGTGCGCATCGCGGAAGGCGGCAAGGTGCTTGAAACGATCGACACCGGCCAGAATTGCTATGCCTGCATGCTGGGCGGCGATGACGGCAAGACCCTGTTCATGCTGACGGCGCCGACATCGCTCGCGCACGAAGCCGAAAAAACGCCCAAAGGCAAGATCCTGATCGCAAAAGTCGAAGCGGGCCACGCCGGCCGGCCGTAGGGCACCCAGGCAAAAGGCGGCGGCTCTTTCCGGCTCGCTTATTTTTGTCCTCGCCAAAATACATGACATTCGATGTCATGTATCGACCTGTACTGTGTCCTCTATCGAAACAAGGAGGACATCATGACGACTCAAACACGCCGGACGGTCATTGCGGCAACTCTTGCGACGGGGGCCGGTGTTGCGATTGCGGCGCAGGCCGCGCCTTCGGCAGCAGAAAGCGCCGTCGATCCCAATCGCGACGGCGCGCACGATTTCGATTTCCTGATCGGCGATTGGAAAGCGCATGTCCGGCGGCTGCCCGATCGGCTGGTGGGATCGACCGATTGGATCACTTATGACGGCATCTCCAATCACAAGAAACTCCTCGACAGCAATGCGAATTTCGAGGAGTTCGATGTCCGGAATTCCGAGAAGAACCTGCGCATCAAGGCGCAGACCTTGCGCCTCTACAATCCGGCCACGCACCAATGGTCGATCTACCTCGTCGATGTGGATAACGGCACGCTCGGCCTTCCGGCCACTGTCGGACAGTTCACGAACGGTCGCGGCGAGCTCTTCGACCAGGAGGAATACAAAGGGCGTGCCATTCTGGTGCGTTATCTGTGGCTCAATATCTCGCCCAATGCGGCGCGGATGGAGCAGTCGTTCTCGCCCGACGGCGGCAAGACCTGGGAGGTGAACTGGATCTGCGAGTTGTCCCGGTAGCGCGTCCGGCCGAACTTACCTGCCCAAAGAATGCCGCCCAGCCGTCTTCCACCCAGTAGACGCATCCCCCCCAAGGGCTATTATTCGCGTTCGTCGCGTGGTTGCCGCGTCGGCGCGAAGGTTGGGGAGTGGCGGATGGCTGAAGACGGTTCTGCGCTTGTGGCGATGCGTCCGGCAAATGTGCCGAACGATCTGCGTCGCGTGGGCGCTCATCCCGATCACTGGTATCCGCTGGCGTGGTCTGATGAACTGAAGCCGGGCAAGGTTTTGGGCCGCCGTTTCGCCGAGCAGCCCATCGCGCTTTATCGCGGCAAGGATGGGCAGGTGGTGGCGCTCGAAGATCGTTGCGCGCATCGCCAAGTGCCGCTGCATCTGGGTGTCGTCTGCGGCAACGAACTCAAATGCCATTATCACGGCTGGGCCTACGACTCCGCCGGCAAATGCGTGGATGTGCCCTATCTCGGCAAGGAGCGGCTGCCGAACGGCGTGCGGAGCTATCCCGCGCGCGAGATCGACGGGCTCATCTTCGTGTTTCCGGGCGATCCCGTTCTGGCAGCCGCCCGCGTGCCTTCCACGCTCGGCTCGTCGCAGCGCAAGGATTACAAGACGCGGCGGCTCAACCGCCAGGTCGCGTGCCACTACACTTTCATGCACGAAAACCTGTTCGACATGAATCATCAGTTCATGCATCGCAAGCAGATGGGCTCGATCAAGGCGCGCTGCATCGGGCGCGATCACGGCGACGACTGGGCGCAAGTCGAATACACCTTCAGCCGCACGGAAGGAAAACCTTCCCTGGGCGAACAGGTGATCGTGGATCTCGTGCGCAAGCGTAACGAGGCGAAGAAGGATTTCTCCGATCGCATGCGCATCCGTACCGATTATCCGAGCCAAAGCCTCCGTGTTTGGGTCGGGCGCGATATCAAGGATACGCAAGATCCCGTGCTCGATGTGTGGTTGGGCTATACGCCGCTCGATGCCGAGCAACGCACCAACCGCACCTTCGGCTATCTGTCGGTGAAGAAGCCACCCGTGCCGGGGCTGATCCACGCCGTCTGGCCGTTCGTCGTGTGGTTCACGGAGAATATTTTCGCCGAGGACAAGGACATCGTGGAGCACGAACAGCGTGCTTACGACGCGCAAGGCGGCGACTGGAACAACGAAGTGTTCCCAGCGATCCGTGACCTCCGCACCGTGCTTGCCAATTGCGGCAAGCCGATGGACGGGTGAATAAATTTCCCTCTACCCCGCAGGGGGGAGGACAGGGTGAGGGGGTGTTTATGCAGCACACCTCACTTGCAAGAATTGACTTTGCACGAACGCCCCCTCACCCCGACCCTCTCCCCCGAAGTGGGAGAGGGAAGTAATTCACGAACTTCGTACCGCCGCCGCGACATGACGCACGCGAGTCGCAGCTTTCGCAGGCATAGCCGCCATCACCGCTTTCACGATTCCTTCCGCATCCAATCCGGCTTCGGCGTATTGGCGCGGTTGGTCGTCGTGGTCCTGCAGGCGGTCGGGGAGAGTGAGTGCGCGCACGGCTAATCCGCGATCCAAGAGTCCTGCGTTCGCCAGATAATGCAGCACCTGCGAGCCGAAGCCGCCGGCAGCACCTTCTTCGACCGTGATCAGCGTGTGGTGGTTGCGAATCAGGTCGTTCACCAAATCGGTATCGATGGGCTTGGCAAAACGCGCATCGGCAACGGTGCAGGAAATGCCCTGTTCATCGAGCAGGGACGCGGCTTCCAGCGCCGATGCGAGACGCGTCCCCAAACTCAGGATCGCGACGTCGGTGCCTTCGCGCATGATGCGCCCCTTGCCGATCTCGAGAAACTTCGTCTTTTCTGCGGACGCAAGGCGCGCCACTTCGCCGCGCGGATAGCGGAAGGCAATCGGGCCTTCGTCATACGCCGCCGCAGTCGCGACCATCGCGATCAGATCGGCTTCATCGGCGGCCGCCATCACCACCATGCCGGGCAAGCAACCGAGATAGGCGAGATCGAAGCTGCCTGCATGCGTGCAACCATCGGCACCCACGAGGCCCGCGCGATCCATCGCAAAACGCACCGGCAGTTTCTGGATCACCACGTCGTGGACGACCTGGTCGTAGGCGCGCTGCAGGAACGTCGAGTAGATCGTGCAGAACGGTTTGTAGCCTTCGGTCGCCATTCCGGCCGCAAACGTCACCGCGTGCTGTTCGGCGATGCCGACATCGAAGGTGCGATCGGGAAAGCGCTTCTCGAACAAATCTAGTCCGGTGCCGGACGGCATTGCCGCCGTGATCGCGACGATCTTCGGATCGATTTCCGCCTGGCGGATCAATTCCTGCGCAAACACGGTCGTATAGGTCGGCAGGCTGCTCTTCGACGCGGCCGATTTGCCGGTCGCGATATCGAATTTCCCGACCGCATGGCCCTTGTCGGAGGAACCGGCAGCGGGCGCATAGCCGCGACCTTTTTCCGTCGCGATGTGCAGCAGGACTGGGCCGCCGTCTTCGTCGTCGCGGATTTTTTCGAGTGCGGAAATCAGACCGTCAACGTCGTGGCCGTCGATGGGACCCACATGGCGAAGCCCAAGCTGCGCGAAGATCGTGCCGGCATTCGACTTCTCCGCCGTCATGCGGTTGAGATGCTTGTTGAGCGCGCCGCAGGCGGGCGCGATGGACATGTTGTTGTCGTTGAGGATCACCAGAAACCGCGAATTGCGCGCGCCCGCATTGTTGATCGCTTCATAGGCCATGCCCGCGCTCATCGCGCCGTCGCCGATCACGGCGATGACATGATTGTTGCCGCCGGCCAGATCGCGCGCGACCGCCATGCCGAGGCCGGACGAAATCGAGGTGGAAGAATGCGCCGCGCCGAACGGGTCGTATTCGCTTTCCGCGCGCTTGGTGAACCCCGAAAGACCGCCGCCCTTGCGCACGCTGCGCATGCGATCGCGCCGGCCGGTCAGGATCTTGTGCGGATAGGCCTGGTGGCCGACATCCCAGATCACGCGATCGGCCGGCGTGTTGAAGACGTAATGCAATGCGACGGTCAACTCGACCACGCCGAGGCCCGCGCCGAAATGGCCACCCGTGACGGAGACGATATTGATCAGCTCGTTGCGCAATTCCTCGGCGACCGCGCTCATCTGGCTCTTATCGAGCTTGCGCAAATCGGCCGGATCGCGGATCGCGTCCAGCAGCGGGAATTCAGCTTTCACCGATTGCAAGCTCATGGACTCACCAAACCTTTGCCGCCAAAACCTGTTTCGAATGCGAGCGGATTGAACATCGGTTTCACGATTCGCGCTTGAGAAGAAATATCGGCAATTCCTGGAGCTCGGCGGCGGCCTTTCCATAAGGCGCGACGGTGAGGGCGGCGCGGCGCGCCAGCGATTCGGCTTTTTCGCGCGCGGCCTGCACGCCCAGCAGGGACACGAGCGTGGCTTTGCCCTGGCTCTTGTCCTTGCCCGCGGTCTTGCCGATCTTTTCCGTCGTGCCCAGTTCGTCGAGCAGGTCGTCGGTGATCTGGAAGATGAGCCCGATATCGCGGGCGTAGCTGCGCAGACGGTCTTCGTCTTTCGCGCCGGCCTGGCCGAGGATCGGTCCGGCCACGCAGCAGAATTCGAACAGCGCGCCGGTCTTCAACTGTTGCAACAAAATCACTTCCTCGGCGCCGAATGCGCCTGTGGGCGCCAGCATATCGATCATCTGACCGCCGATCATTCCGTCGCTGCCCGCGGCCGTCGCCAACTCCTGCACAAGCCGGCAGCGAACCTCCCCCGATTCGTGAGTCGCGGGCGCAGAGAGAATCCCGAAAGCGGATGTCAGAAGCGCATCACCCGTCAGCACGGCCGTCGCTTCGTCGAAGGCTTTGTGAGTCGTGGGCCTGCCGCGACGCAGATCGTCATCGTCCATGCAGGGGAGATCGTCATGCACCAACGAATAGGTATGCACGGCTTCGATCGCGGCCGCGGTGCGCGCAGCCCATTCCGGCTTCACGCCGAAGAGGCCGGCGCTCTGCAAGACAAGAAACGGCCGCAGACGTTTGCCGCCTGCGAAAATCGCATAGCGCGTTGCTTCGTGAATGCGCGCATGTAACCCGCTTGGTTGCGGCAAAACGCGCTCGAGAACGGCTTCCGTGATTTCCGCAGAACGTGACAATGCCGTAACGAAATTCGAGTTTTGTGCCTCGTCGGCTGAGACCGGTTGCTTTTGTTGGGTCGAATTCATTTCATCTGGTCCCGGTCGCGCCGGCATGGCTAGCCGAATATCACGACATCTTGCCAGTGCAAGGGTGGGTTTCGCCAGTATAATGATGTGATCCATGACGGCGCATAATTGTGTTGGTGCGAGTGTTGAATTTGGGATACGTGCCGGATAATTGCGCAAAGGCACACGGATTTCGCTCATATTTTCATCCGTGATGGCTGTAACTCATAAAACGTCGATTGGATGCGGACGCGCGCCGCAAAAATAGCGGTTGCGAGAACTTCGAAGTTTCCCGACACTGGATGACCCATCGTTATGCGGGCCGTCGTGCGGGGGCGAGTCGCGTGGACGCAGGACGTAATGGAGGGAGTTGTTGATGCGCGTAGTACTTGCACAACCTCGCGGATTTTGCGCCGGCGTGGTTCGGGCCATCGATGTCGTCGAAGGCGCGCTCGAGCAATTCGGCGCGCCCGTCTATGTGCGCCATGAGATCGTTCACAACAAGCACGTTGTCGAAGCGCTTCGGAACAAAGGCGCCCGATTCGTCGAAGAGTTGAGCGAGGTCCCCGACGGCGCGCTCACCATCTTCAGCGCGCATGGCGTTTCGCAGGCCGTGGTTAACGATGCGGCGGCGCGCAAGCTGCCGGTGATCGACGCGACATGCCCGCTCGTTTCCAAGGTGCATAGCCAGGGCAAGCGCTATGTCGCAGGTGGCCGCACCTTGGTCCTGATCGGCCATGCGGGGCACCCCGAAGTCGAAGGGACCATGGGCCAGGTGGGTGGACCGACCTATCTTGTGTCGTCGGAGGCCGATGTCGCGGCCCTCGACCTGCCGAAAGATGCCAAAATCGCCTATGTCACCCAGACCACGCTCAGTATCGACGATACCCGTTCGATCATTGGGGCTTTGCACCGCAAGTTTTCCGATGTGGTCGGCCCCAATACCTCCGACATCTGCTATGCTACCCAGAACCGGCAAAGCGCGGTGCGCGAGCTGTCCAAGATCGCGGATATCGTGCTGGTCGTGGGGGCGAAGAACAGCTCGAACTCGAATCGCCTGCGGGAGATCGGCTTCGAGAACGGCGTGCCGAGCTACCTGATCGCGGATGCGAGCGAGTTGGACGTGGCCTGGCTGGTGGGCAAAGAGGTCATCGGCTTGACGGCCGGGGCGTCTGCGCCGGAAAAGCTGGTGCAGGAAGTGATCGAAGCGTTGCGGGCGTTTGACGAGGCGCTCGAAGTCGAGGAACTGGACGGCAAGAAGGAACACATTACCTTCCGCTTGCCTGCCGAACTCAGAGTCTGAATTCGGTCGACACGGCCGGCGGAAACGGAGCACTACAGTGGGAATACCTTTCAAACAGGCCGCCAAAATCGGTTCTTACGCCGTCAAGCAGCATCTGCTGGGCCGAAGCCGCTATCCGCTCGTGCTGATGCTGGAGCCGCTGTTTCGCTGCAATCTCGCCTGCGCGGGCTGTGGCAAGATCGACTATCCCGACGAGATCCTGAATCAGCGGCTGTCGTTCGACGACTGCATGCAGGCGATCGACGATTGCGGCGCGCCTGCGGTGTCGATCGCGGGCGGCGAACCTCTCCTGCATCGCGACATGCCGCGCATCGTCGAAGGCTTCATCAAGCGCGACAAGTTTGTGATCCTGTGCACGAACGCGCTTCTGCTCGCCAAGAAGATCGACGATTATAAGCCGCACCCGAATTTCAGCTGGTCGATCCATCTCGATGGCGACAAGGGTATGCACGACCATTCCGTCTGCCAGGAAGGCGTCTACGACAAGGCTGTCGAAGCGATCAAGCTTGCGAAGTCCAAAGGCTTCCGCACGCAGATCAATTGCACCCTGTTCGGACAGGCGGATCCCGAACGCACCGCAAAGTTTTTCGACGAAGTGACGGAAATGGGTATCGACGGGATTACGATCTCGCCTGGCTATGCCTATGAACGCGCACCGGACCAGGAACATTTCCTCAATCGCGAGCGCACGAAGAAACTGTTCCGCGATATTCTCGGCCGCGGCAATGGCGGCAAGAACTGGGAATTCACCCAGTCCGATCTGTTCCTCGATTTCCTCGCGGGCAACCAGACCTATGAATGCTCGCCCTGGAGCATGCCGCTGCGCTGCGTGTTCGGCTGGCAGAAGCCCTGCTATCTGCTCGGCGAAGGCTACGTCAAAACCTTCAAGGAATTGATGGAAGGCACGGAGTGGGAGAAATACGGCGTCGGCAATTACGAGAAATGCGCCAACTGCATGGTGCATTGCGGCTTCGAAGGCACTGCTCTCACAGATTCCATCAAACACCCGTGGAAAATTGTTCCGATCCTCGCGCGCGGTGTGAAGACTGAAGGTCCTATGGCGCCGGATATTCCGCTCGACAAGCAGCGCCCGGCCGAGTTCGTGTTTTCACGCCATGTGGAAAACAAGCTAACCGAGATACGGGCAACCAAGCCCAACCCCAAGAAGGTCGCGGCAGCGGAGTAGCACACGAAACGCGCGGCCGGCATTCCGCGCGGTTCCGATCAGGCGCGGGATTTGCGTCGGCCGCGTCAGCAGCGAACCCATCACGGCGGCGAGATCGAGCCCGCCGCCGTCTTTCATCGCGACACGCGCCGCATGCGGCAGCGAATCGAATGCGTCATCGGAAATAATCCGGAGCGCCGCGAAGGGCAAGTCGCGCGAGGCGGCGACTTCCGCGGCGATCCCCGATTCCATGTCCACGGCATCGGCCCCCGTTGCAAGGTGCAGGGCGGCTTTCGCGTCCTTGTCCACCGCCGGCTGACGCACACTGGCAATCGCGCCGGATTTTGTTTCCGCCAGGCGGCCCGCAAGACCGTCGGCCCATGTCGTGTCTGTTTTGAAGCGCTTGCCGTCCACCACGATCTCGCGCGCGATGATGCAATCTCCCACGCGCAGGTTCGGCGCGAGAGCGCCCGCAATGCCGATGCTGATGACGCCGCTGACCGAACCTTCGATCTCGCGGTCGATCCTGCGCCGCACGATATCCACGCGACCGCCCGCGATCACCGGTACGGCCACCATGCCGATGATGCGTGCTTCGCGGGGCAGGCCGACTACGGCAATGACGCTCACAAGCCGTAAGCCACGTGGCGGGAATTGCTCACCGTCAGGTTGCGATAGCGCGCGAGCGCCCACAGCGGGAAGAATTTCGGATAGCCGTGATAGCGCAGATAAAACACGCGCGGGAATCCGCCCCCCGTGTAATGTTCCTGACCCCATAGCCCGTCATCCAGCTGTGTCTCCTTGAGCCGCGCGATCCCGCGCACAACTGCGGGATGATCGCGCTCGCCCGCGGCCATCAATCCGAGCAATGCCCAGGCCGTTTGCGACGCAGTCGACGGTGCGGCTTCGTAGCCCTCATAGGCGAGCTTGTAGCTGTCGCAGCTTTCACCCCAGCCGCCGTCCTTGTTCTGGATTGCTGCGAGCCAGTCGACGGCCTTGCGGATCATGGGAGTTTGCGGATCGACAGGCACGGATGCGAGACCCGCCAGCGCCGACCAGGTGCCGTAGATGTAATTGACGCCCCAGCGCCCGAACCAGCTTCCGTCTTTCAGTTGCACCCTCGCAAGATAATCGATTGCGGCTTTCATGCGTGGGCTGTCCGCCGGTTCGCCAAGCTGCGCCAGCATGCCGATGCAGCGGCCGGTCACGTCATCCGTCGGCGGATCGAGCAATGCGCCGTGATCGGCGAACGGGATGTTGTTGAGATAGTGATAGGTGTTGTCGGCGTCGAACGCACCCCAGCCGCCGTTCCTGCTTTGCAGGCCCTCGACCCATTCGCGGCCGCGCGCGATGGGCATTTCGTGTGCCGCGTTCGGCGAAGAATCTTTCCCCGAGCGGTCCAGCGCCATCACGACCACGGCCGTGTCGTCGAGATCGGGGTAATAGGCGTTGTTGTATTGAAACGCCCAGCCGCCCGGCCGCACATCCGGCCGCTCCTCCGCCCAATCGCCTTTCACATCGAGAACCTGAAGGGGCGTGAGCCATGCGAGGCCGCGGGTGACGGCATTCGTTGCCGCTTCGCTCTTGGCTTCCATCAGCGCGTGACACGCAAGCGCCGTATCCCACACGGGCGACACGCAGGGCTGGCAATAGGCTTCGTCGTCTTTGATCACGAGCAGTTTCTCGACCGAGAGCCGCGCAATCGCGCGGCGCGGATCGCTCTCCGGAACACCCAGCGCATCGAACATCATCACGCTGTTGGCCATGGCGGGATAAATCGCGCCCAAGCCATCCTCGCCATTGAGCCGCTCGACGACGAAAGCGAGGCAGGCGTCGACCGCGCGCTTGCGCAAACCCTTGGGCCAAATCGGCGCCACGAGCTTCAGCAGCCAGTCGACCACGCCGAAAAACGCAGCCCAATAGCGATTCTGATGTGGCGCGCGCTGCGAGATGTGAGAGCCCTCAGGCGCGAACAGCTCCGGCACATGGACGTTGCGCGCGTTACGCGCGAGGGGCTTCAGCGCCTGCAGCACCAGAAGCGGCACGATTACGGTGCGCGCCCAATAGGACATTTTGGACAGATGAATGGGAAACCAGCGCGGCAGCAGGATCAGTTCGGCCGGCACGGTCGGCGTGTTGTTCCACGAAGTCTCGCCGAACAGCGCGAGCTGGATGCGCGTGAACACATTCGTCTTGAGCGCGCCGCCGCATGCGAGGATTGCGTCGCGGGCGCGCGTCATATGCGGCGCATCGACCGGATCGCCGATCATCTTGAGCGCGAAATAGGCTTTCACCGTCGCGCTGATGTCGAATGCGCCGTCGTGATAAAGCGGCCAACCGCCATGCGCGCCCTGGATGCGCCGCAGATAGGTGCCGATCTTCTTTTCGAGTTCGAGGTTCGGCGTCTCGCCCAGATAATGGACGAGCAGGATATATTCGGCGGGGATCGTCGCATCGGCTTCGAGTTCGAACACCCAGTGTCCGTCCGCGCGCTGCTGCGCCAGAAGTGCTGCCGAAGCTTTGGCAATCGCCGCCTCAAGCTCCGCGCCGTCCATGGTCAAAGCCTTGTCCATACCGAATCCGTCATCGCAACGCCAGATCGGCCGCCTTTTTCCCGGACCGCACCGCGCCTTCGATTGTGGCGGGAAGGCCGGTGTCCGTCCAATCGCCGGCGAGGAACAGGTTTTTCCAGCGCGTTGCGGCAGCTGCGCGCAGTCTGGCCTGTTCCGGTGTCGCTGCAAATGTGGCACGGCGCTCTTTCACGATCTGCCAGGGTGGAAGTTCCGCGCCCAACCGATGCACGGCGGCGACATCCTTCCACAACAGCTTTGCAAGCGCTTCGCGATCCTGGTCCACAATCGCGTCCGCGCCGGAAACCGTGACGGAGAGACGGTCCGAGAACGCGAACACCCATTCGGCTGTGCCGCCGATCACGCCGGTCATCAGCGAAGCGCCTGCGGGAGCCGGCATCGCAAAATGCGCGTTCACGATTGTGCAGAATTGCGTCGGCGCCGCGACATCGGGGATGAGGTCCTTCGTCACCCAGGCCGGCGTCGCCAGCACGACGCGATCGTCGGCCGACAGTGCAACGGAGCCATCCGCAAAGTCGAGGCTCGCCAATTTGCCATTATCGAAGCCGAGGCCGCGCAGGCGTGCGCCGAATGTCACGCTTGCGCCTTTGATCTTCAGAAACGCAAGCGCGGGATCGATGAATGTCGCCCCGAGAGTCGGCGAGGCGATGCGGGGGCGGTAGGCGTGGCCGCCGCGCGCGAGGCTCTCTCGAATGACGGCCGAAGCGAGTTCGGCGGAGCCGGATGCCGGATCGGTGTTCAATGCGGCGAGCAGCAAGGGTTGCAGGAGTTTCTCCCAAACCGCGCCTTTGCAATCGATCACCTCGTCGATGCGTTTGCCCGGCGAGCGCGCAAGCAATTTCGCCAGCGCCACATATTCGCCGACCGAACTTCCCGGCACGCGCCGCGATTTCACGAGCACCCACCATGGAAGCGGTCCTTCATTGGGCGCGATGGTCCAGCGCGCGCCGCTTCGCACATCCATGAAGTCGAAGCGGGCAGCGTCCGGTCCCGCAAGCTTGTCCACCGAACCGATGGTACGCAGATAATCATGCGTCGCGTGATTGCCCGACAGCACCAGGTGATTGCCGTTGTCTATGATGTGGTTGAGCACGGGATCGAAATAGGAGCGGCAGCGACCGCCTGCCTGCACGCCGCCTTCGACCAACCGGACTTTCGCGCCGCGGTTTGCGAGCGCAACAGCCGCCGAAAGGCCGGCCAATCCTGCCCCGATCACATGGACCGTACGTGCGCTCATGCCAGCAGGCCGTCCGCGATCACGATGCGCAACAGGCGCCATTTGCCGAGGCTCACGCGATGGCGCGGTGGTTGCCAGCCTGTCTTCTCCATCTCCGAAAGGATTTGCGAATAAACCGCACCCATCAGCTTCGGCGTCCGGATGCGTCCCGTCGGACGGCTCGCCATCACGCACCTAGCTTCGCGGTAATGCTCATGCGCGATCACCGCCACCTTGCGGCACACGCCATCGATCGCGGGATCGGAAATCGCCCTGGATGGATCGCTGGTCTCGATGCCGGCTTCGCTCAGATATTCTTTCGGAAGATAAAGCCTGTCGATGCGCGCATCCTCATCGATATCGCGCAGGATATTGGTGAGCTGCAGCGCGCGGCCGAGATGATGGGCCAGCACAAATCCCGGCTCTTCGTCCATGCCGAACACCTTGATCGACAGCCGCCCCACCGCGCTCGCGACACGGTCGCAGTAAAGATCGAGCACGGCGAGTGAGGGGCCACGAATATCTTCCGCCACGTCCATATCCATGCCGTCGATGACGGTAAGAAAATCCTCTTTCCGGAGTCCGTAAGCGTCGATCGCTTTCTTCAGGAATGCGACCCGGCCTGGCGAGCCGCCGGCATACAGCGCATCGAGATCGCGGCGCCAGGCGGTCAACGCATCGTGCCGCTCGGGGCGCGTACCGACACCGTCATCGGCGATGTCGTCAACGGCGCGGCAGAACGCATAGATCGCGAACATCGCTTCGCGTTCCGGCTTCGGCATCAATCGCATCGCGGAATAGAACGAACTTCCCGACGCCTTCTGCTGGACGGCGCGGATTTTTGGAGCCGTGTCGTCGATGGACATGGCGGACGTCATCGCGAACCGCCCGCAAGGCCGAGTGCGCGCTTCTCGCGGCCCCGTCCGAGAAACCGCGCCGTCGCTTGCGCGAGCAGCGGCAGGAGTTCGAGCTTGGTATGATGCACGCGCTCGCTGAGCGGATCGCGGCGCAGGAGTTTCCCGCAAAGATCCTCGGCCAGCTTCTGGATCACGCTCACTTCCAGCGCCAGCCGCGCATCCGCGATCTGGCTCGCGAAAGGCCGCGCGATGTCGAGCAGTCCCATCGTGCGCTTCGTCAGGTCTACGGTGATTTGGTGCAAGGCAGGCGACGATTTCTCCGCCGCAAGCGCTTCGACCGAAAGGCCTGCGGCGGCAAGCGCGTCCTGCGGAATATAGACGCGATCAAGCGCGAGATAATCCTTCTTGCAGTCCTGCAGGTGATTGACGATCTGGAGCGCCGCGCACAAAGCGTCGTTGGCCGGCCATGCGGCGCGCGCTTCACCATGCACGTCCAGCACGAAGCGGCCGACGGGCATGGCCGAGTAGCGGCAATAATCCATCAGCCCGTCCCAGTCGGGATAGCGCAGCACCGTGCAATCGCGGCGGAACGCTTCCAGCAGATCGGCCGCATGTTGCGAGGTGAGATTCTGCGCAGCGAGCAAATCGCGCAACGCCATTGCTTCTTCGGCGCCTTTGCCTATCAGTCCGCTGCGAAATTCTTCGAGCAGGCGAAGCTTCTCTGCGGCGGGTGCCGTCGGATGATCCGCGATGTCGTCGGCCGCCCGCGCAAAGCGATAGAACGCCATGATCGCGGGCCGGTGCGCTTTTTTGATGAGCGCAGACGCCACCGGAAAATTCTCGTTCCGGTGACCCTTGCCCGATTGAAGTTCTGCCGCTGTCAGTGTCATCGCTCAGCCATCGCCTGGGCGCGACCTTTCCACATTCCGCCTTTGCCGCGCCAGTACTGGATCGCGGAGTCGAGCGTAAAGCCCGCATAGGCGATGCCCGTCAGCGGCAGGGCGAACCCCCACAAAGGATTGCGGTCATAGAAACGCAGCATAGGCTGGAAGCTCAGACCCGTCAGACACCATGTCGCGCTACCCGCGATCCGCAGCGCGCCGGTGCCGAAAATTGTCGCAAGCGGCGGAAACACGAACATCAGGCACAGGCCGGTCAGGGTCCCCGCCAGGATGAGCGGCGAGTAATCGAGTTGCGCATAGGCCGAGCGCGCCACCATGCGGCGGATTTCGCTCATGTCCGCGTAAGGCCTTGTCGAAAAGGCACGATTTGTCAGCCCGATCCATGTGGGGCCTTGCGCTTTCATCAGGCGCCCGAGCGCGCAATCGTCGATGATGGCGCTGCGGATGGCAGCGATGCCTCCGCCTGCTTCAAGGGCTGTGCGCTTGACGAGCATGCAGCCGCCGGCCGCCGCGGCCGTTTTCGCCTTCGGATCGTTGCTCCACGCAAACGGATAAAGCATCCGGAAGAAATAGACGAAGGCCGGAACGAAGAAGCGTTCCGCCCAATTCACGCACGCGAGTTTCGCCATCAGTGAAACGAGGACGAGCCCGCCGTGTTCGGCGCGCGCCACGAGATGACGCAGATTGTCCGGCGCATGCGCAATATCGGCATCGGTGAGCCACAAATATTCCGGTGCGCCGTCGCAGGTCGCCAGCGCGATGCCTTGCGAAACCGCCCAGAGTTTTCCCGTCCAGCCGGCGGGACGTTTCGTGCCGGTGATGACGGTGAGCTTGCCGGTCGTATCGAGCGCACGCGCGATCCCGGCCGTGCCGTCTTCGCTTTCGTCATCGACGAGAATGATGCGCAGCAGACCCGGATAATCCTGCGCGAGAATGCTGCCGATGGAGCGCGCAATCACATCAGCTTCGTTGCGCGCCGGCACCACCGCGACGACGGACGGCCAAGATGCAGGCTCGGGCGGCTCGCCAAGGTCGTCACGCTCCCGCGTCAACCAGTATCCGCCGCGCGCCGCAAGCAGATAAAGCCAGATCGCCAGCGGCAACAATCCGAATAGTGCGAGCACGCTCATTTGACGTAACCCGCCTTGCGGAACCACTGGAGCGCATCGGCGAGCGCTTCGGCGTAAGTTCGCGCATGGTAACCCAGTTCGGTCTCGGCCTTCGTCGAAGCGAAAAACATATGATGCTTCGACATATCGAGCGCATCTACAGTGAGAAACGGTTCGTGGCCCGTGAACCGCGCGACCGCTTCGGCGGCGTGCGCCAGCGGATAAAGCGGGCCGCGCGGCAGCTGCCAGCGAGGAGGTTTGCGGCCCACAAGCTTCGCAATCGCAAAAAGCATTTGGGCCAAGGTCGCGTTCTGCCCGCCCAGAATATAGGTCTCGCCGATGCGGCCTTTTTCGAGCGCCAGCAGATGGCCGTCGGCCACATCGTCGACATGCACGAGGTTGAGCCCCGTATCGAGATAGGCCGGCATGCGCCCGGACGCTGCCTCGACGATGATGCGCCCCGTCGGCGTCGGCTTGATGTCGCGCGGGCCGATGGGAGTCGACGGGCTCACCAGCACGGCGGGCAATCCTGCCGCGACCATTTCCTCCACCACGCGCTCGGCCGCCACCTTGCTCTTCTTGTAATGACCGATGGCGGTTTCGATTGTTGCGCGATCCTGCTCGGTTGCGTCGCGCCCCGCCTTCGGCTTCAACGTCGCCACGCTGCTGGTGTAGACGATGCGCTCGACCTGAGCATCGCGCGCCGCCTGCATCACATTGCGCGTGCCTTCGCGATTGTTCTCGACGATCTCGCCCGGATCGCGCGCCCACAGCCGGTAATCGGCCGCAACGTGAAACACATAGCGCGCGTCTTTCATCGCGGCGGCGAGCGATGCCGCATCGCGCATGTCGCCTTCCGCGATCTCACAATCGAAGCCCGTCACATTCGCGCGTACGCTGTTTTTGCGCACCAACACGCGCACTTTGTGACCGCGCTCCGCAAGCTTGCGCGCCACCGCCGAACCGACAAAGCCGGACGCACCCGTTACGAGAACCAAATCGCCAGACATCGTATTTTCGATTCGTTCGTTTCGGCGGTTTCAGGCCTGCGCCGAAAGCGTGCCGTAGAGATAAAAGAGTAGGCCGATCCCGAGAATAATCAGAAGTGCTGCGAGCGCAAAATCGGTGCGCGAACCGGTGCCCTTGTGAACCTCCTCGTCGTCGATCTCGCGTGCGGTTCGCGCAAAGCGCCAGGTCGCAACCCCGATCATCGCCATGCCCAGCACGATGAGGGTGAGCCCCGCCACATGGCCGAACTCGCCATGCGGCGCCGCGATGTGGGGTTTGCCCGTCGCGGGCGCCATATAGGCGAGAAACAGGTCGAACCGCTCCACCAGGAAGCCGAATGCGATGACGGCGATGGAGGTCCGCACCCAGGCCAGAAAAGTACGCTCGTTGGCGGCGTGGTCGGAATAGTTTCGAATCGTCATGGTCGCAACCTTAGATTTTCCGCAATGTTATTGGCAGGGGCGTCGTCCTTGTATGGTTCCCTTGCGGGCAGTAGATTTCGCAGGCGGGATTGTCCCGCAAGGGCATACGGTGGGGAGAAACGTCCATGAAAAGCTACACGAAATTTGCGCTGATTGCCGGATCCTTCGCATTGCTGCCGGTGGCCGCAATGGCCGCCGATCTGAAAGCGGAAATCGCCACGGCCGGTCAGCATGCGGGCATGGCAGCGACCGCCTCGGACATCGCCACCGTGCATATGCATCTGCATCACACGATCAACTGCATCGTAGGTTCCAGCGGCGCGGGTTATGACGCGAAGGAAATGAACCCCTGCCAGAACCAAGGCGCGGGTGCGCTTCCGGACGCCACGGCCGCCGCGACGAAGACGAGCCTTCAGACGGCAGTCACGCAAGCCCAGGCCGGACTCGCGACAAACGATATGACCGCGGCCCAAAAGGATGCGGCAAACGCGGCGGCAACGCTCAAGTCGACGACGTAACGTCGCCGGGTTCGCGCTCGCCAAACGATCTTGTCCCGGCTGCCGTTGCGGCCTCGCGACCCCGCGTATAAAGTCAAGCTACAGGTGTGGAGCAGTAATGAGGGCGTTTCTGTCGGCCGGACTATTATGCGTTGCACTGGCCGGACCGGCGGCGGCCAGCGGCTATTCGTTGTTGAATGCGGGCATAGCGGCGCGTTCGCACAGCGACGCAGACGAGACCATCCGGCTGATGACGCTCGCAATTGCTGCGCCGGATCTGCCGTCGCGCTTTCTTCCCGTCGCCTATCTCGATCGCGGCGAGGCCTATGACGACAAGAAACAATACGATCCGGCGATCGCGGATTTTACGAACTGCCTGCGGCTGAAGCCGGACAGTTTCTACTGCTATTCACAGCGCGCATCGAGCTACGGCGAAGAGAAGAAATATGACGCGGAACTCGCGGATATTTCCGCCGCGATCCAGCTTCGCCCCGATCTCGCCATCGGTTACCTGATGCGGGGCGCCGTCAACGCGGACGCCAACAAAATGGACGCCGCAGTCGCCGATTTCACGGCGGCCATCTCGATCGAACCCGATTCCATGCCGGCCTATTTCCTGCGCGGCGAGATTTATCGCCTCCAGCTTAAATTCGACGCCGCCCAGAGCGATCTCGACAAGGTCGTCGATTTGAACCCCAAGGACCCGGATGGATATTTCGCGCGCGCGCTGATTTACCAGGATCGGGGGAAATTGAGGGACGCGCTCGACGATCTGGAAACCGGCCTCAAATATGAGCCGGGCGATTTCGACGGACGCCTTCACGCGGGTCTCGTCGAGTGGGAACTGGGCCGCTTCGACGATGCGGCGGTGACATTCGAGCAGGTCGTGAAGATCCGCCCGGCGAACGCCTATGGCGTGCTGTGGCTCGACATCGCGCGGCTGAAGGCCGGCAACGCGGATGACGATCTGCTCCGCAATGCCGCTGGTTTGGACGGCGTCAAATGGCCCGCGCCTATCATCGCCGTGTTCCTCGGGAAATCCCTTCCGGGCCAGGCCATCAAGGCCGCCAATTCGGGCACGCCGGACATCGTGCAGAACCAGACATGCGAGGCCGATTTCTATGTCGGCGAATGGCAATTGCTGCACCGGAATGCGGACATTGCCAAACCGCTGCTGCAGGCGGCCGCCGCAAATTGTCCGCACGATTTCGTCGAGCTTCCGGCCGCGGTCGCCGAATTGAAGCGGCTGTCATGAGCAAATCGGAGCGGGATATGCGCATTGGGACCGCGGCTCGTGCGTTGCTCGCGGGTATGACCGCGCTGGCGATAGGGCTGCTGCCTGGTTCTGTCGCGTCGGCCGATCCGCAATGCCAATTGCAGCAAATCGAATCTCTCGATCTGGATACGGGCGGCGACGGTACGATCACCGTTCCCGTGAGCATCGAAAACCATCCGGCAAAGCTGATGATCGATACGGGTGCAGCCTTCAGCGTGGTCGATGAATCTTTCGCGCGTTCTGTGGGTCTTGAGCCCCGCTTCATGGGGCCCGGGATCAGCATGACGCTCGGCGGCGGTATCCCGCTCACGCAGATCGTGACGACACGATCGTTGAGGCTTGGCCGGCTTATCGGTCTGCGATTTACGTTCATCGTTGCACCATCCAGGGTGCTTACGCCCGAGACGATGGGA
This sequence comes from Alphaproteobacteria bacterium, assembly GCA_003139615.1. Classification (GTDB taxonomy): domain Bacteria; phylum Pseudomonadota; class Alphaproteobacteria; order Micropepsales; family Micropepsaceae; genus Rhizomicrobium. The sequence continues at coordinate 28,128 of PLJH01000053.1, forward strand.
ATGATCGGGCCCGACGTCCTGAGTTCCTACGATGCGGAAATCGATTTTGCCGGAGGAAAGCTGAACATCTTCTCGCAGGATCATTGTCCGGGCCACGTGGTGTATTGGACGCAGGCGCCTTACGCGGCAGTGCCGATGAAGCTGGACGACAACCGGCACATCACCATTCCCGTGATGCTCGACGGCAAGCCCCTGACGGCCGTCGCGGATACGGGCGCGGCAAGATCTTTCATGAGCTTCCAGGTCGCGAAGGAGATTTTCGGGCTGGACGAGAAAAATCCCGCGCTCAGGTCGCTGGGTGTCTTCGGCATCAACAACGTTGCGGCCGAACAGCTATTTCACTATCCGTTCCAGTCGCTCACATTCGAGGGAATCGAAATTCGCAACCCCGATATCGCGATCACGAAAGGGTCCGATGCGGACAAGGACGATCCCCAATTGGTGATCGGCATCGGCGTACTCAGGCAGCTGCACATGTATATCGCGTATAAGGAACAGGTGCTCTATCTGACGCCCGCGGAAGCTCGCTGACGCCGGCGCTTCACCCCAGCCACGATCGCTTCGGCTTTTGCGAATAATGCGGTATCGATCACGAGCCCCGACGCGGCCGCGTTTTCGTCGAGCTGTTCGGGCCGGCTCGCGCCGACGATCGCCGAGGCGACATTCGGTTCGCGCAACACCCAGGCCAGCGAGAATTGCGCGAGCGTGGTGCCCGCTTCCTTTGCGAGCGGCTTCAGCTTCTCCACTGCCTCGAGGATGGCGGGCTGCAGCCAGCTGCTGATGGGGCCGCCCATGCGGGCGCTGGTGGCGCGGGAATCCGCGAGCGGCTGCGCGCCGGGTTTGTATTTGCCCGTCAACACACCCTGCGCCAGCGGCGACCAAACGATCTGGGAAACTTCCAGCTTCCGGCAAAGCGGAAACACATTCTCCTGGGACCTGCGGAACAGCAGCGAATATTGCGGCTGGCTGGAAACGAAATGCACCATGCCGGGAATGGCGAACGCCTCTTCGATATGATCGGGCGACCATTCGCTGAAGCCGATATAACGCGCTTTGCCCGCGCGCACGACCTCGCTGAGCGCGCCCATCGTTTCCTCCAGCGGTGTGTTCTCGTCATAGCGGTGGCACTGATAGAGGTCGACATGATCGGTCTTGAGGCGGGCCAGCGAGGCGTCGATCTGCTTCAGGATCTGCTTGCGCGAAAGACCCCGATCGTGCTCGCTCATCGGGGAGAATACCTTCGTCGCGAGCACATAGGAGTCGCGGGGTCTTCCCGCGAGCGCTTCGCCCAGAAGCGACTCCGCGGCGCCCTTGCCATAGGTATTCGCCGTATCGATGAAATTGATGCCGAGTTCAAAGGCGCGGTTGACGCAGGCGAGCGCATTTTCGTGCGCCACGCCCACGCCGAATGTAAGCCATGTGCCCAGCGAGATTTCGGAGACGCTGAGATCGCTCGCGCCGAGCTTGCGGTATTTCATGCAGTGCCTCGTTGGGGTGTTATGTAGCCGAAGCCATACTGCGCCGCCACGAAAGAAGGATCGTAGCAATCCCGAGCGCCAGGGACCATATGTTGATCACGATCTCGAATTTCATCGGGTCGGAGTGCGCGGCTAGCGAATAAAGTCCGTTTTCGACATCGAAGGTGATGTCCATGGCGGCGAGATAGAGCAGCGCGCTGCCCGCCAGCAGCCCGAACCGCGCGCCCCAGGGCCGACCCACCCACAATCCGATGCCGGCGAAGAACAGACAAACTGCCATCCAGCCATCAGCGACCGGGAAGCTGCCTTCGAACGCCGTGTACCAGCGCGCATCCGACACGCGCACATCGCCGCCGGAATAATAGTTGATCCAATAAAGCACCGTGACAACGGAGCTGAGGACGAGCAGGGCGGCAAGAATGCGGTCGCGGGTTTTCATGGGAGGAATATGCGCGGATTCGTGCCCGCCTTTGAAGTCAGCGTTTGCCCCTCACCCTAACCCACTCCCCCTGCGGGGGAAGAGGGGAAATGTAAGTGCAGCGCATTGATCCCCTCGCCCTTGTTCGGGGGAGAGGGCGAGCATTGCGCAGAATTGCAAGTGTGTCGCGATGCGGGTGAGGGGGTCTCCCAGCCCGCAATCAGTTCTTCACCTTAAACGCTTCCCCGATTTTCGAATGCCTCAGCCCCGGTGCCAGCTCGATCATTTCGATCATGTGGCCGTTGGGGTCGTAGGCGACGGCGCAGGCCATGATGCCGGCCTCGGGGATAGAGGTGGGTTCATCGGTGGTGAACTTCACGCCCTTGGCTTTCAGCTACCGATGCGCCTCGCGCACATTCTCGGTGCGGAAGGCGATCACGCGCGGAATGGTCGTGGGCGAGGGCGTGGGGAAATGCGCTTTCGGTTCGACCCATTCAATGATGTCCATCATCGGGCCGTCCGGATCGCTGGGCAGCACCATCAACACGCCCTTGCCGACCGTGTCGGGAATCAGGGCGAAAGACTTTCCGCTGCCCTTGGGCCACACCGCATCGCGCCGGTCGCTGATGATCTGGAAGCCCAGCATCTCGTAGAACGCGACTGTCTCGTCCACATTCTTCGCGTTGACGATGGTGTGATAGAAATGTTTCAGACGCCATTCGGCCATGCGGTCCCCCTGTTTGTTGCGGTGCATTAGACGCCGAACCCAGCGTCCGCGCGTCCGGCGCTGCAATCCGCCCGTCCGTTTTATGGCACGCGCCAGCGCGCCTGTGATAGCATAACGTCCGTTATATAAAAGCAAGATCCGAGAGGGAGACGGCGCCTCATGCATCTGATGTATTTCACCGAACAACCGATGTCGGCCTATCCGGTCGAGGAGGCCAAGCGCGGCGGCAACATCACCTCGCTGATGTTCTCCAACAAACATTACGATCCGGTCGCGGCCAGCCGTCTCTATAACGGCTATATCGATGACTATGTGCTCGCCGAAGAGTCGGGCTTCGACGGCATCATGCTGAACGAGCATCACAACGGCCCGTTCTGCATGCAGGCCAAAGCCAACATCATGGCATCGGTTCTCGCGGCAAAAACGAAGCGCGTCAAGATCGTGATCCTGGGCAATCCGCTGCCGCTCAGCGAGAATCCGGTGCGGCTCGCGGAAGAACTCGCGATGATCGATCTGATCTCGAAGGGACGGCTCGTGTCCGGCTTTGTGCGTGGCGCGGGTGTCGAGCAGCTCGCGACCAGCGTCAATCCCACCTACAACCGTGAGCGTTTCGAGGAAGCGCATGACCTGATCATCCGCACCTGGACGGAACGCGGACCGTTTCGCTGGGAAGGCGCGCATTACCAGAATCGCGTGGTCAATCCGTGGGCGTTGCCGTTGCAGCAGCCGCATCCGCGTATCTGGATTCCGGGCGTGGTCTCGACGGAGACTGTGCTGTGGTCTGCCCGGCACCGCTATCCCTATATCGCGCTCAACACCACCATCGAGATGACGAAGAAGTTGTGGGACACCTATGACAATGCCGCAGCCGACGCGGGCTACAAATCCGGCCCCGAGCAGCATGGCTATCTGTTGCGCTGCCACGTCGCCGAGACGGACGAGAAGGCGCTCGAAAACGCGCGCAATTTCATGTGGATGCAGGGCGAGTTTATCGGCGTCGGCCATCCCGTCTGGGCCAATCCGACGGGCTATTATTCTCCCTCCATGCGCAAGACCTTCGTGCAGATCGTGGCGGGGCGTATGCCGCCTTACGTTCCCAATTCCTATGAGACGCAGCTCGAAAATCTGGAAATCATCGCGGGCTCGCCGAAAACGGTGATCGCCAAGCTCCGCAAACTGATCAGCGAGACGCGCCCCGGCATCATGTCGTTCTGGGCCAATGACGGTTTCATCAGTCACGCCGACGCGCAAACCTGCATTCGCCTGCTGGGCCAGGAAGTGCTGCCTGCGGTGCGCGAAATGGGCAGGGAATTTGGGCTCAACTCGCCGTTCGATCTGAACACGCCCGTCAGCCTCGATTTCTCGACCGATCTCAAGAAGAAAGCTGGTTGATGCGTTCCGGGTTGTCGAAAAAGGAAGATTTAACGCAGAGGGCGCGGAGGGTGCGCAGAGGACGCGGGGGAAAGCGAGTTGACCGTGCGTCCAATTCGACTACTTTCATTTCCTGCTGCGCGCGTACCGCGCGCAAGAAGTATTTTCGAACGTTAGCGTCTTTCGAACAAATGCGCGCAGTTCTCCTCTGCGTCCCCCGCGCATCCGCCGCGCCCTCTGCGTTAAAATCTTTTTCAACGCCTTAGCAATCGGAAAACCAGATATGGGACGCGTTCAGGACAGAGTCGCCATCGTCACTGGTTCGGCGAAGGGTATGGGTGCGGCCATCATGCGCATTCTTGCGCGTGAGGGTGCGCATGTGATCGGCGGTGATGTGGATGAAAAGCTCGGAGAAGAAATTGCCGCCGGCATCCGTGCCAAAGGCGGCGATGCCGTATTCCTGCGCCACGACGTGTCCGACGAAGCAAGCTGGCAGCGTATTGTGCAACTTGCGGAGGATCGCTTCGGCGGACTGCACATTCTCGTCAACAATGCAGGCGTGCTGCCGCAACAAAGCGTGATCGACGAACTCCCGCTCGCGCAATGGCGGCACACTTTAGGCGTCGATCTCGACGGCGTGTTTCTCGGCTGCAAGCATGGCGTGCGCGCGATGAAGAAGGTCACGGCCAAGGGCGGCCCCGATTGTGCCATCGTGAACATCTCTTCGGCGCTCGGTCTCGTCGGCGCCTCGCATTGCGCGGACTATGTTGCGGCAAAAGGCGGCGTACGTCTCCTTACCAAGGCGGTCGCGCTCGAATGCGCGGAAGGCAAGCACCGCATCCGGGTCAACTCGATTCATCCGGGCGCCATAGATACGCCGATGATTCGCGGCCATGTCGCGGACGGGCACAGGCTCGGCACTTCGAATGAAATGATCGACTTGATGATCAAGACGCATCCGATCGGGCGCCTGGGCGAACCGTCGGATATCGGCAATGCGGTGCTCTTTCTTGCGTCGGATGAAGCGGGTTTTATCACGGGCTCCGAGCTTGCGGTGGATGGTGGCCTGACGGCTCAATGAAAGGCCGGTAACGCTGCCGAACAGTTCTCCGTCCGCGCGTCCCGCGAGGTGGCCTTCGCGTCCGCTTAAGCCCGAGGCCCGCTTGCGTGGAAGCTTAAAAAAAACGAGTGTTCTAAAAAGCAACGAGGGATAAAAATGGTTGCCTGGAGCGAGAGCACGGTCACGGTTGCCGGCGGCAAGGTTCACGTCGTCCGCGGCGGTAAGGGCGCGCCGCTGGTGTTGCTGCATCACGACATCGGCACGCTGGACCAGCTCGATTTCTACGACCGGTTGGCCCAGCGCTTCGAGATCATCCTTCCGCATCATCCGGGCTGGGGAAAATCCGGGCGGCCGCAATGGATGCGCAGCGTGCGCGATGTGGCCGTCATCCATCAGGAGCTGCTCGCGGAATTGAAGATCAGCGGGCATTCGTTGCTTGGTCTTGGTTTCGGCGGCTGGATCGCAGCCGAAATGGCGACGATGGCGCCGCGCGATATCAAGAAGCTTGTCGTAGTGGGCGCGATGGGCATCAAGCCACCCGAAGGCTTCATCGCCGACCAGGCGCTCCTCAGCTACATCGCTTATGTAAAGACCGGCCTGCACGACAAATCCGTCTTCGAGAAAACCTGGGGCGCTGAGCCCGAGCTCGATGTGCTCGAGCAATGGGACATCCATCGCGAGATGTGTTTCCGCATCGCGTGGAAGCCTTACATGTACAGCCAGACCTTGCCGCATCTGTTGAAGAACGTGCATGCGCCCGCGCTGGTGGTGACGGGTGACGATGACGGCATCGTGCCGAAGAGCGCTGCCGAGGTTTATGCGAAGTCGCTGCCGCACGCGACCCTGAGCGTCGTCAGGGACAGCGGCCATTTCGTCGAGCTCGAGAAACCTGCCGAGCTGGCCAAGCTCGTCACATCCTTCATCGCCGGCTGACCGGAGAAATTCGCCATGCACATCATGTATTTCACCGAACAGCCAATGTCGTCCTATCCGGAGCAGGAGGGCCGCAATTTCCGCTCGACCGCGCTCATGTTCCCCAACAAGCATTTCGACGAGAAGGCCGCGAGCCGGCTCTACAACCAATATATCGAGCAATATGTGCTGGCCGAGGAAATGGGCTTCGACGGCATCATGCTGAACGAGCATCACAATGCGCCGTTCTGCATGCAGGCCAAGACGAACATCATGGCGTCTGTCCTCGCCGCCGTCACCAAGCGCGTGAAGATCGTGCTGCTGGGCAATCCGTTGCCGCTCTCTGAAAACCCGATCAGGCTCGCCGAAGAACTCGCGATGATCGATCTGATCTCGAAGGGGCGTCTCGTCTCCGGTTTCGTGCGCGGCGGCGGCACCGAGCAGCTCGCCTCGGGCGTGAACCCCGCCTACAACCGCGAACGCTTCGAAGAGGCACATGATCTCATCGTGCGCACCTGGACGGAGCGCGGGCCGTTCCGCTGGGAAGGCGATCACTACCAGAACCGCGTGGTGAACCCGTGGGCACTCCCGTTGCAGCAGCCGCATCCGCGCATCTGGATCCCGGGCGTGCTTTCGACCGAGACAATCAAATTCGCGGCGCGCCATCGCTATCCCTATGTTGCGCTCAACACGTCTGCCGAGCAGTCGCGCAAGGTTTGGGACACGTATGACCAGGTCGCGGCCGAAGTGGGCTATCAATCCGGCCCGCAGCAGCGCGGCTATCTGCTCCGCTGCCATGTGGCCGAGACGGAAGAGAAGGCGTTGGAGAATGCGCGCCAGTTCATGTGGATGGCGGGCGAATTCACCGGCGTGGCGCATCCCGTGTGGGGCAATCCGGCGGGATATTATTCCGCGTCGCAGCGCCAGATGTTCGTGAAGATGGTGGCGGGCCGGCCCGAGTCCGCATGGGCCACGGGTTACGCCGCACCGTTCGAGCAGCAAGTGGCCGAACTCGGCATCGTCTGCGGCACGTCCAAGACCGTGATCGAGAAGCTCAAGATCGTGCTCGAGAACATGCAGACCGGCATCCTCGCGCTGTGGGCGAATGACGGCAAGGTGAGCGAAGCGGATTCGAAAACCTGCATCCGCCTCATGGGCCAGGAAGTTGTGCCCGCGATCCGCGAATATGGCGACAGAATTGGCCTCAAGAGCCCGTTCGATCTCGATACGCCGGTGAGCACGAAATTCTCGAAGGATCTGAAACCGCGGGTTGCAGCGTAGGGCGGTTTTCTTTCTTCCCCCGTTTACGGCTAGGGTATCTACACAT
>PLJH01000055.1 GCA_003139615.1 Alphaproteobacteria bacterium
CTGGTTCGAGCGCTGGAACTTCTTCAGGCGATAGATGTCGATGCCCGGCTTGGTGGGATCGGTTTCCTGCGTCGCACGCACGACGATACGGGTCGCGTCGACCTGATCGACGATGCCCGAACGGCGCGCGGCGATGGCGGAGCCGGAGTCGCGTGCGACCACGTCTTCGAGTCCCGTGCCGACGATGGGAGCCTCGGGACGCAACAACGGCACGGCCTGACGCTGCNNGCGCGGTTCGCGTCGTCGTTCTCGAGGAACGGAACGAGAGCTGCCGCGACGGACACAAGCTGCTTCGGCGACACGTCGATGAACTCGACCTGATCGGGCGTGGTCATGACGAAGTTTCCGCCCTTGCGGCAGGAAACAAGCTCGTCGGACAAACGCTTGCGACTGTCGATCGACGCGTTCGCCTGGGCAATCGTGTATTTCGATTCTTCCATGGCCGAGAGATAAACGACCTCGTCGGTCAGATGCTTGGCCGATACGCGGCGATAGGGGCTCTCGATGAAGCCGTACTTGTTCACACGCGCATAAGTCGCAAGCGAGTTGATCAGACCGATATTCGGGCCTTCCGGCGTTTCGATCGGGCAGATACGGCCGTAATGCGTGGGATGCACGTCGCGCACTTCGAATCCGGCGCGTTCGCGCGTCAGACCGCCAGGTCCAAGTGCGGACATACGGCGCTTGTGCGTGACTTCCGAAAGCGGATTGGTCTGGTCCATGAATTGCGACAGCTGCGACGAGCCGAAGAACTCACGCACTGCTGCTGCGACGGGCTTCGCGTTGATCAGATCGTGCGGCATGACCGTGTCGATATCGACAGCGCTCATGCGTTCCTTGATCGCGCGTTCCATGCGCAGGAGACCGACGCGGAACTGGTTCTCCATCAATTCACCGACCGAACGCACGCGGCGATTGCCGAGATTGTCGATGTCGTCGATTTCGCCGCGGCCGTCGCGGAGATCCGCGAGCGCCTTGACGATGGCGACGATGTCTTCCTTGCGCAAAACACGCAGGGTATCGGGCGCGTCGAGGTTGAGGCGCATGTTCATCTTCACGCGGCCGACCGACGAAAGATCGTAGCGCTCGGAATCGAAGAAGAGCTGGCCGAACAGGGTTTCCGCCGTGTCGATCGTCGGCGGCTCGCCCGGACGCATGACGCGGTAGATGTCGATCAGCGCCTGCTCGCGGCTGTGGTTCTTGTCCACCGCCATCGTGTTGCGGATATACGCGCCGATGGTGATGCCATCGACGTTGATGACGTCGACTTCGTTGAAGCCTTGCTCCTGCAGCGCCGTGAGATTGGCCGCCGTCAGCTCGTCGCCGGCTTCGACATAGATTTCACCCGTCTCGACATTGACCATGTCGAGCGCGGAATAGCGGCCGAGCAACTCGTCTTCGCTGATCGCGACGGTCTTGATGCCCTCTTCCTGCCATTTGCGCAGCGTGCGCACGGTGATTTTGGTGCCGGCTTCGGCCATCACTTCGCCGGTCTTGGCATTTCTCCATTCGGAATTCGTTTTGGCGTTGCGCATCCAGCCGGGCTCGACGGGCGTCGTCCAGCCGCCTTCCTTGGTGCGCTTGAAAGCGATCTTGGTGTAGAAATAGTCGAGGATCGTTTCCTGGTCCAAGCCCAGCGCATAGAGCAGCGTCGTCGCCGGCAGCTTGCGGCGGCGGTCGACGCGCACATGGACGATGTCCTTCGCGTCGAATTCGAAATCGAGCCACGAACCGCGATAGGGAATGACGCGGGCGGCGAACAGAAGCTTGCCGCTCGAATGCGTTTTGCCCTTGTCATGGTCGAAGAAGACGCCCGGGCTGCGGTGCATCTGCGAGACGATGACGCGCTCGGTGCCGTTGATGATGAACGTCCCGTTCTCGGTCATGAACGGGATGTCGCCCATATAGACATCCTGTTCCTTGATGTCCTTGACGGACTTCGCGCCCGTTTCCTGGTCGACATCGAACACGATGAGACGCAGCGTCACCTTCAGGGGCGCCGCATAGGTCATGGAGCGCTGCTGGCACTCCTCGACGTCGTATTTCGGCTCCTCGAAGTGGTAGTCCACATATTCGAGCAGCGACGATTCGGAGAAATCCTTGATCGGGAAGACGGACGAAAACACCGCCTCCAGCCCCTCGTCTTTACGCCCGCCTTCGGGCTTAACGACTTGGAGAAACTGGTCATACGAGGTCTTTTGCACCTCGATCAGATTGGGCATTTCCGCGATTTCTTCGATCTTGCCGAAGAACTTGCGAAGCCGCTTGCGTCCCGTGAAGGAGAGAGTCATTCCGCGATCCTTTTGCCTACCGGCCGGCCGTAATGAGCCGCTTGCTGCCACAAAACGAAATCAATGGCGCACACCACCGGCCCTCCGGCGGGGATTCCGCCGAAGGGGGTGGGGTGAACCAAATAAGTACACTTTCGCCGTATTCAACCCCGGCGAGTCTCCTGCTACTTCAACTCGACCTTCGCGCCTGCGTCTTCGAGCTGCTTCTTGATCTTTGCCGCTTCGTCCTTGTTCACATCGGCCTTCACCTCTTTGGGAGCCGCCTCGACGAGGTCCTTGGCTTCCTTGAGGCCCAAACCGGTGATCGCACGGATTTCCTTGATCACGTTGATCTTCTTGTCGCCGGCTTCCATGAGCATGACCGTGAATTCGGTCTTCTCGGCCGCCGGAGCCGCCGCCGCCGCGGCCGGAACCGCTGCTGCTGCCGGAGCCGCCGCAGACACGCCCCACTTCTCTTCGAGCAGCTTCGCGAGGTCGGCCGCTTCGAGGACCGTGAGGCCCGACAAATCTTCAACCAGTTTTTCGATCTTCGACATTTCCTAGTTCCTTAGCTTCATTACGGGTTTGAACATTGATGTGGTGTCGTCCAGTTACGCGGCTTCCTTCTGGGAATATGCGCCGATCACGCGGGCAAGCTGTCCGGCGGGCGCGGCAATAATGCCTGCCAGCTTCGTCGCGGGCGCCTTCAGGAGCCCGCAAATCTTGCCTCTCAGCTCATCGAGAGACGGCAGTTCCGCGAGCGTCTTCACGCCGTTCGCGTCGATTGCCACCCCTCCGACCATGCCGCCGAGGATCACGAGCTTGTCGTTTTCCTTGGCGTAAGCCACTGCCACCTTCGAAGCTGCGATGGGGTCGCTCGAAACCGCGATTCCCGTCGGGCCTTTGAAAAGATGGGCAATGCCCTCTGCGGCCGTTCCTTTCAGAGCGCGCACGACAAGACGGTTCTTGGACACCTTGAACGAAGCCCCCGCCGCGCGCATGCGCGTGCGAAGGTCGCCCATCTGGGCCACCGTCATGCCGGTATAGTGGGCGACGACCACGGAGCCGGCATCCCCGAGAACGCCGTTCAGGCCCTCGACGACTTCCGCCTTCTTGGTACGATCCATACGCGCCACTTGGCTCTCCTTCACAACCGGCGACCGTGACGATCCGGGCGCCGCCCTGTTGACATCCCCGCGTTCTCACGCGGGCTTCACTGCCCCAGGGTTCAAACCCGCGCGGCACTCCCCCCTATGAGAAGGAAATGCGAAACGGTTCGTTCCCCGTCTATTGCGGGCGGTGATTAAGCCTTGCGGCACCCGCAGTCTCGGACAGGTTCCGGCGATCGTCCGCCGGAATTCTTCAATGCGTTCAGGCTCCCGCCTGGATACCGACGCTGGCGAGCGCGACTTTCACGCCCGGGCCCATCGTCGAGCTGATGGAGATCTTCTTCATATAGGTGCCTTTAGCGCCTTGCGGCCGCGCCTTCATGACGCTGTCGATGAAGATGCGCACGTTTTCGATCAGCGCCTTCTCTTCGAAGCTCGCTTTGCCGACTCCGGCCTGCACGACACCCGCCTTTTCAACGCGGAACTCGACCGCGCCGCCCTTGGCGTCCTTGACTGCGGTCGTGACGTCCATCGTCACGGTTCCGACTTTCGGATTGGGCATCAGACCGCGCGGACCCAGCACTTTGCCGAGACGCCCGACGATGCCCATCATGTCCGGAGTCGCGATGCAGCGTTCGAAGTCGATTTCGCCCTTCTGCACTTTCTCCGCCAGATCTTCGGCGCCCACGATGTCGGCACCCGCCTTCAACGCTTCATCGGCCTTCGCGCCTTTGGCGAACACGGCCACGCGCAGCTTGCGGCCCGTGCCGTTGGGAAGCGAAACCACACCACGCACCATCTGGTCGGCATGGCGGGGATCGACACCGAGATTGATTGCGATTTCGATCGTCTCGTCGAACTTCGCGGTCGCCCGCGTCTTGACCATCTTCACCGCGTCTTCGACCGAATACATTTTCTCCGGGTCGAGGCCGTCGACGGCTTTCTTGAATCTCTTGGAAATCGTCATGGCCGTTACTCCCGCACCTGGATGCCCATCGAGCGCGCGGAGCCCTCGATCATCAGCATCGCGGCATCGACATCGTGTGCGTTCAAATCCTTCATCTTGGCTTCCGCGATCTGGCGCACCTGCGCCTTGGTCACGGTGCCTTTGAAGTCGCGGCCGGGCGCTTTCGAGCCGCCGTCGATCTTGGCTGCCTTCTTGAGGAAGTAAGACGCCGGCGGCGTCTTCATCTCGAAGGTGAATGACTTGTCCGAGAACACGGTGATGGTCACCGGGATCGGCATGCCTTTTTCCTGGTCCTGCGTCTTCGCGTTGAAGGATTTGCAGAACTCCATGATGTTCAGGCCGCGCTGACCCAGCGCGGGCCCGATGGGCGGCGATGGATTCGCCGCGCCCGCGGGCACCTGCAATTTGACGTAACCAACGACTTTCTTCGCCATTTTAAGAACCTCCTCCTCGAGGTTTTGCGGTCAGCGGACCTGGCTGGCCCTCCCGCACTGTTCGCAGGTCAGACTTTCTCGACCTGCGTGAATTCCAATTCGACCGGCGTTGCGCGACCGAAGATCGACACGGCGACCTTGAGGCGCGAACGATCCTCGTCCACTTCTTCCACCACGCCGTTGAACGACGTGAACGGACCGTCGGACACGCGCACCTGCTCGCCGATCTCGAACATGACGGAGGGCTTCGGCCGCTCAGCACCTTCATGCACCTGGCTCAGGATGCGCTCGACTTCGCTCTGGCGAAGCGGCATCGGCTTGTTGTTCTGACCGAGAAAGCCCGTGACCTTCGCCACGTTCTTGATCAGATGGTAGCACTCGTCCGTCAGTTTCGCGCGCACGAGCACATAGCCCGGCAGGAATTTGCGCTCCGCATTGACCTTCTGGCCGCGACGCACCTCGATCACTTCTTCGGTCGGAACCAGAACGTCCTCGATGAGGTCGTTCAGCCCCTGAATTACGGCCTGACGCTTGATCTCCTCCGACACCTTTTTCTCGAAATTCGAGTAGGTGTGGACGATGTACCATTTGGCGTCCGACTTGGTCGCTACGTTCGCTTCGGTCATGCGTAAAGACCTTCGCAAGTTCCTTGATTAAGAGACGACATCAGCCTGCAGCTCCGAGGATCCAGCGTTCGCCCATCGCCAGCAGGTAATCGATAAAGAAAAAGAAGAACATCATCAGCCCGACCATGATGAAGACCATGACGGTCGTCAGCCATGTCTCCTTCCAGCTGGGCCATGTGACCTTCTCAACGCCTTCGCGCCAGACTTCCCGAAAAAACTGGACCAGACCCGTACGCCGCACCGGTGCCGAGGCGGGCAAGCTTTTGCCCGCGCTGTCCGCAGTTTTTTTCGTCGCGTCGGCCACGTGAATCCGTTTCTTCGCTACTTGGCAGGAGTGGAGGGACTCGAACCCCCGGCCTACGGTTTTGGAGACCGCCGCTCTACCAACTGAGCTACACTCCTAGACACAAAAGCCAACGCGCCGGGGAGCCCTCTGCCCGCCAGCGCGCCTCAGCTTTCGCCAGGAATGCGGGGGTTTAGCAGTGGAGAAACTGCGAAGCAAGCAGGATTAGCACATTCTGCACCGCGATCCAAAGCCCCTCTGGTGGTACGGGAAAAGCCTTGTCGATCAAATATTTACAGGGCGGCTGGCCGCGCGCAAGCCCCCCGTGATAAGCACAGGATGGTCAGCGCGGGATCGGAACCGACACTCATGGATGGGCTGGCTGAATCATTGGGACGCTCCCCGGAGCTGTTCCCCTATGTGCTTGATGTGGGCAAGGACACTCTGTCGCTCATCCGGCTAACGCAATCGGACTATCAAAAAGCAAGCTTCCTCGACGCGCGTATCCTCACGCCCCGCACGATCGGCCGCACCCTGCCCTGGCGCCAGATCGCCGTGTCCCTTGAGGCAGCGAAGCTCGCCCAGACCTGCAACTTCATATTCCACATTGGGCATGTGGGTTCTACCCTGCTCTCTCGTCTGCTTGGCGCCCACAGGAGAGTCTTTGCCCTGCGGGAGCCCCAGATCCTCCGCCTGTTCGCGCAGATCCGCAGCGAGCCCGAAACCCAGGCGCGCGTTTGGAGCGAATCGGACTTCGATCAAAGATTCGACGGGTGTCTCAAATTGCTCTCCCGCACCTTCGACGGCGATCAGATCGCGCTGGTCAAGGCGACGAGCTTCGTGTCGGAGCTGGCCGCCGCGATGCTCGCGGGTCCGTCGCTCCCCAAGGCGCTGATGATGTTCGTGTCGCCTGAGAGCTATCTCGCAGCGATCCTCGGCGGCCCCAATTCGCGCCAGGAGGCGAAGACGTTGACCCCCAGCCGGTTGCGCCGCCTCAACCGCCGGGTGGACCGCGATGCGTGGCGTCTTGCTTCGCTCAGCGAAGGCGAAGCGATTGCACTCGGCTGGGCCTGCGAAATGTCGGCTCTTGCCGAAGCCGCGCGCGTGGCCGGCAAGCGTGCGTTACGAATCGATTTCGACAGATTTCTCGACGATCCGAAGACGCATCTCGCAGCAGCATTCCGGCATCTCGATATCGATGCGAGCGAACGCGAGCTGAGGGAAATTCTCCAGGGCCCGGAATTGCAGCGCTATTCCAAAGAGCCGGAACACGCCTATGACACAACATTGCGCAACGCGGTTCTGAATGAAGCTCGTGCGACCCATACGGGCGAAATCGCCCGGGGACTCGCGTGGCTCGAGAAGGCTGCGGTAGAATTCGAGCCGGTGCGGGACGCAATGAACTATGCCATAGTTTCGACGCCCTAACGGTCGAGCAATTGTCGAGCAATTACCGGCCGGCCGCGACGACCGGCGGCGCGCCGGTCGCATCATTTGCCGCAACAATCGGGCTTGTTCCGTTCGGCAAATCCTGAACGGTCCAACCGCCGCCGATGGCCTTGATGAGCCGGACCGATGCCTGCAGCCGCTGCGTGTTGATCTGCAGCGCCGATAATTGCGCATTTAGCGAAGCAGCCTGTGCGACCACGACGTCGAGATAGTTGACCGCTCCCAATTGATAGCGGTCGACGGATAGCTGCTCTGTCCTGGCAGCCGACGTGACAGCCTGCGCCTCGTCACCGGCTGCCTTTGCCAGATGGTTCAACAACGCAAGATTGTCCTCAACATCCTGAAAGGCTTGCAAAACCTGTCCACGATAGTCAGCCACGTCTTCGCGCTTCTCGGCTTTCGCAAGATCGAGTTCCGCCTGATGCTCGCCGCCGTCGAACAAGGTCATCGCGAGATTGGGGCCGATGGACCAGAAAAGATTGGGCGCGGTCAGCAATGCGGGTTGTCCGGTGTCCTGAAATCCGCCGGCCGCAGCGAGACTGATCGTTGGATAAAATGCGGCGCGCGCCACACCGATCTCCGCATTCCCGGCCGCCACGCGGCGTTCGGCCACGGCTATGTCGGGACGGCGCTGCAGCAGGGTCGAAGGGACGCCCGTCGGGATATTTGGAATTTTCAAATCGATGGCGGCTGGCGCGATCGAGAAAGTCGAAGCGGATTCTCCGACAAGGGTCGAAATGGCGTGCTCATAGAGAGCGCGCTGTGCCTCGGCGCTCGAAAGCTGCGCGCGCGCATCCTCAACCTGCGTTTCGGCGCGACCGACATCGAGGCCGGATGCGATCCCGCCGGAATGCCGTTGCTGCGTCATCGTGAGCGCGCGACCGTAAGCGGCGACCGTTTGCGTGAGCAGATTGGTCTGTATGTCGGCCGCCCTGAGCTTGAAATAATCGTCGGCCAAGTTCGTCTCGAGACTGAGCCGGATGAACGCCATCTGCGCGGCCTGCGCCTGGGCCTGAGCTTTGCCGGCCGCCACTTGATTGCGAATGCTGCCCCAGATATCGATTTCATAGTTGAGGGTCGCGCCGACCGTGTTTGCCGTGTACACGTCGGGCTGGTTGGCACCGCGCAACGGCCGATTGTCCGATTGCCTATTGCGGGTCGGGTTCACGTCCGCGCCGATGAGCGGATAATACGAAGACTCGGCTTCTCCGACGTAAGCCCGCGCCTGATCGTAGCGTGCCAGTGCTGCGGCTAGCGTCGGATTTGCGCTGTCGATACGCGGCTCGAGCCCGTCGAGCATCTTGTCGCCATAAAGCGTCCACCACGCGCCTTTGGGCAACATGTCTTCCGGCGTCGCCTGCGTCCAAGGTCCGGTTTCCTTGAACGCTATTGGCGTGGGCGTAACCGGCACGTGATAATCGGGCGCGAGCGAGCACGCACTCAGTAACCCCGCGGTGAGCGCAAACGTCAGAATTTCGCCGGCCCGAATGTGCCTCATTTGTCGGTCGCTGGAGCGGGCGCCTCAGGGTGCACGAGATCGCCGCTCACGATGGAATCCGGCGGATTGTCGATGATGCGATCATGCGGTCCCAGCCCCGAGCCGATCTCGACTGTCGTGCCCATGTCGCGCGCGATGACGATCGACTTCATCGCAACGCGGTTGTTCGGCATGACGGTTGCGACTTGCAATCCATGGCGGTCGAATATCAAAGCCGAAGCCGGAACGCTCACGACATTTTTCGGCGCGGACAGATTGATGGCGACCTGCGCGTAATCGCCGGGCTTCAGGGCGCCGTCGGGATTGTCCGCCAAAAGTTCCACCAGCAATGCATCGGACTGATCGTTCATCGCATTTGCCGTGGAATCCAATGTCGCAGTGAACGTCCGACCGGCATATTGCGGCAATTTCAACGTCGCCGTCATACCGGAACGAATTTCCGCGGAATAGTTCTGCGGAACGCTGACATAGACGCGAATCCGATGGATGTCCGACACCGTAAACAGCGGCGAGCCGGATGACGATGACTCCGCGCCTGCATTGATCAGCGCGCCAATGTCGACAGATCGGCTCGTTACCGTACCGTCGAAGGGCGCGGTTATGCGCGCGAAGCCCTTGAGATCGCTCAACCGGTGGAGATTGGCCTGGGCGGCATCGACCAACGCGTTCTTCGCAGCCAGGTCGCCGGTCTTTTCCTCCGTCTCCTGTTTCGAAACGGCGTCGAGCTTGAGCAATCCGCTCCAGCGCTGTGCGGTCGATTGCGAGGTGCGTTGCGCTGCCACGGCGTTTGCGAGATCAGCCTTCGCCTGCTCGATCTGTTGATCGAGCTCGGGCGTATCGATGATCGCGAGCACGTCGCCCTTGTGCACCTGGGCGCCGATGTCCTTGTACCAGAACTGCAAATAGCCCGGGACACGCGAATAAATCTGTGCGTTGTAAAATGCCGCGAGCTTGCCCGGCAGAACGAGCTTACTGGATCCCGCCGAAACCGAGGGCGCGGTGAGGCTCACCGTCGGAACGGCCTGATCCTTGGTCCAGTGCTCGACGGATTTGTCGGCGTAGAGTCGCGTCGCAAGACCGCTCACGATGATGACAAGACCGATTCCTCCGGCGATGATTCCCGCCAGGCGCAAATGCCGAAGCAGTTGCGGGTTCGAAAATTGTTCAGTGGGCATAGGCTTCTCCGCTCAACGGGCCGGCCGGATCCGCGGTGCGCGCCGGCGAGCCCTTGCGAGCTCCGTGAACAAGGCTGAATACCACCGGCACAAACACAAGTGTTGCAACTGTCGCAAACAACAGGCCTCCGATCACCGCCCGACCCAGAGGCGCATTCTGCTCTCCGCCTTCCCCCATGCCCAGCGCCATTGGCGCCATACCGATGATCATCGCAAGCGCCGTCATAATGACAGGCCGGAAGCGCGTGACTCCCGCCTGCAGCGCCGCCTTCACGGCGTCACCTGTGGCGGCGAGTTGCTCGCGCGCAAAGCTGACGACCAGAACGCTGTTTGCGGTCGCCACGCCCATGCACATGATGGCGCCGGTCAGCGCGGGCACGCTCAGCGGCGTGTCGGTGGTAAACAGCATCCAGACGATCCCGGCGAGAGCGGCAGGCAGCGCGCTGACGATCACGAACGGATCGGACCAGGACTGAAAGTTCACGACGATCAGGAGATAGATAAGAACGATCGCTTCGGCGAGGCCGAAGAACAGGCCCGAAAACGCCGTATTCATGGTCTCGACTTGGCCGCGCAACGTGACAGTCGTGCCTTTCGGACGCTGGCTCGCCGCCGCATCGATGACTTTTTGGATGCGGGAAGCGACAGAGCCGAGGTCGCGCCCTTGAGTGGTCGCATAGATATCGAATGCCGGCTCAATCGCATAGTGCGAGACAACGGCATCGCTGTTGTCCCTA
>PLJH01000014.1 GCA_003139615.1 Alphaproteobacteria bacterium
CTGCCAACACAGATGCTTCCCCGCGAGCGGGGAAGGTTAGAAAGTTGGGGCGAGCGCAATTTTTTTCTTTGCCTTCCCCCCTCGCGGGGGAAGGTGCCGAGCGCAGCGAGGCGGAAGGGGGGGCGCTCCGTTCTACGTCACTCCGCCTTCTTCTCCGGCATCACCACGCGGATGTGCAGTTCGCGCAGCTGTTTCGCCGAGACTTCCGACGGCGCGTTCATCATCAGGTCCTGCGCCTGCTGGTTCATCGGGAACATCGTCACTTCGCGCAGATTTTCCTCGCCCGCGATCAGCATGACGATGCGGTCGATGCCGGGCGCGGTGCCGCCGTGGGGCGGCGCGCCGTAGCGGAATGCGTTCAGCATGCCGGCAAATTTGGTCTCAGTCTCTTCGCGCTCGTAGCCCGCGATCTCGAACGCCTTCAGCATGACGTCGGGATCGTGATTGCGGATGGCGCCAGACGACAGTTCCACGCCGTTGCACACGATGTCGTACTGGAATGCCTTGATGCCGAGGATCGTGTCTTTGTCTTCGTCCGTGAGCGCGAGGAACTTCTCGCGGTCGAAATTCGGCATCGAGAACGGGTTGTGCGAGAAGTCGATCCGCTTCTCGTCTTCGTTCCATTCATACATCGGGAAATCGACGATCCAGCAGAACTCGAACTTGCCTTCCCTAGTGAGACTGAGCTCGCGCCCGATCCTGAGGCGCGCCTGCCCGGCCAATGTTGCCGCGCGATCCGATTTGGCGTCGGCCGCGAAGAACAACGCATCGCCTGGGCCAACCCCAGCTTTTGCGGCAAGTGCACGCGCGGCATCCGGGGATAAGAACTTCGCAATCGGCCCCTTCCCTATAAATTCGCCGGGAGTCTCGATCTTTTCGCTCTCAGTAAGGGGACGAATTGCTCCTTTAGATTCGTTCAATATGCCGCGTTCAAAGACGATGTAACCTAACCCAGGAGCGCTCATCTCGTTGCGTGCCCAGTCGTTGAGCTTATCGAAGAACGAACGGGGCTGGCTTGCAGCTGCGGGCGCAGGTATTGCCCTCACGGTCCTGCCTTTGAACGCTTTGAAAGCAACGTCATCGCGCGCAAAAATGTCCGATACATCCGCGATCACAATCGGGTTTCGCAGATCCGGCTTGTCCGAGCCGTATTTGAGCAGCGACTCGTCATACGGAATGCGCGGGAACTGCAGGCCGGAGACTTCGCGTCCGTTCGCAAATTCCTCGAACACGCCATGCAGCACGGGCTCAACAGCCGCGAACACGTCGTCCTGCGTCACGAAACTCATTTCGAGATCGAGCTGGTAGAATTCGCCCGGGCTGCGATCCGCCCGCGCGTCTTCGTCCCGGAAGCATGGCGCGATCTGGAAATAGCGGTCGAAGCCCGCGACCATGATCAGCTGCTTGAACTGCTGCGGCGCCTGCGGCAACGCGTAGAACTGGCCGGGATGCAAGCGAGACGGCACAAGGAAATCGCGCGCGCCTTCGGGGCTTGAGGCAGTCAGGATCGGCGTCTGGAATTCCGTGAAGCCCTGCTCGATCATGCGGCGCCGGATCGACTGGATCACTTTCGAACGCAGCGTAATGTTCTTGTGCAACCGATCGCGACGCAGATCGAGCACGCGATATTTGAGCCGGATTTCCTCCGGATAATCGAGTTCGCCGAAGACGGGCATGGGCAGGTCCTGCGCCACACCCTGGACGCTGATCTCCTCGATCCGAAGCTCCACTTCGCCGGTGGGAAGTTCCTTGTTGATCGTCTCTGCCGTGCGCGCCACCACGGGCCCGGTGACCGTCACCACCCATTCCGCGCGCGCCCGGTCAGCCACTGCGAAGGCCGCGTCTCCAGGCTCGATTACGCATTGGGTAACGCCGTAATGGTCGCGCAGGTCGAGGAACAAGAGCCCGCCATGGTCGCGCCGCCGGTTCACCCAGCCGGACAGACGAACGCGGGAGCCGACTTGCTCCTTGCGCAATTGGCCGCAGGTGTGTGTGCGATAGGCGTGCATTGGACGGATTCCCAGAAAAAGCGCGGTATGTGGCGAGGGGGGAGGCCCCAAGTCAAGGGCGGGTTTTCGGGCGATTTGGTGCCCATCGAGGTCTCGAAGGTTCCGGCCCGGCGGCTCGTCGCAGCCGCCAAATTTCACGGCGGCGCCCCCGCGAATCCGCTATGACCGGGGCATGGAAGTCGTCACCACCACCAAAGACCTCAAATCCCTGATCGCCCAACTCGAACCCGCGCCCTACCTGGCGCTGGATACCGAGTTCATGCGCGACCAGACCTATTGGCCGAAGCTGTGTCTGCTGCAGGTCGCTTCGCCGACCGTCGAGGCCGTCATCGATCCGCTCGCAGACGGCATCGACCTCAAGCCGTTTTACCATCTGCTCAAATCGCCCGAGATCGTGAAGGTGTTGCACGCGTCGCGGCAGGACATCGAGATCTTCCATCAGCAAGGAGGCGTGATCCCCGATCCTCTCTTCGACACGCAGATCGCGGCGATGGTGTGCGGCTTCGGAGACTCGGCATCCTACGAAACGCTTGCGCGCAAGCTCGCGCATGTCGAGATCGACAAATCCGCACGCTTCACCGATTGGAGCCGGCGCCCGCTTTCCAAGCGTCAACTCGAATATGCGCTGGCCGACGTCACGCATCTGCGTGTCGTCTATGAAGCGCTGAAGAAGCAACTGGAAAAGACCGGTCGCGCGGAATGGGTGGAGGAAGAGATCGCCGCGCTGCGGGACCCTGCCCTTTATCAGCTCGATCCCGTGAATGCCTGGAAACGATTGAAGCCGCGCACCGCCAACAAACGGTTTCTCGCAATGCTGGCCGCGATCGCGGCGTGGCGCGAACGTGAAGCGCAATCGCGCGACCAACCGCGCAATCGCATCATCAAAGACGAAGCGTTGCTCGAAATCGCATCGCATCCGCCCGAGACGGCCGAGGCGCTCGATCACAATCGCGCGGTGCCGAAAGGCTTCGGATCGTCGCGCATGGGCAAGTCGCTGCTCGAAGCGGTCGAAGCGGGAAAGACCGCGGCCCCGCCCGACGGCATCGAGCCCGAACGTCCGCGGCGCAAGCGCGAGCCGACGCAATCCGCGGTCGATCTGCTCAAAACGCTGCTGCGTCTGCGCGCCGAGGAAGCGGGTGTGGCGCCGCGATTGATCGCCAATGCGGACGATATCGAACGACTCGCGGCACATGAAGACGAAGGCGTCTCCGCACTGCATGGCTGGCGCGCCAAGGTGTTCGGCGACGATGCGCGCGCACTGCGCGACGGCAAACTCGCCATCGCGCTCGAAAAGGGCGAAGCAGTGGTGGTGGAGTTGGAAGATTGAGCGGTTCAATTCGCCGCTACCAATAGTCCCACCCTCCCCTTGAGGGAGGGTCGAAATCATCTTTGAGCGACAGCGAAAAGAGGATTTCGGGGAGGGGTAATTTTCGACAGCGAGGGCTTGCCCCTTCCCGAAAAACTCTCGCTGCGCTCGATTTTTTTCGACCCTCCCTCAAGGGGAGGGTGGAATCATGAATCTCACTTCTCACTCGCCCGCAGCGCCGCCATGAATTCGTCGATCGATTGCGTGTGGCCCATTACATAGCGTGAGACGAAACGGAAGAACGGGTTGTAGACCTCGCCGCGTTCGGTAATCGTCAAACTTGTTCCGGCGGGCGATGGCACGAAGTCGTATGTCCATGTTCCGCCGAAGGGCAGATCTTTTTTGACGATCGCAGTCACGAAACGATGCGGCGGCGATTGCTCGATGATCGCGTAGTTGCCGTTATTCGTCTTGTGGAATTGCGCGATCGCGAGATCCCACAAGCGCTGTTGCGATACCGTGAACGCTTCGGTGCGCGATGCGACATGCTTCACGGGCAGCATCGTGCCGATGCCGGTGGCGATAAGAATGACGGCGAGCAGCGCGCCGACAACGGCGCCGATCCAGATCAAGAATGTTTTCACGACAATGCCCCTTCCTTCGAACCGCCAACAGGCGCGATACGCATGCCAACATAATTGGTTATGAAATGCCGCGCCACCGCAGCGACATACAGGAAAGGCCCGCATCGAGTTTGCCGATTTCGCGGACCGGCAGCGGCGCGACGCGCAGGCCTTCTTTCGTAATCATCTCGATGGTGCGGGGAAATCTCTCGCCGACGAACACGACATCGTTTACCCGCAACAGGTTGGCGGCGGGTTCTTCACCTTCGGGGACAAGAAGGATTTTGAAATCCGCGAAGATCCCGCTGGCCGCCATCGCCTTCGTGGCAATCACCATGTCTTCGCAGAGCAGCGATACCGCAGTCTTGAAATGCAGGATCGTGTCCGGCGTTTGCGCGATGCGTGCCTTGCGGCCGAGTTGCGCGAGCTTTGCGTGCAAGGCTTCCGCGCCCTTGCGATTGGTGCGCTTCGAAAGGCCAATGAAAATCTCGTCCGGCGCAATCAGGACGTCGCCGCCATCGACATATTCGTCGCCTTCCAAAACGAACACGGTCTCGAAATGGCGCCGCACTGCATTTGCAATCTCTTCGCCTTCGCCGCGGCGTGCCTCCGCGCCCGAGCGCAACCGGATCGCGCCCTCCGGCAACACGAATGCCGGATCTTCGACGAACATGGAATCCGGAAAGCGCTCCAGCGGCGGCAGCACATCGACCGCGAGTCCCGCGTCGCGCAAAGCCGCGACATAAGCCGCATGCTCCTGCGCGATCTTTTCGTAAGACGGTTCGGCACGCGCATCGCTGCGGATGCCGTCGATCACGCTGCGGCCCGGCGTGCGAACGATGGCATGGTCGAAATCGAAAACGCGCATCCTGCTTCCATTGATGGTCATCCGAACTCGTAACACAGAGCCGGAGCGCGGGCGTCCTCGCCCGCTCTTTTCGGGCACTTAGGGCGCGCAGGATGCGCGCCCCCTTGACTCATGCGTAAGTTTTCACTTACGGTAAGTCATGGCTAAACATTACTCCGCGACCGAAAGCCTTGCCGCCCTTGGCGATCCGACCCGGCGGGCGATCTTCGAGCGCGTGGCGGCCCGCCCTTCCGCCGTGGGCGATCTCGCGCGCGGGCTGCCTGTCAGCCGCCCCGCGGTATCGCAGCATCTGAAGGTGCTGAAGGAGGCCGGGCTTGTGACCGAAACACCCGAAGGAACGCGCCGCATCTATCGGCTCGACCCACGCGGCATCGCCGCGATGCGCGACTGGCTCGATGCGCATTGGTCTGGCGCGCTTCAGTCATTCGCTTCATTCGCCGACGAACAATTCGAAACCAAAGAGGAGAAACCGAAATGAGCATCGCGCCAATCGTGCATACGGTTCAGGTGAAGGCTCCGCCTGCCCGCGCCTTCGAATTGTTCACCAGCCGCATTCAGGATTGGTGGACCAAAGGAAAGACTGTCGGCAAGAATCCGCATGTCGCCATCGTCTTCGAGCCGCGTGCCGGCGGAGGCTGGTTCGAGCGCGATGCCGAGGGTCTTGAGACGCAATGGGGGAAGGTACTGGCCTGGGAGCCGCCGCAGCGCCTGTTGCTCGGCTGGCAGCTCAACAGCCAATGGACTTTCGATCCCGATTTTCTCACGGAAGTCGAGCTGACCTTCACGCCCGCTCCAGGCGGCGGGACCGTGGTGAGATTGGAACACCGCGATCTGGAACGCTTCGGCGCCGATGCCGAAAAGCTTGCCGCATCGCTCAATGGCGGCTGGCCCACGCATCTCGCAGAATTTGCCCAATACGCCGACAATCAATCCTGAGAGGAGAAACCCATGTCGAACTTCGTTTTGCACAGCATTCCCGGCAGCCCTTTCGGCCGTTCGGTTCTCATCGCGCTGGAAGAGAAAGGCGTGCGTTACACCCTCGCGCCGGTCAAAGCCGGAGACCACAAGCAGGAGCCCTATATCTCGCTTCAACCGTTCGGCCGCATTCCGGCGTTCGAACATGACGGGTTCAAGCTTTATGAAACGCAGGCGATCCTGCGTTATCTCGATCGCGCGCTGCCGAACCCGGCGCTCACGCCGACGGACCCGAAGCTGGCCGCACGCATGGATCAGGTTTTGAACATCTGCGATTGGTATCTGTTCCAGGGCGTCAACAACGTGATCGGGTTCCAACGCGTGGTCGGGCCGCGCGTGATGGGCATGACGCCTGACGAAGGCGCCATCGCCGCCGCGATGCCGAAAGCGCATATCGTGTTCAACGAGCTTTCGCGATTGCTTGGCAATCAACCTTATTTTGCCGGCGACAAACTCTCGCTCGCCGATCTCCACATGGTGCCGCAATTCGATTTCCTGTCGCAAACGCCGGAATGGGCGCCGCTCACGGCATCCAATCCGAACCTTGTCGCCTGGCTCTCGCGCCTGAACGAACGTGCCAGCGTGAAGGCGACGACGTGGGATCGCGTGGCGGAGTTGGCGAAGGCGGCGTGATTTCCGGGTTTGGATGTCGACTATCCGCCGCTGATCCGCGCCTATTCTCCCGCTTGCAGGCGCGGCCTGCGTTCCGGGCCGCGCCTGCAAAGTAGCGGGCGTTATCGGCTACCTGCCGTTTGCGGACGAAGGTTTTGCAACCCAAAGAGCGATACCGAGAGCAGCCGACGCCAGAGCGAACAAAATTGCGAGAACGATGTTTCGCTCCATGCGATCGGGCAGTGTCGAAGCCGAGCTGCCTCCCGCCATGGCACTCAATATGGAGACCACGCCTTCTTTTGTGGCGACGTCTTCGCGTTCCGATTCCGACCAGACCAGATAATAGGTGAGCGCGGAAATTCCGCTGGTTCCAAACGATCTGGAGGACTGAAACTCGAAATAGGTCGTATCTTCGCCCTTCAACAGAAAAAACGCGGAAAGACCCGCGCAGATCAGGCACAGCGCCACCAGCACCCGGAACCTGGAATTCGCGATATTGCCCGACATCCCCCGGATGCCTCCAACGAATCTCCGGACGGTCTCACATCAGGAAATACGCGCGCGAACGTCACCGCGCGCCTGATAGAGCTCCCAGAATTTGTTCGCGACCGCAGCACCCTCGATGCCCTGGCCGTCACGCGCCCAGGGCGTGCCCTTGATCATGCCGGCGACCATCACTTCGCCGACATAGACACCGTCGCCTTTTAGCCGCTGCGCGAGCAGACCCACCAATTTGTATTTCGCCGCGTTGGCGAGCGCGACGCCCATCGATTTCAGATTGATCGCAAACTCGTCCATCTGCAGAGAGTTCTCGCCGAACGCGCCGTTCGTGACAAGGATTGCGCCTTTCGCACTCTTCAGATCGGGAAGCGCTTCCTGGATGGCGGCAAGCAGACCCACCACCGCGACATCGAAGACATGCCCCACCGCGACCGGATCGGTTGCCATCAGGTCGCCCGCATCCCCGCCGCTGTAGGCATTCCAGTGAATTGCGGTGATGCCGCCGAACGCGGCGCGCGCCTTTGCGATGGCTCCGCGAATGGAGGCGGGGTCGCTCGCGTCGCCCGCAAACGCCGCCGCCGCGATGCCTTTCGCCTTCAGCGCAGCAACGCCCGCCGCAAGACGCTCGGCATTGCGCGCAACGAGTGCCACGGAAAACCCTTCGCCACCGAACTTCTCCGCAACTGCCGATGAGATGCCGGGGCCGAAGCCGATGACGACAATGGATTTTGACATGGTTGCTCCGATGATGCGATCCGCTGCGGGCGACGGTACCTTGAGGTCGACTAGGAATACTAGCTCGTGTAACCATCATTGTAGCACATTTAACAATTGTGTTTAGATAGCTCGACCAAGAAAATCTCTAGGCGGCGAAGTGTCTGTTCTAATCACCACCCTTGTCGAAGTTCTTGGGTCGCTGGGGGAAAAAGTTGTCCTTCACTTCGGTGAAGAAGCATTGCTTCGCGCTTTGGGCGAAAGCGACGGCCACAACATAGATAAGTGGGCATCAGGTGCAAATCCGCTCTTGAGGCTCTCGGTAGCGCTAAGCGTGGCGGGACTGAGTCACGCAGAAAAAGGTCTTTTGAAGAGGGCACGGGACGACGCGCATTGGAGTGTTTTTCCAATGCTTGACAGAACCGAAGCGGTTCTCGAGCCGGTGCGCGATAGGGCATTCGCTGTCGGAGGCGATAGATTTAAGCACGGATTCGACTTCTTTTCATCGGATCAAGTCGACATGGCTGGCATTGCCGAACCTGAACATTGGGCTCGTATTTCAGGCGAGGTTGAACAGCTCGTAGGAAGACTGAGGATACTTTGCGAACAGTCGTCGGCCGCCGGCATACTCGCAGCGGCAAAAGCTCAACAGATATGCCCCATCGTGGAGTATGACGTTATCGGATCAACGACTACCGAGGAAATGCGATATCTGCTCTCTCATGAATGCGAGGTGTTGATCATTGCGAACGCGCCATATTTGGTTACATCGACTGAAATCGTAAGACGCAACTATGTCCCCTATACGCCCCTGCACAAATCTTACAACCACATCGTCGTTAAGCTCAATCCGACTGCCCGTTTTGCGCCAAAGGTTGTCAATTTGAGATCAATTCCGGAAACTTCAGCTATAGAAGAGAGGCGCTTCAAGCCACTGCCTGACGGAATGATTTTCGGTAGCGACGTGCGCGGAACAACGGCACACGAAATAGATTCAGAAACGGATAGCAGCGAAGGGTTGATTAGTTGGTCTCCGTTCACCGAAAAACTCGAGAAGCTCGGTTTTTCTACTCGAGTTGATGGCCACTATGGCACATGGATTTCACTGTATTTTCGTAAAGATCTAGCTCAACCTTCGCTGGAGGCGATAAGGAGGCGCCACGCCATAGTTCGACTTTTGGCAGCAGCGTGGACTTGGATTACGCTCTCTCCATTCACTCGCGCGGATACTGTTTTGCGATCTGGCAGTGAGCGCCACCGTCTTACCAACGTTCGACTTCCGGACCTCCGTAGCTACCCTTCAATCAGGGGGACCTGATTTCAAGGCTCGGGGATGCGTTCCAGTTAATTTGGTCTTAAGAAGTAGTTTGCTGTGAAGTTTGCCAGCCGAGATATCGTGTATAGAGTAATGTTTCCCTTATGTGGAACCCGTGCTCCTGTCACGGCATTTACCTGCTGAGAATCTTGAAGAGACTGATCCAACTGAATTTCGAGAACTGCTGGCGTCATGGAATCCGGTGATAGTTACATCATTGCAGCGGACTCGACCGTCCCCAATCAAGAGTCCAGATGGCTTACGCGCTTCGCGATTGTTGTCGTCCATGTCGCGAGATCGTGTCGATGCGAAGAACTAGAAGTGATGTAACTGTCTCCGGAATCTGGGGAAGAGGGAACATATCCAACGCTTTATACCGCGGACAATGCGCGCTCAACGGCTTCCGGGTCTTTCTCGATAACCATCAGCAGTACGCGGCCCGCAATATCGACTTTTTTGTTCTGCTCCCATCCCTCCAGCGTCCGCGCGGGCACACCAAAGCGCCGCTCGAATTCCTTCGGGCTTTTCGCGACTTTTTTGCGTATCGCTTTCACGCGCGCCGGCGTCATCGGATCGATAATGCGCGTCGGCAGCGCGATCTTTCCCTGCTTATGTGCAAGGGCTTCGCGAGCCGCCGCGATTAGATCGCGCCCAAACGCAGTATCCTTCTTGGACACACCGAGTTTCGCCTTAGCCATCGGTCAACTCCTTCACAACTTCCATCAGGATTTTGCGCTGGACGGCGGACAAATCCTCTTGCTCCTTCTTGCTATAGGCCAAGAGCAGATATGCCGTGTCCGCCTTCACAACGAGGACATAGATTGCCCGACCACCTCCGCTCTTGCCGCGACCGGCCATCGAGAAGCGTGCTTTGCGGGCGCCGCGCAATCCTTGGATGACGTCGCCAACTGCCGGATTGGCGACAATTTCCACTTCCAACTTTTCCAGATCGGCGGCGCTTGCTCCGAGTTTTTTCAACGACCGTTCGAAGAGCGAAGTCCGCACAATTTTCATTCGCTGTTTTTATACGCCACTAGCGTATGACGTCAAGTGCGAATGGCGGTGCCGCGAGCCAAAAGAGCGTACAACAGACGTGCTCGGCGCGCATGTTCGCTGCGATAGACCACTAGAGCAGACTCCCATTAA
>PLJH01000021.1:0-21971 GCA_003139615.1 Alphaproteobacteria bacterium
ACGTGGTGATCGCGGCGATCACGTCGTGCACCAACACGTCGAACCCGACGGTGATGATGGCCGCCGGCTTGCTGGCCAAAAAGGCCGTGGAGAAGGGCCTCACGGTCAAGCCGTGGGTCAAGACATCGCTGGCGCCCGGCTCGAAAGTGGTGGAGGAGTACTACGAGAAATCGGGGCTGCAGAAATATCTCGATCAACTCGGCTTCAATCTCGTTGGCTTTGGCTGCACCACCTGCATCGGCAATTCGGGACCGTTGCCGGAGAATGTCGCGAAAGCGATTACGGACGGCGATCTCGTCGCCTCGGCCGTGTTGTCGGGCAACCGCAATTTCGAAGGCCGCGTGCATGCGCAGGTGCGCGCGAACTATCTCGCATCGCCCATGCTCGTCGTCGCCTATGCGCTGGCGGGCTCGATCAACATCAACCTGACGCATGAGCCTGTCGGTTACGACAAGGAGAATGAGCCCGTTTATCTGCGCGAGATCTGGCCCTCGCCGAAGGAGATCGCCGAAGCCATTCGCAAGGCCGTGAAGCCCGCGAGCTTCCGCAAACGCTACGGCAATGTGTTCGACGGCGGGCCGGACTGGAAGAAAGTGAAAGTGGTCAAGGGCCAGAATTATGCGTGGGACGCCAAATCGACCTATGTGAAGCACCCACCCTATTTCGACGGCATGACCGATATGCCGTCCGGCGTCGCCGAGATCACGGGCGCGCGCATCCTGGGCCTGTTCGGCGATTCCATCACCACGGACCACATCAGCCCGGCGGGTTCGATCAAGAAAGACGGACCGGCCGGAAAATATCTGATCGAGCACGGCATCGACTTTGCCGATTTCAATTCCTACGGCGCGCGCCGCGGCAACGACGAAGTGATGGTGCGCGGCACCTTCGCCAATATCCGCATCCGCAACGAAATGATGGGCGGCAAGGAAGGCGGCAACACGGTCTATTATTCGGCGGCGCAACCGTCCGGCGAAGAGATGTCGATCTTCGACGCGGCGGTGCGCTACCAGAAGGACGGCGTGCCGGTCGTGGTGATCGGGGGCAAGGAATACGGCACGGGCTCGTCGCGCGACTGGGCTGCCAAGGGACCGAAGCTGCTGGGCGTGCGCGCCGTGATCACCGAAAGCTTCGAACGCATCCACCGCTCGAACCTGATCGGCATGGGCGTGGCGCCGTTCGTGTTCTCGGGCGGCAAGACGCGCAAGGACTATGCGCTGACGGGACGCGAGGCGATCGACATTCCGGGGCTTTCGGGAAAGCTTTCGCCGGGCATGAAAATCACCGCGACGATCCACTATCCCGACGGGCACAGCGCCGAACTTCCCCTCACCCTGTTGATCCTCACGGCGGACGAGATCGCCTATTTCGAGAATGGCGGCATCCTCCAATATGTGCTGAGGAATCTGCGCGCGGCATAGCGGCGGTATGAGCTTCAACCTGCCCGCTGCTCTGAAGTTGCGTCGCGCAAGGCGCGTGCATTTCTGGCGCGGCGGCAAAGGGCGCACCATCGTGCTGCTGCAGGGCGGCATGGCCGATGCGGGGTTTCACTGGTCGCCCGTGCGCGACGAGCTCGCAAAGCATTACGACGTCATCGCGCCCGATCTTCCCGGCTTCGGACGCTCGCAGAACATCTCGCGCGCCAACTGGAAAATGCTTTCCAAATGGCTCGCGGGCTTTCTCGATCAGGTAAAAGTCGATCGCGCCGCGATTGTGGGAAATTCCTTCGGCGGGACCATGGCGCGCGCTTTTGCGGGCGAACGTGCGAGCCGGGTAACGCATCTCGTCTGCGTCAATGGCGGACAGTTCGTTCGCCTGCCGACGCCCATTCGGCTCTATCTGCGCACGCCGATGGGTGCGTTGATGTGGCGACAGCGCAATCGCGGCGCCATGAACGAGGCTGCGATCCGCAACATGTTCGCCGATCCGAACTTTCTCACGGACGAACAGGTGACGCGTTGTATCGAATCGAGCCCCGTGCTGTTTGCGATTCTGCGCGGTTGTCTGGCAAGCCGCCCGCCGGCGAACCCACCTGCCGCGCCGACGCTGATCCTGTGGGGCGCGGACGACCGTCACACGCCGCTTGCCTCTGCCGAAGCGCTTCAAGAGGAAATGCCAGGCAGCCGCCTCGTCACGATTCCCCGCGCCGGCCATCTACCCCAGCTGGAACAACCCGCGGCGTTCGTAGCCGCCCTGCACGAGTTCCTTGACTGAGCAATGCAGCTACGCCGCAATGTTCCGAACGAGTTCCTTCAACCGCCGGGGATCTTTCTCAAGAAGCCGCAACAGCTGCGCCATGGGCTTGCTGACAAGTACTTCGCCCGACTCGTATTTCTGAAATGCGCGCGGTCCGCCTCCGAGCAACTCGCCGGCCTTTCGCTGCGAGAGCTTGAGATGCAAGCGAATGGCGCGCACTTCGTCGGGCTTCAAGACGTCGTGAACTTCGGCTCGCAGCTCAAGCAATGCGCGATCGACAACCGCCATGTCGTCTCCCACATGCAATCCGTCGCCGCCCTTCTTCGCGGGATACCAACCCGGCAATTTGACGGTCCGCTCTCGCCCTTCGTACCGCACGGTGACGGGACGAACATCGCGAATCAGTTTTTCACCGGTGTCGGGATGAATTTTCATTTCGCGCATTGTTCCCCATGCATTTTATCGGCACCATTATGGTGCCACATAAATATCTGACTTGCTTCATCCGTCTACGATCTCGAATCTAAAATTAGTGACGAATTCGACATTGCTAATCCGCAGCCCGGGCGGAACCGCTTGGGAACCGCCAAAAGGCCGCTACGCAAACCCCGCCAAAAGGTTCACAATGCGGCGAGTTCGGGGGCTTCAAGCCGAAGTGACTGGTGACGGAGGGGGCCGAGCCCTATTCTCGCGGCCATGACGAAACCGGGGATTGTTCGGGGCTTGGCGCTTGCCATGGCCGTTTTCCTTGTCGCGGGTCCGGCGGAGGCCGGCGGCGGCAAGCGTCCCGTCGTGGTGGAACTCTTCACCAGCCAGGGCTGCAGTTCCTGTCCCCCGGCCGACGCTCTGCTGGGCCGCCTCGCCGACCGCAAGGACGTGCTCGCGATGAGCCTGCCCATCACCTATTGGGACATGATGGGCTGGAAGGACACGCTCGCCAGCGAAGCGAACACGCACCGTCAGAAATCCTATTCCGAGATCATGGGGCATGGGGGGGTCTACACGCCCCAGATGATCGTGGATGGGGTCAGCGACATCATCGGCAGCCGCGAGGCGGCGGTCGAAACGGCCATCGCGCTGCGCGAAGGCGACATGGATGCGGTTCCGGTGCTGCTGCACGCCACGCGTCAGGAAATTCACGTCACGGTCGGACCTGCGTCCAATCATGAGGGACCGGACGCCACGATCTGGATGTTCCGCATTCTCGGCAAGGCGACCGTCGCCATCGGCGCGGGCGAAAACCAGGGCCGCACCGTCACCTATCGCAATATCGTGCGCGACATGAAGGCGATCGGACTCTGGAAAGGCCCGGCGGTCTCGCTCGATCTGCCGCGGCAGGACGGCATGGACGCGCCGCACGATGCGCTGGCCGTCGTCGTGCAGCAGAACGGCTATGGCCGCATCATCGGCGCGGCCATCATCGGCCATCCGGATTATTGAGACTGGCAAGCGAACCGGGCTGAAACAGAAGATTTTAACGCAGAGGACGCGGGGGATGCGCGGGGGTCGCCGAGAGGCGCAGTTTCAATCGCGCTCGCCGTGAGAAACGCATGATTGCGCGCCTTCGCGCGCCGAACGAATTGACGATTGTTGCTGATCCTCAGCAGTGCGCACGGTCTCCTCTGCGTCCCCTGCGCATCCCCGCGTCCTCTGCGTTAAAAATGCATCCGCTCGCTCACCCCTGCCGATTTGGACCGAATCCGCATAAAGTCGCGCCATGGCGTTGTTTTTCGATTCGGCGTGGTTCGACGGGAGGCTGGCGGCGGTGCATCTGTCGCGGATGGATCTGGCGCGCGCCCTCGGTGTCACGGAAGCGGGTATCGCGGAAATCTGGAAGGACCAGCGCGAACTCTCCGCCCGTGATGTTGCGATCATCGCCGCACTGCTCGGCGCGCCCGCGGAAGATGTCGCGACGCATGCGGGAATTTCCACACCGGTGCCGCAGCCCGCAGACGCGAATAGCGCGGGCCAATCGCTCGCCGCATTGTCCGAACGGCTGGACCGCGTGGAACGACTGTTGATCGAGATGAAAGAGCTTCTTCTCGATTCGAAGCGCAACCGAACATGAATATCGCCGACATTGCATTTGCGAGCGTTCTCGCATTGTCCGCGATTGTGGCCGCGATCCTGGTTTCGCGCGCGCGCGGCGATGCGCGGCGCTATGTGCAATTCGCATCCGCGCTTTACGGCGCGTTGTCGCTGGCCGATCTGTTCGCGACGGCGCACGCATCGGCACAATCCCAACTGGCGACGGCCGCCGTTGCGCGGATCGTTCTGTCGCTTGCGCCCGCAGCACTTGCGCTGGGGTTTGCGGCGTCGTTCGAGGGTCCACCGCCTCAGGCGTTTGCGATTGCGGCGCTGGTGCTCGGATGCACAGCCGGAATTGCGGCCGCGATGACCGGGGCGCAGTTCATCGCCATGGCGGCCTTGTTCGCATCGGTCTGTGCCATCCTCACCTTCGCGATCCGTCGCTGGCGCGCGGATTCCCGCTCGGCAATTCAGGCAATGGTTTGCGGATTTACATTGCTCGCCGGCGCCGCCGCCGACATGACGGGCGGGATCGAGGCTGAGACCTCTCTTGCCTTGTTTTCGGCCGCAGCATTGCTCGCCGCGGCGCTCGCCTGCGCGATGCGGTCAAACCTCGTCGTCGAGCAGCCGGCTTTGCAGCACTCGAACGTTATTGCGCTGGTACGCCGCGAGCGCTGATTGCGGGTTGCTGGACGGCGGCGCCAGAACCTGCCCCAGCACCTGGGCCACGAACGCAGCCTGAAGCCGCGGCCCGTTCCAAAGAGGCGCGTTCGAAGTTGTGCCGGAATGGGACGTCCGCCTCCGCTCATGCCCCGCGTCGCTCGCACCCTGATGCGGCGGCTCGGCCGTGGCGTTTTCCTGCAATCCCTTGCCGCTGCTCGGATTTTCGATCCGTCCGACGACCATGCGCAACCGCGCGGTCCCTGTCGCGGCGACAATCGGAAGGATGCATGCGTCCGTCATAACTACTCTTTAACGCAAAGCGCGGGCCGGGCGCCTCATCACGCTGCGTTGAGGCAAAAGTTTCGGGATTTTTAATTCCCCACCGTCATGCTGCCCCAAAGGCCAGATAAAAATCGGCCGGGGATGGTGGTTGGTGCTGAGACAGACGCTTCCGAAGAAGCCCGTCGACGGCATGCGCGCTTTAGCAGCCGCGCACGACGTGGAACGACTGCGTCTGGCGATGGCCGGCGCCGGCGAGGCTGCCTTCGACTGGACGCTCGCAGACGATCGCATCGTGTGGGACGGCGCGACGGATACGCTTGCCTCGCACACCGATTCCGACAAGCTCGCGCGCGGAGATGCGTTCCGCACCTGGATGAGCGCAAACGGTCGCGACAAGCTCGGCGCGATGCTGCGCGAAAACTCGACCAAGGATTCCACGTTCGAAATCGAATTCGAAGCCGCATCGGCCATGGGTAACGTGTGGTTCGAGATGTGCGGCGTGCGCATCTCGGGCGCCGAAGGCCGCGCGGAAAGATTGACGGGTGTTTTGCGTGTCGTCACGGAACGCAAACGCGAGGCGCAGCGTCTCACCTATCTCGCCACGCGCGACGAACTGACGGGACATCTCAACCGCACCAGCCTGCGCGAGAAACTCTCGCAGACGATCGAAGCGGCCAAGGCCGAAGAGCGCAATTGCGCCTATCTCGTTGCCTCCATCGACCGGCTCGCAATGATCAACGAAGCCTATGGCTTCGGCGCGTCGGACGAAGTGATCGTGGCAGTGGGCGAGCGGCTTGCGGGTTCGCTGCGCGGCAGCGACATCATCGGCCGCACGGCCGGCAACAAGCTCGGCGTCATTCTCGGCAATTGCACGGAGCGCGAAATCTCGCTGGTGTCCGAACGCTTGCGCAGCGTCGTGCGCAGCGATGTGATCGCGACGCGGGCGGGCACGGTTTCCGCCACCATCACGGTCGGCGCGGTGTGGTTGCCGTCTGCGGCCGCATCGAGCCAGGAAGCGATGCTGCGGGCGGAAGAAGCGCTCGATCGCGCACGCGGCGCGGGTCGCGACGGATTTGCGGTCTATGCCAAATCGCCCCAGCGCGAGATGGCGCGGCTGCGATTGATGGGCATCGCCGACGAGGTCGTGGCGGCGCTCAACGACGACCGCCTCGTCTTTGCCTATCAGCCGATCATCAGTGCCAAGACGCGCCTTCCGGTGCATCACGAATGTCTGCTGCGCATGATCCGCACGGACGGGACCGTCGCGACAGCGGGGCAGTTTATTCCGGCCGCAGAGCAATTGGGTCTTGTGCGTCTCGTCGACCGCCATGCGCTCGAAATGACGGTCGCGCAATTGCATGCCCATCCGAAAGTCACGCTGGCCGTGAACGTCTCCGGCACCACGGCCGGCGATCCATCCTGGCTGCAATCCTTCGTCAATTATGTGCGCGCAAACCACCAGGTGGCGGAGCGCATGATCGTCGAGCTGACGGAAACCGCCGCGCTGCATGCGTTCGAGGAGAGTGCGCGGTTCATTTCCAATCTGCGTGAAATGGGCTGCCGTGTCGCCATCGACGATTTCGGCGCAGGCTACACGTCGTTCCGCAATCTGCAGATGCTGCGCGTCGACGCGGTGAAGATCGACGGCTCTTATGTGAAGGGTCTCGAATCCTCGCCCGACAACCAGATTTTCGTGCGCACGCTGGTCGAACTCGCCCGCAATTTCAAACTGAAGACGGTTGCGGAATGGGTGAGTTCGGATGGCGAAGCGGCCTTGTTGGAAAGCTTCGGCATCGACTATTTCCAGGGCTTCTATTTCGGCGAACCCGTGCTCGAGCCGGATTGGTCGAAGGCGTAAAAGATTATCACGCGGAGTTTTTCCTTCTCCCCTTGTGGGAGAAGGAACGCGCGACGAAGTCGCGCGCGGGATGAGGGGCTGCGCGCGTCCGCGCGCAAAGACTCTTTGTTCCCCCACCCTAACCCTCCCACGAGTGGGGAGGGAATTCTACTTCCGCTCGCGGGCGAGTTCGGCGAGTTGGCGGCGCATCGCTTCGATCTCGCTTTTGAGTTCGCCGATTTCGTCGGAGGATTTGGCGGCTGAGTCGCCCGCGCCATTGGCCGGACGCGCTTCCGTTTCTCCCGCGCGACCCGTCGGCGGCACGAAGGGTGTGAACATTTTCATCGCGCGCTCGAACATCGCGAGATTCTGCCGCGTCATCGCTTCGATCGCCGTGGTGCCGCCGCCGAACGCTTCGGCCACGCGGTTCTTCATCGCTTCCTGATTCTTGGTGAAGCTCTCCATCGAGAGATCGAGATAGCCCGGCACGAAGGCCTGCAGGCTGTCGCCATAGAAGCGGATGAGTTGGCGCAGGAAGCGGATCGGCAGCAGGTTCTGGCCCTTGCCCTCTTCCTCGAAAATGATCTGCGTGAGGACGGAGCGCGTGATGTCGTCGCCCGTGCGCGCGTCGCGCACTTCGAACTCCGTGCCTTCTTTGACCATCTCGCAGAGATGGTCGAGCGTCACATAGCTCGAGGTCTGGGTGTTGTAGAGACGCCGGTTCGCGTATTTCTTGATGATGACCGGGCCGTCCGCTGCTGGGCGTTCTTCCGTCACGATAAACCGCTGTTAGAGGACGTTTCGGCGCCTCTTCGCGGGCGCTCAATCGCGGATAGAACAACATCACATTCTCCACCCTGTCCAGTGGCATTCGTCGGGCACTGCCGCTTCGCATCCTATCAGACGACTTTTAAGTATTTGAAAACAAAGGGGAAATCGGCACAGTTTACCCAAGCTCGCATTCGCGTCATTTTGCACGCAGCGCAACACAAAAATCGTCCAGAGAGGCTTTCATGACCGACGTCGTCATCGTTTCGGGGGCTCGCACAGCAGTGGGTTCGTTCAACGGCGCGTTTGCCGCCGTGCCCGCCCATGAACTCGGCAAGACTGCGATCCAGGCAGC
The DNA here is from genome assembly GCA_003139615.1 of Alphaproteobacteria bacterium. Classification (GTDB taxonomy): domain Bacteria; phylum Pseudomonadota; class Alphaproteobacteria; order Micropepsales; family Micropepsaceae; genus Rhizomicrobium. Next base: position 8,130 of record PLJH01000021.1, read on the forward strand.
GCTCGCGCGCGCCGATGTGGCGCCAAAGGACGTCTCGGAAACGATCCTCGGCCAGATCCTCACCGCCGCGCAGGGTCAGAACCCGGCACGACAAGCCTCGGTCAATGCCGGCATCCCGTATGAGACGCCCGGATGGATCGTCAATCAGCTGTGCGGCTCGGGATTGCGCGCGGTGGCGCTCGGCTATCAGGCGATTCTCAACGGCGACTCCAGCATCGTTGTGGCCGGCGGTCAGGAATCGATGAGCCAGGCTCCTCATGCGGCCTATCTGCGCAGCGGTCAAAAAATGGGTGCGCTGGAATTCACCGACACGATGCTGAAGGACGGGTTGTGGGATGCGTTCCACGGCTACCACATGGGCGTGACGGCCGAGAACGTCGCGCGCGAATGGCAGATCACGCGCGAGATGCAGGATCGTTTCGCCGTCGCCTCGCAGAACAAGGCCGAAGCCGCGCGCAAGGCCGGACGCTTCAAGGACGAGATCGCGCCCGTGACGATCAAGGAGCGCAAGGGCGAGCGCATCGTCGACACCGACGAATTCATTCGCGACGGCGTGACCTATGACGCCATTTCCGGCCTCAAGCCGGCCTTCCAGAAGGACGGCACGGTGACGGCCGCCAATGCGAGCGGCATCAATGACGGCGCGGCGGCTCTTGTGCTGATGTCGGCGAAGGACGCGCAGGCGCGCGGCCTGAAGCCGCTCGCGCGCATCGCATCCTGGGCGCAGGCGGGTGTCGATCCGGCCCTGATGGGCTCGGGCCCGATCCCAGCCTCGCGCGCGGCCCTCAAGCGCGCGGGCTGGCAACCGTCCGATCTCGATCTCGTGGAAGCCAATGAAGCGTTTGCGGCGCAGGCCTGCGCCGTGAACAAGGACATGGGCTGGGACACGGCGAAAGTGAACGTGAACGGGGGAGCCATCGCTATCGGCCATCCGATCGGCGCCTCGGGCGCGCGCGTGCTCGTCACCCTGCTGCACGAAATGCAGAAGCGCGACGCGAAGAAGGGCCTCGCCACTCTGTGCATCGGCGGCGGCATGGGCATCGCGATGTGCGTGGAGCGGTGACACATCGCGCGTTGCCGCAAGCGGCGATTGCGGACTAGGCTTCACAAAACAAGATTTTTCGGGAGGATTAAATGGCGCGGGTTGCAATCGTCACGGGCGGAACACGAGGCATCGGCGAAGCCGTCTCCGTCGCGCTCAAGCAGGCAGGCTACAAAGTCGCCGCGAACTATTGCGGCAATGACGAACGCGCCAAAGCCTTCACCGAGAAGACGGGCATCACCGCCTACAAATGGGACGTGGCGAGCTTCGAGGAATGCGCCACCGGTGTGGCGAAGGTCGTGGCCGATCTCGGGCCCGTCGATATCGTCGTCAACAATGCCGGCATCACGCGCGACGGTACGATGCGCAAGATGGGGCGCGCCAATTGGGACGAAGTGCTCGATACCAATCTCGGCGGCTGCTTCAATATGTGCAAGGCGGTGTGGGACGGCATGGTCGAGCGCCAATTCGGCCGCGTGGTCAATATCGGCTCGATCAACGGACAGGCCGGCCAATACGGCCAGGTGAATTACGCGGCCGCGAAATCGGGCATTCACGGTTTCACCAAGGCGCTGGCGCAGGAAGGCGCGCCCAAGGGCGTGACCGTGAATGCGATTGCGCCCGGCTATATCGACACCGACATGGTGGCAGCCGTGCCGGCCAATGTGCTCGAGAAAATCGTCGCCAAGATTCCCGTGGGCCGCCTCGGCAAAGCCGCGGAAATCGCGCGCGGCGTGCTCTTCCTTGTCGCGGACGATGCAGGCTTCGTCACCGGATCGACCATGTCGATCAACGGCGGCCAGCATATGTATTGAGGCCGTGCAGGCGCTCGAAAAACTTACCGCAGAAAATCTGACGCTGGAACGCGGCGGACGCGAATTGTTTCGCGCTCTCGGGTTTCGCGCGCGAGCGGGCGAAGTCGTTTCCGTCGAAGGGCCGAACGGCGCGGGGAAAACATCCCTGCTGCGTCTGCTTGCGGGGTTTCTGCAGCAGTCCTCCGGCACGATCGCGCTGACGACGTCGGACCAAAGCGAAATCTCCGAGGCCGAAGAGCGCGGCATCCATGTCGGCTGGTTCGGACATCACGACGGCGTCAAGACGCAGCTCACGCCGTACGAGACGCTCGAATTCTTTTCGCGTTTCTACGGTGTCGCGGGCGATAGCGCGGCGGCGCTGGAGGACGTGGGGCTTGCGCGCGCGCGCGATTTGCCCGCGCAATATCTATCCGCCGGTCAGAAAAAGCGCGTGGCGCTCGCGCGGCTCAAGCTGAGCGCGCGCCCACTCTGGCTTCTCGATGAACCACTGGCTTCCCTGGACGCGGCCGGAAAAGCGCTGGCCGCGCAATTCATCTCGGATCACTGCAAGGCCGGCGGCATCGCGATTGCGGCGACGCATGAACCGCTCGGTATTGAGTGTACGAAGCTTGTGTTGGGGGGCGAGCAATGAGTTCGACCTTCGCAATCTATTTTCCCACCCGCCCCTTGAGGGCGGGTCGAAAAATTCGAGCGCAGCGAGATATTTTTCGGGGCGGGGTGCTGCTTCAGCATTACCCCGCCCCGAAATTGTCTTTTCGCTGCCGCTCAAAGGCAATTTCGACCCGCCCTCAAGGGGCGGGTAGAAGCAAGTTCAAATGACGCCGTTCCTCGCCCTCGTCGCCCGCGACATGCGCCTCGCCACGCGCGCAGGTGGCAGCGCGATGCTGGCCCTCGCATTCTTCGCCGCGATGGCAGCCATCGTGCCGCTCGGCGTCGGCGCCGATCTCAGGCTCCTCGCGCGGATTGCGGGCGGCGTGTTGTGGGTCGCGGCGGTCCTTGCCGCACTGCTGTCGCTCGACCGTCTGTTCCAGCTCGATTTCGACGACGGCAGCCTCGATGCGATTGCGCTGGGCCCGCTGTCGCTTGAATCGGTGAGCGCCGCCAAGATACTCGCGCATTGGCTCACAACCGGATTGCCGCTCACCCTGCTGTCGCCCGTGCTCGCGCTGCTGTTCGATCTTCCGGCGCAGGGTTACGTGCCGCTGGTCGTGTCGCTCGCAGTGGGGACGCCATCGGTAAGCGCCATCGGCGCGATCGGGGCCGGACTGACGCTTGCGGTGCGGCGCGGTGGGTTGATCCTGCCGCTGCTCGTGATGCCGCTGATTGTGCCGGCCGTCATCTTCGGCTCGGGCGCGGTGCTCGCAGCGATTGACGGACTGCCCAGCGCTGCGATGGGTTTGCTGGCTGCGTTCTCGCTGGGAGCCGTGCTGCTGTCGCCCTTCGCCACCGCGGCCGCGCTGCGGCTCAACCTCGCAGCGTGACCTTGCCGCCTTTTCGCGAAAAGCCTAGAGGGACAGCGATGTTCAAATACGCCAATCCCACGCGGTTCATGGAGTTGAGCGGCCTTGTGCTGCCCTGGTTCGCAGCCGCCGCAGCGATCCTGATCGCCGCAGGTCTCTATCTCGGATTCACCGCGCCGCCCGATTACCAACAGGGCGATACCGTGCGCATCATGTTCATCCATGTGCCGGCCGCGACCATGGCGATGGCGGTCTATGGATTGATGGCGCTCGCGTCACTGATCGGGCTCGTCAACCGGCACCCTCTCGCCGATATCGCCGCGCGCGAGGCGGCTCCCCTGGGCGCGCTGTTCACCGCGCTGGCCCTCATCACAGGCTCGCTGTGGGGCAAGCCCATGTGGGGCACATATTGGGTGTGGGATGCGCGCCTCACCTCGTTCCTGATCCTGCTGTTCCTCTATCTCGGCTATATCGCGCTGTGGAATGCGATCGAGGACGAAACACGCGCGGCCCGCGCGGCGGCCATTCTCGCGCTGGTGGGCGCAGTGGATGTCGTGATCGTCAAATACTCCGTCGAATGGTGGAGCACGCTGCACCAGGGCGAGAGCATCTTTCGGATGGGCGGTCCGCTGATCGCATCGGTGTTCCTGTGGCCGCTGTTCGCGATGATGCTGGGCTACGGCTTTCTGTTCGCCGCATTGTGGATTGTCCGCATACGGACGGAGATTCTGAACCGACGCAGCCGGTCGCTGCTCAGGGCTGGAGCCTAGGATGGCGCATTTCTTCGCGATGGGCGGTTATGCGGCCTATGTGTGGCCCTCCTACGGCGTGACGTTCTTGGGGCTGGCGGCCGCAATCATCCTCACCTGGCGCAGCTATGCCCATGCGAAACGCGTGCTGGCGAGCGCCGAGAAAGGCGACCGGTCATGATGCGGCGTCTGCCCTATATCCTGCCCGTGGTCATATTTGCCGCGCTTGTGATCGGCTTTGCACTGAGCCTGCATGGGCCTGCACCGGACGAATTGCCGTCCATGCTGGTCGACAAACCCGCGCCCATGATTTCGCTGCCGCCTCTCGACGCGAATGCCCAGGCCTTCGCGCCGGGCGATCTCAAGGCCGGCCATGTGACCGTGCTCAACGTCTTCGCCTCGTGGTGCATCCCGTGCCGTGTCGAGGGCCCGGGGTTGGCGCAGGTGGCCGCGCTGAAGGGCGTGGCGCTCTATGGCATGGTCTACAAGGACACACCGGAAAAGGCCCGCGCGTTCCTCGCCGATCTCGGCAATCCCTATCAGCGCATCGATCTCGACCAGGACGGCCGCGCCGGCATCGAATGGGGCGTATACGGAGTTCCCGAGACCTTCGTGATCGACGGCAAGGGGATCGTACGCCTGCGCTATCCCGGGCCGCTGGTGGGAGATGCGCTGACGAAAATCGTGTTGCCTGCCATCGAAAAGGCGCGCGGCGAGGGCTGACCCTTCAGTCTTTGGCAAGGTTTCTCTGAAAATCTCCACGATGCGCGACTGCCTCAAAACGGGACAGCCGCCGCATTTGGAATTCGGAGCGGACAGAACGTCCAACCCATGCAGATCAGCGCCAGCAATCTTCTCGTCGCCGCCCAGCAGGTGCGCAGCCCGACAGCAACGCCGACGCCGTCGCGCACGGAGTCGCCAACTGTCAAAAATGCGACGGTGTCGGCGGAGGAGCCTGCGAAATTCGAGGCGATGTCCTTCAAGACCGCCGCGCCGACCAACACCGCGCCGTTGGCGAAACTCGAATCTCCTTTCGCACCTGCGAAAAGACTGGGGTCGCAACTCGACATCAGCATCTAACTGTTGTGGTCAGTTCTTGCGGCTGCGCCCGCGCTTGCGATGCGGACGCGCGGCGCCGTTGTGCAAAAACGCGTCTGCGGCCGATGCAATCGTCGCGAGGTATTTCATGAAGCGCTGACGCTCGATGGCGGGCAGTGCCTCGAGCAGCGCTTTTTCCGCGCGTTCCGCCGCGATCCGCGCACTGCGCAGCGCCTTGCGTCCCGGAAGCGTGATCGCGACGGCGTTCGCGCGTGCATCTTCCTCGGTGCGCTCGCGCGACAAGAGCCCGCGATCCAGCATGCGACGCACCATTTCCGCCAGGGTCGAGCGATCGATGCCCGTGGTCTCCACAAGTACCGTCTGGCTCACACCGTCGTGATGCTCCAATGCCGCAAGCACCGTGAATTGCTGCTTGGTCAAATCGCGTGCACCGGTTTCCTGCGCATAAAGATCGCCGAAATATTGGTGACACCGGCGCATAAGATGCGAAGGCGTTTCTGCCAGCTCAAAGCTGCCATTTGCCTTTCGCTGCCCCTTCGAATTCATCAGACACCCCTGAAATTTCCGAAGAAATTGATTGTGGAGCGACTTTTATCGATCCGATTTTTTCTGGAAGACCATCCCGTGTAACGCCGGGCAGTGCAACGCGGTTCCGTCATCCCCACCTCACGGAGGAAGAAGATTAGACGTGCAATCGCGCCACGACAACAGTCTCGTCAAATGATTTCTGCGACACAATCGAAAGCGCATGCAAATTCCGCTTCCGTCTTGCGCAGGCTTTGGGCAGATTTGCAAGTGCATGGTCGACAGGCGCAAATTTATTCCGCCCTCCCCCGGTCCGCACTTCGTGCGGCGCGTTCCGGACGGGGACACCAGTGAGCGCGACGTCTGCGGACAATGCGGCCACATCCACTATACCAATCCGAAAATCGTGGTGGGGTCTGTTGTCGTTCACGACAACCGCATCCTGTTGTGTCGGCGCGCGATCGAACCACGAAAAGGGCTTTGGACTTTGCCGGCCGGCTTCCTCGAAGAGCACGAATCCCCGGAGGACGGCGCGCGTCGCGAGGCGAAAGAGGAAGCCTGCACCGATATCGTGATCGATGCGTTGCTCGCCGTCTACAGCGTGCCGCATATCAGCCAGGTGCAGCTGATGTATCGCGCGCATCTCGACAAACCTGTTTTTGCGGCCGGAGTCGAGAGCCTGGAAGTGAATCTTTTTTCGTGGAACGAAATACCCTGGAACGAGTTGGCGTTTCCCAGCGTGGTGTGGGCCCTGAAACATTATAGCGAATCCAATGATTTGGCTGTGTTCGCGCCGTTCTCAAATCCGCGTTGACCGATCGGGTCCCCAATCAGGTCTCTGCGTCTGGTTTGCTTTCGATTTCGTGTTTCATCACGAGCGGCGCCTGGATCAGGCCGAACAGGAAGATCAGGGGAATGATGACCCAGACCTTGAATACAACCCAGGTATGCGTCGAATAATTTCGCCAGATGATTTCGTTGGCGATCGCCAGCGTGAGGAAGAAAAAACCCCAGCGCCAAGTCAGCTTTCGCCAGCCTTCTTCCGTCAATTCAAAGGCTTGGCCGAATACGTATTTTATAAAGAGCCGCCGGAACGCGAGGCCCCCGATCAGGGTCAGGCCGAAAAACGCGTAAAGTACCGTCAGCTTGACCTTGATGAAAATGTCGTTGTGCAGGTAGAGCGTCAGCCCGCCGAACACGAGAACCAGCACCGCGGTAAACACCGGCATGGGCGAGATGCGCTTCTCGTGCAGGTACCCAAGCCCAAGCGAGACGAGAATGGCGACCATGAAGACGCCCGTCGCGACATAGATCCCGGAAAACTCGAACGCGGCGAAGAACAGGACCAATGGGCCCAGATCGAGCGCAAGTCGGGTCAGCGGCGCCTGCCACGTATTCTCGTTACTGGGCTCGTTGCTGGGCTCGTTCCTGGGCTCGTTACTGGGCACTTTCGCGGGCTCGCTCAAGTGGCGCCTGTCAGTGCGTTTGCGAAGGCTTGCGCATCGAAGACCTGAAGATCCTCCGCGTCTTCGCCCACGCCGATGAAATGCACCGGCAGGCCGAACTTGTCGGCCAGCGTCACCAGGATGCCGCCCTTCGCAGTTCCGTCGAGTTTCGTCATCACCAATCCCGTGAGGGGCACCACAGCCTTGAACGCTTCCACTTGTGAAAGCGCGTTCTGCCCCGTCGTTGCATCGAGCACGAGCAGGACCGCGTGCGGCGCGCTGTCGTCGACCTTTTTCAGCACGCGCACGATTTTCTCAAGCTCGGCCATCAGCCCGGCCTTGTTCTGCAAACGCCCTGCCGTGTCGATCAGCACCACATCGGCATTGCTGGTGCGCGCGCGGACAACGGCATCATAGGAAAGACCCGCGGAATCGGCGCCGGTCGCGCGCGAGATCACTTCCGAATGGGTCCGCTCGCCCCAGATCTGAAGCTGCTCGACGGCCGCGGCGCGGAATGTGTCTCCCGCGGCGAGAACCACGCGCAGGCCGTCTTTGGTCAGGCGCTTGGCGATCTTGCCGATCGTGGTGGTCTTGCCCGTGCCGTTGACACCCGCGACCAGCACCACAAAGGGCTTCCTGCTGCGATCGATGGCAAACGGTTTTTCGACGGGCTTGAGCACACCAAAAATCTGGGCGGAAAGCAGTCGGCGGATATCATAGGGCGAGATGTTGTAGTCATGGCGTTCGCGGCCGATTTCATCCGCAAAGCGCCGCGCGAGCGTTGTCCCCAAATCGACGCGCACGAGAGCCTCTTTCAGCTCTTCGACGGTTTCGGCATCGAGCGGCTTGTCCAGGAAGATTCCCGTAATGCTGTCGCTCAGCGCTTCCGTGCTGCGCGACAACCCGGCCTTGAGCCGCGCGAAGAAGCCCGGCTTGGAATCTTTGTTTTGGTCGGTCATGCCGGCGGTTCTGCGATCAGATGGTCGGTATGGGTGCCGACGATGTGCGCGCGCAATACTGTGCCGGGCTGCGCCGCACCTGCGAATTGGGCCGGCGCGAAACAGTCCGTGCGGCCAAAACCCGGTTTCTCGACAAGCAAATTCATTTCGCGGCCCACGAGCGAGACCAGCCTCGCCGCCAGCGCTTTTGCGCCGTGCACGCGCAGGCGTGCGGCACGCGCCTTCACGATTTCGCGCGGCACTTGCGGCATGCGCGCGGCCGGCGTGCCCTTGCGCGGACTGAACGGGAACACATGCAACAGGCTGAGGCCCGCATCCTCAACGAGCTTCCGCGAATTCTCGAACATCTCCTCGGTCTCGGTCGGAAAGCCTGCGATCAGATCGGCGCCGAATGCCGCGTCGGGGCGCAGCCGGCGCACCTCGTTGCAGAATGCAATCGTATCGGCCCGCGAATGGCGGCGCTTCATGCGCTTGAGGATCATGTCGTCGCCCGATTGCGCGGAGAGATGGAAATGCGGCATCAGGCGCTGCTCCTCGGCAATCGCCGTCATCAGGTCGCCATCGGCTTCGATGGAATCGATGGACGAAAGCCTGAGCCGCGTAAGCTCCGGCACGAGCTTCAAAATCTTGCGCACAAGCTTGCCGAGGCTGGGTGCACCGGGCAAATCCGCGCCATAGGCCGTGAGGTCCACACCCGTCAGCACGATCTCGGGAAAGCCTGCCGCGACGAGCCGTTGCGCTTCTTCGACCACTGCACCCATCGGCACGCTGCGCGAATTTCCGCGGCCATAGGGAATGATGCAGAAGGTGCAGCGATGATCGCAGCCGTTCTGGATCTGCAGGAAGGCGCGCGCGCGACCTTCGAAGCTGTCGACGAATTGCGACGCCGTTTCCTTGACCGACATGATGTCGTTGACGCGCACGCGTTCGGCCGTACCCACGCCGAAATCGGCATAGCTCGCCGCATCGAGCTTTTCGGTATTGCCCAATATGAGATCGACTTCCGTCATGCCCGCATAGGTCTCGGGCTCGGTCTGCGCGGCGCAACCCGTCACGATGATTTTTGCATGCGGATTGGCGCGGCGCGCTTTGCGGATCGCCTGGCGGGACTGGCGCACCGCCTCGCCGGTCACGGCGCAAGTGTTGAACACAATCGCATCGCCGAGGCCTGCCTCGGCAGCGCGCGCGCGGATAGCTTCGGACTCATAGGCGTTCAGCCGGCAACCGAAAGTGACGATCTCGGTCATGACGCGCGCCCGAGAGCCGCGACATCGACCTCGCCCGTATAGGCGAGCGCGACCGGACCCGTCATCAGCACATGACCGTCACTCTCGCGCCATTCGAGCGCAAGCGTGCCGCCATCGAGCACGATATCAACCCTGCGCTCGGCGAGCCCCAGCCTGACCGCTGCGACCGCTGTGGCGCACGCCCCCGTGCCGCAGGCGCGCGTGATGCCCACGCCACGCTCCCACACCCGCATGCGCAGCCGCGTGCGCGAAATGGGGCTCACGAATTCCACATTGGTGCGGGCCGGAAACATCGGAAGATGCTCGATCTTCGGACCCAGATCGGAAACTGCTGCGCGCTCGGCATCTTCCACGAACAGGATGCAATGGGGATTGCCGACCGAAACTGCGGACGCCGTCAGCGCCGCGCCATCGACCGTCAACACGAAGGATTTCGTATCGACGTCCTGCGCGAGCGGAATTTCGCGCCAGCCGAGATGCGGTTCGCCGATATCGACTGTCACATTGCCGCCACCGGCATCCGTGCAATCGAGCAACCCGCCGGGAGAATCAAGCCGCACATGCGTTGTGTCGCCCTCCTCCATCAGCAGACGCGCCACGCAGCGCGCGGCGTTGCCGCAGGATTCCACCTCGCCGCCATCCGCATTGTAGATGCGCATGAACGCATCGATGTGGTCCTGGCCTGGGGCAATCACAATCACCTGATCGCAACCGATCCCTTCGCGGCGATCCGCCAGCGCGCGCGCAAGACGCGGCTCGAGCGCGAAATCCCTGTTTCGCGCGTCGAAAACCACGAAATCATTGCCCAGACCGTGCATTTTGCGGAACGCCGTCATGGGCGCCTTATAGGCTGGGGAAACGCCCGATGCCAACCGCGCCTTGACCGCACGGCAGAGGCTTCGGACAAAGGCTTCCGGGACAGTGAAAGAGGCGGTCATGCGGCTGGGCGTTTGGGTGGCATTAAGTGTCGGTGCGGCGACGATTCTGGGATGGCAGGCGATGGGTGCGGAAAACGTGAACGACCCCTATCAGTGGCTCGAGGACATCCATGGCGAGAAGCCCATGGCCTGGGTCAAGGAGCAGAACGTCAAGACCTTGGGCGTGCTCACCACCGATCCGGATTACCGGAAGGATTACGACGCGGTCCTCAAAGTGCTCGATGCGACGGACCGCATCCCCTACGGCAATATCGATCACAATTTCGTTTTCAACTTCTGGCAGGACGCGTCGCATCCCAAAGGCGTGTGGCGGCGCACGTCGATTGCCGATTATGCGAACCCCAATCCCACATGGGAAACCCTGCTCGATCTCGACAAGCTTTCGGCCGACGAACACGAGAACTGGGTGTGGAAGGGCGCGGACTGCACGCCGTCACTCACGCGCTGCCTCGTGAACCTCTCGCGCGGCGGCGGCGATGCCGTGGTGGTGCGGGAATTCGATCTCGCGGCGAAGACATTCCCCAAGGAGGGCTTCAACTTGCCGGAAGCGAAAGCGACGGCGACCTATTGGAGCGAGAACACGGTTCTGTTCGGCACGGATTTCGGACCCGGATCGATGACAACGTCCGGTTATCCCAATGTCGTGAAACTATGGGCGCGCGGCGAACCGACGAGCGCTGCCAAGACCGTATTCACCGGCAAATTGTCCGATGTGTCGAGCGGAGCTGTGGTTTTTCGTCATTCCTCCGGCGACAACACGGCGATCATCCAGCGTGGCGTCAGCTTCTTCGAATCCGAATATTACCTGCCTGCACCGGACGGCACATGGACGAAACTGCCGTTGCCGCTGTTGGCCGATTTGAAGGGCATGACGAAGGGACAGATCGTCTTCACCCTGCGTTCGGACTGGACGCCGCCGGGCGGCGTGAAACTCGCGCACGGTTCGCTGATCGCGTTCGCGCTCAAAGACTATAAGGGCGGCGACAACGTACCGCCGATCACGGTGTTGTACGTGCCTGGACCGCGTTCGACGGTCGATGAGGTGAGCACCGGACGTGACGCCGTCTATGCCTCCATCTACGACAACGTGATCGGCAGCATCCACGCGTTCCGGCTCGATCCCGCGAAAGACACCTGGAGCGACACGAAGCTCGATCTGCCGGGGCACGGCTCGACGCATATCGTCTCGACCAATGACTACGGCCCGGAAGCGGAATTCCGCTTCGAGAATTTCGTCACGCCGACGACGCTCTATGCGGATTCCGGCAACGACAAACCCGTCGCGGTCAAATCGCTGCCGGCACGCTTCGATGCATCGAACCTCACAACCGATCAATTCGAGGCGACCTCGAAAGACGGCACGAAGATTCCCTATTTCGTCACGCGCGCGAAGAAGATCGCGGGGCCGGCGCCCACGGTGCTGTACGGCTATGGCGGGTTCGAGGTTTCGGAAACGCCCGTCTATTCCACCAATTTCGGATTGCTGTGGCTTTCCAAAGGCGGCGTCTATGTGCTCGCCAACATACGAGGCGGCGGCGAATTCGGCCCGGCCTGGCATCAGGCGGCCCTCAACGAGAACCGTCAGAAAGCCTATGACGATTTCCAGGCGGTCGCGGCCGATCTGATTGCGCGTGGGCTAACCACCACCAAACAGCTCGGCATCATGGGCGGCTCGAATGGCGGGTTGCTGGTCAGTGCGAACATGGTCGAGCGTCCCGATCTGTTCGGGGCCGTCGTCTGCCAGGTGCCGCTCATCGACATGATCCGCTACACGCAGATCGGTGCGGGCGCATCCTGGATCGCGGAATATGGCGATCCGGCCGATCCGAAAGCGCGCGCGTGGATCCTCAAATATTCGCCGTACCAGAATGTGAGCGCGGGCGTGAAATATCCGCCCGTCCTCTTTGTCACCGCCACCAGCGACGACCGCGTGACACCGGTCCATGCCCGCAAGATGGCCGCGAAGATGCTCGCGCAAGGCCACGACGTGATGTTCTACGAAAACACCGACGGCGGCCACGCGGCAGCCGCGAATCACAAACAGGCGGCGGAAATGTGGGCGCTGAGTTTTGTGTATCTGCGGGAGAAACTGGGGTTGGGGAAGTGATTTTAGAGAAATAACGCCCTATTGCTCAATATTCGTGACTCTGGTCTGTTCGGTACGCAGCTACAGAACACAGAATCCTGCCAATGGCGTTAGAGGAGCGAGGGGTAGAGGACGTCGCCGAAGTCTTACGCGACAATTCTCGTCATCGAAATAGCTGCGCGCTGCTTATCGGAGCCGGTTGTTCATTCAGCGCTGGCATTCCCGACGCGAATGGCGTCGTAGAACTCATTAAGACACGCTTCCCTCTAGCTTATGAGCGAGCAACAGCCAAGACCTATGCGCAGTGCATGGCCATGCTCAATACCGGCCATAGGCGCGATCTAATTCACGAAATCATCTCGGGGTGCAACAAGTTGAATTGGGCTCACTTGGCCATCGCGCAATTGGTTCAGGCAGCATACGTCGATCGAATTTTGACTGTAAATTTCGATCCCCTCATACTGAAAGCGTGCGCGACGATAGGTGAATTTCCGGCGATATACGATTTTGTGGCTCAACACGATTACAGCGCAGGGCGAGTTGCTGAGAAAGCTGCATTCTATCTTCACGGTCAACACACGGGCTTCGCCATATTGAATACCGACGACGAAGTCAGCAAACAGGCGCAGCGATTGCGGCCTGTTATTCGGGACACCGCGCAAAGACGCACATGGATCGTGGCTGGTTATAGCGGCCGCAACGACCCGGTGTTTCAGGAGCTTGAGGCGCTTCCTTGCTTTGATCACGCCCTCTATTGGGTTGGTTATGGGAAAGAGGATCCCGACGCACATGTGCAGCATCTGCTGTCGCGCGAAAATACCTTTTACATTCGCGACTATACTGCTGATCGCTTTTTCGTCGAATTGTGCCAGCGATTAGGATGCTTTCCGCCTGCATTGGTGGGCGGGCCATTTTCGCATTTGAAATCGATACTCGATTCTCTGGCAGATTTTCCCGGCGGCGATATCGACATTCTTGTCTCGGCAAAAGAGTTCGTAAGGGACGCTATTGTCAAATATGAGCAAAACAAACCGCGAACTCGATCTAATGGGGGCATGGCTACAAACCAAGATCGCCTAAAAGCTGCCGACTTATATGCGAAACGCGATTTTATCGCCCTGAAGAAGCTGTACGACGATTTCGGAACCACAGACGACGAAATAAGAGATTTGTGGACATGGGCTTTAGTACTGGAGGGTATTGCCTTCGCCAATCAAGCCACGACCAAGTCAGGCGCCGAGGCCGACCGGCTCTTCGCGCTGGCGGGAGAGAAATACGAGCAGGCGCTCGCCATCAAGCCAGACAAGCACGAAGCACTCTACAATTGGGGCATTGCTCTCTTCGATCATGCCAAGACCAAGTCCGGCGCGGAAGCCGATCGACTCCTTTTGCTCGCGGGTGAGAAATATCAGCAGGCGCTCGCAATCAAGCCCGACATGCATGAAGCGCTCTACAATTGGGGCAACGCTCTTGCCGGTCAAGCCCAAAACAAGTCGGGCGCAGAAGCCGATCAACTC
>PLJH01000021.1:21977-30509 GCA_003139615.1 Alphaproteobacteria bacterium
GAGCCGAAGCCGACCGGCTCTTTGCGCTGGCGGGGGAGAAATATCGGCAGGCGTTCGCCATCAAGCCGGACATGCACGATGCGCTCTGCAATTGGGGCAACGCTCTCGCCAATCAAGCCATTACAAAGTCGGGCACCGAAGCCGACCAGTTCTTTGCATTGGCGGGCGAAAAATACCAGCAGGCGCTCGCCATCAAGGCCGACGTGCCCGAAGCGCTCAACGGTTGGGGCAACGCTCTCTTGAAACAAGCGCAGCAGAAGCAAGGAAGCGAAAAAGAGGCTATCGTCGGCCAAGCCAAAGTTTTGCTCGAACGCGCGTACATTTTGAGCGCGGCACTCGTTGCGTACAATTTGGCTTGCTCTTGTGCGATCCTCGGTGATCATGCGCGAGCCCTTAATCTACTCCGAGAAAGCAAGGCAGCGGGCCGCCTGCCAAAGCGAGAACATATTATGTCCGACCCGGATCTCGAATCGCTGAGAGATACCGACGCATTCAAAACGTTTCTCAAGGAGACTTTCCCGGAACATTAGACAGGCAAATTGTTGACTTGGCGCGTCCAGACGACCAAATCCCCTCCCGATCCGGAACGCCGAGAAGCTTTCGGTCCTGGGCTTGGCCCAGGACCGCCCCCAGGGGGCGCAGGTGCGCCCCTTGGCGCGATTGTACATTGGTATCCCACCGGGAAGCTGGGGTTGGGGAAGTAGAGCTACTCTGCCGCAATGCTGTGAACGGGAATGCGATCCAGCTTGCCGTTCAATGCCGATTGCGCTTGCCACAGATCGAAGGCCTGTTGCATGCGCATCCAAAGCCCGGGTCCATTTCCGCAGAAGCGACCGAGCCTGAGCGCCATTTCTGCCGTGACCGCGGAGCGCCCGGACATCACGGCGTGAAGTGTCTGTCGCGAAACGCCAAGTTCGCGAGCCGCGGCGCTCACCGAAAGACCAAGTTCCGGGAGCACGATATCGCGGAACAGCTCGCCCGGATGGGTCGGCTTCCGCGCCGGCTGCTGTTCAATGGTCCTGGACGAGGTCGACTTTGTACGCTTCGCCATCTTTCCACTCGAATGTGACGCGCCACGGTCCATTTACGTCCATCCTCCAACGCGTTGGTTTGTATCGGCTGTCCGGATGCAGCCGCAGTCCAGGCAGACCGAGTTCCGACAAATCGGCGGCTGCATTCAATGCATCCAATATCTGGGCACAACGCTTCCAGAGATCGGGACGAACACGTCGCGATTTTCCCGTTGCAAACAACTCCTTCAACCCTTTATGGGCGAACGACTGAATCATCTTGCCAATCCCTGCACTCGCCGCTCACAAATTATCTTGCGAACAACATCGTATATGCGCCAGGTGCGGGATTATTTGTAACTACGAATTGCAATTACCAGCGGGCGGCGCATTTCTCCCGCGCGCAATATGAGCGAACGCCGCCCGGATGTCAAGTGATGCTTTACAGTTTGACTTGTCGGGCTCAAATTCCAAATCCGCTCCCGATCCGGAACGCTGAGAAGCGTCCGGTCCTGGGCTCGGCCCAGGACCGCCCCCAGGCAGCGCAGGTGCGCCCGGGCGTATGTGCTTTGTCTTTTCCCTCGCTCCCGTCGAGGGAGATCGCGTCTTTCAAAGGCGATTGTGTCGTCTCAGTTCGCGGCCGCGTCCGGTTGCAGACCGGGATGGATGTCCGGATCGGATTTTACGGCCTCGAGCCGGTCCCGCGCTGCGGCCGCCTGTTCCTGCTTGTTCCACATCGCGGCATAGCGGCCCCCGCTCGCGAGGAGGTCGCGGTGGCGTCCTCTCTCTGCGATCACGCCCCGATCGAGCACAAGAATTTCGTGCGCATCGACCACCGTCGCAAGACGATGTGCGATGACGAGTGTCGTCCGGTTTCGGCTCGCCGCGGCAAGCGCACCCTGGATCTCGCGTTCGGTGCGGCCGTCCAAAGCCGACGTCGCTTCATCGAGCACCAGAATGGGCGCGTTCTTGAGCATCACGCGCGCGATTGCCACGCGCTGCTTCTCGCCGCCCGACAATTTCAGTCCCCGCTCGCCCACGCGCGCTGCATAGCCTTCGGGAAGTTCGAGGATCAGGGAATCCAACTGCGCGGCGCGCCCCGCATTTTCGATTTCGCGCGCACAGGCGCCGATGCGCCCATAGGCGATATTGTATTCGATGGTGTCGTTGAACAGCACAGTATCCTGCGGAACGACGCCGATGGCCGCATGAAGCGAGGACTGCGTGACGTCGGCGATGTTCTGTCCGTCGATGGTCACGCGCCCGCCGGTGACGTCGTAGAACCGGAAGAGCAGCCGCGCGATTGTCGACTTTCCGGCACCCGAGGTTCCCACAATCGCAACCGTCTTGCCGGGAGGAACGCAGAAGCTCACGCCGTCGAGGACGGTTCGTCCCGGCTCATAGGCGAATAAGACGTTGTCGAAACGGATCTCGCCGGCTGTGACGCGCAGATCCCCGGCGCCCGGCTTATCCAGAACGTCCGGCTTCCGATCGAGGAGCGCAAACAAGGCTTCCGCATCGACCAGGCTCTTCGTGGCCTCGCGATAGAGGTATCCGATGCGACTGAGGGGTTGATAGAGCTGCAGGAGAATTGCGTCCGCTGTCACAAAGGCGCCCACCGTGAATGCGCCGGAGCGAATGCCGATTGCGGCAAGGACCATGACGGCTCCGGCGCCGAGCGCCATGATCGTCGCCTGTCCGGCATTGAGGGCCGTCAACGAAGTTCCCGTTCGAACCGCGGCCCGCGCATAGCGCTGCAATGTCAGATCGAATTGCCGCTCCTCGAACGCTTCGGCATTGAAATATTTGATGGTCTCGTAGTTGAGAAGGCTGTCGACGGTGCGGGTATTTGCGTCGGTGTCGCTGTCGTTCATGGCGTGCAGGAAGCGCGCGTGCCAGCGGGTGACCCTCAAGGTGAAAGCGACATAAACCGCCACGCTCGCCAGGGCCACGATCGCGATCGAGAGGTTCAATCTCCAGACCAGTTCGATCGTGAAAATCGCCAATTGCAGCAAGGCCGGAACGGCAAAAAAGAGCGCATAGGACAGCAGCGCGCCAATCGCCCAGACGCCGCGCTCGACGGTGCGCGCGACACCGCCCGTATTTCGCGCCAGATGGAACCGCAGCGAAAGCGTGTGAACATGCGCAAATGCGCGAACGCCGGCCTCGCGCATCGCGTGAAACAGAACATTGGCGAGAATGCCGCTGCGCAGGTCGTCGAACAGCTGCATCAGAATGCGGGAGAACGCATAGGCTCCAATGAGCCCCAACGCCGTCGGCAGTACGATTGAAGCAGAAGGTGGTGCGAGACTATCGATCAGCCATCCGAACAACAGCGGCGATATCGAAGCGGCCGCGACTCCCAGCAGCAGGCAAATCGCCGAAGCTGCAGCGCGCAATTTGAGATCCGAGCGCCCACGCGGCCAGAGCAAGGGCAGGAGGCGCAAGAACGGCGCCGGCGATGGTATGCCCGCTCGCGATTTGTCGAATAAATCGGTCATCGCTGACGCCTTGCTTCGCCTCGCCCGGTGACCCGCTCGTTTAGTACATTGTCACGCCGAACTTCTCACCAGACTTCGGTGTAAAACGGTCGCGAAACATAGAATTGTACGTCAATGCGCAGGTGAAAGTATTGATGTCGAAAAATAATACTGTCGTTTATCATCAAATTGGAAACACCTGTCTTCGCACCGCGCCTGCATTGTACGAAACGCGACCTATCCTGTTTGTTAAAACTTCAAACAGCGATTGACTCTTGCATCATGAGTGGTAGCTTGCAACCGGCGATTGAATGATTACCAACGATACGCCCATTAGTGGTTATCGTATGCTAATGACTGTGGGTGCCGTTGAGCCATTGTTCAACGCCTTTGGCCTCAAATCGAACCAAAGGAGTATCTCATGTCCGACTCAGAACAACGCAGACATACAGTTGAAAACTGGCGGAACGAAGTGGGCTCCGACAATCCCGCAGGCCCGCTGTTCGCCGGCGGAACGTTCGCGGCCGCCGACATCGTTTCGGTCGCCGAAACGCCGACGATCGGAAAACCGTGCTCCGCCTGCACGGCCTCGGCAAACGTATCTTGCTGCTGAGCTGATGTGACGTCGAATTCGGGACCAACCCATTTCGACGCTTCGCTGGGTTGTCTTCTGTCGCCGCAAGTCGCGGAGTTGGCAACCCAGCTGGGGGGCGTTGCGGGTTTATCTCCTGCAGAACAGACGGCCTTACTCAAGGCTACCAAAGAGAGTGTCACCACAGCCCTTCACACCAAGCTTGCGCGCATTCTGCTTCTCGAAATGAACGGCGCGCGCCTGGAAGGCCGTCTCAGGGGCGAGACGAGCGAAGCCCGCTGGAAGTATTTCCTCGATATCTCTGCGGAACGTTCCTACTGGGACGGATTGTCGGTCCATTATCCGACCTTGCCGGCGCGTGTCGAACGGCTCGTCGGCAATCGTTGTGCGGCGTCGCTGGAATTCGCCACGCGCTGGGCAGCAGATCGGTCGCGTATCGCGAAGTTGTGCGGCAAGCCGGCCGGCGCGCTCACCGCCGTGACATTCGGCGCCGGCGACAGCCATCGCGGAGGCCGAACCGTCGCGATCGTGTCTTGCGCGGGCGGCCGCGTCGTTTACAAGCCGCGTTCTCTTGCGACGGAAAAAATGCTGGCAGAGTTCATCGCCGGGATTGCGGACGATCTGGGCCGCCCGCTTCCCATACGCGTCCCGAAGGTCGTTGCGTTCGACGACTACGGCTGGGCGGAATTCATCGATCACCGCTATGCGGCGGACGACGCCGAACTCGACAGGTTCTACGAAGGCATCGGGCAGTGGCTCGCCGTCATGCGTCTGATAGCCGGTACGGATTTGCACTCGGAAAATCTCATCGCAGCCGGCGAATCTCCGGTCATTGTCGATTGCGAGACGTTGTTCACGCCGAATATTCCACCCTTTCCTTCCGGCTTCGGAGACGCCATCGATCATGCAGCACTGCTCGTCTCGGGAACCGTGCTGGCAAGCGGCTTGCTGCCGTCGCGCGGCACAGGACTTGGGTTTCGCGGCGTCGATATCTCCGGCGTCGGCGCGTTGCCCGGCCAGCAGCCGGCGATCCTGTTGCCCGATATCGAGGACGCCGGTACCGACCTGGCGCGAATTGGCGTCGCGCCGACCGTCATCGCCATCTCGCAGAACCATCCCGCGCCCAGGCCAAGCATCGCCGATTTCTGGCCGACCGTGCTCAGGAGCTTCGACGAACTTTCCGACACGTTTCGCCGTCTCGATGCCCGAGGCGATCTACGCAGTCGGCTGAAGGCCTTCGAAGACTGCCGCATCCGGGTGGTCCTGCGCGCAACGGAAACCTATTCCGAATTGGCGCGCATGCTCTGGCATCCGGTCTCGCTTCACAACGAAGAGAAGTCGCGCGCTTACGCCGAGGATCTGCTCGCGAAAATGGCGGCCAATGTTTCGACGGCGCCCGGCGATCCCGCGGTGATCGCGGCGGAAGTCGACGATCTTCTGATCGGCGATATTCCCGTCTTTTCGACCGTTGTCCGCAAGGGCGTCCTGACGGGTCCGGCCGGCGTGCATTGGTTGTCCGAACGCAATCTCGCCGACGACGCGCTGCACAATTGGCGCCACGCCGATTTTCTGCGCGAGCGCAATTTCGTGCGCGCCGCATTGGTATGCGCATTCATCAGCGAAGGCTCGCTGCCGAAAGAGGTTTCGCTTCGGCCCGACGCGCCCGATTGCGAAAACCTCGATGCGCGACGCAGGCGCGAAGCCGCCTCGATCATGGGCGACATCGTCAAAGCTGCCATGCACGGCCGCGACGGAACGGTCTCGTGGATCGCGCCGGTGCTGTCGCCCAGCGGCTGGGCGGTGAGACCGCTGGGCGAAGATCTCTATGGCGGACTCTCCGGTCTCGCAATTCTTGCCGGCGCCTATATGCGGGAAACGCGCGCAGGTCGCGCCGATCCTGTGGCGGGCGCCGATGCGCTGTTTGCAAGCCTCCTGCGAACGCTCGATATGTTCGAAGACAAGAACGCGAGCAACCGACAAAAAAATCTGCCGCTGCGGCCGCCGCTGCCCGGCGGCTATATGGGTCTCGGCTCCCAGATATGGACTCGACTCCGGCTGTCGCGCTGGGGCCTTGACCATGGCGACGGCGTCGAGCGGGCGGCGGCATTGGCGCGGGTGCTTCCGGCAGCCGCAGCAGCAGACGACTTTCTCGAAGTCCTCGGAGGAACCGCCGGCGGAATCCCACCGCTCCTTGCGCTCGTGCGACAAACCGGCGACGCGGAATTCCTTCAGATCGCGCGAACGCTGGGAGACAAATTGTGCGATCGCGCGGAATGGCGTGGCGACCGCGCCCATTGGATCGAGCAGCGTTCGCCGAACGGAATGGGCGGCTTTGCCCATGGCGTCACCGGAATCGGTTGGTCGTTGTTCAAGCTCGCGCGTGCGACAGGCGACGATCGCTATCACCGGACGGCCGAAGCCGCGTTTGCGTTCGAGGAAGCATTGTTCGACGAAGGCGAACGGAGTTGGCTGGATCTTCGCGGATTCGACAACATCAAATGGGCGGCAGGGTGGTGCCATGGTTCGGTCGGGATCGGGTTGGCGCGCTGGGATCTCGACCGGCCGCTGAAAAACGAAACAACGCGACGCTCTCTTCGCCTGGCCGCCGCGGCGTCCTGGCAATTGGGTGTCGGACTGAACCACTGCGCCTGCCATGGCGACATGGGCGCCTGGGAACTCATCGACCTTGCGATCTCCGCCGGCGAAGGTCCGGAAGGGCTTTCGCGCCAACAACTGCTCGGCGCCATCCTCACCAGTATTGAAGAGCACGGTCCGATCAGCGGCATGCGTCGGGACGCTTTCGTTCCGAGCCTGCTTCCGGGCCTTGGCGGCATTGCCTATCAATTGCTGAAAGCCCATCCCGAGAGCGGATTGCCGTCAATTCTCCGCCTGGAAGACGGCGGCGCTCCGCATTGACTTGAGCGTCCCCCAAGACTAAATCCCCTGCCGATCCGGAACGCTGAGAAGCTTCCGGTCCTGGGCTCGGCCCAGGATCGCCCCCAGGCAGCGCAGGCGCGCCCCCTGGGGCGTTTGTGCTTTGGGTAACGAAACGCATGTTCGACACACTACAAACCCGCCTTGGCGGGGTGTTCGACAGGCTCAGAGGGCGCGGTGCGCTTTCGGAGGCCGATGTCGACGAGGCGTTGCGCGAAGTGCGCGACAGCCTGATCGATGCCGATGTCGCGCTGCCCGTCGTCAAGGAATTCATCGACAAGGTCCGCCCGCGCGCGATCGGCGAAGACGTCATCCGCTCCGTCACGCCGGGACAGCAGGTCGTCAAGATCGTCCATGACGTGCTGGTCGAAACTCTCGGCGCCGAAAGCGCCGGCCTCGAACTCGGCAGCCCGCCCGCGCCCATCTTGATGGTGGGCCTGCAGGGCTCGGGCAAGACGACGACCTCCGCCAAGCTCGCGCTGATGCTGCAGAACCGCGACAAGAAACGCGTGCTGATGGCCTCGCTCGACGTGAACCGCCCGGCGGCGATGGAGCAGCTGAAGATCCTGGGCGAGCAGGCAGGCGTGCCGACCTTGCCCATCCTCGCCAACCAGATGCCGCTCGATATTGCGAAGCGCGCGCTCGCCGCCGCGAAAGTCGGCGGCTACGACGTCGTCATTCTCGACACGGCCGGCCGCCAGCATGTCGACGAAGCGCTGATGAGCGAAGTGGCGCAGGTGCGCGATGCGGTGAAGCCGCACGAGACATTGCTCGTGGCCGACAGCCTCACCGGCCAAGACGCGGTCAATATCGCGAAAGCATTCAACGAGCGCGTGTCGATCACGGGCATCATCCTCACGCGCTCCGACGGCGATGCGCGCGGCGGTGCGGCCCTTTCGATGCGTTCCGTGACAGGCGCGCCGATCAAATTCCTCGGCACGGGCGAAAAGCTCGATGCGCTGGAAGCGTTCCATCCGGCCCGCGTGGCCGCCCGCATCCTCGACATGGGCGATGTGGTGAGCCTCGTCGAGCGCGCGGCCGAAACGATCGACAAGGAAAAAGCGGAGAAGATCGCCCGCAAAATGAAGAAGGGCGAGTTCGACATGAACGATCTCGCCGAACAATTGCGCCAGATGTCGAGGCTGGGCGGCATGAAGGGCGTGCTCGCGATGCTGCCTGGTGTGGGCAAGATCAAGGATCAGCTGGCGACTGCGGGCCTCGACGATTCCATCCTGAAGCGCCAGGAAGCGATCATCCTGTCGATGACGAAAACCGAGCGCGTAAAGCCCGACCTCATCAACGGCTCGCGGCGCAAGCGCATCGCTAGCGGCGCAGGTGTGGAAGTGCAGGACGTGAACAAGCTGCTCAAGATGCACCGGCAGATGTCGGACATGATGAAGAAGATGGGGAAAGGCAAGATGCCGTTTGGAATGGGCGGAGGCGGCATGCCGCAATTGCCGCCGGGAATGTTTCCGGGGGGGAAGCGGTAAGGCGATTTTTCTTCCCCCGTTTACGG
>PLJH01000037.1 GCA_003139615.1 Alphaproteobacteria bacterium
CCCCTCCGCCTCGCTGTCGCTCAGCACCTCCCCCGTAAACGGGGGAGGAAAATCTTCAAATCGTCCATCGACTCACACTTCAAAAAACCACCAAGGAGAACGTCCATGACGGAATGTTTTGTTTACGACACCGTGCGCACGCCGCGCGGCAAGGGCAAGAAAGACGGCGCGTTGCATGAAGTCACCGCGCTGGAACTCGCGACCCAGGCGTTGAAGGCGATCCGCGATCGCAACCATCTTGACACCGGCATGGTCGACGATGTCGTGCTGGGCTGCGTCGATCCCGTCGGCGAGCAGGGTTCCAACATCGCGCGCGTCGCCGTGTTGAATGCGGACTATGCGGATTCGGTCGCCGGCGTGCAGATCAACCGTTTCTGCGCCAGCGGGCTCGAAGCTACGAACATGGCGGCCGGGCAGATCATGTCGGGCCAGTCGGACATGACCATCGGCGGGGGCGTGGAATCCATGAGCCGCGTCGGCATGGGCGCCAGCGGCGGCGCCTGGGCCGTCGATCCGCAGATTGCGATTAAATCCTATTTCACACCGCAAGGCATCGGCGCCGACCTGATCGCGACGCTCGACGGTTTCTCGCGCGACGATGTCGATGCTTATGCCGTCGAAAGCCAGAAGCGCGCGGCGAACGCGTGGTCCAACGGCTATTTCAAGAAGTCCGTCGTGCCGGTGAAGGACATTCTCGGCCAGACCATGCTCGATCATGACGAGCATATGCGGCCCGACGCGAGCATGCAGTCGCTGGCCTCGCTCCAGCCGGCCTTCGCGCAATTGGGCGAATTCGCCGGCTTCGATTCGGTCGCGCAGCAGCGTTATCCCCAGGTCGAGAAGCTCAACCACGTGCACCACGCCGGCAATTCGAGCGGCATCGTCGATGGCGCCGCCGCCGTGCTCCTGGGCACGAAGGAAGCAGGCAAATCGCAGAACCTCAAGCCGCGCGCGCGCATCCGTGCGTTCGCTTCCATTGGTTCGGAGCCCTGCATCATGCTCACCGGTCCCGCGCTCGTCACCGAGAAGGTGCTGAAGCGCGCCGGCATGACCGTGAACGACATCGACCTGTTCGAGCTCAACGAGGCGTTCGCCTCCGTCGTGCTGCGCTTCATGCAGAAGCTCGGCATCCCGCACGAGAAGACCAATGTGAATGGCGGCGCGATCGCGATGGGCCATCCCCTCGGTGCGACCGGTGCGATGATCCTGGGCACCGTGCTCGACGAACTGGAGCGGCGTGGTCTGTCGACCGCGCTCGTCACGCTCTGCGTCGGCGCAGGTATGGGCACCGCCACGATCATCGAACGCGTCTGAACGCCACTCTCTCAAGGAACATGAACATGAACCTCACAAACTTCAAATGGGATCAGGACGCGGACGGCATCGTCACGCTGATTTGGGACGTGCCTGGCCGCTCGATGAACGTGCTGACCAATTCGGCGATCGCGGAACTGGCGCAGGTCGCCGAAAAAGTCGCGAGCGACGCAACCGTCAAAGGCCTCATCATCACCAGCGGCAAGTCGAACGGTTTTTGCGCGGGCGCAGCGCTCGATGAGATGGAAGGTAACGCCAGCGGTGCGGGCGGCGGGAAGATGTCCGAGCAGGATGCGATTGCCGCGCGCTATTCCGGCATCATGCAGTTTCACAATGCGCTCAGGAAGCTCGAGACTTGCGGCAAGCCGGTCGCCGCCGCGATCAACGGCCTGGCGCTGGGCGGTGGTCTCGAAGTGACGCTCGCGTGCCATTATCGCGTCGTCGCGGACAATCCGAAACTGCAGCTCGGCCTTCCCGAAGCGAAAGTGGGGTTGCTTCCCGGGGGAGGCGGCACGCAACGCCTGCCGCGCTTGATCGGCGCCATGCAGGCGCTGCCGCTCATCCTGCAGGGCACCAGCGTCGATCCGCAGAAGGCGCTGGCCTTGAAGATCGTGCATGCGGTCGCGCCATTGGCCGGCCTCGTCGAGGCGGCCAAGACCTGGATCAAGAGCAAGCCGGAAGCCGTGCAACCCTGGGACAAGAAGGATTTCAAGCTTCCCGGCGGCGGACCGTTCTCGCCCGGAGGGGGCCAGGTATTCACCATGGGCAATGCGATGCTGCGCAAGGAGAGCTACGGCAATTATCCCGCGCAGCGCTATATCATGTCCTGCGTCTATGAAGGCATCCAGGTGCCGATCGATGCGGGCCTGCGCATCGAAGCGCGCTATTTCGTGAAGCTGCTGATGGATCCCGCGAGCCGCAACATGATCCGCTCGCTGTTCCTCTCCATGCAGGATCTGGGCAAGGGCGCAAGGCGGCCGCGCGATCAAGCGCCGTCCGATGTGAAGACCTTGGGCGTGTTGGGCGCCGGCGTGATGGGCGGCGGCATCGCCTATGTGTCGGCGGTCGCCGGCATCGATGTCGTGCTGGTGGACACCACCATCGAGAAAGCGAATGCGGGCCGCGATCACGCGGGCGGTATCATCGATCGCCAGATCGAAAAGGGCCGTTCGACGCCGGAGAAGAAGGCGGAGATTCTGTCCCGCATTCATCCGACCGCCGATTTCGCGGATCTCAAGAATGTCGACTTCATCGTCGAAGCGGTGTTCGAGGATCGCGCGGTGAAGGCCGAAGCGACGAAAAAGGCCTGCGCCGTGATTCCGAAATCGGCGGTGTTCGGCTCGAACACGTCCACCTTGCCGATCGGCGGCCTCGCGGAAGCGAGCGACCGGCCGGAAAGCTTCATCGGCGTGCACTTCTTCTCGCCGGTGGATCGCATGGGCCTGGTCGAGATCATTCGCGGCAAGCAGACGAACGACCGCGCTTTGGCAATCGCGATGGATTACGTTCAGAAAATCCGCAAGACGCCTATCGTAGTGAACGACTCCAGAGGCTTCTACACTTCGCGCTGCGTCGGCACGTTCCCGGGCGAAGGCATGGCGATGCTGAGCGAAGGCATCCACCCCGCGATGATCGAGAATGTCGCGCGCATGGCCGGCATGCCGATGGGCCCGCTCGAGCTGATGGATTCCATCGGCATCGACACGGGCCTGAAGGTGGCCCGCCAAACGAAGAAGGATCTGGGGATCACCACGACGAGCCCGCAGGAGGATTTCTTCGCCTGGATCGTGGAGAAATCGGGCCGCCCGGGCCGCAAGACGGGCAAGGGCTTCTACGATTACGACGCGAAGGGCAAGCGCGTGCGCCTGTGGCCGGAGCTGCTCTCCTACAAGGGCGGCCATTGGAAGACGGACGCCGACGTGGACGAGATGAAGGCGCGTTTCCTCACCATCCAGGCGCTGGAAGCGGCGCGCTGTTTCGAGGAAGGCGTCATCACCGATGCGCGCGACGCCGATGTGGGCGCGATATTGGGCTGGGGTTACGCACCGTTCACGGGCGGCCCGATCTCCTATATCGACACGATCGGCGCGGCCGCCTTCGTCAAACGCTGCGACGCGTTCGCCGCGAAATACGGCGACCGCTTCAAACCCAACAAACTCCTGCGCGACATGGCCGCGAAGAACGAGACGTTCTACGGAAGATACGCGCCGCAGAAACAGGCGGCGTGATGATTTGACGTTTACTCAATCCTCTCCGTCGGAAGGCGGGGAGGGTTAGGCAGCTAAATAGGTCTTCTCATAGACTTTGTTTTCAAGCAGCGTTCGAAAATGAGACATTAACGCGAGTGCGTTAGACACGAGATCATCAGCATCCGATTCATCCACGGTTTCCCATTGCCCGTGAGCGATGGAATTTCTTCGCTTCAGTATTATTTGGTCGATGAGAAATCGATTGTCGGCAAAATGTTTACCGTCAACTGCGCAAATTAGGCAAATGTCCTGAACGACATCGGTGCTGAGATTAGAACGCGTATCAATAAGATCGGAATTGATACTTGAAAATCTCAAGTCGCGATTATCAAGAATTTCATTCAGAAGCTTGCAGCGAGCGGCGATGCTATTTCTCGTTTGAAACAGTGCGTCCAGCCGAGCCAAGAAGCTATTTACATAAAACTGGCGCGAAAGCGCTGTGAAGGGCCAGCGGCGAAGAGTTAAATGCTGAAAATACTTTTCCGCACAGAACTTAACGTAACCTTCCCAATGGGCATAAGTCATCGCAACTAACGCTCTTAGCAACGCGGGGCGGGCGATCTTGTCGGCAACTTTTATCGCTAATTTCAGGTCCGAAAGTTCCTTCCTTCGCCAATTTAAGTCCGAATCGAACTGATCAGAGAGGTCAGTCTCAGTGTAGGGTTTGCTCATTCGCGAAACCAATTTGTTCCGAAAGGAATTGTGCGTTGAATGCGAATGGTTCCACGCAATCCTGGCGTAAAGAATTGATTCAGGTTGGGCTGATTCCAGAATTCAGTTATGCGTTGTCGCACGAAGTCGACGGGATTTTGCTTTGCACGGATGGTTGTAATGTTTCTTCCAATCCCAATCGCAATACACTCGAACGCCGCAAGTCCTACTCGTCCGGTAGGCTCGCCCGCTTGCATGCGGCGCAGCGCATTGCCTCCATAAGCTTCGTTTAGAACGTCAAACGTGCTTCGAAAGGTGTCGCCAGCTACGACCGTTTCTCCCTGACTCGCTAACGAGACAATACCTTCATCGATGAACTCTTCGACATCAAGTTTGTTGTGGTACGCGACATACGTGTGCACCAAGAACCTCGACACGTATTCCATGTGTCGCTGCTTCTCAATTTGGTCTTCGCTAGCAGCTAAAACGTTTAAGAATGGATGATAGTCGGCGAGGTTGCGCATAAATTGGCTATACGCGTGGCTGACCATAATGATCACGCAATTGCGCAGCTCCTGCGCATTGGCGACAGTCCCTCCTGCATTTAGCCTTTGAAACAGGTCATATTTTGTAGCGTTATCGCTGGGACGTTTGAGAATTTCGACACTCAGTCGAGCTCGCCTTATTGCCAGCTGCAAAGCACCCGGAAGTGCAACTTGCTCGTCAAGTGGCGGGTCAATGATCAGCGGTGATTTTTCCCAGACAACGTTCGAAAGAGAAGGAAGGTATTTCGTCGCAACTAGCGCGGATGGCGGAAGTGGCTCATTGTTGGCTGGGCTGGTGAGTAAACCCATAAACTCCAGTAATGTCGAGATTCTTTGTAGCCCATCAACGAGTTCCCACTTCGAGTCATCTTTCTCGAAGACAAAAATTGACGGCAGCGGAATGCCGAGTAGCAGCGATTCTATCAGCTTAGATTTTTGTCCTATCTCCCATCGAAACAGGCGCTGAAAATCGGGATTTATGACTAATTCCTTTTCCCGATACATATTAATAATTTCCCCGATCGACATCTGATAGGCATCAGTCTTGACGAGCCGTTGGGCGTTTTCGATTTCGCTATTGAGCATTTTATTTACTCTTCGATATCCCACCAAAACTACCTTACTTGATGCGTCTCGTGAAGGTGAATTGAGTTCTTTTGTGCGTCAGCTTTGGAGGGTCTTGAACGGCTCTCCTCTGGAACGAGCTCAGCATGGTTGATCTGTGCCTCGTTTCCAGCATTGCGGGTGACGATCAGGCATGATTGAGCGGCGCACAACGCGAAATGTGTCAGATTTTCCGCAGCTTGAACCTGAAGTGCGCGTGTCCCAGAATAACCCATGATCCTTGTCGGCCAATACGACTCCCCGCTCACGCGCCGTGTCGCGATTTCGCTTTCGGTGCTCGGCATTCCGTTCGAGCACGATGCGCGTTCGATCTTTGGGGATTTCGAGGCGCTGCGGGCGATCAATCCGCTGGGGCGCATTCCGTTGCTCGTGCTCGACGACGGCATGGCGCTGATCGATTCCGCGGCCATTCTGGACTGGATCGATCGGGAGGTTGGGCCGGAGCGTGCGTTGATGCCGATGTCCGGCCCCGCACGCACAACCGCGATGCAGACCGTGGCGCTTGCGATTGGCGCGGTCGAGAAGATCGGGGCGGCGGCCTATGAGCGGCTGATGCGTCCGGCGCAATATCGCTGGCCGGAGTGGATCGCGCGTTGCCGCACGCAAGGAGAAGGCGCGTTGCCGGTGCTCGATCGCGTGCAATGGTCGGAGCGTCTCGATCAGGCGCACATCACCACCGCCTGCATGGTGAGCTACCTGCGCACGGTCGATCCCGAAATCATTCCCCGCGGAAAATATCCGTCTCTCGACACTCTGGCGGATCGCTGCGAGGCGATGCCCGAATTCGCGGCCACGCGCGTTGACGGATATGCGTTGCCGAGAGGTTAGTTCGGATACTGATGCGATGTCCTTATCCCCTCTCGTGAGTGATAAGGATTCATGCTCAGTCTATTTCTTTATCGCCTGAGCTGCCCGCCATCCACCGGCCACACCGCGCCGGTGACGAAGCTCGCGCGCGGCGAGGCGAGGAAGAGGGCGACGTCCGCAATTTCCTGCGGCGTACCGAAGCGCTTGAGGGCCACTTCGCGGCGAATCCAGCGGTTCCAGTCGTCGGGGCGTTCGGTCGCGCGTTTCTCCCAATCGCCGCCCGGAAAGATGATGTTGCCGGGCGCGATGGTGTTTACGCGGATGCCGTCGCGGCCCATCACTTTAGCGAGCTCCCGAGACGCGTGGTTGAGCGCGGCCTTGGACGAGCCATAGGTGAGGGGAGTGCCCAATGCTTCCAACCCCGCGATGCTGGAAATGAAGATGATATTGAATCCTGCGCGCGCGTCCTGGGGCCGCGTCTTGACGCGCTTCAACGCCTCGCGCGCGAGCCGCATCGAGCCCAGGAAATTCTGCGCGAGGCCCGACTCCCATTTTTCGTCCGAGACATCGAAGCCGGGCGGCGTATCGTCGAGGCCCACATTGGCGATCAGCGTGTGAATGGGGCCGAGCGCGGCTTCAGCACCGGCGAGCGCGGCCGCGATGGCCTTTGTCTCCGTCATATTGCCGGCGTGTTTGTAGAGCCGCTCGGCGCCGAAACGCCTGGCGAAATCGGCATGCGTTTCGTCGAGCGGCCCCTGCGAGCGCGCCGTCAGCGCCACCTTCGCGCCTTCGGCGAGAAAACCTTCCGCGATACCACGGCCGATCCCTTTGCTCGCACCCGCGATGAACACATGCCTGCCGCTCAGTTGAAGATCCATCTGTTTGCCTCGCTCGATGTTTTGCCGCCAGCATAGGCCACATCTGTGCGCTCGCAAGAAGGGGCGCACGCGGAGCAGGGGGTGGAGAAGAAAGAGGTCCGCGCGAATGCGCGCAAAAGCCTTCTCATGTTCTCCGTGACCTTCCCCTTCTCCGCGGCTCCGCGCCTCCGCGTGCCAAATTTTCCCGCGTTGCAATTGAAGGTCGGAGTCTTAGACTACCTCCGAAACGCAATTTTCGAGGTCGCCATGGCTCACGAACAGATTCTCTATGACGTCAAAGACAGCATCCTCACCATCACGCTCAACCGTCCCGAGAAGCTCAATGCGTTCACCGGCACGATGATGACGGAGATGATCGATGCGTTCGACCGCGCGAACAAGGACGACGGCATCCGCGCCATTGTGGTGACGGGCGCGGGGCGCGCGTTCTGCGCCGGCGCGGATCTTTCGGCGGGCGCTGCGACCTTCGACTACAACGCGCGCACGGACCGGCCGGACCGCAAGGCCGGAAGCGGCGACAAGATCGACTGGAGCGACGAACGTATCCGCGACGGCGGCGGGCGTCTCACGCTTGCGATGTTCGAATGCCTGAAACCCATCATCGGGGCCGTGAACGGTCCGGCCGTCGGCATCGGCGCGACGATGCTGCTTGCGATGGACATCCGCATCGCGAGCGAGGCCGCGCGCATCGGCTTTGTGTTTTCGCGGCGCGGCATCGTGCCCGAAGCGTGTTCGAGCTGGTTTCTGCCCCGGATCGTCGGCATTTCGCAGGCGCTCGAATGGTGTTTTTCAGGCCGCGTGTTCGATGCGGCGGAAGCGTTGCGCGGACGGCTGGTGAAAGAAGTCGTCAAGCCGGAGGAATTGCTGCCGCGCGCTTATGAACTGGCGGCCGAAATCCGCGACAACACCGCGCCGGTGTCCATCGCGCTCATCCGGCAGATGATGTGGCGGCTTACGGCGCTCGACCATCCGATGGAAGCGCACAAGATCGACAGCCGCGGAATCTATTCGCGTGGCGCCTCGGCCGACGTGAAGGAAGGTGTCGTCGCATTCCTCGAAAAGCGTCCCGCGAAATTCCCGCAGAACGTCTCCACCGACATGCCGCCCTATTTTCCATGGTGGAGCGAACGGAAATATTCGTGAAGTTTCGCGCGACACCTACGGCATAGAACGACAACGCCGCTTTGCCGCCGTGTTGGAAGAGCTAAGCCGTGAGTGCTAAGCTCGCGCTTCAACACGGGGGTTGAGCCATGAAATATCTCACGTCAGCGCTGCTTGCGAGCGCGGCTCTATGCTTGTCCGACACGGCCATTGCCGACGACAGTTCTGCCTCGCTCGGCATGGGCGGCGTGCAGCTCACGCAATCGGCCGACATCCGCATGGCGGCCGAAGACCTCTACATCAGTCCCTCGAAGGTCCGTGTCCGTTTCGATTTCACGAACGATAGCGGCAAGGATATCGATACGGTCGTGGCGTTCGTACTGCCGGACATCGACACCAGCGAATTCACCGAGTCGGCGCTGGGAACGACCATGAACGATCCCGTCAATTTCGTGGGCTTTCAGGTGATGGTCGACGGCAAGAAGGTTCCGTTTCAGGTGGAGCAGCGCGCGATCTACCAGGGCCGCGATGTGACCGCGATCGTCAAGGCGGCAGGAATGCCGGTCAACATCGTTGTCGCCGGCAGCTGGGACAAACTGAAAACGCTCACACCCGCCAATCGCAAGATGCTCGAGGCGAAGGATCTCACGGACGGCGAATCCGGCGACGGCGAACACCCGCACTGGACCGTGCAGACCCGATTCTACTGGAACCAGAAATTTCCCGCCGGCAAGACAGTCGTGTTCGAGCAGAGCTATCAGCCGGTGACCGGCGAGGCGTTCTTCATGAATGAGGAACTCGCTCCACGCGCCAAGGGCGATTTTTCTTACGCGGAAAGTTACTGCTTCGATGTGCCCACGCGCGGGCAAATCGAAAAGCAGCTTGCGATCGCCAGGAAGACCAGCACACAGGAAAGCGGCGCCATGCTGTACGCGCTGACGACCGACTATATTCTTGTCACGGGCAACAATTGGAAAGGCCCGATCGGGTATTTCCATATGGCGCTCGACAAGGAGAAGCCGGACAATGTGATGTCATTGTGCTGGGACGGCGATCTTAAGAAGACAAGCGCTACGACCTTCGAGGCCACGCGCGAAAATTTCGCGCCCGCGCACGATATCCACCTACTCGTTCTGGAGCAGCGTCCGCCCGGTCAATGACTGGACTGGTTCCGCCTGCCGAACATCGCGCGCCACGCGCGCCGCANNACAAGATGTCCCAACATCGACATTACCCCGATGTGCGCCCTCACAACGTATACGGATAATGTGACAATTCGCCTGTCGGCGCAATGAAATATTGATCCGTACACGGCGAATGTGCGTCGCGAGGGTTAATGCGGCGTTAACGATGGCCGCTCAGCGGAAATGATGCGACAGCCGCTCGCCCCAGGAGTCGAGAAGCCGGCTTGCGCATTCGCCCGTCGAGAGCTGGCTCGTTTCGACGCGTGACCAGCGCTCCATCGCGCCGGAAATCGGCAGATCGCTCGCAGATTCCGCGCGGCGTGCGCGCTCCACGGCGAGCACTCGGCACGGATCGACCTGGCCGTAAGCGGCGTAGATGACGCCCAGCGCCAGCGCGACCAGCACGAGCGGGATGACGATCAGGTTGCGCATTCGGATTTTCCTCCCAAGTCCGCCCTAAGCCCGGATCAGTGCGTGGGATCCGGCTGCGGCAGCGGATTGCTGCCGGCCGTCGTGTTCTGGCGCTGCTCGATGGGACGGCAGGTCTGGTAGCCGTTCCCCCAGCCGGTTCGATAGGTCTGATCGGAATTATATTGCGCGTCGTCGCGCACGAGATTGCCGCGGAAATCTGCGCCCTGCTGCTGGGCCGACGCGCAGCCATCGGCATAGCCGTCCTTGAAGGCCGGCGTGCGCCGGAGCGCACGATCGGCAGGACTCGAAAAGAAAATGCAGCCGCCCAGCGATGCTGAGGCGAGGGTCAGGACGGCAATGCGGAAAATCTGTGCGGTATGCATACGCGGGTCGTGTCTCCGGGCTGGTGGAGGGGGAAGTCTATCATGAACTTCGCGCCGCGCCGCGAGCCTTCAAGCCGCCTGCGCAGCGCCCGTCAATGCGCGGATAACATCCCGGCAACACACCACGCCGGCCAGCTTGCCCGTGTCGCGTTCGACGACTGCCAGCGTGGTCTGTTCGCGGCTGAAGGCGCGCAGGGCTTCGATTTCCGCCATCTCGGGATGGAGGGTCGGCACGCGGCGATCGGCCATTTCGCCGGCCGTCATGGCGCTTGCCGCCTGGAACTTGCCACGGACCGCCTCGGCATCGTCGCCCAGGAAACGCAGATTGGGCACAAGGTCGCCCGCCAGCGCGCCGCGCGGCAGTACAAGCCCCAGAAGATCGCGGATCCCGAACATGCCGACATATCGTCCCCCGGCATCGACGACGGGAAGTGCTGTCTCGCCTTCGGCAACGAGCTTCGCGGCCGCGTCGGCGACGCTGTCGCTGGCCAGGATAGTCGATGGATTTGCGGTCATGACGGCGGCGCAATTCATGGACGGACCCTTGCTGCAGAGGACGGCCCGATTGCCTAGCCCGCGCGGTTTGCCGCCGCAAGCGGAGGCAGGTTCGGGCGCTACACTTTTCCCAGCTTCATCAGATAGCGGTGCGTGCCGTCGAGCACCAGTTCGCGTTTCTGGTTGTGGACGGTGGCGTGCATGCCGACGATGCCCGTCGTGCGCTGCGGCGTCAGTTCCGCGATGGTGAGTGCGGGATAGAGCGTGTCGCCGGGATAGACGGGCTTCAGGAATTTCGCGTTCACTTCGATGAAGCCGATCAGAGCCTCGCCGATGACATGCGGAAAAAGCCCCGCGCCGGCTGCCGTGAATGCGAGCACCTGCAGACCATGCGCCAGCGGCGCGGGATGGCCGAGCGCTTTGCAATATTCCACATCGTAATGGATCGGATGATTGTCGAGGCTAACGGTTTGGAACGCTGCGAAATTGGCGTCGGTGATCGTACGGGAGGGCGCGCGGAAGATTTCACCGATGGAGAGCTCATCGAAACGCTTTAGCGGCACGACGCGATGGTCGCCTGTCTCGAATGGGGATTCCGAAGTCATGTTGCGCTCCCGATGTCCGGGGCGATTGGGTGTGCTTAACGAATGGTTGTCAATTCCCGGCGATGCGGGCGCGCAGCGCTCGCTCGCGTTCCTGATCTTCGATATCCGCCTTGACCTGGGCGAGGCTGCGCACCGCGACGGATTGCATGGAATCGAGCGCGCTCAACGCGCCCACGCAGGCGACAGCGTGATCTTTGCACATGGAGTTCGGGGCCTGCAGCGCGCCTTGCGCCCAGGATGTTGCGGATTGCGCGATGGAACTCTGCGCGCCCGGCCGGCCGAAACCGAGATCGGGCTCGCGGGGCATCAGCACCGAGACGACCGTAATCCAGAAAAGCGCACGAAGAATCATTTGGCTCACCCGCTTGTGCAACGCGGGAAAATCTATTCCGTGCCCTTTGCGAGGTGCTGAAATCAATCGATAAAGTTGGAGCTAGTCTCGTTAATCGCTCGAATTGCGCGCTTTAGGGATAAGCTGCTCTCACCGCACGCGTACAATCTCGATTCAAATACGCCGAGAAATTTAAGCGCGTTCAATTCAAATTTTAGGAAAATTGTCCCGAAGCGGGACAGGTTCAGGCCGACGGCAATTCCAGCGTCGCGATCAGTCCGCCATGTTCGCCGTTCGCAACGGCTAACGCGCCCCCGTGCAATTCGGCAAGCGATTTGACCAACGGCAATCCCAGGCCGGCGCCGTGGCTGTGATCCGCCGTGCCGCGCCCGGCTTGCTCGAAGGGCGCAAGAATGCGCGAGAGATCTTCCGGCGCCACGCCGGGACCGTTGTCGGTCACGACCACACAAATGAAATCGTCGTCGCGCCTGGCGGAGATCGTGACTTCGCCGCCCTCTTGCGTGAAGGCGATCGCGTTCTCGGCGAGATTGGCGATCATCGTGGTGAGCGCGTTTTCGTCCGCCTCGACGAACAGGTCGGCGCCGCAATCTTCGACCGACAGCGAAATCTGTTTGTCGGCCGCCCGCGCGCCCAGCGCATCGACAGTGGAATAAAGCGCGCTGCTGATCGGCATGACGGCCTTGTGCAGCGGGAAACGTCCGGCTGAAATCTTGGTCAGGTCGAGAATCTGATTGATGAGCCGGAGCAGATTGCCGCCCGCGGTGTGAATAAGCCCGGCATATTCGCTCACCTGCTCTGCGCTGAAGCGGCCCGGCATGGCGCCGAGCAGATCCGAAAAGCCGATGATGGCATTGAGCGGTGTCTTGAGTTCGTGGCTCATCGTGCGCAGCAGAGTCGTCTTCGCGGTATCGGCCTCGGCTTCGGCTGCATCGAGCTGACGCGTCAGGTCGGCAAGATAGCTCGAACGGCGTCGTGCTTCGGTTTTCGTCTTGAGCAGCGCCTTGCGGGTGCGCTGAAGAGCCCTTGTTTGCTCGGTCAAAGCCGCTTCGATGCGCCTGCGTTCCGTCACGTCGGTGAAGACGGTCGCGGAGCCGCCGTCGCGCGTGGCGCGCTCGCGCACGAGATAGGAGGGTCCCTCCGTCGTTGTGACCGTGAGTGCACCCGCCGGCGCGCGATGGGCTTCGAGGCGGCGTTCGATCCAGTTTTCGGCGTGTCCGTCGATCGCGAATTTGTCGTGGCGCACCGCGTCGTGAACCAGTTCCTCGAACGGTACATTGACGATGGCGGCGGGAACCGGTGCACCGTGCATCTCGGCAAATGCCGTGTTGCACAGGACCAACCGGTCGTTGCGATCCCAGAATGCGAATGCGTCCGCGGAAAGTTCGATCGCGTCTTCGAGCCGCGCGAACAGATTACGCGCTTCGGTCACGTCAGTCCACAGAACGATCCAGCCGCCGTCACGCGTACGCCGCGCCTTCAGTTCGATCGTGCGGCCATTGGCGAGCGGAATGTCGAACGGACGATAGCTGCCCTCGATCAACTGTTGGCGCCGGCGCGCAATGAAGGTGTCGGCGTCGAGGCACTCGGGCTCCGCAATCTCGCCGCCCGCGATCTCCAGGCGAATCAGGTCGGCATAGCTCGCGCCGATCAACGATTCGTGGGGCGGCAGTGAGCGGAACAGATAGTTGAAATGGGTGTTGGAATAGATGAGGCACTCTTCCGAATCGAACAGCGTCACGGCGATGCGCAGGCAGTCGAGCGCTTCCAGCACGGAAGCGGAAACATCCTCCGCGGCACCCGCCTCGGGAAGTTGCGCGACTTTGGGCACTTTATCCCCACCTTTTGCAGGGAAGTCTGGCCGAACACGCTTGCGGAATTGTTGCAGGATTCGGCGACGGGACGGAATCACGCCATCATCGTTAAGAACAGATGAATTGTGCCCGCGGAAAACCTTGCAAATTAACGAACGAAGTTCGCTCGCGTTCAAGTTTCGTTAAGTTTGGGCACCGAGGATGCGCGTGCTTCGCAATCATCTGAAAGCATTCGGTTAATGGCGAATTTCGGCGTGATTGCGATGTCAGGTATGGAGGAACAAGGGGGCCGCAAGCGGTTTATCGCGGTGCAGGCCGCGAAGGCCGGCATCGGGGCGTGCCTCGCGCTCGCTTTTATCGCGCTGGTCGGGCGGCCCGACATCGGCGAGATCGTCGCCATCGCGGGCCTTCTGGCGCCCGGCGCGCTTGCACTTCTCGCTTTCACCAAAATCTCGCTGCCGGCGCTCGAGACAGCTTCGCTCTCGGTCTTCGCCGGGCTGATCGGATATCTCGTGGCGCTCACGGGCGGGATGAACTCGCCCCTCGTCGTGTGGTTCGCGCTGGTGCCGGCAGAGGCCGCGCTGTCAGGCGGACGTCCGGCCGTGTTGCGCGCTGCCGCGGCTGCCGCGCTTGTGCTGCTCGCGGTCGTCGCCGTCGAGATGTTCCATGCTCTCCCGCGCTCGCGGCTCGACCTGCCGATCTGGCAGCTTTATGCGGGTTCGGTGCTGGCGGCCGTCATTCAATCCGCGGTCGTCGCAATCGCGGCGCAGGATCGCCAGCGCGTCGCCGATCAGGCGGCGGCAGAAGGTGCCGCGATGTACCGGTTCCTGGCAGACAATGCGATGGACCTCATCACACGGCACAGCGCTGACGGACGCATCCGTTTTGCGAGCCCGTCTGCGCTCGCGCTTCTTGGCTGTGCACCGGATGCGCTTGTCGGCTTGGCGCCTTCGGCGCTGGTTCATCCCGACGACCTGAAGACCATGCAGGCTGCCTTCGTGGAGGCGAGCTATTTTGCCCGCGCTGCGGCGGCGGAGGTTCGCCTCAAGCGGGCCGACGGCAGTCATGTGTGGACGGAGATGCGTTGCCGCCCGGCCGCGCCCGCCAATGGCGTCGCCGCCGACATCGTCGCCGTCACGCGCGACATCACCGAGCGCAAGAAGAACGAGCGCGCACTCATCGATGCGCGCGACATGGCGGAGCAGGCCAACCGTGCCAAATCCCGCTTCCTCGCCAATATGAGCCATGAGCTGCGCACGCCGCTCAACGCGATCATCGGTTTTTCAGAAGTGATGACGTTCGAGATGTTCGGGCCTGTCGGCAGCCCACGCTATCTCGAATATGCTCGCCTCATTCATGAAAGCGGCGGGCACCTGCTGGAACTGATCAACGGGGTGCTCGACATGTCGAAGATCGAGGCCGGCAAGTTCGAGCTCAGCGAAGAATTGTTCGATCTCGACGAGATCGCGACGCAAGCCGTGCGCTTCATCAAGCTGCAGGCCGACCGCAAGGGTGTGGCGCTCAAGCTTTCGGTTGCGCCCGCCGCCAAGACGGTGTTCGCCGACAAGCGCGCGATCAAGCAGATGATCGTGAATCTCATCACCAATGGCGTGAAGTTCACGCCGCGCAGCGGTGAAGTGCGCATCATCGCGGCCCGCGATGCCGGCGGTGTCGCAATCGCGGTGGCGGACACGGGGGTCGGAATCGGGCCGGAAGATCTGAAGCGCCTCGGCCAGCCCTTCGAGCAGGTCGAGGGCGAGCACGTGCGCGCGCAGGAAGGCACGGGTCTCGGTCTCGCGCTCGTCAAGGCGCTTGCGGCCATGCATGGCGGCGATGCCGCGATCGAATCGGTGCTGGGCGAGGGCACAACTGTCATCGTCCGCCTGCCTTATGCGGCGGTGAGCGAGAAGGGCGAGCGCATCGCACCGCAACACTTGCAAGAACCCCGCGCGGCGCTTAAGGGCGCTGCGTGATCGCGCGCCTCAAAGCCGGAATTTTCGTCAGAGCCCTGATCCGCCGTGCGGAAGTGGCGGGTGCGCAGGCCTATGTCGCACGCCACGGCGCGGAAGAGGCCGGCGCGGTCGTCATCAAGATCGCGCGGCTCGACGGCACCTGCCTCGTGCTCGACCAGGCGCGCCGCGGCGAAGGCGAACTCGTTTGGGTCAAGCCGCTGGGCGACAGCGCCGACGAGGCGCGTGCAAAGCAGTTCTTCGAAAAGCAAATCCGCTTCGATCCCGATCTGTGGATCGTGGAAATCGAGGATCGCGAAGGCCGGACGTTCGTCGACGAGCCGGTGGTGTGAGCGTCGATGAACATCGTCGAAGTCGAAGAATTCTCGCGCTTTCGAATCCGCAGGCTCTTTGTGTTGATGGCGAAAACGTTTGATTCATGGCCGTTGCCAGCGAACGTTCAATTCTCGTGCAGTCTAGATTTGGCGGGTGGAAACACGGTTCCAGGTGACAACTGACGAATTATCAATCGCGAGTTATCTAGCGAAGTTTCCGACAGTTGCAATTTTGTGACATCATCCGTCTAGCCGGAAGCTGGCGGTCGCGTTTGCTTGCCGATCCTTGATGTCCGTGAGAAAAACAACAACGAAACCTGCATCGACACGCCGAGAGAGCGAACAGCAGGCTTTGGCAGGAAACAAGGGGCATCGTGGTGACTGTGGCAGCCAGCCAGTGGGTCGTCCGCGATGATTCGCTCGAGGGGAACGCTCGGGAGCGGGTCAGCGTCCATGACGACTGGGCCGATTTTGTCACCCGTAATTTGGGTCGACGCAAAATCCGCACCGAGCGCGAGCCCGGCTTTCAGATTGGCGCGCGGGTT
This sequence comes from Alphaproteobacteria bacterium, assembly GCA_003139615.1. Lineage (GTDB taxonomy): Bacteria > Pseudomonadota > Alphaproteobacteria > Micropepsales > Micropepsaceae > Rhizomicrobium. The sequence goes on from PLJH01000037.1 coordinate 16,240, forward strand.
CACCTCGTGGACGATTTCATGGTCGCCCGCTTCAAGACTGTGGCGGGACGCGCTCGACTCGATCGCGAGCTTGACGATATCAGAGCCGACGGGCGAGACGCATATGTGGTCTATCTGTCGCTCGAAGGCGAGCATGAACTCACGCAAATCCACCGCAGCGTCCGCTGCCAAGCCCATTCGATGACGATGATAACGCAGGCGGAGCCGGTATCGCAGATTAAATATGGCGACAACGACACGGTCTACTTCTTCATGCCGCGGAGCTTCATCGATCAGCGCTTTATCGGCGGCGAAAATCTCTGTGCGCGAACCGTCTCTACGCTCGACGGCGCGGAACGGCTTGCGTGCGAGACATTGAAGACGCTGCAACGCGAATCCTCGTCGATGTCCGACGAAGAGTTCCGGACCGCAGCCCGGTTGACCGGCGAACTGCTTCTTTTGGCATTTGGAGGCGCGGGCAAAATCGCCCCGGACGCGAGCTCCGTTCGTGCAGCCAATCTCGTGCGCGCCAAGCGCACAATTCGCGCGCGCTTGGCCGACGCGGACCTCAAGCTCGTCGATATCGCCGCGGAGTGCGGGCTGTCCTTACGCTATTTGCACGATCTCTTCCGTGACGATGGCCGCACGGCATCCGAATACATACGCAGCGAACGCCTCCTGCGCGCCCGTCATATTCTCGAGAATCTGCCGGCGCTTCCTGTCACCGATGTCAGCATGAGTTGCGGCTTTTCCAGTCCGTCCCAATTCGCAACCGCGTTCCGGCGTGCATTCGGTATTTCCCCCCGCGATGCGAAGCAGCGGCACTAGAGGCTCCTGCATCGTGCAATTTTGTGCACTGGCGCAAAAGTCCGGTGCGCAGGCGCAAAAGCGCCGGCCATGACGCCGCGGTAACCTCCTGGAATCATAACCCGAGCCTCGCAGAGGGGATGGCGGGAACCAGGGGGAGATTTCGATATGAAGTTTTCGCATGTCTTGCTGGCGTCTGCCTGCGCCGCCGCCTTGTCGTCGATCGTCTTTACGGAGTCGGCGCACGCCCAGACCCAAAACAACCAAATCGAAACCGTCGTCGTCACGGCCGAGAAACGTTCGCAGGACATTCAGACGGTTCCCGTCACGGTCGACGCGTTCAATGCCGATCAATTGCGCCAATCCAACATCAACAACATCAACGATTTACAGAAAATATCGCCCAGCTTGTTGGTGTATTCGACGACCTCGGGCGCCTCCGACACATCGATCAAAATTCGCGGCGTGGGCACCACGGGCAACAATCCCGGCCTTGAAGGAGCGGTCGGCACGTTCATCGACGGCGTCTACCGCAACCGCAGCGGTCTCGCGCTTGGCGACCTGGTGGACGTGAGCCAGGTCGAAGTGCTGGAAGGGCCGCAGAGCACCTTGTTCGGCAAGAATACGTCGGCAGGCGCGTTGAACATCGCCACGAATCTGCCGGACCAGACCAACGACGCGTTCCTGGAAGCCGGCATCAGCAATTACGCCGGCTACAAAGTGGACGGCTGGATCAACATTCCCATTTCCGACCAACTCTCGACGCGCTGGGTCGGCGTCTACGACAAACGCGACGGCTACGTCACCGACGAGAACGACGGCCAGAAGCTGGACAACCGCGACCGCTATTTCCTCAAGGGCCAGGCCCTGTGGACGCCGAACAACGATGTGAGCTTGCGGGTGATCGCGGACTTTTCGCACGGCAACGAGGATTGCTGCGGTGTCGTCCGGCTGATTAACGGTGCGACCTCGGGGATCGTCAATGCGCTGGAAGCCATAAACGGCAATGCGCTGACATCGCCTTCTGTCACCGGTCCCGGCAAAGAACATTACGACGAATCGCTCTCCGGCGACGATCCGTATGACTTCCAGGACGATGGCGCGTCCGCCGAGTTGAACTGGCAATTGAACAACGCCGTGAAGCTGACGGACATCGTGGCCTATCGCGATTTCGCCCAGACGACCAACGTCAATGCCAGCTTCAGCGGCGCGGACCTCTTTACCCTGTCTCCGAACCATTTTGCAGATCGCGTCTTCAGCGAGGAACTTCGTCTTTCGGGGCATGCGGATTTCAGTTCGGTCATCAAGTCGATCGACTGGCTGACAGGGCTCTACTACACGGACGAACAAATCAACGTGCATGAGGTCTGGAATACGGGAACCCAGAATGGCAATTACTGGTGCGCGGCCTTCACGGGCGGCGCGCCCGGATGCTTCACCGGCAGCGCTTCCACGGACACTCTGCCCCTCACCCCATTCTTCGATCCCAATCTGTTCGTCCCCGGCCCCGCCGCCACCGACCAATTCGCCACGCACGAGGACAGCTTCTCGGCCTTCGGACAGGGCACATTCAACATCACCGACAGGCTCGTTTTCACCACCGGTCTCCGCGTCAGCACGGATTCGAAAACGGGCAGCTTCATCGAGGACAACACCAATCCGGCAGCATCCGAATTCGGGGCCTATTTCGGCGACGTCTATCAGTGGAATGCGAACGCACCGATTTCCGGCACGAATCTCGGGCGTCAGTCGATCTCAAGTTCTGCTTTGACGGGTACGGCAAATCTTCAATATTTCTGGACCGACCATTTGATGACCTATGTCGACTATTCACGCGGCAGCAAGGATGGCGGATTCAATCTCGACCGCACGTCGGCCGGCATCATCTCCGGATTTCCGGGCGTGGGGATCGCGTCATACAACCCCACGCCGCTCAATCCCGCCTACAAGCCTGAATATTCGGACAATTTCGAAGGCGGCATCAAATCGAAATGGTTCGACGACCGGCTCTTGATCAACGGCACGGTTTTCTACGAGAAGTTTCACGATCTTCAGGTGCTGAACTTCGACGGAATCGATTTCCACATCGTCAATATGCCCACCGGCACGTCGAAGGGCTTCGAGCTTCAGACGGAAGCGGCGCTGTTTGATGGCTTCACGGTCAACAGCAGCGTAACTTACGCCGACACGGCTTACGGTTCGGGCGCAACCTTGCCGCTCCTCGACCTCGTTACCGGCTATCACACCATCAGTTTGGCGGGCGATCCGTTCACCAATGCGCCCTTGTGGAGCACCACCAACGGCGCGACTTATACGTTCCCGCTGTGGACGACCGGATTGTCCTTCTCGCTCCATGGCGACATGTATTACGGTAGCTCGCGCAATACCGGCTCCGATCAAAATCCTCTGAAGGAGCAAGGCGGCTACTCGCTGTTCAACGGACGTGCGACCTTGATGGGCAACAACGATCGCTGGGAATTGGCGGCCTGGTGCAGCAACTGCACCAACAAGCATTATGCCACGGTGATCTTCGATACGCCGGAGCAATCGGGCTCGTATAGCGGGGCAAAATATTTCACCGGCGGCAGCTACGACGCGTTCGTCGGGGAGCCCGCGATCTACGGCCTGACGGCGTCCTACAAGTTCTGACCCGATATCGGCCGGGAGGCGACCCCCTCCCGGCCGCCGCTCTTTCGGGAGATGCGGCCTGAGGTTCGTGCGCAAAAAATCGCTCTCGCCCGCCTCGGGAATCTTGGTAGGATTCCACATCGCATTCACAGGGAGATGACAATGCGCGCCATTCTGCTTGCCACCGCTTTCGCAATTGCAGCGACCGCGGCAATTGCCGACGACGGCGTTCTTGCCTCGCGCTTCGGCAACACCACGATCACCAAAGACGCCAACGGCAACGAGACCCACATCTACTACGCGGCCGACCATACGTTCACCGGCAAGCAGGGCACCAATGCGTTCAGGGGCACCTGGAAGATCGACGGCGGCACGATCTGCCTCGCGTCCGATCCGCCGATTCCGAACACGCCTAATCCCGCCTGCGTGCCGGTCAGCGACCACAAAGTCGGCGATACCTGGTCGGCCGGTCCCTATACCGTCTCGCTCGCGGCGGGCATCCAGTAATCGGGCCCGCGCCGGCGGCCTTGCGGGGTGGCAGCGTCCCTGCTACCCCGCGCCCGCGATGAGCACGGAATCCACATCCCATCCCGATACGCCCGCGGCGGAAGCTGCGCGGCGGCGCACATTTGCGATCATCTCGCATCCCGACGCGGGCAAGACGACCCTCACCGAGCATCTGTTGCTGCTGGGCGGCGCGATCCGCATGGCGGGGCAGGTGAAGGCGCGCGGCGATGCGCGGCGCGCGCGCTCGGACTGGATGAAGATCGAGCAGGAGCGCGGCATTTCGGTGACGAGCGCGGTGATGACGTTCGAATATGCGGACGCAATCTTCAACCTGCTCGACACGCCCGGTCACGAGGATTTCAGCGAAGACACCTATCGCACGCTGACGGCCGCCGATTCTGCGGTGATGGTGATCGATGCTGCGCGCGGCATCGAAAGCCAGACGCGCAAGCTGTTCGAAGTGTGCCGGCTCCGCGACATCCCGATCATGACTTTCATCAACAAGATGGACCGCGAGGCGCGCGATCCGTTCGAACTGATGGACGAGATTTCCAACCAGCTGCAGCTCGATTGCGCGCCGATGGTGTGGCCGGTCGGCATGGGGCTCAACTTCAAAGGCGCTTTCGATCTGCTGCGCGACGACTTCGCCGTGTTCGGAAAGAACGAACGCGTCAGTCGCGAGGCGCTGCCCAAAATATTGTCCGAAGAGCTGCAGGCGAAGCTGCTGGAAGACATCGCACTCGCGCGCGGCGCATGCCCGAACTTCGACGCGGATGTCTATCGCACAGGTCACCTGACGCCCGTCTTCTTCGGCAGCGCACTCAAGAATTTCGGCGTGCGCGAATTGATGAGCGCCGTCGCCGAATATGCGCCGCCGCCGCGGCCGCAGGCCTCGAAGACGCGCGAGATCGCGCCGTCGGAAAACGAAGTGACGGGCTTCGTGTTCAAGGTGCAGGCGAACATGGATCCGAACCATCGCGACCGCGTGGCGTTCCTCCGCCTGTGCTCGGGGAAATTCCGGCGCGGCATGAAGCTCAAGCAGTCCGGCACCGGCAAGACGCTGGGCGTGCACAATCCGATCCTGTTCTTCGCACAGGAGCGCGAGACGGTCGATGAGGCGTGGCCCGGCGACATCATCGGCATTCCCAATCACGGCATATTGCGCGTGGGCGATACGTTGTCGGAATCGGGCGAAGTCGTGTTCACGGGCATTCCCAATTTCGCGCCGGAAATCCTGCGGCGCGTGCGGCTCGCAGATCCCATGCGCCAGAAGCATTTGACGCGCGCGCTGGAAAGCCTCGCGGAAGAGGGCGTCACGCAGGTGTTCAAGCCGATGATCGGCGCGCAATGGATTGTGGGCGTGGTGGGCGCTCTCCAGCTCGACGTGCTGAAGAGCCGGCTGCACGCGGAGTACGGCCTCGACGCCGATCTCGAAGCCTCGCCCTACGACACCGCCCGTTGGCTCTCCGGTCCCGAGGCCGATATTGAAAAATTCCTCGGCGTCTATCGCGGCCAGATGGCGACGGACCGCGACGGAGCCCCCGTCTTCCTCGCCAAGAGCAATTGGGAACTGGGCTATGTGGCCGACAAGTTCCCGGCCTTACGCTTCGCCAAGACCCGCGAGCGCGCCGACGTGCACGCGGAAGCATAAGCGGTTGGTTCCTACCCTCCCCTTGCGGGAGGGCCGAAAAATTCGAGCGTAGCGAGATATTTTTCGGGGAGGGGCAAGCCCACCGCAATCGGAGTCTTGCCCCTTCCCGAAGCTTTCTTTTCGCTGCGCTCAAAGAAAGCCTTCGACCCTCCCGCAACGGGAGGGTGGAACCAATTGGGTGGAAAGCTGCCGCGTAGTTTGTGCCCGACCGAGCCGGGTTTCTCTCCGTTGCTTAAGTTTCGGTTCACCGTGCGGCCCCAAACTGCCCGCATGGCCGATATTGTCCGGGGGGAAGAGAGGTTTCTCGATCGCGTGCTTGCGGTCCTGCGCGAGGGCGCATGGCTCGATCGCTCGCGCCTCAGCGTCTATCCATGGATTCTGCTGGGCGCCTATCTGCTGGCCGCCGCGCTCTATATCGGCACCAGCCACGGCCTGATCGACAGCAACGGCAAACCGCTCGGCCCCGATTACATCGATGTCTATGCCGCGTCGCAGATGGCGCAGGCGGGTCATCCTGCCGCAATCTATGACTGGAGCCGGCATCGCGCGGCGGAGAGCGCGGTGTTCGGCGGGCGCAACATTCCCTATTACGGCTGGCACTATCCGCCGTTCTTTCTGCTGATCGCGCTGCCGCTCGCGGCGTTGCCGTATGGCTGGTCGCTGCTGGCCTATCTCGCGGCGACATTCGCGGGCTATGCGGCCACGCTGTGGCGGATCGTGAAGCACGATCGCAATGGGATGCTTCTCGCGATTGCATTTCCGGGCGTGTTCTCCAATTCGCTTCACGGACAGAACGGATTCCTCACCGTCACGCTGCTGGGCATGGGTCTGCTGTGGATGGAGGACCTTCCCTGGATCGCAGGCGTGGCGCTCGGGCTTCTCGTCTACAAACCGCAATTCGCAGGCCTCGCGCTTTTGATGCCTCTTGTGACGCGGCGTTGGCGCGTAGTCGCGAGCGCGGTCGTCACGATCGCCGTATTGGCACTCGCGACTGTCGCGTTGTTCGGCATCGAAACCTGGCAGGCTTTCATCGCGAGCACCTCGCTCACCCGCACCATCGTGCTGGAGCAGGGCTCGACCGGTTGGGAGCGGATACAGAGCGTATTTTCGGCCGTGCGCATGCTGGGCGGCGGAATTGGTTTCGCCTATGCGGCGCAGATCGTCGTTGCCGTCGCGGCCGTCGTTGGTTCGATCTGGGCCTGGCGAAAGGATTTGCCGTTCGAATTGCGCGCGGCGATCCTTTGCCTCGCGACGACACTGATCACGCCCTATCTGCTCGATTACGACCTCGTGCTGCTGGCGCTGCCGATCGCATGGCTCATGCTCGACGGCCGCGCGCACGGATTCCTGCCCTGGGAAAAAACGATGCTGTTCGCGCTGTGGCTGTTGCCGCTCGTGTCGCGCGCGGTGGGCAGCGCGCTCCATATCCCGCTGGGCGCGCCCGTGCTGCTGTTGGGCTTCGGGATCGCGATACGCCGTGCCTACGCCACCAATCGCATCGAGGAAATGACCTAGGCGGCGAAATGACTTAGGCGGCTCTGGCGCCCGGCTCGGGCGCGGTCTCGCGATGCACGCGCCAATAGCCTAACAGCCGTTCCGCGCCTGCCTGGGGAATCGAATCCAGCAGGCCCAGCCGCGCGTAGTTCGCGTCGAGCGCATCCGGCGCTCTTTCGCTCGCGAGCAGCGCCATGATGGAATAGGTGGCGCGGGCGAGATGCGCGCCCTTGCACGCGACGGCCAAGGCTTCGCTCGAACGATCGTCCAGGATGTTGCCCGCGGTTGCGGAGTCGATGCGCAGGAATTCGCCGAGCGCAATGGCCGCATCGACGCTGTCGCTGTTGCGCAACGCATCGACCAGCGAACTTTCCGCCTCGGCATCCGATGCGATTTCGCCAGGCGTTTCGTTCGCCTCATCGTTCCGCGCGAGGATCGCGTTTCGGGATTCCAGCGGCAGGTCGAAGAAGAATCCGTTCAAAAGATCGAGCGGCGTTTGGGCATAGGCTGCAAGCCGTGTTGCGAGTTGACGGCGCGTGGCGCGATCCAGTCCCCGTGTCACCCGTTCCAGCAATGCCGAAAACGGCGCGCGCATCGCGTTCGAATAATCGGCCGGCCACTCGATCAGGAGGTCGCACAACTCCGTCGCCAGCGCGCGCTGTTTTTCCGGCGCGCTCTGGCTGGCCAGTTCGACAAGATTCGTCAGGCGTTCGCGGGCAGTGAACATGGCCCGTCATAGCGCAGGAGCGGTTAAGGTTTTGTGGGCGGTGGTTATTTGACGGCCCCCTTCCGCCTCGCTGCGCTCGACACCTTCCCCCGCGAGGGGGGAAGGCTGAGGAAAAGATTCGCGGTCGTCACTTCTTCTGACCTTCCCCCCTCGCGGGGGAA
>PLJH01000039.1 GCA_003139615.1 Alphaproteobacteria bacterium
AGGCCGCGACGTCTTCGTCTTCCACAGCGCTTATATTCGCATCGGAGCGACGCTCCGGTCCCTGGTATTCCGTGCTCGTGCGCCGGCGCCGGCACGGGCCGAAATAGGATTTGGTGCGCACGAAGGGCCGCGGGCGTTCGATCACGGCCGTGAGCCGCGACAGGATCGTTTTCACCGAAACGGGCTTGGCCAGAAATTCGTTGACGCCTGCGTCGCGCGCCTTGTTCACGTGATCGATGCTGGTATGGCCCGTCAGCATGATGACGGGCACGAACGGATTGGGGCTCACGGCCGACGTGCGGATCATCTTGGTCAGGTCGAGGCCGTTCATGCCTTCGAGCATCCAGTCGACAAAGATCACATCGGGGTTGGCGTCGCGCAGGAGAGCCCAGGCGCGCTCGCCCTCGGTCGCTTCGGAAATCTGGAGCGTGCCGAACGCCTGAAGGATCGTCACGACGAGCTTGCGCATATGCGCATTGTCGTCGACGACAAGAATTTTCAGCCGATCGAACCTGTAACCGCTCATGCGCGTCTTGGTCGCGCCGGGCGCAATCCCGACGCTCCTGTCCCCTGTATAAGGACGGCAAACTTAGCTTAACGGGGATTAATGCTCGGTGAACTAATCGATGAACTGCTCGGCCAGGATGCGTTCGTCGAGGCTGTGGCCGGCGTCGAACAGCATGGTCATTGCGATGGTGCGGTCTTCGGCGACGTCCACGGAGATCACGTCGCGCACTTCGAAATCGTCGGCGACCGCGCTCACCTTGCGTTTCTCCGGCTCCAGGATTTCGAAGCGGGTCTTGGCGCGATGGGGGAGCAGCGCGCCGTGCCAGCGCCGCGGCCGGAATGCGCTGATGGGCGTGAGCGCGAGCAGCGCCGCATCGATGGGCAGGATCGGTCCGTGCGCCGAGAGATTGTAGGCGGTCGATCCGGCCGGCGTCGAAATCAGCACGCCGTCGCAGATCAGCTCACGGATGCGGGGCTTGCCGTCCACGATGATGCGGATCTTGGCCGCCTGCTGCGTCTGGCGCAGGAGAGACACTTCGTTGAACGCAATCGCGTCGTAGCTTTCACCGTTACCGGTGGTCGCTTTCATGCATAGCGGATGAATCTGCGCAGGTTCCGCGGCGGCGAGCCGTTCTTCGAGGCCCGTGTCCGCATATTCGTTCATCAGGAAGCCGACCGAACCCAGATTCATGCCGTAGATCGGTTTGCCCTGACCCAGAAACTTGTGAAGCGTCTGCAGCATGAAACCGTCACCGCCCAGCGCAACGACCACGTCGGCCTCTTCGGGTCCGACATCGTGATAGGTCTGAAGCATCGTTGCCAACGCGGCGCGTGCATCGGGCGCCGACGAAGCAACGAAGTGCAAAGCGTGCGCCATCGTCAGCCGCCCGTCAGCGACATGTGTCGCGCGAGTGCGGGCGCGCGATGGCGGCGATCGATCATGAAATCATGGCCTTTGGGTTTGCGTGCGATGGCGGCATCGATCGCGGTGTTCAGCATCGCGTCGTCGCATGAGGCGCGCAGGGGCGTGCGCAGATCGGCGTCGTCGTTCTGGCCCAGGCACATGAACAACGTGCCCGTGCAGGTCACGCGCACGCGATTGCAGCTTTCGCAGAAATTGTGCGTGAGCGGCGTGATGAAGCCGAGCCGTCCGCCGGTCTCCATCACGCGCACATAGCGCGCGGGCCCTCCCGTGCGGTAATCGTCATCCGTCAACGTATAGCTTTCGGCCAGCCGCGCGCGCACCAGCGACAGCGGCAGATATTGCGCCACGCGGTCGCCGTCGATCTCGCCCATCGGCATGGTTTCGATCAGGGTGAGATCCATGCGGCGCCCATTCGCCCAGGCGAGCATGTCCACGATCTCGTTTTCGTTGATGTCCTTCAGCGCCACCATGTTGATCTTGACGGCGAGGCCTGCGTCCTGCGCCGCATCGATCCCGGCCAGCACTTTCCGAAGATCGCCCCAGCGGGTGATGTCCCGAAACTTTTGCGGATCGCGCGTGTCGAGCGAGACATTGATCCGGCGGATACCGGCGTCGTGCAAGGCCTTCGCAAAACGCGAAAGCTGGCTGCCGTTGGTGGTGAGCGTGAGCTCCTGCAGGCCGCCCGCGCCGATGCGCCCGCCCAGACCTTCGATCAGGCTCATCACATTGCGCCGGACCAGCGGCTCGCCGCCCGTGATGCGGATGCGGTTCACACCCTTGGCGATGAACGCAGCACTCAGCCGCTCCAGCTCCTCGAGCGTCAGCAGTTCCGGCTTGGGCAGAAAGGTCATGTGCTCCGTCATGCAATAGACGCAGCGAAAGTCGCAGCGGTCCGTCACGGAGACGCGCAGATAGGTGATGTGCCGGCCGAACGGATCGATCATGCCGGGACATTAGCAGGTTTGGTACGGGTTTTTCCTCCCCCGTTTACGGGGGAGGTGCCGAGCGCCAGCGAGGCGGAGGGGGNNCCCGTAAACGGGGGAAGAAAATGGTGCTCAAGCCGCCTTCGAGCACCGCAGCCGGTCGGCGGCTTCGGCTTTGGAGACGGCGCCGAAAATCGCCTCCACGTCGTGGCGCTCTTCGTTGGAGACGATGGGCGGCATGCCGCGCGATTTGCGCGACAGGTCGAACACGGTCTGGAACACGCATTTGTCGATGCCCACGGCGCGGCACGAAAGCGCCACGGCGCGGGGGCCGCCGCGGTAAAACACCGTGCGGAATTCGCCGACGCCGAGGCCCAGAAGCTTCGCGAAGGCGACATCGAACATGTCCATCTGGCCCTGGTGCAGCACGCGCAGCAGGAAGCCCGCGCGCAGTTGCCCGCCGACCGCCAGCTTCTCGACAAGCTTTTGTGCGCCGGCGTCGCCTGCCTGGGCCGGCTGACTCTGCTGCACGGCCTGCGTCGCCTGGCCGAGAACCGAAGCGACGGCATCGGGCGCGATTTTGTGGCTATGGACGATGTAGGATTTGAGCGCGTCCGACACCCAGGCGCACATCTGCGTGGCCAGCGGTGCGGGCAGGTCGTCGCGGCGGACGAGCGGCTCCTGGATGGCGGCAAAGCGGCGCGACTTCTCCACCAGCGTTTCGAACGCGGCGGGGCCGATCTTGGCGGTGGCATTGCGGACGAGGGCGACCAGCACCGGCTCGGCGTCGCTTTTGGCGAGAATTTCGGTGACGGGCTCGCCGATTTCGGGCCGCGCGGCGCAGGCGGCCTGATGGTCCAGGCTGGTCTGATTCAGGCCCGTCTGGTTCAGGAACGCGAGAATTTCGGCATCGCCCAGCTTGCGGCTGCGCAGGATGATGGGGCGGGCGACTTCGATCTTGTCGTCGACGAGCAGCAGGATCAGGTCGAGCGGCGCTTCGGGATCGTCGGCCAGCTTTTCGGCCAGCGCGATGCGGATCGCCATCTCGACGTCCTTGGCAAGCCGCTGGAGGATTTCGCGCATCAGCCCGCGCTCGCGCTCGGAAAGCTTCGGGGCCTGGGTTTGGTAGAGGGACGCGACGGAGAGATAGATATCCTCACGGCTGGTGCCGCCCGGATTGGCGACCAGCTGGACCAGACGGCCCATGTCGCTCAGTTCGTGTGCGTTCAACCCCACCGCGCTGCCCCTTCTGCATTCCCCCAGCCGCCTTTTGCGGCCGAGTTCCCATGCTAGGCAGTCAGCGTTAACAGCGTGTTAAGGTAACGGAGTCCAGCGGCGTTTGAGTCGAATTGTATGGAGCGCGGGCTTCCAGCCCNNGCAGCGTCTCGGCAAGCTCGGCGCCGTAGCTCAACGGCACGAGCTGGTCTTCGTCGCCATGCAGCACGAGCGCGGGCATCGCAAGCGCGGCCACGGCCTCGCGCGTCGTGTTGTAACGGGAGACCGCCTCGGCTTGGGCGATCACGCCGCGAACGGAGTATTTGTCCTTCGCGATCATCGACAGATCCAGGGCGATCTTTTCCGGCGACGCGGCGCTGCCATATCCCTTGTTGACGCTGCCTTTCGACACAAGCAATCGCAATATCCAGGTCGGAAGGTAGTAGAGCACGCGCAGGAAGCCGGGCATGCGCGGTTTATCGGGCGTTATGATTCCGGTGCAGCCGAGAATGAGAGACGTTGCGCGGGCAGGCGCGCGCATAGCCAGTTCCAGCGCGATGACGCCGCCCATCGAAACGCAGAAAACATGCGCGCGCNNCGACCTGCGCGGCATCCATCACGGCGAGCGCATCGTCGGCAAGCTCTTGGACGGTGACGTGGGGAGTCGTGTCGCTGTCGCCGGTGCCGCGATTGTCGAACCAGATGACGCGATGGCGCGCCGTCAGTGCCGGAAGCAGGGGATACCACAGCGCACCACTGAACCGATGCCCCATGATCAGCAACACCGGGCTTCCGTCCCCGCGCTCCTGCCAACTCAGCCGGACGCCTTTGTTTTCGGTGAACGACATGCAGCGCCCCTTCGGTATCAGTGCCGGCGCCTGGAGACAAAGTAATTGAGTAGAAAGAAGTTTAGTGTGGCAGGACCTGCGTTCCGCTGTCCGGCTTTATCGAATTCGTTGTCTTCGCTGTTTGGCCCGCAGCATTTGCTTGCGCGGTCAGGNNATACAATTAACGACTCTAGTGCCATCCTGTCGTCATCCGACAACATTCTTGCAGTTGGACACTTTTCGTAATCGAGGATTGCTGCTGCGATCTCTCGGAGCGTTGCGCTCTCCTCAGGAAATCGACCTTTCAATTGTGGAATCAATCCATGTAAGACACTTGGATCGTCGACCGAGCTACAACCAATTGTGAGAAAGTGTTCCTTATAGGTCTGCTCAAATATCTCATAGGCGGGCGCATTTTTAGCTAACCCGGACCATGCCAAAGTGGGCATTTTCTCACGAGATGATTTGGTAATAGCGACGATTTGATTCAAATCGGCATCGCGAATATCGCCTGGGTGCAGCTGATTCAGAATCAAATTCCTTACTTGGAGATAGGTCCCCGACCCATCTCCACATATCGCTGGGTCTTCAAGCGATACTAGAGTATTGCGCGTTTGTCCTTCTGAACCGGGCGGTTCTGTCCTCCATACGCACACTTCCTGTAACGAGGCATTCTCCAGATTGGCGCCAGTAAAATCGGCACCCTGCAATTGCGCGAAGTCCAAGTTCGCACTGTCGAAATTTGCATCAAAAAAGTACGCTCCACGCAAGTCTGCGAAATTAAGATCCGCGCCTCGTAATTCGGCCGCCGCGAGATCTGAGCCTTCGAGATGAGAACTTCCCATCCAGTCTAAGAGTGCTTCTTCAAGTTCGGCACCTTCCATATGCGCTTGCTCGAGATCTGCGCCCTGCAATACAGCGCCATTTAAGTTTGCACCCTGAAGTTGGACCCTAAACAACTCCGCTCCTCGAAGGTTTACCTTCGAAATATTTGCGCCTTGTAGTAGGGCTTCGGTAAAGTCGGCCTTGGGCAAGCGAGCCTCGAATAGAATTGCCCCTAAGAGGTCGCGACCACGTAGGGAGACTGTTCTAACGGCTTCATCAACCTTCGCGCTGGTGTCAAACCTAGCATCGTCGCTTAGGTCAACTCCGGGAAGTATCAAGACATTTGACCACAAGCTTCTCGGCTTGAATGTCACGGGATCAGTTGGACCGGCGACCATCAATTCGTAAGGCGATGCGCGAACCCACGTCTCATGGTCACCATCCCACCAAGGAATCAATTTGCCAATCGGTTGGAAGCGATCCAAGCGTTCGCCTGGAAACGTGGCAACTAAGATGACCAAATAGACAGGGATCAAACTTGCGAATGCCAGCGAGGACACATTCCAGCTTTTGAAATCGCGCAAGGAAATTCGGGACGTCTCGCCACGGGCTATCGAGGGCCAGAGTAGCCATAGAATTACCAAATCGATCACGACCGCGCTCCTCTGCCACCATGATATCCATTCGCTGTGGTACGGAAGAAATTGCAACTCGAAGAAAACAAGCAGCGCCATCGGTAACAGCACCAGACTGATCTGTGAAATCAAGCGCAACAAAAACCCGATTATTCCAGTGCGCAATTCCCGCGGGCCGGCTAGCACTTGCACAAATATGTTGCTCGGCAGCTGCCGACGAAGCCGGGTGCGCACGTTTTCGTTAGAGACTTGGTTTTTGAGCTCTGCATCAAACGCACCGATCTTATCTGCTAGCAACGTGAAATGAAGAAGCACATAGATATGGACTATTAGGAACAGCAGTGGGCCCAACGCGAAGAAACTGAGTAACGGCAGTTCCACATTCAGAAATGGAAGTTTGACGTGGTTTTCGAAGAAAAGATCACGGTGCGTCACGCCCCCCGCAGCGACGAGCAGGTATAGAAGCACGAACAGGTAGCTGAACCACAATCCTCCGCTGACACTCGCAGCATCAACCACGGCCGAGCGCAATTCTTCGAGGTCGTTTGCCTTAGCAGCGAGAGTGCGATGAGTGCGCTGGGTGGCCGTCGAGCGTGGGTGGCCCGTTCCTGGCTGATCAATTGGCATATCCGTCCCCTATCGCGCAAGTTTAGAGATCGATAGTGAAAAAGCAAAAGTCAGGCCTGCAAGCGGAGGGTTTTGTATTGGTCTGTCCCGGAGGAACGCAAGTCAGGGCGTTACGTTTGCCGGCGCAGAGTTGCGCCAAGCTCAATGACGCGTGCTAAGGTGGTTGGCTCGCGATCATACCGGCTAGCNNTCGCCATCGACCAGGGCACGACTTCCACCCGCGCGATCCTGTTTGATTCCGCGGCGCGGCCTGTTGCTTCGCATTCCATCGAGTTGCGCCAGATCTATCCGGCCAATGGCTGGGTCGAGCATGACGCGGAGGAGATCTGGCAGGCGACGCTCAATTGCTGTCGCGTCGCGATGAAGGGCGTCGCGGCGCGCGAGATCGCGGCGATCGGCATTACCAATCAGCGCGAGACGACGGNNGGCAGGACCGGCGCACGGCCGAGCGTTGCCGCATTTTGAAGGAAGACGGCTGCGAGCCCGCCGTCACCGCGCGCACCGGGCTGCTGCTCGATCCCTATTTCTCCGCGACCAAAGTGGAATGGCTGCTCGATCATATTCCCGGCGCCCGCGCGCGGGCGGAGCAGGGCGATCTTGCGTTCGGCACCATCGATTCCTGGCTGATCTACAAGCTCACGGGCGGGGAGGTGCATGCGACGGATGTCACCAATGCCTCGCGCANNGCCGCGAATTGTTCGACGCGTTCATTCCCATTGCGGGCGTGGCGGGCGATCAGCAGGCAGCTAGCTTCGGGCAGGCCTGTTTCAGGCCGGGCGATGTGAAAAGCACTTACGGAACAGGCTGCTTCGCGCTGGTGAACACGGGCGCAGGCGTGCCCGTCTCGCAGAACCGGTTGCTCGCGACCTCCGCCTATCGCGCCAAAGGCGAGACGGCCTATGCGATCGAAGGCAGCATCTTCGTGGCGGGCGCGGTGGTGCAATGGCTGCGCGATG
>PLJH01000059.1 GCA_003139615.1 Alphaproteobacteria bacterium
ATGTCGTAGTCGTAGAGCTTGCCGAGATCGATCCCTTCTTCCCCGAGATCGGTCGTATAGACGTTGAAGCCCTCCGAGCGGAGCATCAGTTCGATGCTGCGCGCCATGGCGCTGTCGTCTTCGATCAATAGCACGCGCATGTGTCTCGAACCTCTTTCGCGATCCGGCCTGCCCGCCGGTCGTGGTTAACAAACATTGGGACGGTAAATCCAAATGGTTAACATCCGCTTTCCAACGGCCCCTGGGTTTACTCGCTACGAAGGCGGCTTAACCGAATGTGAGCGGACAACGCCCATCTCATTGATTCGTCTCGTTAAGTTTACCGCCACTTAAATCCTTCCCTTCAAGATGCTCGCTGGAATCCCATCATGGGTTTCCCAATTTCGGGACCGGCATGCGCGCGCTTCTCAAAGATATCGAGGCTGTACCGGCACTCAGACGCTTCGGGCGGGTGGCCCGCATAGAAGGTCTGCTTGTCGAAGTGACAGGTGCTGCCGGAGCAATCAGCCTCGGGGGACAGGTTAGGCTATCCTCCTCAAATGGCAAGCAAATCCCGTGTGAGGTCGTGGGATTCCGCGACGGCCGGGCGCAAATTATGCCCTTGGGATCGCTCGACGGCGTCTCCCTGGGAGCCCGGGCGGACTTCGACGATCGCGCGTCTTTGATCTATCCCTGCCGGAACTGGCTCGGCCGGGTGGTCGACGCCTATGGCAAGGCCGCGGACGGAAAGGGCCCTCTCGCTCAGGGCTCGATCGGCTATCCCCTCAAAGCTTCCCCGCCTTCGGCCCATAGCCGGGCTCGGGTCGGAGGCAAGCTCGATCTGGGCGTCAAGGCGCTCAATGCCTTCGTGACCTGCTGCAGGGGCCAGCGCATGGGTATTTTTGCGGGCTCGGGCGTCGGAAAATCGACCATCCTCGCGATGCTGGCGCGGAATACCGATGCGGATGCCATCGTCATCGGGCTTGTCGGCGAGCGCGGGCGCGAACTCAAGGAATTTATCGAGGACGACCTGGGACCTGAGGGACTTCGCCGCAGCGTGGTGGTTGCCGCGACCTCGGATGAACCGGCGCTGGTGCGCCGTCAGGCCGCCTATGTCGCGACGGCCATTGCGGAGCAACTTCGGGACCAAGGCTTGCATGTGCTGCTCCTGATGGACAGCGTGACCCGTTTCGCTATGGCACAACGTGAAGTCGGACTCTCAGCGGGTGAACCGCCGGCCACCAAGGGCTACACGCCCACTGTGTTCGCCGAGTTGCCGCGTCTGCTCGAGCGAGCGGGTCCGGGCGTGCAGGGCACCACAGGTTCGATCACCGGCCTCTATACGGTTCTCGTCGAGGGCGACGACCATAACGAGCCGATCGCCGATGCCGTGCGCGGCATTCTGGACGGGCACATCGTTCTCGATCGCACAATTGCGGAGCGCGGCCGCTTTCCGGCCATCAACATTCTCAAATCGGTGTCGCGCGCGATGCCGAAGTGCAATACCGATGCGGAACAGGCGATCGTTTCGCGCGCCCGCGTGCCTCTCGCAGTTTACGAAGACATGGCCGAGCTCATCCGGCTCGGCGCCTATAAAGCCGGCACGAATGCGGAAGTCGATGCCGCGATAAGAGTCTATCCGCAAATCGAGGCGTTTCTGTCCCAGAAGAAGGACGAGCGCGTCACTCTGGCTGAGGGTTATGCCGCGCTCGATCGCATATCGGGCGACGGACAGGGAAGGGGTAATGCGTCATGAAACGGCGAGACACCTTGATGCGCCTGAAGCGCTTCCGCGTCGACGATCTCAAGCGGCGCATGACAACGCTTGACGGCATGCGTTCCGATCTCGAGCGCAAACTTGCCGATCTCGAAGACAGCGTCGCGCGAGAACGCCAGCGCGCCAACGATTCCGATATCGGCCGGCTCGCATTTCCGTCGTTCCTGCGTTCGATCGATGTCCGCCGCGAAAATCTGCGCGCGACCCTGAAGGAAATCGAGCGCGAGCGCGCGCAATGCCAGGGCGATCTCACCCACGCCTATCAGGACCTGAAGAGCCTCGAACTTGCCACCGAACAGCAGGCCAAGCGCGTGGCGGAAGTCGAAGCCCATCGCAGCCAGTCGCGCCTGGACGAAATGGCGATCGTGCGGCATCTGCGCAAGCACGCGCTGAGGCAGGTCTAAAGCGCAATCCGGCGAAGTGTGCAGCGGTTCGCCGCCAGATTGCGCGGCAACCAGGGAACCTTGAGCGTGATCCGTTTATAGGATCATGCTCAAGGGGTTTTCGACGCGACGCCCTTTCGCTACGCTTCTCCGGTTGCGTCGCGGGGGATTCACATGTCGCTTTCTGAACGAATAGCACCTTTGATCGGACGGCTGGCGATCGCCTGGTTCTTCCTGAGCGAGGCCTGGACGCTGATCAATTCCTGGGACGGTACAGTCACGCTGATGCAAATGCAGCGTCTGCCGGCCGCGCCGCTTCTCCTCGTCATTGCACTGACCGTCATGATCCTGGGCGGCGTCTCGATTGCCGTCGGCTATCACACGCGCCATGGCGCGCTGCTGCTGTTCGGTTTCACGGTGATTGTCTCGGTCACGATGCACGACTATTGGAAGCTGAACGAAGCGTCGGCCCGGCTGGCCGATTCCGAGATATTCTTCCGCAATGTCGCGATTGCGGGCGGACTATTGCTCCTGATGGGCATGGGAGCCGGCCCGTTCGCGATCGACAATACCGGAGGCGGCGGCAAACGAGGCCGCTGACACACATATCCCCGGACGCATGGTTATGCGCCCGGCCGATCGCGATGTTGTTCCGCGATTAACGCAGGACAATCGAACGGATGAAACTCAGAACACCGATGGCGACAGCGAACACGATCGCATAGGCGAGCAGGATCGGAACCGTCACGGAATGCAGCGCCGTCCAGTCCGCCTGGGGCATGTTCGACCAGTTTGCGCCCCCCTTGGCTGTTGCCGCGGCGTAGATGGTGGTCGCCAGACCAAACACGACAAGCGCGCCGACAGTGGCGGTCACGAGCGAACCTGCGCCTTCGATCATGAACGCCGCCCCGATCGCGATCACAGCCATAATGGCAAGCGTGATCCAGCCCGACGTCGTGATGATGCCGACAATGGAATGCCAAAGATCCATGACAACAGACATAATTACCCCCTTAAGGTCCCAGCCCAAAGACGCGTGACACGCGGCCCGCCACGCGGGAGCGAATAGCGCTCTTGTCCGGGAATGATACACGGTTTCGTGTCGCTGCGGGAGGTGGGCCGCGTCCTGCGCGGGGTCGCAGGCAAAACCTGCGCAAAGTCTGCAATCGCGTGGTTAACGCGCGTTGACCAGAACCGGGCGCGGCGCCGCGCGCGCGTGCAGGCGGGCGGCCAACGCTGCGATGGCGCGCGACGCCGGCGCCTGGGGGTAGAGCTGCAACAAATGACGTTGTTGGCGCAGGGAGTCCACGGCTCTCGGGTCGCGCGGAATGGATCCCAAATGTTCGAGCGTCGTCTTGAGAAAAGTTCGGCAGGTGGCAGTCAGCGCCTCTGCCGTGCGACGTGCTTCCGCATCGTTTGCCGACATGTTGACGACCACGAAGGGCGGCGCGGTGAAGGTGCGCATGAGGATTTTTACGAACGCATACGCATCGGTCAAAGAGGCGGGATCTGGTGTCAGCACGACGATGGTTTCGTCGGACGCGGCCGCGAAATGCATCAGGCTCGAATCGACGCCTGCGCCCAGATCGAGCAGCACGCGGTCGTAACTGCGTTCGGCCTTGATCTGTGCCACGAGATGCGCCGCATCGACTTCGTCGAAATCGGCGAGCAAACCGGAGCCTGCCGCAGCGGCAAGAAGATCGAATCCACCGCGTTGGGCGGCACCGCCCAGAACGGGAACGGTGGCGGCGCGCAAGGCGCAATCTTTCGCCAGCAGGCCTTGCAAATTTCCACCCGATTCCAGTCCCAGATGCACGGACGTGTTCGAAAGCCCGAGATCGGCGTCGCACAACAGGATGCGCTCGCCTTCATGGGAAAGCGCATGGGCGAGATTGACGGCGAGCAAGGTCTTTCCGGTGCCGCCTTTGCCGGAACCGATTGCCGTCAGACGCGGAGCTTGGCGAGACATCATTGTGCGCTCCCGCGGTCGGCGCCGCCGGTGTTGGTTTCGATCAAAAGTCGCGCGAGAGAAAGGGGTGTGAGTGTTTCGAGGCCGCCTGCGACGAAGGGCGAGCGTGTAATATGCGCGAGATCGGCGCCTTGCGCGGCCGCGCCCAGCACCGCGCCTGCGCGGCGCGCGAGATCGAGGCCGGTCACGATCATGCGCTTCACGCCCAGCGTGACAAGCGCCGCCGAAATTTCGGCGACTTCTTCCGCATCGCCCGCAGCGGAAACGACGCCGACGGCGTCCACGCCGTCCATGCGCGCGAGCGCGGAATAGGCGGTCCGCGATTTGACGTTGCGCGGATCGAAGCCGGCCGTGTCGATCACAGACAAGACATTCTTCGACGCCGACGCGCCGATTGCCTTGGCCAAAGCATCCGCCGTCTCGGCCATCACGATGCCTGCGCCCACATGCTTCGCGAATGTTTCGAGCCGCGCAACGGCGCCTGCCCCTGTCACATCCGCAGCGATCAATTCGACATCGCGTCCGGAAAGGCGTGCATGTGCGGCGATTTTCGCCGCCACCGCCGTTTTTCCGGCGCCCGGTGGGCCTGCCAGCAGGAGCGCTTTCGCGTTCTCGAGATCGAGCGGGTTCGTGCGCATGCGTTTGTCCAGCGCGGAGGCGAGCGCCAGCGTCATGTCGGCGAGTCCGCTTTTTTCCGCGGCTTCCGCCAATGCGTGCGTTAGTCCGTCGGGTGCACGATGCGTGCGCAACAATGTCAGGAGTTCCGCCCGATTGAAGCCGACGGCATTCGAGGTCGCAGCAGTCCGCTCTCCGCGCAAACGGCGGATCAACCCGTCGCGATAATTCGTTTCAAAGCCGGGAGAGGCGGACGGCGGATTCAAAGCTGCGGCAAGCTCGCGCGCCGCCGTTTCGACACCTGCTTCGCTCTCTTCCGTGTCGAGTGCTGCGCGCACCATGATGCCGCCGCCCTTGGCGCGTTCGCTCCCCACGATGACGGCTTCCGGGCCCATCTCGTTGCGCACATTGGCAAGCGCTTCGCGCATGTCGCCGGCGAGGAAGGTGCGGAGTTGCATCGCTTACACCTGGCCCAGAGTGCGCAACCGCACGCTGGCGTGGATTTCGTTTTGCGACATCACCGTGGTTTGGGCGCGGAAGCGCTCGACGATGGAGCGCACGAAGGGACGCACTTGCGGGCTCGTGAGCAGCACGGGCACATCGCCCTTTTGCGCGGCGGCGTCGAAACGTTCGCGCATGCTCTGGATGAATTGCTGCAGCTGCGACGGCGCCATCGCAAGCTGGCGGTCTTCGCCTTGTCCCACAATGGATTCCGCGAAAGCCTGTTCCCAGGTGGGCGACAATGCGATGAGCGGCAGATAGCCGCCGGGCGCCATGTGCTGGTGACAGATCTGGCGCGACAGCCGCGCGCGCACATGCTCGGTGATGTACAGCGCGTTCTTGGTGTGACCGACGGCTTCGGCGATGCCTTCGAGGATCGCAGGCAGATCGCGTATCGAGACGCGTTCCGCCAGCAAAGTCTGCAGTACGCGCTGCACGCCGGTGACGGAGATCTGCGACGGGATGAGTTCTTCCACGAGTTTCTTCTGATCGGCCGGCTGGTCGTCGAGCAGTTTCTTGGTCTCCGAGTAGGAGAGAAGTTCCGACATATGGGTCTTCAGGACTTCCGTCAGATGCGTCGTCAGCACCGTGCCCGGATCGACAACCGTGTAGCCGCGGAACGACGCTTCCTCGCGCAAGGTCTGTGCGACCCAGGTCGCGGGCAGGCCGAAGGCGGGTTCGGTCGTATGCGTGCCCGGCAACCCGACATTCGCGCCCTTCGGATCCATGACCAGCAGGCTTCCCGGGAACAATTCGCCGCGGCCGGATTCGACCTCCTTGACGCGAATGCAATACTCGTTCGCGCCCAGCTGCATGTTGTCGAGAATGCGCACCGACGGCATCACGAAGCCCATTTCCTGAGCCAGTTGGCGGCGCAGCGCCTTGATCTGATCGGTGATGCGATGGCCCTTGACGTCGTTGATCAGCGGCAAGAGGGCGTAACCCAGTTCGACGCGCAGGAGATCGAGCGCAAGCGCGGTCGAGATCGGCTCTTCCTTCGGTGTGGAGTCCGCCTGCGATTTTGCTTCCTGCTTCTGAAGTGCGACGACCGCATCTTCCTTTTTCTTGTAGGCGAACCAGGCGAGCGCGCCGATGCCGACGGCAAGTCCCGCAAACACGAAATGCGGCATGCCCGGAAGCACCGACACAACACCCATCACTGTGGATGCCATACCCAATGCCTGGGGATAGAACGACAACTGATTCATCATCGCCTTGTCGGTCGAGCCTTCGACACCGGCTTTCGAAACCATAAGGCCCGCAGCGGTGGAGACGATGAGCGCCGGCATCTGCGTGACGAGACCGTCGCCGACCGTCAGAAGCGTGAATGTCTGCGTGGCGTCGGAGAAACTCATACCCTTTTGCGCGACCGCGATGATGATGCCGCCGATGACGTTGATCGCCACGATCATCAGGCCGGCGATCGCATCGCCGCGGACGAACTTGGAGGCGCCGTCCATGGCGCCGAAAAAGTTCGATTCCTCTTCCAGCCGCTTGCGGCGGAGGCGGGCTTCCTTTTCGTCGATGAGACCCGATGAGAGATCGGCGTCCACCGCCATCTGCTTGCCGGGCATCGCATCCAACGTGAAACGCGCGGCCACTTCGGCGATGCGGCCCGAACCTTTTGTAATGACCACGAAATTCACGATCACCAGGATCGCGAACACGATCAGGCCGATCAGGAAATTGCCTTGCATGATCAGCTTGCCGAAAGCCTGGATCACGAGGCCGGAGGCTGCCGTGCCCTCATTGCCGTGGCCAAGAATGAGCCGTGTCGACGCAAGGTTGAGCGCGAGCCGCATCATGGTGGTGACGAGCAGAATGGTCGGGAAAGCGCTGAATTCCAGCGGTTTGCGAATGAAGACCGCCGTCATCAGAATCAGAATTGCGAAGGACAGTGAAAACGCGAGGCAGACGTCGAGCAGCCAGGGCGGCAGCGGCAACAGCAGCACGACGAGGATCGCCATCATGCCGATGGCGAGCGCCAGATCGCTGCGCTTCAGATATGTCGCGATCTTCGACGGATTGACGCCGTAATAGGTGCCGGGACTCGGCAACGCCGCGATGTCTGTGGCTTCGGCCATCTAGAACTCGTGCTTTCTGCTGTTCGCTCTAGCCCGCGAGACGGGTTTCGCCATGCTGGGCGACTTGCAGTCCGGCCTGCGTGTATTCGCGCAGCTTGTTGCGGAGCGTGCGGATCGAGATGCCCAGAATATTGGCGGCATGCGTGCGATTGCCGAGGCAATGATCGAGCGTGTCGAGAATGAGATCGCGCTCGACATCGGCAACCGTGCGTCCGACGAGGCCGCGGGTTGCGGCGGCTGCCGTCTCGACGGCCGTCTTCACCGTGCCGGGGAGATCGGGCACGCGCGAAGTTCCGACCAGCGTCCCGTCCGGCAGGCGGATTGCCTCGGGCATGATCTCGGAACCCGACGACAACAAGACCGCGCGATGCAAGGTATTCTCGAGTTCGCGCACGTTGCCGCGCCAGGGATGGGAGATGAGCAGGCGCTCGGTCTCGGGTGCGATGGGCCGGAAAGGAACGCCGTTCGCTTCGGCATATTTGTGCGCGAAGTGCCGGGCCAGCGCGAGGATATCCCGCGGCCGCTCGCGAAGAGCGGGCAGGCGCAGATTGACGACGTTCAGGCGATAGAACAGGTCTTCGCGGAACGTGCCGCGCTTCGCTGCATCGGCGAGATCGCGGTTCGATGTCGCGATGATGCGGATATTGACCTTGACCGGCTTGGTGCCGCCCACGCGGTCGATCTCGCGCTCCTGGATGGCGCGCAGGAGTTTCGCCTGCAGGCGGACATCCATTTCGCTGATTTCGTCAAGCAGGAGCGTGCCGCCATCGGCTTCTTCGAATTTGCCGACGCGCCGCGCGATGGCGCCTGTGAATGCGCCTTTCTCATGGCCGAACAATTCGGATTCGAGGAGGTTGTCGGGAATGGCCGCGCAGTTGACGGAGATGAACGGTTTCTCGACGCGCGCGGATTTCCTGTGAACATAGCGCGCGAGCACTTCCTTGCCGGTGCCGGATTCGCCGGTGATCAGGATCGAGGCTTCGCTGCCCGCGACCTGGTCGGCGAGCGCAATCACCGCACCCATGGCTTCGTCTTCATAGATGAGCTGGTGGCTCTCGTCGGCGACGGCGGCGAGAACGGCTGCGATCAGTTCGGGGTCCGGCGGGAGCGGCAGATATTCCTTGGCTCCTGCCCGGATGGCATCGACCGCGCGGCGCGCGTCGGTTCCGACACCGCAGGCCACGACAGGAGTGCAGATGCGTTCGGTGGCGAGTGCGCGAACCAGGCGGCCGATATCGAGCGTGACATCGCACAGCACCAGGTCGGCGCCGCGGCCGGCGCGCAACTCGGCGAGCGCCTGTTCGAGATCGGTTGCATGCGTGACTTTCGCCCCGCGGTCCATCGCGATCTTGGTGGCCGCGCCGATCTGGCCCTGCAAACTGCCGACGATGAGTAGACGCATGATCTTATTCCTTTAGGTAGATGTCGCCGTTTTCAGGACTGACCGGCTTTGATGATTTCCGTCATGGTGACGCCGAGGCGTTCCTCGACCAGCACGACTTCGCCGCGCGCGACCAGGCGATCGTTCACATAGATGTCGATCGCTTCGCCGACCTTGCGGTCGAGTTCGACGATGGTGCCGCGCCCGAGCTTCAGGAGCTGGCTCACTTCCATCGACGATTTGCCCAGCACGGCGGACACCGTGACCGGCACGTCGAACACGGCCTCCAGATCGGAGGCGCTGCGTTTGATGTCCGCTTCGGATGCCGCATCGACTCGCAGCAATGCCGGCCCGCTCGCACGATCCTGCGCCAGATCCGGCAGTTCGACTTCGTCGTTGCCCGCCATCGTCTATTCCTCCGTCGTCTTCTGTGCTTCCGCATCGCGGAAATGACGCGTCATCAATTCATCCAGGGCCGCGTCGATCGCGGCTTCCGCCCGTTCCGCGCCGCCGCCCCGCCACTCGACACGGCAATCCGCGCCTTTGAGCGCAGCGTCGGAGGAAATCTGCACGCGGCCGTCATAACCTTCTTCATGCGCAATCTGCGCGATATGCGGCGCCAGCGCCTCGGCAACTGCGGGCGCAGTGCGCAGCAGAATTCTCGGTTCGCCGATCGCCTGATGCATGGCGTCGCGCAACGCGGCCTCGACTTCGCTGCTGGGAAAGGAGGCCACGGCCGCACGCGCAACCTTGCGCGCCACGGCAAAGGCGACTTCCGCGGATTGGGCGCGGATGATTTCGACATAGCGCGCGGTCTTGACGAGCGCTGCGTCGATCGCGACCGTCACGTCGCGCGCGGCCACTTCGATCGCCTCGAGTGCGCGAACCTCGCCCGCCTTCATGCCCTCGGCGCGCGCGTCGGCGCACAGTTTCTCGATTTCGCCTTCGGTCAGCGAGCGGCGCCGGCGCGCCCTCGCCGTATCGGACACGATGTCCTGCGTGTCGGCGAAGACGGTGTCGAAGGTGAATTTGGTCGCGTTCATCGGGCCATCGCCATCAGTAGATGAGCTCATCTTCGCCCTGCTTGCTGGCGATCATGATTTCGCCCTTGTTGGCGAGGTCCTTGGCGACGTTGACCATGCGCATCTGCGCTTCGTCCACGTCCTTCAGGCGCACGGGTCCCATCGCTTCCATGTCTTCGCGAAGAATTTTGCCGGCGCGTTCGGACATGTTGGAGAAGAACACGTCGCGCAGCGTGTCGGTCGCGCCCTTGAGCGCGAGACCGAGCTTGTCCTTTTCGATATGACGCAGAAGCGTCTGGATCGAGCCGGGATCGAGCTTGCCCAGATCTTCGAAAGTGAACATCAGCGCCTTGATGCGCTCGGCGGAATCGCGGCTGCGTTCTTCGAGCGCGGTGAGGAACCGGCTTTCGGTCTGGCGGTCGAAATTGTTGAAGATTTCCGCCATGTGCTCATGGGAATCGCGCTTGGCCGTGCGGGCGAGGTTCGACATGAATTCAACGCGCAAGGTGCGCTCGACTTTGTCGAGAATATCCTTCTGCACGGATTCCATCCGCAGCATGCGCTGGACGACTTCGAGCGCGAATTCTTCCGGCAACGCGCCCAGAACCCGCGCGGAATGCTCCGGCTTGATCTTGGACAGCACGACGGCGACGGTTTGGGGATATTCGTTCTTGAGATAGTTCGCGAGAACGGTTTCGTTCACATTGGCGAGCTTGTCCCACATCGTGCGGCCGGCGGGTCCGCGGATCTCTTCCATGATCTGCGAGACTTTTTCTTCCGGCATGAAGCGGGCGATGAGGCGTTCGGTCGATTCGTAGGAACCCATCAGCGAACCGGTGGCCGACATCTGGGAAACGAAATCGACCAAAAGCTTTTCGACCAGACTCGAACTGACGGTCCCCAAGGTCGACATGATCTGCGAGATCTCCTTGATCTCGTCCTCGTCGAGCATCTTCCACACTTGCAGTGCGTGTTCCTCGCCCAGCGCCAGCATCAAAACAGCCGAACGTTCGGGGCCGGTCAGCGACCGGATGTCTTCTTTGACTTGCGTTTTGGCTGCGCGCGACATGGTCTATACCGGCTGATGGAGCCAAGACCGCAGAATGGCGAGCGCTTCTTCGGGGTGCGCCTGCACCACTTCGCCCACTTTGCGGATGGAGGATTCGCGCACCTGTCCTTCGATGCGCGAGATGTCGATCATGTTGTCCGGCGGTGCTAGGGCACCGGCGCTCGCGGATTGAAGCGCGGGCGCTCCCGACGATGCCTGGGCGGGGGCGGGCAACTGGCCTGCCACATATTGCTGCGCAATCATCTGCTGCCCGCTGCCGGCAGGATTGGGCGCAAACATCCGCGCGATCAGCGGCCGCGCGACGAAGAAGCCGATCAGGAGCGCAGTCAGCGACAGGATCGCGACCTCGATGATCTTGAGCCAGTCCGACGAGTCGAGACCCAGAAGCGGCGTTGCAGCCGGAGTCGTGGGGCCGAGATCGACCTTGGCAAAAGGCATGTTGACGACCTGCACCGCGTCGCCGCGCGATTTGTCGTAGCCGATCGCGGATTTCACCAGCGCTTCGATCTGCTGCATTTCCTGCGCGGAGCGCGGCTTGTAATCGTCCTTGCCGCCGGCCACGGACGACGAGACGCCGTCCACGGCGACCGCCACCGACAATTTTTTCACCTGGCCGCCGTCCTGCGTGCTGGTGCGAACGGTCTTCGAGATCTCGTAGTTGGTCGTTTCCTCGGTGCGCGTGCTGTTCGACTTTGTGTTGTCGCTGCCATTGCCCTGGCTTGCCTGCTGGCCGCCCGGCAAGGCGCTCGCGACGGACACGGCTCCGTTGTTGCCGCCGGCGGCGTCTGTCGCATTTTGCTCCACGGTTTGCGTCGAGCGGACGACCTTGCTGTCGGGATCGTAGATCTCCGCCGTCTCGCTGGTGTGGTTGTAGTTCATGTCGGCCGCGACCTGGACGCGGACATGACCGGGTCCCACAAGGCTCGCAACCATGGATTCGATACGCTGGCGCAAGCGATCTTCGAAGGTCGTCGTCTGCGATTCTTCGTCCGAGGAGGCGGCTTCGGCACCCGTCTTGTCCTCGCCGCCGGCGAGAAGGTCGCCTTTGTCGTCGACAATGGCGACGCGCGCGGGCTCAAGCCCGGCGACTGCGGCCGCCACGAGATGCTGGATGGCCGCAACCTGGCCGCGATCGAGCGTGCCGCGCGTCTTGAGCACGACCGAGGCGCTGGGGCTCTGGGAATCGTGCGAGAAGAGTTGGCGCTCGGGCACGACCAGATGGATGCGCGCGGTGTCGATGCCGTCGATCGTCTGGATGGAGCGGGCGAGTTCGCCTTCGAGCGCGCGCAACTGGTTGATGTTCTGGACGAAGGCTGTCGTGCCGAACGAGTCCGACTTGTCGAAGATCTCGTAGCCCACGCCCGCGGCCGGAAGATTCTCCGAGGCCAGTTCCATGCGGAGCTTCGTCACCTGATCGGCCGGTACCAGGATCGTGCCGCCGTCGCCCTTCGCTTCATAGGGGACGTTCATCGCGTCGAGCTTGGCGGTGACCGAAGCGGCTTCGCGCGCTTCGAGCCCGGCATAAAGGATGCTCTTGGCCGGCTCGCTGATGACGCCCGCGACATAGAGAAAGAATGCGGTGAGGACAGCCGCCACGCCGGCCATCACGCCGAAACGCGCTGCGCCCACATTTTTGATGAAATCCGACAACGCATGCCTCCGCTTGATGGACGCTGCCTGGATGAAAGCGGATTTGTCCGCCGTCAGGTCGCTCGTCCGTCGTGCTAGGCAAACATTGCCGGGATTAACGTAAAGGGCGCCTTAACGGCGCGAAGAATCGCAACGCAAAATCCGTCCCGAAAAATTTACGTCTTGTTATGGATTGCGACTATCTTGCCGTCAGTGCCGATATTGCTGCACGCGGGTCGCGCGCAAGCCGGGCAGGCCGAAGCGGTCGATTGCGCGCTGCCATGCGAGAAATTCTTCGACTGTCAAAGTATAGCGGCGGCAAGCCTCGTCGAGACTCAAAAGTCCTCCGCGCACCGCAGCGACCACTTCGGCCTTGCGGCGGATGACCCAACGCTTCGTGTTCGGCGGCGGAAGGTCGGCAAGCGTCAACGGGCTGCCATCCGGCCCGATCACGTAGCTAACTCGTCCTCTGCGGTCTTCGCCCATATTGGTTATGCTCCGCACTCCACTACCCGTACGCAACTTACGCGCTCCGCTTTAAGAAAGGCCGAAAGCGCACGGTAAAAGTTTGGCTAAAAATGCGCATCAACTTGTACTGATTTGGGAATGGGGCGCCTTCATGCCAGAAGACGCCCCATCACTTTAAGTTGACGGTAACTGCTCGAGCGTCTGCAGCATCGTGTCGGCAGTCGTCACGATGCGCGAAGCCGCCGAATAAGCGCGTTGCGTCGTGATCAGGTTTGTGAACTCCGTGGCGAGATCGACGGTGGAACTTTCCAGCGATGAAGACTGAATCGTGCCGGAACCGCCCCCGTCCGCATCGTTGATCGTTGCGGCGCCCGAGTTCTCCGAAGCCTGGTAGGCGTTTCCTGTGACCGCATTGAGGCCGTCGGGATTGGCAAAGGTCGCCAGCGGCAACTGGTAGACGTTCTGCGACAGACCGTTCGTATACTGCGCAGTGACGACGCCCCCGGTGCCGATGGTGACGCCCGTCAGGCTGCCATAGGGAGCGCCATCGACCCCGGCATTCGTGAGAGTCGACGGACTATCGTATTGCGTCATGCCGTTCGAGCTGCCGACGGTACCCATGTTGAGGGAGATCGCTTGCGGGGTGAGGCCCGACGCGCTCGCAAACGGGATCGTCAGCGCAATGTTTCCCGTGGGCGGCGTCGCAGTCGAATTTGCATTCGCCAGCGTGCCGTCCGCATTGAACGACATTGTGCCGGTCGCGATCGGGTTCGTTGCCGGAGAGATATTGGCGGCAGAGCCCTGATAGCTCACTTCATACGACCAGGTGTTGGCGCCCGTCTTGATGAACGACACATCCAGAGGCTCCGAGCCGCCCTGGCTGTCATAGACGTTGATGGTGCGCGTGAAGTCCGGCGTAACGACACCGTTGGTCATGTCCCCCGGTGTGTAGGTCGAATCGACGGTCGCGCTCGATTCGAGATTGGCCTGCAGCACCATTTGCGTCGTCGGCTCTGCCGAGCCTTCGAGGTTGCTGACATTGATCGGCTGCAGCGCCGTTCCGGTCGTGGTTGCGCCACCTGCCGTGGTGATCGGATAGCCGAGCAGGTAGTAACCGGAGCCGTTGACGAGGTCGCCGCCGGAGTCGGGCGTAAAGTCGCCGGCGCGCGTATAATAGAGATTGCTCGTCGAGGTGGGCGACTGGCTCGTCACGAAGAATCCGTTGCCCTGGATTCCGAGATCGGTCGTCGACGAAGCCGCCTGCAGGACTCCCTGCTGCGTCACGTTCTGCTGCGAGTTCACCAGCACGCTGGCTTCGTTGATGCTCGAACCGTAGGACGAAGTCAGGAACGTCGAGAAATCGGCCTCGCTGTCCTTGTAGCCGACGGTGTTGACGTTCGCGATATTGGACGATGTGATGCTCATCGCCTGGCTGTTGGCGTCAAGGGCTGCCACGCCCGTAAGCATTGCGGATGTAAGGCTCATTTGTCTCTTCCTTTCGGTGCCGCCTGCGCTTCGCGCTTGCGTGCCCGATGGGTTTCAGGGCGCCGGTTCTCGGCCACCGCCTCTATGTCAACTTGGTGAGTTTTGAACGGTCGCCACCTGCGAGATGGGAACCGCCATCGATCCGATGATCAGCTCAGGCGTGCTTCCCGACATATTCACTTCGCTCACCACGCCCGTGCTGCTCACGCTCGTCTGCACGGCGGAGCCGTCACTCGCGGCCGCGCTCACGGCCAGGGTGTAAACACCGTCCGGGAGTTGGTTGCCGCTGCTGTCCTGGCCGTTCCAATCGAACGTGTTGCTGCCGGACGCCGTCGAGCCTGCGCCGGTGTAGACGGTCTGGCCGCTTGCGTTGGTGACGGTGAGTGTCGTGTCGGATGACTGTGCGGCGAGCGTGTAGTTCCAGCTGGCTGCGCCGTCGGTCAGTGAAGCGTTACCATTGGTGACGGACACGGTCTTGCCCAGATAGCTGACGGCACCCGAAGCAGCCCCACCCTGCTGCAGCGAAATGAGCGTCTGCAGGTTCGTGTTGGTGTTGATCTGCTGCTCGACCTGCGAATATTCGACGAGCTGCTGTGTGAACTGGTCCGAGTCCATCGGATTCATCGGGTCCTGGTTCTGCAGCTGGGTCGTGAGCAGCTGCAGGAACGTATCCATGTTCCCCGTGAGCTGCTGGGTCGCGCTGTCGGAACTGCCCGATGCCGCGGCGCTCGATGCTGCCGGATTGACTCCGCTTGTTGTCATGACTTGAAGCCTTTCTTAAACGCGAATGTCGACGCCGGCCTGCGAAAATGCGAGGCCGTAACTGGATGAGATCGGAAGGATGTTTTGCGCCGAGGTCACGGCCGATAGTGCGAGCGGCCTGGCGCGGGACGCACCTTGCTGCGCGCCGTCGCCTTGCCGTTCCTGACCCTTGAGAGAAAACTGCAATCCGTTGTCGCCGAGCTGCACGCCGGACTCTTTCAGCGCGTGAGACAGCGTCCCCGAATCGCGCTGCAGCATCTGCAGCGTTTCGGGCCGCTCGGCCACAAGGTGCGCTTGCGCGTTGCCCGCATTGTCGACCGTCAGGCGCACTTCGACTCGGCCGAGTTCGGCCGGTTCGAGGCTGATATCGAACTGTTTCGCGCCGGCCTGCGATTTGGCCGCGATGTTGATCGCGAGCGCATTGAGATCGGGTGGAGCGGCCTGCACATTCGCTTGCGACGCAGGCGCGACATGCAACGTCGTGCTGCTTGTGCCCAAATTCTGGGCCGCGACCGCTGCCGAAATTCCGCCTGTGTTGTCCGCGACGGGATTTGCGATCGTGCCGCTGTTGGGGGCGGCAGAAGGCGGCGGCGTCACGGCCGCGTTCGCACTGTCGGGCGACTGTTGCGTGGATTGCGGGGAACTGCCGTCGGTCGCATTGCGAGTCTGTTCGGCGTGGCTGTGATCGCCATTGGAATTATTGCTGTCGCTGCCCTGATTCTGTGCGCTTGCAGGCTGTGCGGCCTGATTTGCGCCGGACTGCGATGCCGGTGTTTGCGCCTGGGCCGCCGGCGCGGATGTTTCGCGATGCGCTGTGGGCTGGAGCGACTGCATCAGCGCATTGAGTTGCGTGGCGCTGGAAGTTTTGCCCGCCGGCTGCGAGGTCGCAACAATCTTTGGCGTGGGGTCGGCAGTCGGCGTCGGGGCGCCGGAAGCCAACGTGTCCAGCAACGCATCCTGCAATGCAGCCAGCGTTTCTGCCGCCGGTTCCGGGTCGCTGCTGTCTGCAGTCGACGATTTCGAAGTCTGCGAGCCCGTCGGCGCGTCAACCGCATTTTGGTTCACGACCAGGCCGGGATCTGGCGGGACGATCCCCGGCGAAGTGCCCGTGACTCCCGAAGTGCCGTCGTTTTGCGCCGGCATCGGATTGGTCGGTTCGTAATAACTCGGCCCTGCCTGCGTTCTGTCCATCATGGGGGCAGCAGACGCGTCCTGTTTCTGCGCGGAGCCCGAGACTTCGGATCCGCCGCCGTTCTGACCCGGCATTGGGCTTTTCGGTTCGTAAAGCGCGGGACCCATCTGCATTTTGGCCATTACAGTCGCGGAAGACGCGTCCTGTTTCTGCGCGGAGCCCGAGGCTTCGGATCCGCCACCGTTCTGACCCGGCGTCGGGCTTTTCGGTTCGTACAGCGCGGGACCCGTCTGCGTTTTGTCCATCATGGGCGCTGGAGACGCGTCCTGTTTCTGCGCGGCGCCCGAGGCTTCGGATCCGCCGCTGTTCTGACCCAGCATCGGGCTTTTCGGTTCGTACAGCGCGGAACCCGTCTGCATTTTGGCCATTACAGTCGTGGAAGACGCGACCTGTTTTTGCGCAGAGCCGGACTGCGAACTGGACGAGGGTTTCTTCGAATTGACCGACGAAGATTTTGGCGAGCTGGGATTTGGCGGCTGCACGGTTGCTGCCCGCCTCGGATCGGCGATCTTTGGCATCGTGACGGAGATGTTCGGGCTTGTGGGCTTCGCGCCCGCGGCATTCGCGGATGCGGTCGAGCTTGCTGCGGCCACGGGTTTCGCCGGCGCGGTATGCGACCTGGCGAGCGGATCGCTCATCTTCGGAGGAGGTGCACCGGCGGCATTTGTTTGAGCGAGCACCGTGCTGAAATCGGAATCGTCCGCGGCCGATTGTGCGGCCGAGACGCCGCGCGCGGTTGCGGAGATCGCCACCGGAAGAATGGCGGCGTTGTTCGACGGAATTGCACTCGTTGCGATGGACGCCACGCGATTGCACCAAAATATGCCCGCATGTCCGGTAGCAAGGGCCGGACCACACATCGAATGGGCGGTTTTCCGCATGCCTCTGCGAAAAACACGTTTCGCGCCGGTTGCGAAGGCGAGGCATGTTCTGCCGCATGGGCAAACACTGCCGTGCAATCGCGGTAGTAAGGGTCGGGAAACCATCGCAATTCCGGCAGAACGGGCATTTCCGCCGTGGCATACCGCTTGCGAACACTGGACCGACGACAAAGGATTCGCGGGGGACTCCGCCTGTGTCATTGAACGGAATTCTGTCGACGGCGCTCTCTGCTCTGCAGACGAACACGACCGCTTTGGGCGTGGTCTCGCAGAACATCAGCAATCTCAATACGACGGGCTATGCGGATCGCACGGTCAACGAACAGACGCAAGTTCTGGGCGGAAATATCTCCGGCGTCGACATCGCAGATATAGAGCGCGTGACAAACCAGTTCCTCACGCAGGAAACCTTGAACGCCAATGCGTCTTCCCAGCAATATTCGACGGAATCCGGCATCTTCTCGCAGTTGAACGGACTTTTGGGACAGCCGGGTGCGAGCACATCTCTCACCTCGCAGCTCGACGCGGTTTCGACCGCACTGAACAGCGCGTCGTTGTCGCCCAATTCGGCCACCAGTCAGCAGGCCGTGCTTTCGGCATTCCAAAACCTTGCCTCCACGGTCTCGGGCCTTTCGTCTTCGATCAGCGGGTTGCAAAGCCAGGTTGACCAGCAGGTCACATCGACGGTCGGCTCGGTCAACACGCTCCTGCAACAGATCTACTCTCTCAATCAGCAGATCCAGACCGCGCAGGCGCAAGGCAACGATTCGTCCGGTCTTCTGGACCAGCGCGATCAGGCCGTTCAAAACCTCTCCCAATATATCGGTGTGCAGACGACCACGCAGGCCGACGGGCAGATGCTTGTCAGCACCAGCGACGGCGTGAGCCTGGTGGGAGGCAGCACCTATGGTCAGCTTTCCTACAGCGGCGGATCGAACGGCAGCTATCCTCCCATTGCGCTGCAGACGATCGACCCCGCGACGGGCCAGAATGTGGGTCCCACCCAGGCGCTGGATCCGCATCTGGGCTCCGGGCAGCTGGAAGGCCTTGTCAGCATGCGCGACGGCGCGCTCGCGAATTTCCAGCAGGAGCTGGGAAATTTCGCACAGCAAACGGCGCTCGCGTTCAATGCGCAGTCAAATGCGAACTCCGCCTATCCTCCGCCGACCGCGTTGACCGGAACGGACACCGGGCTTCTTTCGAGCGACGGCCTCAATTTCACCGGGCAGACGACGATCGCGGTGGCCGATCAGAGCGGCAATCTCGTGTCGCAGATCAATGTCGATTTCGACACGGGCACGTTGTCCGTCGACGGCGGGCCGTCGGTCAGCATCGGCTCGACAGTGGGCAGCTTCACCTCGGCTCTGAATGCCGCGCTGGGTTCGAACGGTACGGCCAGTTTCTCGAACGGCGCGTTGTCGATTTCCGCAAACGGAACCAACGGCGTTGTGGTCCAGGACGATGCGAGCGATCCCTCCAGCCGCGGCGGAACGGGCTTTTCGCAATTCTTCGGACTCAACAATATTTTCCAGTCCTCTGCGCCGTCTGTTGCGGCGACCGGATTGTCGGCCGGCGACGCGGGCGGATTTGCAGACGGCGGCGCGATGCAGTTCGTGCTCAAGGGTCCGAACGGGCAGATCGGCAAGCAGGCGAGCGTCACCGTCACCGCCGGAATGACCATCGGCGACATCGTCGGCGCACTCAACACGGCCTTCGGAGGGGCAGCGAGCTTCTCGTTGTCGTCCACCGGCGCGCTCACCATGACGCCGTCCGCGGCAAATTCGGGCTACCAGCTGAATGTCGTGAGCGATTCCACCGAGCGCGGCTCGACGGGGATGAGCTTCACGCAATTGTTCGGACTCGGCACGCAGCAACTGACCGCGCAGGCGCAGGGCTTCACGGTCAGCTCCGCTCTGACGGCGAATCCTTCGTCGCTGCCATTGGGCCAACCTTCGATCACCAGTTCGACGGCCATCGGCGATCCGATCGTGGCGTCGGGCGATTCGAGCGGCCTCGACGCTCTCGACAATGTGTCGAACGCCCAGCAGACATTCCAGGCTGCCGGCACGCTGTCGGCGCAGTCGACATCGCTGACGAACTATGTGGGCGCATTCTACCAGGACATCGCGACCCAGACGCAGACGGCCACGACCAACAGCACCACCGAGGGCGACCGGCTGACGGAAGCGCAATCGCTTCAGTCGCAGACGTCGGGCGTCAATCTCGACGACGAGTTGTCGAAGATGGTCGTCTATCAGCAGGCCTATAGCGCCGGCGCCCGCTTGCTGCAGGTTGCCCAGGCGCTCGATCAGACGTTGCAGCAAGACCTGACCTGAGGAAGCAGCCCATGACGATCGGCACCGTATCCACCAGCGCACAAAGCATGTTGCTGATTTCGCAGTTGAATCAGGACAACACCGCGCTGAATCAGACGCAGCAGCAGGTTTCCTCCGGGCTAGTTTCGACAACTTATGGCGGATATGGCGATCAGACCGCCGCGCTCGAATCCGCCCAAGCCGCCGTCGATCGCACGAATTCCTATCAGGCAGCGACGCAGCTTGCGCTCAATCAGGCCAATTTACAGGACACACAGCTCACGCAGCTGTCCTCGCTCGCAAGTCAATTGCAGCAGGACATCACGACGGCCGTAGCGAACAATACCGGTTCGACCCTGATGGCCAGCGCGTCGAGCATCTACGATCAGGTGACGCAGATCCTCAACTCCCAGGATTCGAACGGCAACTACATTTATGGCGGCGACCAGAACAACACGCCGCCGGTCACGACCACCTCGCTCAGCGATCTTGCGTCGCTGTCATCGGTTTCGCAGGCATTCACGAGCGGCACGGTCAAGGGGAGCGTGCAGGTCGGTGACGGCCAGACCGTGCAGGTGGGTCTTCTGGCGTCCAACATCGGCACGGGAATCCTGCAGACATTGTCGGACATCGCCAATTTCAACACCGGCTCCAGCGGGAATTTCGGGTCGACGCTTACGGGCGCGCAATCGACGTTCCTGTCGAACGAAATCCCCGTTTCGCAATCCGCCGGCGAGACCGTGACCAATGCGGCGGCCCAGAACGGCGACACCTACCAACAGCTGCAAGGCGCGCTGACCCAGCAGCAGGCCATGAGCACGCTCTATACGGGTTTTGTCTCGAACATCCAGAATGTGAACATGGCCTCGGCGATCAGCAGCCTCAATCTGGACCAGACTGCGTTGCAGGCGGCCACGGAAGTGACGGCCCAGCTGGGCCAGATCTCGCTGCTGAACTATCTCTCGCCCACCAGCAGCGGATGATCCGGCCATTCCTGGCAAGCTTGCCATGGCCGGCTTGCCAGGAATGGCCGGCAGTCCTATAGGGCTGCCGCCATGAGCGCCCTCAACTCCCTTGGAATTGCCAAGCCCGCAAGCGCGACCCGCGTGGTCGTCGCGATGTCCGGCGGCGTGGATTCCTCGGTCACGGCCGCGCTTCTGAAACGCGAAGGCTATGACGTGCTGGGCGTGACGTTGCAGCTCTACGATCAGGGGGCAGCGGCCAAGAAGAAGGGCGCGTGTTGCGCCGGACAGGATATCTATGACGCGCGCCGGGTCGCCGAACGGCTCGCATTCCCCCATTACGTGCTCGATTATGAGGCGCGCTTCCGCGAACGCGTGATGCAGGATTTTGCGGATTCCTATGCGCGCGGCTTCACGCCCATCCCCTGCGTGCAGTGCAATGAGAAGGTGAAGTTCGCCGATCTGCTCGATATGGCGGTGGAGCTCGGCGGGGATGTGCTCGCGACCGGACATTATGTCCGCCGTGTCGAAGGCAAAGATGGCTCCGAACTCCATTCCGCCGCCGATCCCGCGCGCGACCAGAGTTTTTTCCTGTTCCGCACGACGCGCGCGCAACTCGATTTTCTGCGCTTTCCGCTGGGCGGCCTCGAAAAGCGCGAGGTGCGGGCGCTCGCGGCCGAACTCGATTTGCCGGTTGCCGAAAAGCCCGACAGCCAGGATATCTGTTTCGTGCCGGATGGAAATTACGCGAAGGTGGTGGAGCGCCTCAGGCCCGATGCGGCCCGGCCCGGCGAGATCGTCGATCAGGAAGGCCGCGTGCTCGGCCGCCATGAGGGCGTGATCCATTTCACCGTAGGACAGCGCAAGGGGCTCGGCCTTTCCGGTAACGGAGAGTCGCTGTTCGTGCTCAAGCTCGATGCGGCGCAGGCCCGTGTTGTCGTGGGTCCGCGTGAGGCGCTCCGCATACGGACGATTGCGCTGGCGGATGTGAACTGGCTGATACCCGCACCCGCCGAGCCGTTCGAATGCGCCGTCAAGGTGCGCTCGACGCGTCTTCCGGTTGCCGCACGTGTGACGCCGTCTGCCGATGGCGGCGCATCGGTCGAACTTCTGGGAAACGAAGACGCCGTCGCGCCCGGCCAAGCTTGCGTGTTTTACGCAGCGGATGGCACCCGCGTCTTGGGCGGCGGCTGGATTGCCCGGGCCGAGCCGATGCGCGCGGTGGCCTGAACTCGGCTGCCGGCGTTCGCGCGGCCGTCTACCCGGCTATTTCTTGCGGGATTTGCGCTTCGCGGTTTTCTTCGCGACGGCCTTTTTCTTTTTTGCCGCCTGCTTTTTGGCAGCCTTCTTCGCCGATACCGGCTTCGGCCGCTTGTGATGCGGCTGGTAGACGCCGAGCGTGCCGCCGCCGGGCAGTGTGATCTGCGTTATCGTTCCCCAACCCTGATTGCGCGGCGCGGTGTAGGGAATGTCCTTCGCCCGCATCATCGCGATGAAGTCCTCGATGTCTTCGCACATGAGGAACAATTCGTGCGATCCGTTCTTGTCGGATTCATGCAGAGCGATTTCCGCGGGTGGAACGCCGAAGATCAGGAACCCGTTACCCGCATCGACCGAATTAAGCTTCAGCACGTCGGTGAGGAATGCCTTGTCCGCGGCATCGTTCGTGCTCTGGATCATGATATGTGCGCCGATGATCATCGATGGGTCCTCTGGGGTCGCGCGGATAGCCTGCCACAGTTTCCGTGACGGGCGCTATCGGCCCTCGCCTTGACAGGCCCGGACCCCGCCCGTAAATCCCCCGCCTTGGCTGGCGCCAGGGCAGCGTAGCTCAGTGGTAGAGCAGGGGAATCATAATCCCTTGGTCGGGGGTTCAAATCCCTCCGCTGCTACCAGCCTGTAGCGGGATGCGAGGAGGCGGCTTGTCCAAGAAGGCGACACCGGTGACCCACGAGGCTGCGACCTTTCCGGAGGTCACGATTGCCGACATACGGGCCGCTGCGGGCCGCATCCGAGATGCGATCGAGCGCACGCCCACCCATCATTCCCGCACGCTGTCGCAGCTCGCGGGCTGTGACATCCATCTGAAATTCGAGAATCTTCAATTCACGGCCTCGTTCAAAGAGCGCGGCGCGTTGAACAAGCTGCTGTCGCTCACACTCGAAGAGCGCAAGCAGGGCGTGGCCGCCATGTCGGCCGGCAATCATGCGCAAGGCGTCGCCTATCATGCGGGGCGGCTGGGTGTGCCGGTCACCATCGTGATGCCCGAGGGCACGCCGTTCAACAAGGTGAAGCACACCCGCGGTTTCGGCGCGCGTGTCGTGATCGACGGCGCGACCCTGTCGCAATCCTATGAACGGGCGCGCGAGATCGCGAACGACGAAGGCCTCACCTTCATCCACCCCTATGACGATCCCTATGTGATCGCGGGTCAGGGAACCGTCGCGCTCGAATTGCTGGAAGACGTGCCGGATGTCGACACGCTTGTGGTCCCCATCGGCGGTGGCGGGTTGATATCGGGCATCGCCATCGCGGCCAAGGCGCTCAAGCCGTCGATCGAGATCTACGGCGTCGAAGCGAAGCTCTATCCCTCGATGTACGATGTGCTCAAAGGCGCGCAGCTGCCTTGCGCCGGCCAGACGATCGCCGAAGGCATCGCAGTGAAAGAGCCCGGCGCGATCGCGCGCAGGATCGTGGGCGCGCTGGTGAAAGACGTGTTGCTGGTGCGCGAGGAAGAAATCGAGCGCGCAGTCGCGACATTGCTGGAGATCGAAAAGACGGTCGTGGAAGGCGCAGGCGCGGCGGCCTATGCCGCGGTCGCCGGCAATCCCGAGATATTCCGCGGCCGCAAGATCGGGATCGTGTTGTCCGGCGGCAATATCGACATGCGGCTCCTCTCCAACGTGATCCTGCGCGAGTTGTCGCGCGAGGGCCGCATCCTGTCGCTGGTGGTGGAAATCGAGGATCGCCCGAACATGCTGGCCAAGATCGCAACCTTGGTGGGCGAGGCGGGCGGCAATATCCTCGAGGTTTCGCACAACCGGATGATCACCGACATGCCCGCCAAATCGGCCGACCTGGGTATGACCATCGAAGCGCGCGACGCCACCCACGCCGCCGAAATCCGCGCCTGCCTCGAAGCGGCAGGATTCAGGCTGAGATAACTCACGTTCAATTCCGCTTCATTCCCGAAGCCGTCGTGCTATAATCTTCCCATGACGAAAGAGCAGCTAAATGCCGTTTTGGCAGGCGTTCGCTCCTGGCCGCAGGAAGACCAGGAAGAACTCGTCGAGATCGCACGGGAAATCGAAGCACGCCGGACCGGCGTTTATGCGTTGACCGATGACGAACGGCAGGCAATCGCCAAAGCCCGCCAAAGCCGCCTTGCATCTGATGACGAAGTCGAGGCTTTCTGGAAGGCGCGCGGCGTCGTGTGAAAATTCGATATCGCGCTCAAGCGCTCTCCGATATCGATGAGGTTTTTCAATATATTCAAGAACGCAGTCCGATTGGCGCTCAAAGCGTATTGCGGGCCATCTATGCCGGTATCCATCTTGTCGGTGCCCGTCCACTGGCTTGCGAGCAGACCAACGATCCGAGCATTCGAGTAAAGATCGTTCGGCGTTACAGCTATAAGATATTCTTCAGCATTGCGGACGACGAATCCGTCGAAATTCTGCACGTTCGCCATACGTCACGTCGTCCTTGGCAAGCTTGAGCTATCTCGAAAATTTCTCCGACAGGATAATCGACGACACAGTACGCGCGACACCTGTCGCTTTGCCGATACGGTCGAGCACCGCGTCCATGCGCGCCGTCGTGTCGGCTTCGACGATGGCCATCATGTCGTAAGCGCCGGAGACCGCCGACAGCGCGCGCACGTCGGCGATGCGTTTCAATTCTCCGCTCACCCGGTCCGCCTGTTTGGGATCGGCCGTGATCATTACGATGGCGCGCAGCCGCCGCGTCTCGGCCTCGTCGGAAAGCCGCACCGTGTAGCCTTTGATCGCCCCTTCGCGCTCGAGCCGCGCGATGCGCTCCTGCACGGTGGAACGGGCGAGCCCCAGTTTGCGGGCGAGCGAGGCCGTGGGCTCCCGCGCATTGGCCTTCAACAGGGCGAGGAGGCGATCATCCGTGTCGCGCATAAGGTTGATCCGGCGATCTGCCGGAAACTCCTGCGATTCGCCGGATCATAGTCCAATTTCCGGCGCTTTGCCGCCTCCCGCCCGTCCGGTTCCGAGGGTAGGTCTTTCGTTCCTCTCGAAAGGACTGCGACGATGAAAAACGTGATGTTGGTGGGCGGCGGCAAGATCGGCGTTGCGATCACCGAATTCCTCACCTCCTCGGGCGATTATCGCGTCACGGTCGTGGACCGCGACGCCGCAAGCCTGGAGCGGATGCCGCGCAAGAATGTCCAGTTGCGCCACACCGAGATCGGCGACGCGCGCGAATTCGCCCATGAAGTCGAGGGTCACGACATCGTGCTTTCGGCGACGCCCTATTCGCTCACTGCCACTGTCGCCGAAGCGGCCAAGCGCGCCCGCGCCCATTACCTCGACCTGACGGAAGACGTGGAAAGCACGCGCCTGATCAAGAAGCTGGCCGAGGGCGCGGAGACGGCTTTCATTCCGCAATGCGGCCTGGCGCCAGGCTTCATCTCCATCGTGGCGCACGATCTCGCCAGCAAATTCGAGAAGCTGCGCGAAGTGCAGATGCGCGTGGGCGCGCTGCCGGTGTTTCCGCACAACGCCCTCAAATACAATCTCACCTGGTCGACGGACGGGCTGATCAACGAATATTGCAACCCTTGCGAATCGATCCGTGACGGACGCCGGAGCGAAGTGCCCGCGCTGGAAGAAGTCGAAGCGTTTTCGCTCGATGGCACCGAATACGAAGCGTTCAACACCTCGGGCGGCCTCGGCACCTTGTGCGACACGCTCGAAGGCAAGGTCGAGAACCTCAACTACAAAACCGTGCGCTATCCGGGCCATCGCGACATCGTCAAGATGCTGGTGCGCGACCTGCGTCTCGGCATGCGCCGCGAAATCCTCAAGGATGTTCTCGAAACCGCGATCCCGATCACCTATCAGGACGTCGTGCTGATCTTCGTCACCGTCTCGGGCTGGATGGAAGGTCGCCTGACCCAGGAGAGCTACGCCAAGAAAATCTACAGCCAGAAAGTCGGCGACAGGCTGATGAGCGCGATTCAGGTGACGACCGCCACGGGCATCTGCGCAATGTGCGACCTCCTCGTGGAGGGCAAGCTTCCGCAAAAAGGTTTCGTGCGGCAGGAAGAGACCAAACTTTCGGACTTCCTTTCCAACCGTTTCGGGCGCTATTACGCAAAAGGGATGTAAGCGGCGGCGTTGCCGTGGTTCGAACCGTTGCGGGGGAGGAGGTTGGCGTAATGGAGACCATTTCCCGCAGCGGCGGACAGGCGCTTGTCGAAGCGCTCAAGATTCACGGTAGCGATCTCGCATTCTGCGTGCCCGGCGAGTCCTATCTGGCGGTGCTGGACGCGCTTTATGACGCGCGCGACACGATCCGGCTGATCAGTTGCCGTCAGGAAGGGGGAGCGGCCAACATGGCCGAAGCCTATGGCAAGCTGACGGGCCGGCCGGGCATCTGCTTTGTGACGCGCGGCCCGGGCGCCACCAACGCCTCCATCGGCGTGCACACGGCCTTCCAGGATTCGACCCCGATGATCCTGTTCGTGGGGCAGGCAGCGCAAGACCATCTCGACCGTGAGGCGTTTCAGGAAGTCGATTTCCGCGCGATGTTCGCCCCGCTCGCCAAATGGGCGGCGGAAATCCGCGATCCCGATCGCATTCCGGAATATGTGGCGCGCGCCTTCCACGTCGCGACGTCGGGCCGGCCCGGTCCTGTCGTGCTGTCCATGCCGGAAGATGTCCTGAGCGGCGAATGCAAGACGCCTGCGACAAAGCGCTATCAGAAGAGCGAACCTTCGGCCTCGCGTGAATCCGTCAAGCGCGCGCATGCGATGCTGATGCGGGCGGAGAATCCTTTCATGGTGCTGGGGGGGCCGGGCTGGAACGCCGAGGCCGTCGCCAATATCCGCAAATTCGCCGAAGCACTCGATCTGCCGGTGTGCACGTCGTTCCGCGCCAAGGATCGTTTCGACAACAACCTTCCCAATTATTGCGGCGATCTGGGCATCGGCGCAGATCCCAAATTGGTCAAGCGGATCGAAGACAGCGATCTCCTGCTCGTGGTCGGCGCGCGGCTCGGCGAAATGACCACGGCCGGCTACACGCGCCTCAAGCCTCCTGTTGCGAAGCAGACACTCATCCATGTGCATCCGGATGCGAACGAACTGGACCGTGTCTATCAGGCCGACCTCGCGATCCTGTCCGGTGTCGCGCCTTTCGCCCGCGCAGCTTCCGAACTCACTCCGCCCGCGCGCGTCGCCTGGCGCGGATTCCGTCGCGATGCGCGCAACGATTACGAAGCATATGCGAAGCCTGTTGCCTGTCCCGGCGACGTCAATCCGTCCGACATATACGCCTGGCTCAACGACAAGCTGCCGGCGAATGCGATCATCGCGAACGGCGCAGGAAATTATGCGGGCTGGCTGCACCGCTTCTATCGCTATCGCGCGTTCCCCACTTTGCTCGGACCCACCAGCGGGGCGATGGGATATGGCGTGCCGGCGGCCGTCGCCGCAAAGCTCGTTCATCCCGACCGCATCGTGGTTGCCTGCGCCGGGGACGGCTGCTTCCTGATGAACGGTCAGGAACTCGCGACGGCCGTGCAATACAACGTGCCCATCGTCGTGCTCGTGTTCGACAACGGCATGTACGGCACGATCCGTATGCACCAGGAGCGCGATTTTCCCGGCCGTACCATCGGCACCGATTTGAAGAACCCGGATT
The DNA here is from genome assembly GCA_003139615.1 of Alphaproteobacteria bacterium. Taxonomy (GTDB): domain Bacteria; phylum Pseudomonadota; class Alphaproteobacteria; order Micropepsales; family Micropepsaceae; genus Rhizomicrobium. Next base: position 27,368 of record PLJH01000059.1, read on the forward strand.
TCGCGGCGCTCTCCCGCGCCTATGGTGCGGCTGCTTTCCATGTGAAGAGAACGAGCGAGTTTGCGGCGGCGTTTCTCGAAGCCGTCGAAGCGAAGAAGCCCGCACTGATCCATATCAGCGTCGATCCCGAGGCGATCTCGCCCACGACGACATTGACCAAGCTACGCGAAAGGTCCCGTTGATGAACGCCGCAGATATTCTCGCCCAATTCGGCATCTCTCCCTCCGGCGACCATATCGTTCGCTCGCCGATCGATGGCGCGGAAATCGGGAGCGTGGCCTTCGATACGCCGGCGTCGATCGAGAAAAAGGTCGCGGCAAGCGTCGAAGCGTTCCGCGCGTGGCGCGATGTCCCCGCGCCCCGGCGCGGCGAACTCGTGCGGCTGTTCGGCGAGGAACTGCGCGCCCACAAGGATGTGCTGGGTCGCCTTGTGACGCTCGAGGCCGGCAAGATTTTGCAGGAAGGCCTCGGCGAAGTGCAGGAGATGATC
>PLJH01000079.1 GCA_003139615.1 Alphaproteobacteria bacterium
CCGTAAACGGGGGAAGAAAAAGTGGGGTACACCTTTCATCCTTCAATCTTCGAGAAATCCGCGACCAGATGCAGCGTCGCGCGCAGGCGTGACAGCAGGAGCAGACGGTTGCGCCGCAATTCCGGCTCCGGCGCGTTGACGATGACCTTGTCGAAGAATGCGTCGACGGGAGGACGCAGCTTCGCCATCACGCCCATGGCTTCGACGAATTGCTCGGCAGCGACGTCCTTGGCGATTTGCGGCTCGGCCTTCGCAAGCGCGTCGGCCAGGGCTTTTTCCTCAGGCGCGGATAACAGCTTCGTATCCGGCTCGCCATCGTAGCCTTCGTCGCGCTTCTTCTCTTCAGCCTTCAGAATGTTCGCCGCACGCCGATAGGCGACCAAAAGATTCGCACCGTCGTCGGATTTAAGGAACGTCTGCAATGCCTCGACGCGCGCAACAAGACGCACGAGGTCGTCCTCATTGCCAATCGAGAAAATTGCATCTACCAAATCGTGTCGCGTACCACGCTCACGAAGCGCGACCTTTAGACGGTCGGAAAGGAACGACAACAACTCATCAACTAGTTGAGTCTGGCTTAGTGTCTCGACGACCCCGGCAACCCCGTGTTCTCCAGCTTCCTCCTGCCTACGTGCGTTTTCCATTCCTATTCTTTCGACCAGCCAGAAATGATGCGCAGAGATCAAATTTGACAGGCTAAGACGTAAAGAATTCTGCTCGATGATGCGAATCATTCCGAGAGCTGCTCGCCGAAGTCCAAAGGGGTCTCGCGATCCAGTCGACTTCTGTGAAATTGTGAAAAAGCAGATGAGCATGTCGAGCTTGTCAGCAATCGCGACGGTAATGGACACAGGCGCGACAGGCACGAAGTCGCTTGGTCCAAGGGGTTTATAGTGATCGCGAATTGCGTTGGCGACCTCCACGCTCTCGCCGTCGTGAAGCGCATAGTAATAGCCCATCATACCTTGCAGTTCAGGAAATTCGCCCACAACGCCGCTGGTTAGATCGGCTTTGCAGAGTTGTGCTGACCGCTCCGCGTAGTCTTCCTGTGCTCCTATCAATTTTGCGATCGCACGCGCCAACATCTCGATGCGCTCAACACGTTCAAACTGTGTTCCGACGTCTGCATGAAAGACAACATTTTCCAGATCCTGGGCGCGGCTTTCCAGCGTGCGCTTGCGATCCTGGTCCCAGAAGAATTTTGCGTCCGACAGGCGTGCGCGCAGCACGCGCTCGTTGCCCGTGACGATTTCCTTGCCGCCGTCGCGCGCAACCATATTAGCGACCACGGCGAAGCGATTGGCGAGGCCTTCTTTTCCAGGCGTACGCAGCGCGAAATATTTCTGGTGCGTGCGCATAGAGGTCCGCAGGATTTCCGGCGGCAAATCCATGAAGTCGTCTTCGATACGGCCGATCAGGACCACGGGCCACTCGACAAGGCCTGCGACCTCATCAAGCAGCGCCTCGTCCTCGACCAGTTCGAGCCCCAGCGCAAAAGCCTTCTGCTTCGCTTCGTGAAGGATGATCTCTTTGCGCTCTATGGCGTCGAGGATCACATGCGCGTCGCGCAGCTTCTTCTCGTAATGCTCGAAGCGGCGCACCTGGATCGGCCCTTGCGACAGGAATCTGTGCCCCAGAGTCGTATTGCCGCTTTTGATGTTGGCGAATTCGAACGGCACCACTTCGCCGTCGAAGGTCGCAACGATGCCGTGCAGCGGCCGCACCCAACGCGTGGTTCCGGCCGTCCAGCGCATCGATTTCGGCCAGGGCAGTTTCGCCATCGCTTCCGGCACGATCTCGGCCAGCACCTCCGCCATCGCGCGGCCCTGCCGCGCGATCACGGCGACATAGAATTCGCCTTTGGCGTCCGACTGCTTGCTGCACTGCTCAAGCGTTACACCGGCAGAACGCAGAAACCCTTCCAGCGCTTTCTCCGGCGCGCCCACGCGCGGGCCTTTACGCTCTTCGCGCGTGTCCGGCTGCTTGGCGGGCAGCCCCGCAATCGCGAGCGTAAGCCGGCGCGGACCGGAAAAGGATTTCACGCCTTCGAATAGCAGCCCGCGATCCGACAGCCCTCCGATAATAAGGCGCTCCAAATCCTTCGCAGCCGCGACCTGCATGCGCGCAGGGATTTCTTCGGAGAATAGTTCCAGCAGAAAATCGGGCATCTCAGCTCCGCTTCTCCGCATGCGCGGGATAACGCGGCTTGTATGCGCCCATCGGGCTCGCGAGCCACGCTTCGCAGCACGCTTTCGCCAACGTGCGCACGCGCGCGATATAGGCCGCCCGCTCCGTCACGCTGATCACGCCGCGCGCATCCAGCAGATTGAACGAATGGCTTGCCTTGATGCATTGGTCATAGGCGGGCAGCGCGAGTTTATCGACGATGAGCGCCTGGCATTCCTTCTCCGCGTCTTCGAAATGGCGAAACAGGATAGACGTGTCCGCATATTCGAAATTGAACGCGGAGAATTCGCGCTCGGCCTGATGGAACACTTCGCCGTAGCGGAAGCGCTCGTTGAACGCGAGGTCGTAAACGAACTCGACATCCTGCACATACATGGCAAGACGCTCGAGCCCATAAGTGATCTCGGCCGAAACAGGATCGCAATCGATGCCGCCGACCTGCTGGAAATAGGTGAACTGGGAAATCTCCATCCCGTCGCACCACACTTCCCATCCGAGCCCCCATGCGCCCAGGGTCGGGCTCTCCCAATCGTCTTCGACGAAACGGATATCGTGCAGCCCCGGATCGATGCCGATCGCATCAAGGCTCTTCAGATACATGTCCTGGATGTCGTCGGGCGCGGGCTTCAGGATCGCCTGGAACTGGTAATAGTGCTGCAGCCGGTTCGGGTTCTCGCCATAGCGGCCGTCCTTCGGCCGCCGCGACGGCTGCACATAGGCGGCGCGCCAGGGTCGCGGCCCCAACGCGCGCAAAGTCGTCGCTGGGTGGAATGTGCCCGCACCCATTTCCACATCATAGGGCTGCAAAATGAGACAGCCCTGCCCCGCCCAGAAATTCTGAAGCGTCAGGATGAGGTCCTGGAATGTGCGGGCCTTGGGCACGATTCGGGCGTCCATTTGCGGCGGGCCGGGACCCTACAGGCGAGGTTTCGCAAGGGCAAGCGAAGCACCGTCGCGCAAAATCGCATCGGCCTCGCGCGTGTAGCGCCCGTCGCTTTCATGGAGCACCAGACCGGCGAGAAGCGCGTTCGGCGCGCGCGAGCCTTTGGCCGCCTGCAGGATCACGCGCTTGGCAGGTTCGCCCGCGCGCGGCCACAGCGGAAAAATCGCAACGCCCCGTTCGGGCAACGCGGCCAACGCTTCGCCGAGACGGTCGGCGCGAATGATTGCGGTCAATGTCCCACCGGAGACGACACGCTTCATTCCCGCCGTGAACCAATCGGCGAGACGCCCGTCATCGCGCAAGGCAAGCTCGCGCGACGCATCGGGCGATGTCTCGCCATCGGCGCCATGAAACGGCGGATTGGAGAACACATGCGCAAAGCTGTGGCGCAGCGTTTCAGGCGGCACGAACGCATCGCCCGCCGCAAACCGAACGCGCGCATCCATTTCGTTCGCTCGTGCGTTTTCGTTTGCGATCTCTGCAAGAGCCGGATCGATTTCCAAACCCACGATCGAGCAATCGGAAACGCGCGCAGCGACGCACAGGCTTGCTACCCCCACACCCGAACCCTGCTCCAGAAGCTCATCGCTCCGTGACGCAGGCACCGCGGCCGCAAGCATCACGGCATCGAGGCCGGAGCGGAACCCGCGCGCAAGCTGGCGCACAATCACGCGCCCGTTCAGAAATTTGTCGTCCGTCGATTCGCTCACGCCGGAGGCGCATCATCGGGAAGGCCGTCCTTCAGCACCCGCTCCGCCTGCGAAAAATCGTCGTCGGACACCATCAGGCGGCGCGGCAAAATGCCCAGACTTCCGTCCATCACGCTCATGTGTCCGTCGAACACCACGGCCTCGATGCCCGCATCGGCCAGCAGCACCTGTGCAAAATTGAGCAGCACCGCATTGTTCGTTTTCAGGACATCACGCATCGCCAATCCTGCAAAGCTGAGCTGCTGTAATCCCGCCACAGTCCGGTCAGCTTGACCGGCCTTCGGGGCCGTTCCTAATGTCGCAGGGACCGGGTACAACCCGCAAGCCAGCATGAGACCGCGCGCGTATGATTGTAGCCGAGGCCACCAAGACCGCGACGGGCACATCGCCCATCGACCAGCTGCATGCGCTGGTCGCGGCGGATATGGAGGCGGTGGACGGGCTGATCCATGAGCGCATGGGCAGCGCCGTTGCGCTGATCCCCGATCTGGCGCGCCACCTCGTCGATTCCGGCGGCAAGCGCCTCAGGCCCCTCCTCACCCTCGCCGCTGCGCGGTTGTGCGGCTATCGCGGTATCGAGCACGTAAAACTTGGCGCTGCGATCGAATTCATCCACACCGCCACGCTGCTCCATGACGATGTCGTCGATGCGAGCGCGCTTCGGCGCGGCAAGAGCACGGCGAATATGGTGTGGGGCAACAAGCCCAGCATCCTGGTCGGCGATTTCCTGTTCAGCCGCGCGTTCCAGCTGATGGTCGATGCGGGCAGCATGCGCGTACTCGACATTCTGGCATCGGCGTCGGCGATCATCGCCGAAGGCGAAGTGATGCAGCTCAAATCCGCCAACAATCTCGCAACGACGAAAAGCGATTATCTCGAAGTTGTCAGCGCGAAGACGGCCGCATTGTTTGCGGCCTCCGCCGAAGCAGGCGCGACGATTGCCGGCGCTCCGTCCGATTTGATCGGCGCGATGCGCGATTACGGCCAGAATCTCGGCATCGCATTCCAGCTCATCGACGACGCGCTCGATTATTCGGGGCGGCAGGCGCAGATGGGAAAATCGGTCGGCGACGATTTCCGCGAAGCGAAGGTGACGCTGCCGGTCATCATCGCATATGAGCGGGCCGACGAAGAAGCCCGCCGCTTCTGGCGCCGCGCGATCGAAGTGGGTCCGCAGCAGGACGCCGATCTCAAGCGTGCCATTTCCTACGTGGAAGAAACGGGGGCCATCCGCGAGACCCACGCTCGCGCAAGCCACTATGTGGATGAAGCCTGCCTCGCGCTCGCCCCACTCCCCGACAGCGAATTGCGCGAGTCCCTGATCGCAGTTGCGGAATTCTGCATCGGGCGGGGATATTAGGCCGACTGCGGCCTGCCGAGTTCCGGCGAGGCCGGCTTCGCCGCGGTAACCCACCAATCTTTGCGCTTTGATTTTATCGATTTCGCGGCGGCGTGCGCAGCTTCTTCATCGGCAAAAATACCAAAGCACGTTGCGCCGCTTCCCGACATACGCGCCAGCAACACACCATATTGGCCCGCAATTTCGTCAAGCACCGTTCCGATTTGTGGCGCAATTGCGCGCGCGGGGGATTCGAGATCATTCGTTGTCGATTGAAGAAAGTTCACAAGCGAAGCAATGTTTAATTTCCCACCCTCCCCTTGAGGNNCCCTCAAGGGGAGGGTGGGAAGGGCGGCCCAACTTGCGAAACACATCGGCGGTTGAGACGGATACAAGCGGATTGACCAAAAGGAGCGAGCAGTCCGGAAGCCTGGAGATTGGAGTTACGCGTTCCCCGCGCCCTTCCATCCATGCCGGCGCGGATGCGACGCAGACGGGAACATCCGAACCCAATTCGGCGGCACTCGCGTGTAACTCTTCGGGCGACATATCGAGCTTCCACAATGATGCGAGACCGCGCAGCGTGGCTGCGGCGTCTGCCGACCCACCGCCGATTCCCGAAGCAACCGGCAGGCGTTTCTCCAGAACGATCTGGGCACCGAGATTGTCCTTCGCGCGCGCCAACAAAAGTCGCGCTGCCTTCAGCACAAGATTGTCGTAATCGTTTGAAAGTCCCCCTGCGAATGGTCCCTCTATGGACAGCGACAGACCTTCCGCGCGTTCGATGCGAAGCACGTCACCTGCGGTTACGAACGCCACGAGGCTTTCCAGATCGTGGAATCCATCCGCGCGCTTGTCGCCCACGTGAAGACACAGATTGATTTTCGCCGGCGCGAAAACGATCAGGCGGTCAGGACGGGGTTCCGGCAACATCGAGGCCATGCTTGAGCTTTTCTTCGAGCTTCGGCTTTTCGTCGGCTTCCGGCCCAAATGCAAGCGCATGGCTCCATTGGAAATGCGCGTCGAGCTTGCGTCCGACCTTCCAATAAGCGTCGCCCAGATGATCGTTGATGGTGGAATCGCCCGGCACCAGGAGCACGGCGTTCTCGAGTGTTTTCGCCGCGTCCGCATAGCGGCCGATCCGGTAATAGGCCCAGCCCACACTGTCGACGATGTAACCGTCGAAGGGGCTCAACGAGCGAGCCTTTTCGAGCATCGCCAGCGCTTGGGTCAGATTACGTCCCTGATCGACCCAGCTATAGCCGAGATAATTGAGCACCTGCGCCTGGTCGGGGCTCAGCTTAAGGGCGTGCTGCAAATCGGCTTCTGCCAGATTCCAATGGTGCGAGCGTTCCTCGGCGACAGCGCGGGCGTAGAAAAGCGGCCAGTCCTTGTCCGTGACGGTCCCAAGCAGCTTCACCGCGTGGTCATAGGCGTCTTCCGCTTCCGGCCACTTCTCGGCGCTGCGATAGGCATCGCCCAGCGCCGTCCAGGTTGAAATTTCACTCGGCTGCGCTGCCGCAATCGTCTTGAGATCGGCAATGGCCGCGTCGTTGCGATTGAGATGCGTTTCGTCGATGGCGATCTGCACGGCCGCCGCCATCTTGTAAGGCGAATCGCTGTCTACCGCCCGGTAGACCGCGATCGCGTCGTCATATTTATCGAGCGCCTCGAAGCGATCCGCCAGCACGATCTTGGCAAGATCGAGATGCGGTTCGAGATAGAGCGCAAGCTGCAGATAGAGGATCGCGATATCTGCGCTGGTTTCGTCCGTGAGCGACGCCGCGATTCCGAACAAGGCTTCCGCCGCGCCGTCGGAGGCAGTCGGAACAAGGCGCTCCGGCTTGGTGCCGGCATCGAGCCGCGCGAGCCCTGCTGCAGAGATAGGTCCGACGGCCCGACCCGATGCAAGTTTGGTATAAAGCGCGCGCGCGTCAGCAGTGCGCCCGGTGCGCTCAAGGAATCGGCCATAGGCGTCGATCGTGCGCGGGCTGGCTCCTCCCGCAAGCGCCTCGCGATACGCCGCATCGGCATCGTCATTCTGTCCAGCGAGATCGAGCACGAGCGCGCGCTCATAGGCGGCAAGAACGTCGGTGCCGCCCTGGGTGGGGACCAGTTTGAGATCGGCAAGCGCGGTCTTCGTATCGCCCTGTCCCGCGGCCGCCCAGGCATCGAGCAGCGAGAGCGTGAGTTCCGTGAACGGTCCCTTGCCCGATTGTGCGATCTGCATGCGCGCGTCGGCATAGTCGCCCTTCTTGAGCGCGGCGACCGCAAGCGTCAGGCGTGCCGCGCGATTGTCGGCCTGGGTTGCAACAACGCGCGTCGCGAGATGCGCGGCCTGTCCGACGTCGCCGTTCGCCGCCGTATAGAGAAAAGCGTGATCGAGAATATCCGGATCGCTCGGATTGTCCGACAGGCTTTCGCGGTAGAGCTTGGACGCATCGTTCAAGTCGTGCTGGGTGGCCGCGAGTTGCGCGGACATATAGTCGCCATAGCTCGCGGCTTCGGCGCTCGCTCCCGTCGGCGCAGGCGTCAGCGAAATACCGCCCATGTCGGCGCAGGCGGACAGCGAGCCCGCCAGAGCGAGGGCGGCAAATGGGGCAACGGCAATACGCAGACGCAACTTGAACCTCACATGTTCGGATAATTCGGGCCGCCGCCGCCTTCGGGCGTGACCCAATTGATGTTCTGCTCCGGATCCTTGATATCGCAGGTTTTGCAGTGAACGCAGTTCTGCGCGTTGATCTGGAAACGCGGGCCTGTTGCTTCCTCCACGATCTCGTAAACGCCCGCGGGGCAATAACGCTGCGCCGGCTCGTCATATTTCGGCAAATTCACCTGGATCGGAATGGACGGATCCTTCAGGACCAGATGAATCGGCTGGTCTTCTTCGTGGTTCGTGTTCGATAGAAACACAGACGACAGCTTGTCGAAACTCACTTTGCCGTCAGGCTTCGGGTAGACGATCGGCTTGAAATCCGCTGCCGGCCGCAACGTCGCATAATCCGGTTTGCCGTGCTTCAGCGTGCCCAGAAGGCTGAACCCAAAGAGCTGGTTCATCCACATGTCGATCCCGCCAATGCCTAACGCCAGGAAGGTGCCCAGTCTCGACCACAGTGGCTTAACGTTTCGTACACGTTTCAAATCCGTGTAGACGTGGCTTTCGCGATAGGCTTCTTCGTAGCTGTCCAGCACATCGCCGGACCTCCCTTCGCCGAGGGCGGCGAAAGCAGCCTCGGCCGCCAGCATGCCCGTTTTCATGGCGTTGTGGCTGCCCTTGATGCGGGGAAGGTTTACAAATCCTGCCGCGCAACCCACCAGCGCACCGCCCGGAAACACCAGTTTCGGCACCGACTGGAAGCCGCCTTCGGTGATCGCGCGCGCGCCATAGGAGAGCCGCTTGCCGCCCTCCAGCATCTCGCGGATACGCGGATGCGTCTTGGCGCGCTGGAATTCGTCGACCGGCGAAATGTAAGGATTTGAATAGTTCAAATGAACCACAAATCCGATCGAGCAGAGATTCTCTCCGAAGTGATACATGAACGAACCGCCGCCCGTGCGATTGTCGAGCGGCCAGCCCATCGTGTGCATCACGAGGCCGTGCTTGTGTTTTTCGGGCGGCAATTCCCAAAGCTCTTTCAAACCGATTCCGAATTTTTGCGGGTCATGTCCGGCCGTCAGATCGTATTTCGGCAACAGGCGCTTCGTCAGAGATCCGCGCGCGCCTTCGGCAAAGAATGTGTATTTCCCATAGAGCGCGATCCCCGGCGTATAGGAATCCTTATGATGGCCGTCGCGGGCGACGCCCATGTCGCCGATGATGATGCCTTTCACTTCGCCCCTGTCGCCATAGGCGATGTCGGCCGCTGCGAAACCCGGATAGATTTCGACACCCAGTGCCTCGGCCTGCGTCGCGAGCCAACGGCACAGATTGCCGAGGCTCACGATGTAATTGCCGTGATTGCTCATCAGCGGCGGCATCATGAAATTGGGAATGCGGATGCCGCCGGCGGGTCCGAGATAATAGAATCGATCGTCGGTGACCGGCGTATCGATCGGCGCGCCTTTTTCCTTCCAGTCGGGAATCAATTCATTGATTGCGATCGGATCGATCACGGCGCCAGAGAGAATGTGGGCGCCGATCTCGGAGCCCTTTTCCACCACGCAGACGCTGACCTCGCGACCGGTTTCGGCAGCAAGCTGTTTCAGCCTGATCGACGCCGCGAGACCCGCCGGCCCGCCGCCGACGATCACGACGTCATATTCCATGCTCTCGCGTTCGACGGTCTCCGCCATCGCAAATCCTGGTATCGATCCTCTGTAAGGTTTATGGGGCGGCAAAGGAGCCAGGGTCAACGGCGGCCGGGGTCGCGCCCCACGGCGCCACGTCGGGGTCGCGCGGGCGCAAGCACTGGCCTATCATCGGTCTTATGTCCCTGGACAAATCCGAAGCCCTCGCCGCCCTCTCCTGGCTTCTCGACGCCGGAGCGGATGAGGCGTTGCTGGACGAACCGGTGGATCGGTTCACGGCCGCGGCAGCCAAGGCCGCTGCACCGATGCCGCAATCGCTGCGTCCGACACCCGAGGCTGTTCGGCCGAAGACCGAGTTTCCGAAGTCCGCGCCATCCAAGCCCGTTGCGCCCATGGGCGATACCGATTCAATCGGCCGCGCCACGGAGATTGCCGCGCGCTGCAATTCGCTTGGCGAGCTCAAAGCGGCGCTTGAGGCATTCGAAGGCCTGGCGCTGAAAAAGCTCGCAACCAATACCGTCTTCGCCGACGGCACGCCCGATTGCCACATCATGTTCATCGGCGAGGCGCCCGGACGAGAAGAGGATTTGGCGGGGCTTCCTTTTGTCGGTCGCGCAGGCAAATTGCTGGACAAGATGCTTGCCGCCATCGGGCTCGACCGCAAGACGAACGCCTATATTACGAATGTGATAAACTGGCGGCCGCCCGAAAACCGCGATCCTTCGCCGGAAGAGGCAGCGACCTGCCTTCCCTTTCTGCGCCGCCATATCGAATTGGTGGCGCCGGAAATCATCATCGTGCTGGGCGCGGTGGCCGCGCGCCATGTGATGGGGCGCACCGACGGCATCATGCGGCTGCGCGGAAAATGGCTCGAATATCATGTGAATGGACGCATGGTTCCCGTGATGCCGACCTTGCATCCGGCGTATCTGTTGCGTCGTGCAATCGAAAAGAAGCTCGCCTGGCGCGACCTGCAGGAAATCGACGAAAAGATTAAATCTCTCGGATTGCTTGAGCGCGGCGTCGCGCGCGGCTAGTTTGTCGGCTTCCGTGGATGCAAGAACTGGAGCCGAAGTGAAGCGCACCTTCCTTCTGACGACATCATTGGCCGCATTTTTGGGCGCATTCGCGCCCGCATTTGCGGACGAAATGCCGGGCAGCGGCGGCACATTCGAGCCGCGCGTTCTCTCGTCCGAAGACGCACGGCTCTATCGCGAGATCTTCCGGGACGAGCGCGAAGGCCATTTTGCGGATGCCCAGCAGGATGTCGCGCAGCTTAGCGACCGCAGCCTGATCGGTTACGCAGAGGCCGAGCATCTTCTGTCGCCGCACAGCAAGCGTACGCCCGTAGCCCAACTCGCGGCATGGCTCGACGAATACAATGATTTGCCGATCGCCGACCGCGTCCGTGCACTGGCCGAGAAGCGCAACGACGAAAAGCGTAACCGGCATCATCGCGTCGAGATCGCAGCACCCGAATATGTGAAACGACGGGGCGGCGGCTACGAGGATACCGACATCCCCGACCCCGCGCTTGTATCCGATGCGTCGCGCACCGCGTTGCCGCAGATCGAAGCATTTGTGAAATCGGACCAGCCCGCGCAGGCGGAGGACGTGTTGAAAACCGTCCTGAGCGCCAATGTGGACGAATCCGATATCGCACATCTCACACGTCGCGTGTCCGCATCGTACCTTGCGGAAGGAATGGATGCAGACGCCTATCGCGTGGCGACGGAAGTCACGCGCTCCGACTATGCCATGGCGCCTCTCCTCGACTGGGATGCCGGGCTCGCCGCCTATCGCCTCGGCAATTACCAGGACTCGGCCGCGCATTTCGAAGAGCTCGCCCAGGCCGGGTCGATGCCCAACTACACGCGCAGCGCTGCAGCGTTCTGGGCGGCGCGTGCGCATATCCAGGCCGGAGAGCCGTTGCGCGTCGTGACGCTGCTCACGGCGGCCGCACGCGAAGAACCCACCTTCTACGGCATGCTGGCCGAACGCATGCTCGGGCAGGATACGCAAACGGGTTTCTCCGATCCCGTCCTCGACCGCGATACGTTCGATGCATTGATGCGCGTGCCGGCCGCGCACCGCGCCGTGGCACTTTTCCAGATCGGCGAGACGGACACGATCAACGCCGAGATGAACCGCGCCCTTGCTGCGATCGACCTGCAATCGCAAGGTCGGGCTTACGCTGCGCTCGCCCGCGGCCTCGACCTGCCCAATCTCGAATTGCGCGCGAGCGAGACCCAGGCGTCGCGCGGCGTCATGCTGACGGGTCTGTTCCCCGTGCCGCATTACAGGCCGCCCGGCGGATACAATATCGACCCGTCATTGGTGCTCGCATTCGCGCGCGCCGAAAGCCGCTTCCAGCCGAATGCCGTGTCCTATGCGGGTGCGCGCGGCATCATGCAGATCATGCCGGGGACAGCGGCGCACATAGAAGGCACGACGCCCTCGCCCGACCAGATGAACGATCCTTCGTACAATATGGGACTCGGGCAGCGCTATCTGCGGGAGTTGCTCGACCAGGTGAACGGCAACATCGTGCATCTGGCCGCCGCCTACAACGCGGGACCCGGTGCGGTCACGCGCTGGATGGGCACGCACACAAAACAACTCGACGATCCGTTGCTGTACATCGAAAGCATGCCCGTGCCGCAGACGCGCGCCTATGTGAAAGAGGTGCTGACCTATTACTGGATGTATTCGCGCCGCGTCGGCGAAAGCGCGCCGACCCTGGACGATACGGCCTCCGGCAAATGGCCGCGCTACACGCCGCGCAACACCAGTGCGCCGATGGCAACCACGGCTCCGCAACAGCCTTCGAACATGCTCGTCAGCGATGCCTCCGCACCGGATTGACGAGAGCCGCGCTTTCGTCCCCGTCCGCATCGCGGTGCTGACGGTCTCCGACACGCGCGACGCCTCGAATGACACGTCCGGCGACACGCTCGCCGAGCGCATCGCGGAAGCGGGGCATATTCTGGCGGCGCGCAAGATCGTCAAAGACGATCAAGAGCAGATCGCGGCACAGCTACGTGTGTGGATCGACGATCCCGAGATCGACGCGGTGATCTCGACGGGAGGCACGGGGCTCACGGGCCGCGACGTGACGGTCGAAGCGTTCAAGTCGGTGTTCGAAAAGGAAATCGATGGGTTCTCCGTGCTGTTCCACCAGATCAGCTACGAAAAGATCGGCACCTCCACGATCCAGTCGCGCGCCTGTGCCGGTGTCGCCAAAGGCACCTATCTGTTTGCCCTGCCCGGCTCGACGGGCGCGGTGAAAGACGGCTGGGACGGCATCCTCAAATGGCAACTCGATATCCGCCACCGCCCCTGCAATTTCGTGGAAATCATGCCGCGGCTGGAAGAGCACAGGAAGTGAGGTGGGGTCACTGACCGAAGAGGGGCCTTTCGCGAGCGCACCACGGAAGGAAACACGAAATATTCACCAAATAATTCCGATTACAGGCGCACACCCGCCTTGCGTGCAACTCAGAACGAGTTCTATCTTGTGGTGTATTCCTGGGGAGGAATTTTCATGCGTGCATTCAACCTCGGCTGCGTGGCGTTTGCGTTTTTTGTCAGCCCGCTCGCCGTCCAGGCAGCGCCACTGACTGTCTCCAATACGAACTTTCCGGCCGTCAATTGCGTCTACGAGACCGACTGCCTCATCCATGTCGGCGCCGATAGTGAAGGCAACTTCATCCTGCCGCACGATGACGGGACAGCATTCCTGCAATCGCGTACCTTTCTCGGATTGAAGCCGGCTCCGGCCGGCGGCAAGGGCGGCTACATGTATCGCGTCGCTCTGGAGGGCGTGAAAGGCACTTCCGCCACAGTGAACTGCGTCACCAAGGTGGAGATCGCGTTCGGCACCATCGTTACCGAGCCCTATCCGCCGGGCTCGTCGCTGAAGGACATGTTCTTCGTCAGCAGCGGCGGCACCGGGACGATCGGCGTCGCTTCGGCGACGCAGACTGGCGCTGTTGTAACGGTCGTCTTTGCCGGCGGCGGCGTTTGCCCCGGTCAGTCCAGCGATTTCTTCGGCATGACGTCGGCATCGACGACGCCCGTCGTGAACGTGGCGATGGTATATTACAGCCTCGGCGGCGGTCAGGGCGTTGACGATCGCAATCCGTAGAAGCTGCAGATTGTTTGCTCTCGGGCGCCGATTGCGTCGGTGCCCGTTTTCTTTGCGATTTACTTCGCCGCAGGCGCTGCCGTCGTCACCATAGGTCCCTCGCCCACGAGCATAAGCAGGCAGGGCGCATCTTTCGCGCCGTCCCAATGCACCTGATTGGCGAGGTCGCGCACATAGCTGCCCGCCGGAACCGGATAGGCCTTGTTCGGGTCCCAGTTGCTGCTTGAACTCACCCACCACGTGCCTGAGACGATATAGGCGTAGCGGTCCGTCGAATGGAAATGCGGGTGGCTGTAGTGGCCCGGCAGCCATTCGATGAGGACGCCATAAATACCGGGCTTGTTCGGATCGCCGAACAGCGCCGCCTGGCGCATGCCGTCCCCTTCCTGCCAATGAATGTCTTTGCCGAAAACGATCGGCACATGCGAGGGATCCGGCATCGGATTGCCGGTCGTCACGGGCCCGCTGTGCAGCAGCGCATCGAGGCCGGTGTCGGCGGCGAAAGCCGGCGTGGCGAGCAACAGGCTGAGTAGCGAAATCCGAGACCAGAGTTTCATTGCCGTCTCCGTTAGAAGCATCGGGCGGACAATAGCATTTTCGCCGGACGGTCTCAGTGCTAACCTCGACCGGCGGATACCGGGAGCAGAGCCATGGGCGTGGCAGTGATCGTGGGCACCAAGAAGGGCGCCGCCATTCTGACATCCAACACACGCGAAAACTGGTCTGCCGAGTTCGTGCTCAAGGGCTGGAACGTCACGGCGTCCGTGCGCGACGAAGGCGGACGGTATTATACCGCGATCGACAACGACGTATTCGGGGCGGCCATCATGGTGAGCGACGACCTGAAGGAATGGCGCCAGCTCGAAAATGCGCCGCGCTATCAGCCTGGCGAAAAGGGAAACCCGGAGCATATTCGCATCAAGGCAAGCAGCGATTTCATGGGGCGCTACAAAGACGCACCGCGCCTCGTCGATCAGATATGGACGTTGCATGCAGCGCATGGCGCGATCTATGCGGGCGTTTCCGAAGCAGGTGTCTTCGTCAGCCGGGACCGCGGCGAGACTTGGGCCGGCATCGACGGCTTCAACAATCGGCCCGGCCGCGAGGAATGGCCGCCCGGCTTCGGCGGCCTTTGCGCGCACACGCTCCTGACGGATGCAAAGAATCCGGATCGCATCTGGGTGGGCGTATCGTCCGTGGGATTATTTCGCAGCGACGACGGCGGCAAATCCTGGGCGCTCAAGAATGACGGCGTGAACCAGACCATCGGCAGCAGCTGCGTTCATCGCGTGACGCACGATCCCGCCAATGCCGACATCATGTATCGCCAGGATCACCGCGGCATGTACATGACGAAAAACGGCGGCGACAGCTGGACCGTGATCGAAACCGGGTTGCCGGTGGGCGATCTCTCCGACGGTCATCGCTGCTCGTTCGGCTTCCCCATTGTTATGGACAAGCGTACGCAAAGCGTATTCGCCGTGCCGCTTGAGGGCGACAATTTCCGGATGCCCCCCAACGGAAAACTCGCCGTCTATCGCACGCGCGACGGCGGCGGACGGTGGGAAGCTCTCGACAAAGGACTTCCCGACGGTGCTTTCGTCAGCGTCTTGCGCGGCGCGATGTCGGCCGACCAGCTCGATCCCGGTGGGGTCTATTTTGGCACGAGCTCAGGTGCAGTCTTTGCGTCGCCAGATCTCGGCGGGCATTGGTCGGAGATTGCGAGCGGTTTGCCGAGGATCGGCAGTGTCGAGGCCTATGTGACGTGACGTGCGTGAAGATTCCGCGCGTGCTGCGCGCGGCGACGAATGGCGTGGGCGAGATCGAGGTATTCGGCAACACGATCCGCGAAGCGCTCGACGATGCGGCGAGGCTGATGCCCACCCTCAAGCTGCACCTGTTCGACGAAGCCGGCCGGGTTCGGCATCACATCCTGTGCATTCACAATGAAAGCGTCGTGCGCGGGCCGGAAATGGCTGAACACAGGGTGTCGCCCGGCGACGAGATCATCCTCGCCAACGCTTTTGCCGGCGGCTAACCAGGAACAATTTTGTTCTTGATTTGTTCCATCCTGCAGGTAGGATGGCGCCATGACCACAGTGCTCGATATCACAGCCGATCCGCGCCGGCTCCGCGGACGGGGCGCCCTCTCCAACGCCGTTGGCCGCTACGAACGCGAGACCCGCGTTCTGGTCGATGACGGCTGGAACGCGGACGACGAATTGCCGCCGGTCAAGACCGAAGTGCTGCTGGATTCCGCGCGCACGATCATCACGCGCAACCAGTCGCCGGATATCTCGTTCGACCAGTCGATCAATCCCTACAAGG
>PLJH01000004.1 GCA_003139615.1 Alphaproteobacteria bacterium
TCATGATGATCGACTTCGCGCTAGTGGCGGAGCGCGAGGAAGGCAAATCGCCCCGGGATGCGATCTACCAGGCATGCCTGCTGCGCTTCCGACCGATTCTGATGACGACGGTCGCAGCACTTTTCGCGGCGTTGCCCCTGATGCTCGGCAACGGAACCGGCTCCGAACTCCGCCACCCGCTCGGTGTCGCCATCGTCGGCGGCCTGCTCGTCAGCCAGATGCTGACCCTATTCACAACCCCCGTCATTTATCTTTATTTCGACCGGCTCGCGCATCGGATGGGCCGCGCCAGAACGGCGACCCCGCCGGACGGCGCCCAACACGTCGCACCATGAACATCTCGGCGCCATTCATCGCCCGCCCCATCGCAACGACGTTGCTGACCACGGGCCTGATCATGGCGGGTGTCGTGGCGGTGTTTCTTCTTCCCGTTTCGCCAATGCCGAATGTCGATCTGCCGACGATCTCGGTTCAAGCTTCCATGGCCGGCGCCAGCCCAGAGACCATGTCGACGACGGTGGCGACACCGCTCGAGCGCCATCTGGGCTCGATCGCCGACGTGGACGAGATGACGTCGTCGAGTTCCGTCGGTTCGACGCGTGTCACGCTGCAATTCGGGCTCGACCGCAACATCGACGGCGCCGCCCGCGACGTGCAGGCTGCCATCAACGCCGCGCGCGCAGATTTGCCGACGGCGCTCAAGACCAACCCCACCTATCGCAAGATCAATCCCGCGGACGCGCCGATCATGATCCTTGCGCTTACATCTGACACGCTGTCGACCGGCCAGATCTACGATCTCGCATCCACGGTCCTTCAGCAGAAGCTGAGCCAAGTGGCGGGCGTGGGCCAGGTACAGGTGGGCGGCAGTTCCCTGCCGGCAGTGCGCATCGACCTCAATCCTCTGGCGTTGTTCAAATACGGCATCGGGCTCGAAGATGTGCGCGCCGCGCTGGCGGCCGCGAATGCCGATGCTCCGAAAGGTTCGCTCGACCAGGGCAGTCTGCGCTTCCAGGTTTCCACCAACGACCAGGCGACTACGGCGGCACAATTTCATTCGCTCGTCGTTGCCTATCGCAACAACGCCGCTGTTCGGCTTTCCGATATCGCGAATGTGACGGACGGCGTCGAGGACGTGCGCAACATCGGGCTGACCAACGGCAAACCGGCCGTGCTTGTCATCTTATTCCGGCAGCCTGGGGCCAATATTATCGACACGGTCGACCGGGCCAAGGCGGAATTGCCAAACCTGCAGGCCGCACTTCCGCCGTCCATCCAGGTGATCGTCGCCAACGATCGCACGGGTGCCATCCGCCAATCCTTGCGCGACGTCGAACGCACGATGCTGCTTTCGATCGTCCTCGTGGTGATGGTCGTCTTTCTGTTCCTCAGGAACGGCCGCGCCGCACTGGTTCCGAGCGTTGCGGTGCCATTGTCCCTCATCGGAACATTCGCCCTGATGTATGTGGCGAAGTTCTCGCTCGACAATCTGTCGTTGATGGCGCTGACGGTTGCCTCCGGTTTTGTCGTCGACGACGCCATCGTCGTGCTCGAAAACATCTCCCGCCATATCGAGGGCGGCATGGAGCGCATGGAAGCGGTGTTGCTAGGCGCGCGGGAAGTGGGTTTCACCGTGCTTTCGATGAGCCTGTCCCTGATTGCCGTCTTCATTCCCATCCTGTTGATGGGCGGCATCGTGGGCGAATTTTTCTTCGAATTCGGAATGACGCTGTCGTTCGCGATCGTCATTTCTCTTGTCGTCTCGCTCACGACGACGCCGATGATGTGCCGGTTCCTGTTGTCAAACCGCGACGAACGCCGGCAAGGGCGAATCCTTGCCGCAGCCGAACGCGCTTTCGACAATGCCCGCAGTTTCTACGACCGCACGCTCGTCTGGGCGCTCGACAATCCGGGCATGATCATGCTGATTCTGCTCGTCACCATTATCCTGAACGTTTATCTGTATATTATCGTGCCGAAAGGTTTCTTGCCTAACGAGGACACCGGCGAAATGTTCGGCACGATCCAGGCGGATCAGAGCATCTCGTTCCAGTCGATGGAAAAGAAGTTCACGCAGTTCGTCAAAACGATTGCGAAAGATCCTGCCGTTCAGAACGTCACGGGCTTTACGGGCGCAGGCGGCGGTGGGCCACGCGGCGGGGCAGTCAATTCCGGCTCCGTGTTCATCCAGCTGGTCCCCGAAAATCAACGCAACGTCAACACGGACCAGGTCATTGCCAGGTTGCGCAACAGTCTGGCCACGCTCGAAGGTGCCCGCCTTTTTCTTCAGTGTGCCCAGGACTTTCGCACGGGTGGGCGCCAGAGCAATGCACAATATCAATATACTTTGCAGGCGGACACGCTTGACGAACTAACCGAATGGTTGCCCAAGATCACAGCCGCGTTGCAGGACGTTCCCGAACTCGAAGACGTGAACTCCGATCAACAGGCTGCGGGCCTCGAAGAAGAACTGACGATCGACCGCGCGACGGCAGCGCGTCTCGGCATCAACACCACCGAGATCGACAACACGCTCTATGATGCGTTCGGGCAGCGCCAGGTTTCGACCATCTACAACGCGCTCAACCAATATTATGTGGTGATGGGCGTCGCGCCTCAATTCTGGCAGAGTCCGGAGACGCTCAAGGATATCTATGTGAGCACGTCGGGCGGTTCACCGAGCGGCACCCAATCGACCGGCGCCGTGGCCGGCACGACGATCGTCTCTACCGCGACGGCGGATAGCGCCGCTCAGATCGCGTCGGACGCGGTGCGCAATCAGGCGCTCAACGCGCTTGCTAATAGCGGGCGCGGATCCGCATCGACCGGCGCCTCCGTCAGCACCTCGCAGGAAACGATGGTGCCGCTGTCGGCGTTCAGCCAGTACGCGCCCGGCACGACGCCGCTCTCCGTCAGCCATCAGGGGCCATTCGTCGCCACCACATTCTCGTTCAACCTGCCCGAAGGCGAACCCCTCGGAACGGCGGTCGCCGCGATCCAAAGAACCATGAGCGCCATTCACGTTCCGATATCGATACATGGGACGTTCGCGGGAACCGCCCAGGTGTTTCAGAAGTCGCTGAGCAGCGAACCGCTATTGATCCTCGCGGCCCTCGTCGCCGTCTATATCGTGCTGGGCGTGCTTTACGAGAGTTACATCCATCCGCTCACGATTCTTTCCACGTTGCCGTCGGCCGGCGTGGGTGCGGTGTTCGCTTTGCTGATCACGAAAACGGATTTCACGTTGCTCGCGCTGATCGGCGTGCTGCTCCTGATCGGTATCGTCAAGAAAAACGCGATCATGATGATCGA
>PLJH01000013.1 GCA_003139615.1 Alphaproteobacteria bacterium
CCCCCGCGAGGGGGGAAGGTTAAAAGGAGATCGCGTTTTGCTTATTTTTTTCTAACCTTCCCCCCTCGCGGGGGAAGGTGCCGAGCGTAGCGAGGCGGAAGGGGGCCCGCGAAAATTCTCACCCCCCGATCGCACCTCTTGCCAACGCATCGGCCCTTTCGTTTTCGGCGTGGCCGTTGTGGCCGCGGACCCAGCGCCAGGTCACTTCGTGCCGCGCGCATTCGGCTTCCAGTGCGCGCCACAGATCTTCGTTTTTGACCGGTTTCTTGTCGGCGGTTTTCCAGCCGTTCCTTTTCCAGCGCGGCAGCCATTGCGTGATGCCGTCCATCACATATTTCGAATCCGTGTGGAGGATGACCGTAGAGGGCTTCGATAGCGCCTCCAGCGCGCGGATCGCAGCCATCAGTTCCATGCGGTTGTTGGTCGTCATGCGTTCGCCGCCGGAGATTTCTTTCTCATGCGCGCCCGAACGCAGGATTGCGCCCCAGCCGCCCGGTCCCGGATTGCCGGAGCAGGCGCCGTCCGTGAACACATCGACTTGCGGCGTGGTCATGCTCCGTACTCCGCAGCGTTTTTGGTTTGCAGGTGAAAGCGCAAACGTTTCACGAAATCGCGCGGGTCCTTGGGACGCACGAGCGCATTCGGATCGCGGTTCTGCCAATCGGCAAGACGCGTGAGGAGGAAGCGCAACGCTGCGCCTTGCGCCAGAAGAGGCAGGCTCGCGCATTCTTCTGCGCTCAACGGGCGTTTCTGGCGATACGCCGAAATCAGGCTCTTGCCCTTGGTGATGTTGTAGGCGCCGTCGACCTCGAAGCACCAGGCATTGAGCATCACGGCAAGGTCGTAAGCATAGGCATCGTTACAGGCGAAATAGAAATCAATCAGGCCCGACACCTTGTCGTTCATGAACAGCACATTGTCGGGAAACAGATCGGCATGGACCACGCCTGACGGCAGGTTGCGCGGCCAAGCCGATTCCAGCGATTGCAGCGTGGTCGAAATAAGTTCCGCCAGATCGCGCTGGATTTCGTCGGCGCCGGACAGCGTTGTGTCCGCGAGCGTGCGCCAGCCCGCGACGCTCAGGGAATTCTCGCGCACGAGTGCGAACCCTTTGCCGGCTTCGTGCAATCCCGCGAGTGCCGCGCCTGCAGATGCGCAGTGATGCGGCTCGGGCCGCCGCAGCGAGAGGCCGTTGAGGTAGGTCAGGATCGCGGCGGGCCTGCCGTTGAGTATGGTCCATTGTGCGCCGGACCTGCTTCTCACAGGCAGCGGGCAGGCGACGCCGCGCGAAGCCAGATGGTCCATCAACCCCAGGAAAAACGGCAGGTCTCCCGCACTCACGCGTTTTTCATAGAGTGTCAGGATGAAGCCGGCGCGGTCGGTCTGCAGCAGGAAGTTGGAATTCTCCACGCCTTCCGCGATGCCCTTGAAGCTGCGCGGCTCGCCGATGTCGTAATCGGCGAGCAGAATCTCCAGATCTTCGAATGCGACGTCGGTATAGACGGCCATGTGCGGCTCAGGACGCCAGCACGCGCGGGACGTTGAAGGTGACGTCTTCGCGCGTCACGGTGATTTCGTCGATCTTGAGATCGTAATGCGCGCGCAAGGCTTCCACGACATCCTCGACCAGCATTTCGGGCGCGGACGCGCCGGCCGAAAGCCCCAGGATGCGGACATTCGCAAGCCGCGACCAATCGATGTCTTGGGCGCGCTGAATCAAAGTGGCGTCTTTGGCGCCGGCGCGGATCGCCACTTCGACGAGGCGGCGCGAATTCGAGGAATTGGGCGCGCCGATCACAAGCACAAGATCGGCGTGCTGCGAGATGGCCTTGATCGCGCTCTGGCGGTTCGTCGTGGCGTAGCAGATGTCGTCCTTGTGCGGACCGGCGATCTGGGGAAAGCGGCGGCGCAGGATGTTCACGATGCCGCTGGTGTCGTCCACCGAGAGTGTCGTCTGGGTAATGTAGGCGAGATTGGACGGGTCGCGCGGTTCGAAGCTTTCGGCGCCGGCTGCATCCTCCACCAGCGCGATCGCGCCGTCCGGCAATTGCCCCAGGGTCCCTTCGATTTCGGGATGTCCCGCATGGCCGATCAGCACGATTTCATGGCCGGCGCGATAGTGGCGTTCGGCCTCGACATGAACCTTGGAGACGAGCGGGCAGGTGGCGTCGAGATAGGAGAGCTGCCGGCGCTGCGCTTCGACGGGCACCGATTTCGGAACGCCATGGGCGGAAAAGATCACATGCGCGCCCGTCGGCGCTTCGTCGAGTTCTTCGATGAAGCGGGCGCCCAGCCTTTCGAGCCGCTCGACGACGACGCGGTTGTGGACGATCTCGTGACGGACATAGACGGGCGCGCCGTATTTCTGCAGCGCCAGTTCGACGATCCGGATGGCCCGGTCCACGCCCGCGCAAAAGCCCCGCGGCGCGGCCAAAAGGAGGGTCAATTGCGGCTTTTCGGCCCGCCCGGTGTCCACTCCGCTTCCCATGCCCAATCCGCTTGGCTACAGTCCGGCGCCGCTTCGACGCCGATGGGACAAGTCGACTTCGGCAGTCAAAATGTCAAGCGGAGGCAGGTGTATGACCACGCCGGAAATCGCCCAGAAGGCGCCGTTTCAAGTCGACGTGGAAGCAGGCAGGTCCTATTGGTGGTGCGCCTGCGGTCAGTCGAAGCGTCAGCCCTTCTGCGACGGAAGCCACAAGGCGGGGCCGTTCGTGCCTGTCGAATACAAGCCCGCCGAAACCGGTACGGTGTGGATGTGCGGTTGCAAACGGACCGGAAATCAGCCGCTTTGCGACGGCACCCACAACACATTCTGAGCGATCATGCACAAATTCCTACTTCGTAGCGCGGGCATTGCGGCAGCCTTTGCACTCCTCGCAGGTTGTGTCGGCGTCAAGACCGACAATTGTCCGACATTGGCCGCGCTTCTCGATGCCTCGTCGCTGACGGTTTTCCGTCAGGGCACAACGCCGGACCCGGCCAACGTGCTTTACACCGTGCGCATCATCGATGTGACGGGCAAATGCGACTTCGACAAGAAGAAGCGTTCGGCCGATTCCGACGTCACGGTGACGTTCCGGGCGACGCGCGCGCCGACAGGCGATGCCGCGCAATATACCGCGCCCTATTTCATGGGGATCACGGAAGGCAGCGACCGCATCCTCGCCCGCCAGGCCTTCTCGGTTCCGTTCGAGTTTGCGCCCGGGCAGGCATCGGTGACATTCACGGATGACATCAAGTCCGCCTACGTCGCTGCCAAATACGGTTCGTTGCCCTACGATTATCAGGTCCTGGTCGGTCTGCAGATCACCAAGGAGCAGCTCGAGTACAACCGGAACAAGGGAAATTACGACAGATGATTCCGCTGACGGCGGAATTGTCGGCGCGCGCCGGGCGCGCCTTCGCCGCCGAAGGATTCGCCGCGGAGCTTGGCTCGGTCCAGGCGTCCGACAGGCCAGATCTCGCGCAATTTCAGTGTAACGGCGCGCTTGCGGCTGCAAAGGCCGCGAAAGCCAATCCGCGCGCGATCGCGGAAAAGATCGCGGTCCATCTGAAGGCCGATCCGCTGTTTTCGAAAATCGAAATCGCCGGCCCCGGCTTCATCAATCTTGATGTCACCGATGCCGCGTTGGCCCAACGCGTGAGCGCGATGGCGAGCGACGCGAGGCTGGGCGCGCCGGAAACCGGCAAGGGCAAGAAGCTCGTCATCGACTTCGGCGGACCCAATGTCGCCAAGCCCATGCATGTGGGCCACCTGCGTTCCGCGATCATCGGGGATTCGCTGCAGAAGCTTTTTCGCGCCAATGGCTGGGATGTCGTGAGCGACGTGCATCTCGGCGATTGGGGCCTGCAGATGGGCCAGCTCATTTCGGAGATCGATCATCGCGGTATCGCGCCGGAATATTTCGATGCGAACTCCAGTGGTCCCTATCCCGAACAATCGCCCGTGACGATGGACGATCTGGAAGATATTTACCCGGCGGCGTCGGCTGCCTGCAAAGCCGATCCGGCGCGTCTCGAAGAGGCACGTCTCGCCACAGCCGAACTGCAGGCGGGACGCGCCGGTTATCGCGCGTTGTGGAAGCATTTCGTGACTGTCTCCGAATATGGTCTCACGCGCGAATATGCGAGTCTCGGCGTGCGGTTCGATCTGTGGAAGGGCGAGGCGGCCGTCGATCATCTGATTGCGCCGATGATCGACGATCTGAAAGCGCGCGGATTGGCCGAGATGAGCGAAGGCGCACTCGTCATTCCGGTGGCCGAGCCCGCCGACAAGAAGGAAATGCCGCCACTCATCCTGCTCAAATCCGACGGCGCGGTGCTCTACGGCACGACCGATCTCGCGACCATTATCGATCGCGTGCAGACGCAGAATCCCGATTTCATCCTCTATGTCGTCGACCAGCGCCAGCACGGGCATTTCGAGCAGGTGTTTCGTGCCTCGAAAAAAGCAGGCCTGAACGGCCATGCCGGCCTCGAACATGCGGGCTTCGGCACGATGAACGGCATCGACGGCAAGCCGTTCAAGACGCGCGAAGGCGGCGTGCTCAAGCTCTACGATCTGATCGCGATGGCAACGGAGGAGGCGGGCAAGCGGCTCGCGGAGCAGGGTCTCGCCGAGGAATATCCCGCCGAGGAACGCGCGGCGATCGCCAAGATCGTCGGCATCGCGTCGATCAAATTCGCCGATCTCTCGAATCATCGGATCTCGAATTACATTTTCGATCTGTCGCGCTTCACGCGCTTCGAGGGCAAAACGGGCCCCTATCTGCAATACGCGGCCGTGCGCATCCAGTCGATCCTGCGCAAGGCGGAGGCGGAACGCTACGCATCGGCCGCGCCGGTGGTGCGCTCGCCCGAAGAGCGCAGGCTTGCGCTGCTGCTGCTCTCCACCACCGAAGCGATGGAAGGCGCGGAGTTCAAGCGCGCCCCGAATATTCTCTGCGATTTTGCATTCACGCTCGCCCAGGAATTCAGCCGCTTCTATGCCGAGCATCACATCATGTCGGAAAGTGATGCGGAATTACGCGCCGCGCGGCTGGGGCTATGTGCGCTCACCCTGCGTACGTTGAGCAAAGTGCTCGATCTGCTGGGCATCGAAATTCCGGCAAGGATGTAGCTTTTACCTCCCTCCCTTCCGGGAGAGAGGTCGAGGATGCGCAGCATCCGAGGGTGAGTGGGTGCGCGTGCAGGATCAGATCTTTCGAGAGCAGCGCGCTGCACGCGCACCCACTCACCCTGACCCTCTCTCCCGAAGGAGAGAGGGAATTTTCTCTTGGAGTACTTATCCAAACTTTCTTTCCGCCTCGCGCGTCAGCCCGAACGCCACCGACAGGAAATCCGAGCCGGTTGCCATGTGTGCGTTGGGTGCTGCCGCGGCGACGGCTTTGCGCACGGCAGGCACGCGGCTCGAGCCGCCCGTGAGAAAGATGGTGTGGATCGCTTCCGGCTTGACGCCCGCGCGCGCCACACAATCGAGCGCCACGCCGCGCAAACGATGCATCTTTTCGCCGATTGCACCGTCGAAGCCTTCTTGCGTCGCATTGGCCGCCAGACCGCGTTCGAGAAATTCCAGCGCAAGCGCTATCTCCGCCGCATCGCTCAGCGCGATCTTTGCGTCTTCGACCGCGAACGCGATGCGGTGGCCCAGATGTTTGCGCAAGGTGCGCAGCAGGCGCCGCACCTTTTCCGGTTCGCAGGATTGCTTGAGCAGATCGGCCGTATCGCGCTCGGTGCGGTAATTGTAGGCGAAGTTGATCGTCGACCACGTCGCGAGTTCGAAATAGGTCGCCCGCGGCATCGGCAAATCCTTTTCGGTGAGTTGGGTGCCGAGCCCGAGCAACGGCATCACCGCATCGAGGCTCAGCAGGCTGTCGAAATCCGTGCCGCCGATGCGCGCGCCGGCATTGGCGAGGATGTCATCGCGGCGGTCGGGACGGTTGCGCCGTTCGGGACCGATGCGGATCACCGAAAAGTCCGACGTGCCGCCGCCGATATCGGCGACCAACACAAGCTCTTCGCGCGTGACGCTGTCTTCATAGTGATAGGCGGCCGCGAGCGGCTCATATTCGAAAATCACGTCGCGGAAGCCGACCCTTTTTGCGATGCCTTCCAGCACCGATTGCGCCTTCGCATCCGCCGCATCGTCACGGTCGACGAAGCGCACGGGGCGGCCATGCACCACCTGATCGATCTCGCGGCCGAGAAAAGTCTCGGCGCGCTGCTTCAAATGGCGCACGAACATCTCGACCACTTCGGTCAGCCTGATTCGCCGGTGGCCCACGGCCGTCGATTCGTCGATCAGGGGCGAGCCCAGGATCGATTTGAGGGCGCGCATGAGCCGGCCTTCATGCTGCGAGATATAGGTGTCGATGGCCTCGCGGCCGAACAGGATTCGGCCCTTGTTTTCAAAGTCGAAGAAGATCGCGCTGGGGATCAGCGTTTCGTCGCCTTCGACGGGGGCGAGCGCCAAGGCCCCGTCCTTGACGACGCCCAGCGCCGAGTTCGATGTCCCGAAATCCAGTCCGCACGCCGCCATGAAAAGCCCCTTTCGCACCACAATGGGGCTCCCACCTAATACACATAAAGTGCTCTTGCCAGTCTGTTCGACACCCCCTAAACTGTAGCAACGCATAAGGGATCGCCGGAAACGGCGGTCCCTTTTTGTTGAAAGAAGTCCGTATACGGAATATCAGAATTTGCGGCGCTGCTATCGGCAGCGCTTCGCGGCAATAGCGCGTTCGCAATCCGCGATCTCGTGGCAATCGCAGCGAAATCGCGTTTCGAGCGACGCCTTCATCCGGCGCGCCGTTTGGATCACTGCTTCGATCTCCACCAGCTTGCGGGCCGCCAGTGCCTGCCAGCGCGCCGATGGTTTGGTCCCGGCCGGAAAACCTGTGAGAAAGGTTTTCGTCTCGGCAACAGTGAACCCCGAGATACGCGCGATCCTGATCATTTCGAGGCGGCCGAGAATTTCCGGATCGTAGCGCCGTTGCCCGGAAACGCGCATGGGCTTCGGAAGAAGTCCCGCGCGCTCGTAATAGCGAATGGCAGAGGCCGCGAGTTCGGCTTTCTTGCCGACTTGTCCGATGCTCAGGCCGCGCATTTTGATACCTCCCGAATTGAAAATCGCCGAATTGCGTGCCACATGCGAACACGCAATCGTGAGCTTGTGTTAAAGCGCACTTCAAGTTGTAGCGTTCTCGCGTTTCAATGCAACAAGGCGAGGACTCCATGATGAATTTCTTTGCATTTCGCGAATGTTTGCCTGCGCTCGCGGGCGTCGTTCTCTTGTGTGGCGGCGCTACGGCGGCCATCGCGCAGCCTGTGCCGGACCGCCCGCTGGTGATCGAGATCGTGGCCACGCCCGGTGCGACGCTGCTCGATTTCGCCGGACCTTCCGAAGTGTTCGGGGTGATGCCGGGTCACGCGGTCGAATATGTCGTCTCGGAGAGCACCGTGCCTTTCAAGCTCGAAAACGGCGTCAAAATTGCGCCGGATTACACATTCGACGACGCACCGAAGCCAGACATTGTCGTCATCGGGTCGCAAGCGGCGAAGGGAAGCGACAAGGCCATGGCGTGGTTGCGCCGCGTTCATTCCGATGGCGGGCTCGTGATGTCCGTCTGCACGGGGGCAGACTGGCTTGGGCAATCCGGGTTGCTGGCGGGGCTTGAAGCCACGACGCATCACCATGCCTATTCCAGTTTCCAGAAGACTTTCGCCGACGTAAAACTCGTTCGCGGTCGACGCTATGTCGAGAGCGACGCAAATCTGTTCACGGCCGGCGGCTACACGGCCGGCCTCGACCTCGCGCTGCATCTTGTCGATCAACGCTACGGGCGCAAAGCGGCGCAAGAAGTGGCCGCGCGACTCGAATACCAGGGTAACGGTTGGATCACGAACGAACTCTGAGATACCGCGTGTCGGTCGTCGGGCTCGCGCCCGGCGACCCCAACGGCCGTCATGGATTGTCAGAACACCGTGTATCCACCATCCACGATGAACAGATCGCCCGTGTGATAGGCGGACGCATCGCTCGCGAGATAGACGGCGATGCCGCCGAAATCCTCCGGCTTGCCCCAGCGACGCATCGGAATGCGCGGAATGACCTTTTCGGCAAAGGCGGGATTATCCTGCGCGCGCTGCGTCATGTCGGTGGCGATCCAGCCTGGCGCGATCGTGTTGGCGCGCACGCCATAACGCGCGAGCTCCACAGCAATGCCGCGCATCATGGAAATGACGGCGCCCTTGCTCGCGCCGTAATGCTGGTTGCGGCCGGCGCCCTCGATGCCGGCGAGGCTGGCCACTCCTACCAGTGAACCGCCCGGATCGCCCTTCTTCGCGCGCTCGGTCATATGCTTCGCCGCTTCGCGCAAGGTGTAAAACACGCCGTCCTCGTTGACCGCATGAACCTTGCGGAACGCCTCTGCCGTGATCTCGGTAAACGAGGGAACGGCCGAACCGATACCGGCGTTCGCGAACACGGAATCGATCCTGCCCATTTGGGTGACCGCGTCGCGCATGCCGTCCACGACTTCGGCTTCTTTCGACACGTCGATGCGGGCGGCCGAAACCCGCGTGCCGTGCGCCTTCAGGCTCTTCACGGCCTCGGCATTGCGTTCTGCGTTGGTGCCCCAGATGACGATGTCGGCGCCGGCCTGGGCGAGGGCGTCGGCCATGCCGAGCCCGATGCCGCGATTTCCCCCCGTCACGAGGGCAGTTTTTCCCGAAAGATCGAATGGCTTGTACATGCCGGGTTCCCGCTTGGATTGCCTGTTTCCCGGAACCTAGCCGGGCCCCATCCGGGCCACAAATGCCACGGCGCCGCGCGGGCATCGTAACCATCCCGGAAAACCCGTCTCCCCATCGCAGCAAGCCTATGACATGCTCCGGCCGACAGGGGTAAAGGCCGGGCAGGCGGGAATGACATCCGAGATTGCGGTGATGAACCAGCGCGCCGTGGCGCTGGCCGCGGATTCCGCGGTGACGCTCGTCGATGGCGGGCTTATCGCCGTGCGCAACGACCAGCGCAAGCTGTTCAATTTGGTCGAGGGCCGGCCCATCGGCATCATGTTCTTCGGCCTGGCCGACATGATGGGCCATCCCTGGGACCAGCTGATCCTGCATTATCAGACGAAGGTGAAGCCCGCGTCTTTCGCCCATGTGCGCGACTACGCGACGAGCTTCACCGGCATGCTCGACAATCTGACGGAATTCTTTCCGCGCGACCGTTATGCGGAGGAATACCGCCGACTGCTTGCTTCCGTGTTCCGCTATGTGTTCCATCTGGCGCAATTCCTGCGCGACAGCGCGGAAGGCGATCTGGCGCAGGCGAGCGACACCGCGATCCTCGAGCGCGCGATCGAGCAGATCTGGCGCGATTACCAGTTCAAGGATGACGGCAGCCCGCGGCCCGACCTCTCCTGTTTCCCGAAAGATTTCGGCCGCAAGATCGCGGTCGATTATGCGGCCCAGATCGACGAGCTGATCGCGTATGGTTTTGCGCCGTTCGGCTTGAGCAAACAGGCCGTCCAGCGGTTGCGCGAAATCGGCGTTTATTGCGGCGTGAAGGATCTGTTTCTCGAAGACGTTGCAGGGCTCGTGTTTGCCGGCTTCGGCGCCGACGACCGCTATCCCTCCGTCGTCACCTGTTTCGTCTCCGCGGTGGTGGGCGGCATCGTCAAGCGGGCGGAAGCGACGGTCGATGCGATCGACGGCGAAGTGCGCTCGAAAATCCGCGTCTTCGCCGACAGTGAGGTGACGAACGCGTTCATCCGCGGCATCGATTTCAATCTCGAGCGGCGCATCTACGGCGGCTTTCGCATGATGATGCACGGACTTGTGGATCAGGTTGTGGGTGCGTTCGGCAACGCGGATGCCGCGATGCGCGACGGCGTGCGCGAGCGGTTCAACCGCGATTTCGTGCCGCGGTATTTCGCGGCGTTCCACCACATGATCGCGGAATACCAGCAGCACGCTTTCATCAACCCGATCCTGCGGGTGATGGAGATCGCGGGCCGCGACGAGCTTGCGAATACCGCGCGCGATCTCGTGACGCTCAACATCTTCAAAAAGCGTATCATGGCGCAGAAGGAAACCGTGGGCGGGGCCGTCGATGTGGCCGTGATCAGCCGCGACGGCGGGTTCCACTGGGCATCGAAAAAGGGATAGCTCCATGGCCGATCAAAAGAGATTGTCCGACACAGCACCGCGCGGCGCGCTGGCGGAAGGCGCAGAACGGCTCGATCGCATCGCGCGCTCCGCGACGACGCAACCGGCGAACGCCACGGCGGGCAATTCCATCGACGATAACAATCGCATGCTCGCGATCAGCCCGGATGAAATGTGGGCGCGAAACTATATGAGCCACGGCATCGGACCGAAGCTCGAAGCGAGCCCGCTCCTCGGCATGGCGCCCATCGCCCATCTCGTCTCAATGCCGAAATTCGTGCCGCCGACGGAATTGGGCCCCGAACCGATCGTGACCCGGACGGCTCCCATTGCCGAACAACCGATGATCCGCGATGTGAAACCAAACGGCCCTATCGGCGCGCATATCGGCAAACCGATGCGCAAACGTTCGTGGCTGGGGCGGATGCTAATGGGGCGGAGTTAGAGCGCGACTTGGAAGATGGTTAAAGTGATACGCGCTGTTTTTTTCATTTTTCTCGCGAGTGTATGCGCCCTGAATGCCGCGGTTGCAGATGACAGGATTGGGGTACCGATATCGAATCTTTCAGAGGTATTTGAACATCCTCTGGATTGTGACGGCAAAGAATTCCGCGGTTACGTCTATGTGCTTTTTGGCGACGGATTCTATGCGTTTTATCCACGACCAATCTCAAACGAGTCCGAGCTGGGGAAGTTTGATATCACCGTGCTTCCGGGAACCGGGCAGCAGCTTGCTTCACTGAGTGGGCTTAAGCCGGGGGAAAAACTTCTAATTCGCGGCAGGTTCACTGCTGCGCGGCGCTGTTTTGCTGACAGCAGGTGTGTCCCATTCGCTCATCCGGTTAATATTGACGATCTGCAAATCCTTGGCAGGTAGCCTGCAGCATTTGTCTGGGGTGAACTCCAGCATGACGTCGCTGGGTTTAGCAGGAGTAGCAGGATTGATTCGCGAGCTTGCCAAACTAGCCTTAGCCGCCGCTGTGTTGGCGGGGACGTACACTATCGTCGGATTCTTGCTCGGCTCTTGGCCGTAAGAAATTTCAAACTGAGACACTACCGAGCGGCATCTCGGTCGCCCCGTCGCCCGGCGTGTGCCGGAAGCCCAAATCCCCGAGAGCATTCGGACTTGCTGTGATCCGTCGCGAGTGCATTAACTGCCACACATAACCTGTCGCCGCATTCATACCGCATTCGATCAGCTGACACAGTCTCCGTGGATTTGGGATATGGATTGCAGACACCTAGTTTTCTGTTGCTTCACCCTCCGTGTGTCCCGCCCAAACAACGTAAACGCGTTCCGGGTGATCGAAGTCGATCAGCTTACAAAAAATGACGCCGCTCTTGTCGTGAAGCATGATTCTGTGAACGTCGACGAGGCGAGTGATTTTTGCGGCCCACGCTTGGATTATTGGGAAGTCTTTCTGAATAATTATGTCGTTTGTCATGTATTTCTTGAGGTTGCTGCGATGCAACGAATCTCCGCATCGTCCATAGAGAGCGCCGAGGTCACTTTTCGTAAGGAATCCGTCTTTTAATTCTTTCTGATCCCACTGTGTTGGCGAAATTTTTTGCATTGTAATCGGCACGGGATAGAAGTCGGAGTTAAGGTCCGTCAACATTTTCATTAATTTTGTTGCCGATGCCTCTTTTCGGAATGCTTTGGTATCGGTTTTCTTTATATCTCCGTGGGCGACCAGGCACCCGAGCGCGATCAGTTCGCACATCATGCGGAGCTGTAAATAGCAGAATTCTTTTGTGTAATGACTATTTACGCCCTTGTCCCCACCGATGAGGTTGTTAAGCAACCACAAGCGCCCCCTTATCTCCTGAAGGGCATTGGCGTAGATTCCCATAGCCGCTTTTTGCTTTTCGGTAGGTAGGATGACCACAGACCCTTCTCCTCACGAGAAAAAATGCCCCACGCTCATTTCGAACGAGTAATCAATGTAGCATGGTAAGCGCGACGACGTTCTAAATCGCATGCTAAGCACGCCACCCCCCATGACGGGTAAATCCGGTGACAGCGGCAACGTCCCCCAGCCTGTCAAATGAATTGCGGCCGATCGGGCGGCTGCTGTTTGGGTTTGCGCCTCGTGCAGCGCGAGAGAAACGTTGCCGCTGTCAGTGCGCCAGGAAGTTGGCGCGATCCAGCCGGTGAAAGTCCGGCCCGGGTAAGGAGTAGCGTCCGCCCGGTAGCGAGTGTTGCGAGGTGGAAGGTGACGACCATCGCGAAGCGTACACAGCAATTGTGCAGGGTGAGCTATTGAGCCGCGAAAGAGCAACTCGAACGCAGAGGCCGAGGCGGTCGACAGCGCCGAAGGCAACATGAGCAGCGCCGTCACACGAGGTGCTGTCACTCTGCCGTGGTCGCAGACCTCATCACGCACGAAGGGATCGTGTCGGAACCTGGGAGAGCTTGTTTCCGACCGGGGAGTGCATGCCGGTCCGCGTTGGGAAGGTGATGAGCCGTAGCCGACGATGAACGGACGCAAGCAGTCAGACGCTGCCATAGTAGCTGCGAAGTCGTCGAACGACGCCGCGCGAGCGGTCGAGGAGGCGATGGAGCCAAGGGCCGGGGCCGAGGAGAACGCGAGCCGGCAAAGCACGCACCGGACTTTGAGCCGGGAACGCGTGACCCAGGCGCTGGCGCGCGTACGACAAAGAGCAACAAACGCTTTGTCGTCAGACATCCGAGGTGGGAGCGGTATGCGGGAAAGCCGCACGTACGGTTCTGTGCGGGGCGCGCGTAGCAATACGCGTCCCTACCGCGATCCGTATTCTGACCGATAGAAATTCGGTTAGTATGTCTGTTGGGAGAGCACGATCATTACAATCCGCGAACCCAATTCTGTCATTCCGAGGCGATACTCGGCGGCAGAGATTATCGAGCTAGTTGAAGCTTTTCGTGATAAAAAAATTAGGTGATGGGGTGGACGGCTCCTCTCGATGAAGTCCCAATGACCTCATCCTGGCACATCGATGCCGTTGCAGTGGCCGTCCACCCCATCACCGTATTAGACGTCACCGTATTAGTCACCGTATTAGAAGGTAGTTGCTGAGATGAATATTCACAGACGCGGATTTATGGCTGGCCTCCTCATTGCCGGTATTGCCGACACAGGCGTGCTCGCCGAGCCCGGCACGCCGATAGACGAACGATTGGCCTGCGCAGTGTGGATAGATAATGCCGATCTGCGGTTAGGCGAAAGATTTAAGCTGACTGCCGCAATCGAATGCAAAAAGGGAACCTGTTTCGTTTATGCCCCGATTGGCTTCGGATCATTGGGGTTCTTGACAACAATCAAGACGTCGAGTGGCGATCTTGTTCTGCCTCCATTCGAATTATCCGCGCATTCGTTTGCGACGAAGTTTCTTTCGGACGAGCATGATTTTTTGAAGCTATACGCCGGAATGATCGAGGGGGCTTACATAGAGCGCAATGTCAGCGACTTCTTTCCGACCGCTGGCGAATACACCGTGGGTGCGTCATACGAGTCGCCCATAATCAGATTGGCGACGGCGGTTACAGATGCGATTGTTCGGGAAGACGGTCGAATATTTTCACCTCTATTGAAAATTCAAGTGCGTTAATTCGGAAAACCCGGGCTAGCTCAGGGTGAACTTGCGGGCCGCAAGACCGATATGAGCGATCCCGATATGGGGAGTTGAGCACGAAGAATACCGGGACCGCTACTGCATTTCCGCACACCGTATTTCGTTCTATTCCAGCGACTATTCCAGTGACAGGCGATGTGTTGCAGCTTGTGGCGGACGAGCATTCCGAGGGCCGAGCTGTGTTGGCTGGTTCGCAAGCGCAGGTGATGGTCATCCGGCGATGTTTCATCAGGATTCTGAAAACTCGCCTGCACCATAACCTCCCGACCCACCAATAAATTCGCGCTGCAAATTCGCCAAGGATTCGTTTTTTGTTCCAACTATTTTTTCGAATCGAACATTTGTTCGATTGTGCGCGACGAAATCCATTGCCATGTTGAACGGTTGCCACGCGCAGGAGCGCGCAGATGGAATCGAAAGACGTGAGCGTCTACATGCATGTGATGTCGGGACAATCGGGCGGAGCGTACGGGTATGTGTTGCATACGCAACGGCGTGTGGCCGGGTTGTCGCGCGCGCTTTGCTTTGTCGATCCGTCGGGTGTCTCACCGTTGCCGAACAAAGATCAGGCGAAAACAGGCGAAATATCAGGTGGAATAACAGGTAAAATAACAGGCGAAAAAGCTCTGTTTCGCGGTATTAAACGGTTGAATTACGTGGAAATTTTTCGGCCCGAAAAAATTACGAAAAAACGCTGCGGTCGCCGTGGCACAAAGGACCGCACATATGCAGATCAGACACAGGGAATTTCGCAGGGCGCAAAAAGCCCTGTTCCGGAGGTTCAAGTGATTGAATCTGCGGCAAATTTAGGAGTGAAAAATTTTTCGCCGATTTTTGCGCGCCGCAACATGCGGATCGGGGCGCGTTTCGGCCGCCGCAAAGGCGTTGGCGCGAACCTAGACGACCGCCATTCTCCTGTGCCGTTCCACGCTCAGCGCGATGATGCGGTGCATTTCGGACCAGAGGGGCAGGGTGTCGAGTTCTTCGAGCGCGAACCAGCGCGCCTCCGCGGCATCGGAAGCGGCCACGGCCGTGCCGGAGATCACCCGGGCGCTGTAATCGATCAGCACGAAATGGTCGTTGGCCGCGCCCGCCTCGGCATCGCGGATCGTCTCGGCCACGTCGATCAGGCCGAGGATTTCGACCTCGAGGCCCGTCTCCTCGCGGACTTCGCGCCGCACGCCCTCGATCAGGGTTTCGCCGAATTCCAGCTTCCCGCCCGGCAGGCTCCATTGGCCTTTGCGGGGCTCCTTGGCGCGGCGGATGAGCAGTACATCGCCCCGGCCGTTCCAGATGACGGCCGCGACGCCCAGCACAATCCGGCCTGCAATTTTAAGAGAGGTCTCGTCCATTCGGTCTCACAGGGGCCAGGGGCCGACTGGTTAAGCATGAAACCGGTTGAATTCAATGCGTTGGAGGCTATTCCTGTATCCTTGCGGTATCTCGATCACCCCGGCCTGGGCGTGCTAATCTCGGGTGCCTCAGTTTTGCCGTGGATGCGCTTCAGCTCCGCGGGCCTTCAGGGAGTGACTCCAGCATGATGCGTCTTGGAATTCTCGTGGCCGCCTTCCTGGCCTTTGCCGTCCCGGCCCATGCGGCCGACAGCGCGCTCAGCGCCGCGGCCAATGCGAAGTTTCTCGCCGATTATGCGAAGAATCCCGGCGTGAATGTGCGCCCCAGCGGCCTCGAATACCGCATCATCCACAATGGTTTCGGCATGCGGCCGGGCCCCCGGGACACGGTCACCGTCTATTACAAAGGCACGTTGATCAACGGCTCGGTGTTCGATTCGACCGAGCCCGGATTTCCGGCGCAGCTGAAGGTGAACCAGGTGATTTCGGGCTGGACGGAAGCGCTGGAGAACATGCGCGTCGGCGATCACTGGGAACTCGTGATCCCTCCCAACCTTGCCTATGGCATTCGCGGCGCCGGAAACGGGGCGATCCCGCCGAACCAGACCCTTGTCTTCGATCTGGAACTTGTTTCCGCCACGCCGCCCACTCCGCAGGAACTGCAGGAGGAGCAGGAGGAAGAGGATAAGCACAGCAGCTCGCCGCAATAAACTGCGCGGGCGCTTGTTAAACGTGCGGCGTCTCGTGCGGGCCGGCTGTGGCCTGATATATTGGATTTGGCCGCGCCGCATTTGCCCGCATTGACGCGAGCGGCGGCCTAGCTGGAGAGAGTTTGATCCGCATGTTGAGGAAGTGGCGCCGCGGCAGCTCCGGCGGAACGGTGCGGATTGCATTGGCGCTGAGCCTTGTGGTGGGCGCGTGCGTGCTGTTCTGGGCGAGCCGCGATTACGCGGTCATCGCGCCCAACTGGGACGGGCAGGTGCGGGGCATCGCCTACAGCCCCAGTCACATGTTCACCGAAAAAGACAATGAGTGGGTGACGCCGGACCAGATCGACAGCGATCTCACGCAGCTCTCGCAGCTCACGGCGCATATCCGCACCTATACCGTTTCGAACGGCATGGATGCCGTGCCGGAGATCGCGCGCCGGCACGGGCTGACGGTCTCTCTCGGGATCTGGATCGGGTCCGATCTCGACAAGAACGAGAAGGAGATCGATCTCGGCATCCGCACGGCGCTCGCAAACCGGCGCGTGATCGACCGCGTGTTCGTCGGCAGCGAGACGATCCTGCGGGGCGACGTCTCGTCGGATCAGTTGAACGATTACATCAGGCGCGTACGTGCGGCTCTCCCGAACCGCATCAAGGTATCGACGGCCGAGCCCTGGTCGACTTGGTTGTTGAGCCCGGAGATCGGCCAGTATGTCGACTTTATCTCGGTGCACCTGTTCCCGTTCTGGGAAGGCATTCCGGTCAAGAATTCGCTGGGCTCGCTGCAGCGTTTTTATGACGACGTGCAGAACGAATTTCCCGACAAGCCCATCGTGATCGGCGAAGTGGGTTGGCCGTCGCAGGGGCGCCAGCACAAGGGCGCCGGCGCATCGCTGGCCGACGAAGCTTCGTTCGACCGCAACTTCGTGCAACTCGCGCTTGACAAAGGTTACGACTATTACCTCGAAGAAGCTTACGACCAGCCCTGGAAGGGCGGCGCCGAGGGATCGGTCGGGGCCTATTGGGGCCTGTTCGACGCCAACGGCAACGCCAAATTCCAGTTCACGGGTTTGCTGCGCTCATTCCCCGAATGGCGGAGTTATTCGTTCGGCGCGGCGGTTTTCAGTTTTCTTCTGGGCTTGCTGATCCTGGGCCAGATGCCGCGCGTGCGGCAGCTGGGCTATCTCGTGATGGCCGCTCTCGTCGGCCTCGTGACGACCGGCCTCCTGATGCTGCTAGACGCGACGACGTTGCAATATATCCAGCCCAGCGATGTCGCGATGACGGTAGCGATGATTCCGCTCGTCTTTCTCGCGGCTATCGTGATCCTCACCGAAGGGATCGAGCTGGCCTCGAGTCTCTGGCGGGTGGAGCGGCGGGTTTTGCGCGTATCGATCCCGGAGAAGTCGCCACGCGTATCCATTCATGTGCCCAGTTATAACGAGCCAGCGGCGATGCTGATCCAGACGCTCGATGCGCTGGCGAAGCTCGACTACGACAATTTCGAAGTGATCCTGCTGGACAACAACACGCCCGATGAATCGGTGTGGCGGCCCGTCGAAGCGCATTGCGCGACCCTGGGTCCCAATTTCCAATTCCATCATCTGGACGGCGTGAAGGGCTTCAAGGCCGGCGCGCTCAACGAGGCGTTGCGGCTGACCGACCCCGACGCGAGCTTCATTGCGGTGATCGACAGCGATTACTGCGTGGAGCCCGGCTGGTTGCGGCGCGCGTTGCCCTATTTCGCATCGCCCGAAATCGCGCTGGTGCAGGGGCCGCAGGATTATCGCGACGCCCACGACAATGCGTTCAAGTTCATGTGCTACGAGGAATATCGCGGCTTCTTCCATATCGGCATGGTGGAGCGCAACGAATATGACGCGATCATCCAGCACGGCACGATGATGGTGGTGCGCAAGGATGCGCTTACGGCGGTGGGCGGCTGGAGCACATGGTGCATCACCGAAGACACCGAACTCGGGCTTAGGCTGTTCGAAGCGGGCTACAGCGCCGCCTATATTCCCGAGACCATGGGCAAGGGCCTGACGCCCGATACGCTATCCGCCTACATGACGCAGCGCTATCGCTGGGTCTATGGCGCGATGCAGATCATGAAGCGCCATGCCGGCGCGATCTTCTTCGGACGCACGCGGCTCGATTGGGCGCAGCGCTATCAATTCCTGTCCGGCTGGCTGCCCTGGATCTCCGACGGGCTCGGATTGATCATCACGTTCTTTGCGCTGATCTGGACCGCGCTGATGACGGCCGCGCCCAACATTTTCGACATGCCGATGGGCGCGCTTTCGGCCGCGGCGATCGCACTGTTCGCGGCAAAGACCTTGAAGACGCTGCTCCTGCATCCGCAGAAAGTGGGTTCCGGTATCGCGGGCACGCTTGCTGCGTCCACGGCGGGCCTCGCGCTCACCTACACGGTGGGCAAGGCCGTCATTGCGGGCATCTTCACGTCGAAGAAGCCGTTCCTGCGCACGCCCAAATGCGAAGACCCCGCCGATATCCGCCAGGTGTTACGGCTCGCCTGGCAGGAGGCGACGCTGATGTCGCTGCTGTTCCTGGCGATTCTGACGATGGCTTTCGATCGCGGATTCGACGATCCCGCCGTCATTTTATGGATGTCGATGCTCGCGATCCAGAGCCTGCCCTATGTCGCCACCGTGATCACGGCCGGCCTCAGCGCGTTCTCGAACGCGAAAATGCTGCGCGCCCCCGGCGCATCGGCGTCGAAATCCGCCACCGATCCGGTGCTGCCCAAGGCGGCGTGATCCTTCGCGCCTGCCGGCCGCGCAGCACCAAATATTTTCGCAAGCCCCGCAACGAACACGCGCGCGCCCAAAATGCGACATGATTGACCGCCTAGCATCGCGCGCCTGATGTCGGAGGGATACGTATGGCGCTCGACTCCGTGATTTCGCACCCGGCCACGCGTTCGCCTGGATTGAAATTCATCATCGTCATCGTATTGACCGCCGCGATGGCCGTTCCGCTGTTCCTGATCCAATTGGCGCTTTCCGACCGGGAGAGCACGGCCAGCCAGGCAGCACAGGATGTGGCCTCGGGGTGGGGCGGACCGCAGACGGTCGCGGGCCCCATGCTCTTCGTGCCTTACACGATCATTTCCAACACCATCGTCAATGGTGGGCCTGTCCAGCAACAGATACGCGAGACAGCCGTGCTCCTGCCGGAAACGTTAGATGTCAGGGCCGATGCGACGGCCGGCGAGCGCTGGCGGGGCATATTCAAGGTGCCGGTCTATCGCGCCAACATCGCAATGCGCGCCAAATTCAGCCGCGCCGCAATCTCCACGCTGATGCCCACGGGCGCTGTGCCGCTCTGGAATCAGGCGTTCGTTGCCATCTCATTTTCCGATGCACACGGTGTGGCAGACAACGTGACCCTGCAGGCGAACGGGCGCAGCATCGCATTCCAGCCCGGGCTGGGCTCGGGTTCCGCCGCGGGCATCCACGCGCCGGTCGATCTGTCTGCGATTACACAGGATATCGATCTTCAAACGAACTTCGTGTTGCGCGGCTCGCGCGAATTGAGCGTCGTTCCGCTTGGGCAGAGAACCACTGCGGCGATTAATTCTCCCTGGACATCGCCCAGCTTTTTCGGAACCTTTCTTCCGACCGAACATGAGATCGGCGGCAACGGATTTCGCGCCGGCTGGACCGTGCCCTATCTCGCGCGCGGCTTCGGCCAATCTTTCGCGACCAGTGAGGAAGCGCTGCAGACGATTCCCGGATCGGCGTTCGGCGTGCGGTTTTACCAGCCGGTCGATCACTACCAGCTTGTCCAGCGCTCGCTGAAGTATGCGGTGCTGTTCGTGGCGCTGGCGTTCCTGATCTTCTTCGTGGCCGAAACGGTTTCAGTCCGGCGTCTGCATGCCATTCAGTATGCGCTTGTGGGCGCGGCACAGGTATTGTTCTACCTGCTGCTGCTTTCCTTCTCTGAGCATATCGGCTTCGCGCTGGCCTATGGGATCGGCGCCTGCGCCACTGTCGCTCTCACGGGGCTTTACTCGCTGAGCGTTCTGGGAAGCGCCGTGCGCTCGGCCGTCCTGACGGTCATGCTGGGAACGCTTTATGCATTGCTCTACGTGATCCTGAATGCCGAGGATTACGCGCTTCTGATCGGTTCCAGTGTGCTCTTTGCCGCTCTCGCGATAACGATGTACCTGACGCGTAACATCGATTGGTACCGCGCGGCCCCATCTCCGGCATGACGTTGCCGAAAGGGACCCGGCTCAGACGACCTTTCCCGGATTGAGGATGTTGTTGGGATCGAGAGTGCGCTTGAGCGTGCGCATGAGGTCGATCTCGGTGGCGCTCTTGTAGCGCACGATGTCGTCGCGCTTCATCACGCCGACACCATGTTCGGCGCTGATCGAGCCGCCGAAACTGTTCACCAGATCGTGGACGGCACGCGCGACCGCACTCCATTGCGCGAGAAAGGCCTCGCCGTCGCCGCCTTTGGGCACCGAAAAATTGAAATGGATGTTGCCGTCGCCCAGATGGCCGAACGGAACGGGGCGAACGCCGGGAACCATCGCGGCGACCATGGCCATGCCTTTTTTCAGGAAGGCGGGGATATCTTTCACCGGTACGGAGATGTCGTGTTTGATCGAGGCGCCTTCGCGCTTCTGGGCTTCCGAAATGTTCTCACGCAGACGCCACAGATCGTGGCGTTGAGTCTCGTTCGTCGCAATCGCGGCATCGGTTACGATGCCGGCCTCGATAGCCTTGGCGACGGTGTCCTGGAATGCTTCGCGCAACGAGACTTTTCCGGCGCTGATGGCCTCGGCCAACACATACCAGGGCACAGGTGATGCGAGCGGGTCGCGTGTGCCGGGTATAAGCGCAAGCACCAATTCCAGCGCGATGCGCGGAATGAGTTCGAAGGCCGAGACGAGCCCGCCCGTTGCCGTCTGCATCCGGTCGAGAAGTTCGACGGCTGCAGCCGGGTCGCGCACGGCGATGAACGCCGTCTCATAGGATGCGGGCGCGGGGTAAAGTTTCAGCGTCGCGGCCGTGATCACGCCCAGCGTCCCTTCCGCGCCGATGAAAAGTTGCTTGAGATCGTAGCCCGTATTGTCCTTGTGCAGGCTTCGCATCAGGTCGAGCACGCGCCCGTCGGGCAGCACGACTTCGAGCCCCAGCACGAGATTGCGCGCCGAGCCATAACGCAGCACGTCCACACCGCCCGCATTGGTCGAAAGATTGCCGCCGATGGTGCAGGAACCTTCGGACGCGAGACTGAGCGGGAAGAATTTTCCGATGTTGCTCGCGGCACGATGAACCTCGTCGAGAATGACGCCGGCTTCGGCGACGAGGCTCGCATTGGAGGCATCGACGTTGCGAATTTTGTTCATACGCGCGAGGCTGAGCAGCACTTCGCCGTTGAGCGGAATCTGTCCGCCGACGAGCCCTGTATTGCCGCCCTGGGGCACGATGGCTGTGTGTGTTTCGTTGCAGATCGCGAGGACCGCCGAGGTTTCGGCTGTGCTCTGCGGCTTGAGCAGCAGGGGCGTGTGGCCCTGATATTTGCTGCGCCATTCGACGAGATGCGGCGCGATCTCGTTCGGGTCTTCACTGAAGCCTTTTGCGCCGACTGCCCGCTTGAGGCGCGCGAATGTGTCGGCGTTCATGATGCATTCTCGCGCGGTGCCGCGGCGCGGCGCAGACGATCGTTGATCGCTTCGCCCAGCCCCTGTTCGGGAATCGGCATCGCCGCAATGGACGCAGCGCCGGACGCGTCGAGGTCGCGCAGCATCGCGAACAGATTGGCCGCCGCTTCGACGAGATCGCCGCGCGCGCTCAGATTGCGCGTCACGCGTGCGCCGGCGGGAACATGGGGGCCAAACGCCAGCAATGCTTCGTCCGCGCGCGCATCCGTCGCGTCGAGGCGCATTCGGGCACGTGGCGCATAGTGGCTGCGCATCTGCCCGGGCGACGAAATCTTTTCGCCGGCGGGTTGCGAAAGCTTTCCGACGACCGCTTCGATCTCCTGACGGGAGATTGCGCCGGGTCGCAGCAGCACGGGTTTCTCGCCGTCGAATCCGACAATGGTAGATTCCAAGCCCAACTGCGTCGCGCCACCATCGAGGATCAGATCGACGTTCAATCCCTCGGCGACATGCGCGGCCGTCGTGGCGCTCACCCGGCCGGAGGGATTGGCGCTGGGCGCTGCAATCGGAATTCCAGCCGCAGCAAGAAGGCGTTGCGCGATCGGTTGCGACGGCATGCGAAGTGCGATTGTCTCCAACCCGGCGCTCACGAGATCGGACAAGCCCGCATCGGCCTTGCGCAGCAGAACCAGCGTCAATGCTCCGGGCCAGAAGCGCTCGGCCAGCGCGCGCGCCGGTTTTGAGAACCCCGCAAGCTTTTCGGCCTGATCCATGTCGCGGACATGCACGATGAGTGGATTGAACCGCGGCCGCCCCTTGGCGGCGAAAATCGCGGCAACCGCACGACCGTTACGTGCATCCGCGCCGAGCCCATATACGGTCTCGGTCGGGAACGCGACGAGCCCGCCCCGGCGCAGAATCTCGGCCGCCTCTTCGATGGCGGCGTCTTCGGCGGGGAGGATAAGGGATGCGGCGATCATACGTCGCATCGTAACGCAATGTTTGCGCCGGGTCAGCCCGTCTCGGATCGCTAGTTCGGGGTCGCAAGAACCGCTGCGCTCGAGGCGCCGGACCGCCGGCGCGCAATTTTCGCCGGCGCACTTTCCGGGATCATCATCATCGCGACTTGCGCCACCGCTGTGGCAGCGAGCAGATACCATGCGGGCGCCAGCGCGCTTCCCGTCACATGAATGAGCCAGGTCACGACAAACTGGGTCGTCCCGCCGAACACGGAAATCGCAACGGAATAGACCACGGCAAATCCGCTGCCGCGAATGGGTTTCGGCAGGCCTTCGGCCAGGGTCGCGCACACGCAACCGAAGGTGAAATTCGCAATGCCTGCCAGCAAGGTCATGCCGGCGATGAGCGCGAAGGCCGAATGCGTCGCAACCACCCAATAAA
This sequence comes from Alphaproteobacteria bacterium, assembly GCA_003139615.1. Classification (GTDB taxonomy): domain Bacteria; phylum Pseudomonadota; class Alphaproteobacteria; order Micropepsales; family Micropepsaceae; genus Rhizomicrobium. The sequence goes on from PLJH01000013.1 coordinate 22,896, forward strand.
ATGACGGATAGATCAGCACGAGAAACAGCAGATTGCCGTAAACATTCACGGGCCAACGACCATAGCGATCCGACAACCAGCCGCCATACAGTACGGTGATTGCGCCCAGCACATAGCCGCCCGTTTCCGCTACAAAACCCAATATGGGTTTCATATGCAGCGTGTTCTGCGCATAGGTGACGATATAAGTGAAAATGTAACTGCCGATCGTGCCGCAAGCGAGCACCACAAGGCCCAGGATCATGATGCGGATCGAGTTCTGCGCGAGGCGCAAACGCGACGTGCCCTGCGCGGGCGCAACCGCGACCGTTTCGGGCTGGTGCAATGTCTCGGGCAAAGAATTGCGCAGCCACAATCCGAAAGGCAAGGTTGCGGCACCGAGCAGAAAGGCGATGCGCCAGCCATACGTGTCGAGCAGATCGTGCGGCATCAGGGCGGTGAGGATCGTGCCGACCACGCCTCCGACTGTGAGCGCGATTAGCTGGCTTGAACCCTGCCAGGATACGGTGAACCCTCGCCTCTCTGGAGCAACGCCCTCCAGCAGGAAGGCGGTGTTGGAGCCCACTTCGCCGCCCAGCGAGAAACCCTGCACCATGCGAGCCACGACCGCCAGAATCGGCGCCGCCAGGCCGATGGATGCGTAGGTCGGAATCAGCGCCATCGCGATAATCGAAGCGCCGATCATCGTGTAGCTCAGGATCATTGCGGGCTTGCGCCCCACACGGTCGGCATAGGCGCCAAGCACAATTGCGCCGATTGGTCGCGTGGCGAAGCCGACGCCGAAGGTGGCGAGAGACAGCATCAGGCTGCCATAGGCGCTCTGCGCCGGGAAAAAGGCGTGTCCGATCTGGATCGCGAAAAAGGTGTAAGTGAGGAAATCATAGAATTCGAGGGCATTGCCGAGCGTAGCGGCGGCGATATGGCGGCGCTTCAGCCCGGCGAACGGCTGCGCAATTATTCCACCTGGACCTTCGGCCATAAATGCGGTCCCCCGACGCGCATCGGAACAATGCGCAACTTACGTTAAGGGCACGCGGAAACCCTGTCTATTGTGTAATTCCGGCGCAGACCCGGTTGCAACGGGATACGAATATCGAAAGTGAGGTCGTTCTCTATCGGGATGGAATATCTTTAATCGAACAATTCTAGCGATTGCGGCATCATGGTGTGAACGCCTTTGTTCTCAATATCGGATGCAAATGCGCGCCGCTCGACTCCGTCTGATAGTTGCCGGCTCCTTCCTGGGGGCCGTGGCTGCTTGCGCGCCGACGCCGCCTCCGGCACCGCACTACGCGCCTGTTGCAGAAAGCGCTGCACCCCTGGACACGAACCCTTCGGATATCGCGGTGCTCAACCGGATCAGCTGGGGCGCCGATACGTCGAGTGCGCAGACGCTCGCGGCAGAAGGTCTCGACCGCTATTTGCAAAGCCAGCTTCATCCCGCCGCCGATGATGGTTTGCCGAAGGACGTGCAGATCGAAATCGCGGCGATGGATATCTCGCAAAAGACTCTGCCTGAAATCAATGACGATGTCCGCGCATTGCGCGATACCGCAAAATCGATCAAGGGCACGCCCGATTACGAAGTGGCGCAGAAAGCCTATCAGCACCGGCTGACGGATTATGCCCGTCAGGCCGCGATGCGTTCGCTGCTGCGCGACCTCTACTCGAAGAACCAACTGAAGGAGCAACTGACATGGTTCTGGATGAACCATTTCAATGTCAGCCAGAACAAGTCGGAGATTCGCGCGCTTGTGGGCGATTACGAAGAAAACGCGATCCGTCCGCACGTTCTCGGCAAATTCCGCGATCTGCTCGCCGCGACCGTCTTTCACCCGGCGATGCTGCAATATCTGGACAACGCCCAGAATGCCTCCGGACACATCAATGAGAACTACGCCCGCGAAATCATGGAGCTCCACACGATGGGCGTGGGCTCCGGCTATACGCAAAAGGACGTGCAGGAGCTGGCGCTCATCCTGACCGGCCTCGGAGTCAATCTGTCGGGTAAACCGCCGAATGTGCGGCCGGATCTGCGCGGGCAATATCGCGCGGGCAATCTGTTCGAATTCAATCCGAACCGTCACGACTATGGCGACAAGCTCTTTCTCGGCACACCCATCAAGGGTGAGGGCTTCAAGGAGGTCGCCGAGGCAATCGCCATTCTGAGCGCCGAGCCGGCCACGGCGCATCACATCAGCATGCAGCTCGCACAGTTTTTCTGTTGCGACACGCCGCCGGACTCGCTGGTCGATGCAATGACCGCGACCTTCCGGAGCAGTGACGGCGATATTTCTGCCGTGTTGCAGACAATGTTCGCCGCGCCCGAATTCCGGGCGTCGCTCGGCCGGAAATTCAAGGATCCGATCCATTACGCGGTTTCCGCCTTCCGCGCTGCCTATGGCGACACGGTCATTCTCAACGCGCAGCCGCTCCTGACCTGGCTGAACCGCATGAGCGAACCGCTCTACGGCCATGAGACGCCGGACGGCTACGCCGCCACCGAAGCGGCATGGTCGGGGCCCGGCGAGATGGAAATGCGGTTTGAAATCGCGCGTCAGATCGGGCTTGGCCATTCGGGCTTGTTCAAGCTGCCGGACGATACGGCGAAGGAGCCCGCGCCGCCGCCTGACGTCCGCGAGACGCGTTATTACCAGGCAATCGCGTCCGACCTCGGTCCGGCGACCGCGAGTGCGCTCGCCCAGGCGAAATCGCCGACGGATTGGAATATGCTGTTCCTGTCTTCGCCCGAGTTCATGCACCGCTAGCGTGAAGGAGTGTCGTGATGAACCGCCGCGAAATTCTCAAAGCTGCCGCAGCAGCGTTGCCGTTGACCGCTATTGCGGGCCGGCTTTACGCAACACCGCTCACAAACGCGCCACGGCTTCTGGTCGTGTTCCTGCGTGGAGCTTATGACGCCGCGAACATCGTGATCCCCGCCTCGAGCGATTTCTATTATTCGGCGCGTCCCACGCTCGCGGTTCCCAAAACGGCATCCCTTCCTCTGGACTCCGATTGGGCGCTGCATCCCGCGCTGAAGGAGTCCATTTATCCGCTGTGGCAGGCAAAGCAAATTGCCTTCGTGCCGTTCGCCGGCACGGACGACACGAGCCGCAGCCATTTCGAGACGCAGGACACGATCGAGCTGGGCCGGCCGCTCGATGGCCCGCGCGATTATCGTTCGGGCTTCATGAGTCGCATCGCGCTGACGCTTTCGGGCGACCGGCCGATTTCCTTTACCAATCAGCTTCCGTTGACGTTCCGCGGCGGCGCGGCCGTGCCCAACATCGCTCTCAACTACACGGGCAAGTCGGGCGTTGCCGGAAAAAATGCGGAACTGATTCAGGCGATGTATCAGGGCCAGGATCTTGCGCCGGCCGTCGCCGAAGGCTTTGCAGTGCAGGATGAAGTCTATCAGGCGCTGTCGGCCCAGATGCAGGCGGCCAACCGGAACGCGGTGAGCCCAAAGGGCTTCGAGCTATCCGCGCAGCGCATCGGCATTCTGATGCGGGACAAATTCGATCTGGGCTTCGTCGATGTCGGCGGCTGGGACACCCATGTCAATGAAGGCGGCGCAGGCGGCTATCTCGCCAATCGCATTGGAGAGTTGGGCCGCGGACTCGCCACTCTGGCGAATGAACTCGGGCCGCAATGGAACAACACGCTGGTCATCGTCGTCAGCGAATTCGGGCGCACCTTCCGGGAGAACGGCGACCACGGCACCGATCATGGCCATGGCAGCGTCTATTGGGTGCTGGGAGGCGGCATCAACGGCGGCCGCATCGCAGGACGCCAGCTCGCGGTGACTCAAGCCAATCTGTTTCAAGACCGCGATTATCCGGTCTTGAACGACTACCGCGCGCTCATCGGCGGCGTGCTGAAAAAAAGCTACGGCCTCAACGGCACGCAACTCGGACAAATATTCCCATCGGCACAGCCGGAGAACCTGTCGCTGATCTAGCGGCGCGAAGTTACGACCTTGTTGCCGTGAGATCGACGGTCACCGTCACCGCGTGCGAAACGGGTTTGTCTCCCGCCCACTCGCCTTCGCCCACGCCAAAATCCAGGCGCATGATCTGCGTTGTGCCGATCATATGCGCGGTCTTGCCGGAGATGGTCAGCGTGAAGGGCAGGGTCACCGGCTTCGTGACTCCGCGGATCGTCAAGGTTCCTGTCGCGACATAATCGTTGCCGGATTTGTGCGTGAAGCTCGTGGCGAGGAATTGCGCCGTCGGAAATTTCGAGACTTCGAAGCCGAAGACTCCGCGCAGACCACTGTCCAATTCGTCCGCGTCGGACGCTTCGCTCGCCATATCGATCGACACCGCGGCGCGCGCATGGGCGAGATCGGCGGGGTCGAAATCGATGTCCGTCTTCCAGGATTTGAACGACGCCGAGAAAGGCTCGTTGCTCCATTGCACGGTGAAGCCGAGCCGGCTCTTCGTATAATCCACCGCCCACCCGGCGGCCCAGGCCGGTGTCGCGAGAAGCGACGCGAACAGAAGGGCCGTGAGGAGCCGTCTCATGCGGGTTCCGCGACCTTTGTTCCCGGGATCATGCGCTTCAACACGTCGTCGCGGCGCAGGAACTGGTGATACAGCGCACCGAGGACGTGAATCGGGATCAGGACGATCGCCGACCAGGCCAGAACGGTATGTGTCAGCGCCAGCGTAGGATGTAGCGCGTGCTTGGTGGCGCCCGGCAGATCGGCGAGGAACCACAGATTGGGCCAATGAAAAATGCCGAAATAGGGCGTGGGCAATCCAAGACGCGACGCCGAGACGAGAGCCCAGCCGGACAACGGAATTGCGATGATCAGGACATAAAGCAGGAAATGCGTCGCATGCGCCACGACGCGCAGTGCCGGGCTCATTCCGTCGGGCAGTGGCGGGATAGGATTGACCAGCCGCCACAGCAGGCGTGCGATGCTCAGCACCAGAACGGTAAGCCCAATCGATTTGTGCAGCTGGATGATCTGGAATGCGAATTTCTGCATGTCGGGCGGCGCGTTATCGGGAATGAAATCGGCATGATAGAGCCCGAGACAGATATTGGTCAGCACCGCGAGCGCGATCAGCCAATGCAATGTCATCGCGACGGTGCCGTAGCGCGACCGCGTGTTCGCAATTGCCATGTTGTCAGTCTTTCCGTCGTTCGAACATTGCTTGGATGATGAGACTAACGTCGTCACCGACCAGCGGCTCCCATTCCATTCCGGTGAGGCCGAAATCGGTGCGCTTGATCGTGCCGGTTGCCTTGAAGCCAAGCGCAAAGTCGCCGTTCAAGGGATCTTCTTCGCCGCCTGAAAACACCACGTCCAGGCTCACGGGTTTCGTCACCCCTTTGATCGTGAGCGTTCCATCCATGCGCCCCGTGTCCGGCCCCGTACGCGTCACGGATGTCGACTTGAACGTCGCCGTGGGAAACGCGCGGATGCCGAAAACCGTGCCCTTGAGTTCGTCGTTGATCCCGCCGCTGGGCGTGTCGACGCTCGAGGTATCGATGGCGACCGAGACGCTGCTCTTTTCGGGCGCCTTGGGGTCGAAATTGAGCGCGCCGGAGAGCCGGTCGAAGCGGCCGTAATAATCCGTCAGCCCCAGATGGGCGATCGAGAACAGCAATTGGCTGTGGGCGGGCTCGAGCGCATAGGTGCCGGCCGGCGCCGCCGAAACATCCTTCGAGACGCTTTGCGCTGCCGCCGGCAAAGGCCCGGCCAGTCCCAGCACAAGGGAAACAGCGGCAACGCGGCGCAGCATAAAGGCCCTCCAGGCAAGGCGGGCGGCCACTATATCGTGCGCCGCGCGGACCGCCATCTCGCGCCTTGGCAAAGCCGTTCGGCCACACGGATTTGACAATGGACCATTGATAGTCCAAATTATTGAGCCATTATGGACAGAGACGCCATGCGGGTGACCGTCAGCGACGCAAAGGGACAGCTCACCGAGCTCGTGCGCAAGGCCGAAGCGGGTGAGGATATCGTTCTCACGCGACATGGAAAGGCGGCGGTGCGTCTCGTGCCGGTTGGTGCCCGTCCGTCTGCCGCCGACCGAAAGGCGCTTCTGGATGGCGTTTGCACCTCCGGCCCGTTGTCCGCCGCGCCCGGCGCCAATGCAGCCCGAAGCCAGGATTTCCTCTATCGCGAGGACGGCCTTCCCAAATGATCGCCGTCGATACCTCGGCACTCATGGCCATCATTCTCAATGAGCCGGAAGCTGCGGCGTGTGTGCAGGTCCTGCAGATCGAGCCGGAACTTGTGATTTCGGCGGTCACCGCTACGGAGGCGTTGATCGTGGCCGAAATGCGCAATGTATCGGCTGAAATGACCAAACTCCTCGACGGTTTGGGATTCGAGGTCGTCTCCGTCACGCCGGCGACCGCACGAAGGGTGATGGATGCCTATCGAAAATGGGGCAAAGGCCGGAATCTCGCGAGCCTCAATTTCGGGGATTGCTTCTCCTACGATACGGCCAAAATTAATGCGTGCCCGCTGCTGTTCGTAGGCGACGATTTTCGCAAGACGGATCTGCCGAGCGCGATCTGATTGGGCGATGGCTTTCGCGCTGGGTATATTCACAGCTTGACGGGCAGGGCTCCGGCTTCATAGTCGGAAGGACAGCCATTCGAGGGTTCGATTTGTCCGAAGCAGAAGCATCGACGCGGCCCGGCCGCAACCTGGATTATCCGTGGCAGACCTATCCTGACCTCGGCCAAAGCATCGAGGTCGCTCCCGGATTGCTGTGGGTGCGCATGCGCCTGCCGATGCAGCTCAATCACATCAATCTGTGGCTGTTGGAGGACGGCGACGGCTGGACGGTGGTGGATACCGGCATACGCGACGAGCCCACGGCCGATGCTTGGAAGCTGCTTTTCGCCGGCCCCATGAAGGGGCGGCCCGTCAAGCGCGTGATCGTCACCCATCTGCATCCCGACCATGTGGGCATGGCGGGTTGGCTGGTGCGCCGCTTTGGCGTGCAGCTGTGGATGACGCGCACAGACTATCTGATGTGCCGCAATCTCGTGGCCGATACCGGACAGGAAGCGCCCGAAGAAGGCATGCGGTTCTATCGCGCTGCCGGGTTCCCCGACGACGCGCTCGAAGCCTATCGCACGCGCTTCGGCGGTTTCGGACGTGGCGTCTATCACCTGCCGAATTCCTACCGCCGCATCGAGGAAGGCGAACGCATCCCGATCGGCAATCGCATCTGGGAAGTTGTCATCGGCCGCGGCCATGCGCCGGAACATGCATGCCTGTGGTGCCGCGAGGACAACATCTTCATCTCGGGCGATCAGATCCTGCCGAAGATCTCGTCGAATGTGAGCCTGTTTCCGACCGAGCCGGATGCGAACCCGTTGCAGGATTGGATCGATTCCTGCGTGAAGCTGCGCGACATGCTACCGGGAAGCATGCTGGTGTTGCCTTCCCACAACGAACCGTTTCGCGGTGCGCCGTTGCGGCTGCAGGAGCTGATCGACGGCCATGAAAGCGGCCTCGAAAAATTGCTCACGCTGTGCGAGACGCCGAAGCGTGCGGTCGATGTGTTCCCTGCGCTGTTCCGCGCCAAGATCACCAGCGGCAATTTCGGGATGGCGACGGGCGAAAGCCTCGCCCATCTCAATTGCCTGCGCGCGCGGGGCCGCATCGAGCGCAACGCGGATTCGGACGGCATCGACTGGTACAAGACAATCTGAAGGAAACGACCATGAGCCTCGCGGGCAAGACGCTGTTCATCACAGGCGCGAGCCGCGGCATTGGGCTTGCGATCGCGCTGCGCGCCGCGAAAGACGGCGCGAACATCGCGATTGCCGCCAAGACGGCCGAGCCGAATCCGAAACTGCCGGGCACGATCTATACGGCGGCCGAAGAAATCGAGAAGGCGGGCGGCAAGGCGTTGCCGCTGGTCTGCGATATCCGGTTTGAAGAGCAGGTTGTCGATGCAGTCGAGAAGACCGTCGCGCGCTTCGGCGGCATCGATATCTGCGTCAACAATGCCAGCGCGATTTCGCTGACCGGCACTTTGCAGACCGACATGAAGCGTTTCGACCTGATGCAGCAGATCAATGCGCGGGGCACCTATCTCGTGTCGCGCACCTGCATCCCGCATCTGAAGCGGGCGGCCAATCCGCATGTGCTGATGCTGTCTCCTCCGCTGGACATGAACGCGAAATGGTTTCGCGGCCACACAGCTTACACGATGGCAAAATTCGGCATGTCGATGTGCGTGCTGGGTATGGCGGCCGAGTTCGCCGATGACGGCATCGCGTTCAACGCGTTGTGGCCGCGCACAGGCGTGGCGACGGCCGCAATCCGCAATGCGCTGGCGGGTGACGAGGGCATGAAGCATTGCCGCACGACCGACATCCTGTCCGATGCGGCCTATCTGATCTTCAACAAGCCGGCGAAGAGATTTACGGGCCGCTTTCTGATCGACGACACATTTCTGGCCGAGAACGGCGTCACGGATTTCGACAAATACCGCGTCGATCCGACGAAAGACCTGATGCCGGATTTCTTCGTGCCGGACAGCGTGCCGCCGCCGGCGGGCGTGAGTCTCAAAGCGTCGAAATCAGCGTAGGCGGTGGACGAACTCCACGAAGGCGAGCGAGACCTTGGCGCTGGTGCGCAGGACGACGACTTCGACCTCGGTCGCCGCGCCATAATGCAGATGCGCCATCGAGGATCGCATGTCGCCTTTCGGCGCGGAGATGCCGGTCCACGCCACAATGCCGAGCCCCAGCAGCACCAGGGCTATTTTGATTCCGTAATAGCGGCGATCCATGTCGGACTCCCCTCGACACGGCGAGCATAGCAGGCCGCGGAAAAGTGGCCAATCCATGGCAATGATCGCGTGGTGGGTCAGTTTGAATTTAGTGGGCCGTTCCGTCCATGCCTGGGACCTAGCTGCACTTTTCCAAAATGTCATCCACGACGCGTTCAATCGGCGCAGTGGCATCGATTGCGACACCACCCTTCGGGACATCCTCTTTCGTTGCATGCAATCGCCCAATCAGCTCTCGTTCACTCGGCTTTCCACCAAACTCGTCTTCTGGTCTCCCGGCAAGCCGCCGATTCAACGTGTCGAGATCGACGTTGAGAACGAAAACCTCGTCGAACAAATCAATGAAGCGGTGAAGATTTCTTGATCCGCCGCAGAAGAATGACTTCCCATAACGCTGATCGGCGAGCAGGGATTTGACTTTGTCTACATGCCAAATGTGGTGCTCGTGCCTCCATGTGACGCTGTCCGTCACGCTCTCATCGGCAAGCCCATCCAGCGGTTCACCAGTCTCGGGATCACCAACATAAGACAACTCCCGGTCACCGTGGACGACGTGGTAACCGCGCCGCTGCAGTTCTTCAGCCACCGTGGTTTTGCCGGTGCCGGAAACGCCTTCGATCAAATAGTTTCTGATGCCCACCCTATGTCCTCGACCACGTATTGGAACGGCAGCGGACACCTAGCCAAGATTTTGCGTCGCTTCCCACTCTTCGATCATTGCAACCATATCAGAGATTTCCCAACAACGGTTATCCATTCCGGCAGCTTGGGCTGGCGTCATGCGACGCGCAGATCGAGGCGGCCGTGCTATTGTCCAAGGGCCGTGGACTGTCGACATCGTTTCAACGCGCAAATTCGCTGCTGAAGCCAAAGGCGCAATCGGAGGGAAACATGAAAACCGTTTTGTCGATCGTTGGGTTGATCGCAATCCTTTTCGGGCTGCATTGGATCGGGCAGGGGACCGGAGTTTTTATCTGGCCGGCCAATCCGGTCATGGACAACCACATCGCCTGGGCCTATGGCGGCGCGGCCGTCGCGATCCTGGGTGTCCTGATCGTCCTCTATGCGCGCCGCCGGGCTTAGGTTGAAGTCTCTCTCGCGTGTCGCGCGCGGGAGTCTCGCAGGCGCGTGGCGCGATCGACCTCCGGCGCGCGAATTAACCGATCCGGCGGCATCGACTTTCCGTTTTCGGGGATCGTGGTCTAAATCCAGCGCGCCGCGGGAGCATTCCCGGCGCGTCAATTGTGAGCAAGTGCCCGTCTTGCCGGTCCCAGGGGGTTGAATGCCTGTTGAGGGAATCTGTCGCGTGGCATTCGTGCTCGGCGCGCTGCTGGCGCCGCTGCCTGCCTGGGCCGCGGCGCTTCCCACCACATGCGCGCCAACCATCGAAGCGTCCGATATGCAGGTGGTACGCGCCGAAAAGAACGGCGTGCTCGTGCTCATCGACGGCCGTGCGGTGCATCTTGAAGGCATCCTGCTGCCGCAGGGCACAAAGGATCATGCGCCGGCGTTTCTCGCCGAGCAGGCGATCAGCACCTTGTCCGATCTTTCGCGCGGCCGCACCGTTTCGCTGGCCGTGAATATCCCGAAGGAAGACCGCTATGGCCGTCTGCGCGCGCAGGTCGAGTTTCCGCAGGACAATGACGAACCCTGGCTGCAGATCGCGATGCTGCGCCGGGGTCTCGCACGCGTCGATATCGCGCCCGATCGTCGCGAATGCGCCGCAGCGTTGTATGCGGCAGAAGCCGAAGCGCGCAAAAACAAGAACGGCATCTGGACGCAGGCCGCCTACACGATCCGCAACCCCGATCAGCTGGCGGGAACCGCCGGCACGTTCCAGGTCGTGGAAGGCAAAGTGCTTACCGCGAACGTCAAGAACGGCCGGGCCTACCTCGATTTCGGCACGGATTGGGGCCGCGATTTTACGGCAACGATCTCGCCGGACGACATGCCGATCTTCCGCGATGCCGGAATCGATCCCCGCAACTACGCCGGCAAGATGGTGCGGGTGCGCGGCTTCGTCGATCAGATGAATGGACCGGAGATCGAGTTACCGAGCCCGGACATGGTGGAAGTGCTGGTCGCACCGTAGCTTCAGCGAAGTCGAGCTGCGCGGCGAAGGACTTCCCGTCGGCAGGTAATTATTTGTCCCTTCCAGTCATGCTCGATGCATTCGTTCTGCCGACAAGAGCGGCGGCGATTAGCAGCAGACCGAGTCCGAAATGCAGCCAGTTCCCGGCAGTGTCGATCTTGACGAAACTCGACAGTGACTTGGTCGCTACCAGAGTAATGAGGACGTTCAGAGCATAAAGGGCAGCCAGGATTCTCAGCCACAATACGGCGCGCAACGGCGCCCAAACCCCAATTCCCATCAGGACCGACCCCATGATAACGCGCTCCCAATCCAATCCTGTCGTCTCTTCAAAGAGAGCATGGTGGCCGATCAGGGGGTTCGGCACGAAGCCCAGCAATCCGATGATGAGGAAAATCGCACCGAGCGCGACAGCAGCAGTTTTTCCCGACATGGCAGTCGTTTTCCTGACAGAGCGGACAAATGACTGTCCTGCGTTCCCCGGTAGAATTCCCGGTCTTGCGCCGGCGCGCCACATTAGCCGACTTTTGTCGGATAACTCCAGGTTGGAGTCGACAATCGCGTTGTCCTGAAGTCGGTTGAAGCGAGCGTACGGAGCGGGGAAATATCGCGCACAAGAAGCCGATTTGGCCTGGTTTTCGTGGCGTACCGACACACTCCTTCCGGCATTGCTCCAGCCCAAACAAAAAGGCCCGGGCGATGCGGGGCCTTTTCGCATACCAAATGTGAAAGCGCTTACGCGGCCTTCTTCAGCAGCTGTGTTTCCACGCGCTTGACCGCAGCCTGTTCGTCGATGCGTTCGACAGCAGCCACTTCGCGCGCCATGCGGGCGAGAGCTGCTTCATAAAGCTGACGCTCGGAATAGGACTGCTCCGGCTGGCCGCTGGCGCGGTGCAGGTCGCGCACGACTTCCGCGATCGAAACGAGATCGCCGGAATTGATCTTGGCTTCGTATTCCTGGGCGCGGCGGCTCCACATCGTGCGCTTGATGCGGGCGCGGCCCTTCAGCGTGTTGAGCGCGGTCGCGACGATATCCGGCGACGACAACTTGCGCATGCCGACGGCCTTCGCCTTCGCGGTGGGAACGCGCAAGGTCATCTTGTCCTTCTCGAAGGTGATGACGAACAGTTCCAGCCTCGAACCGGCCACGTCCTGCTCTTCGACGCGCGTGATGCGGCCGACGCCGTGGGTGGGGTACACGACGTGATCGTTTGCCTTGAAATCGAGCTTGCGGTTCGAATTCGCGGGCGCTTTCTTCTTCTCGGGAACCAAAGGCGGCTTGGCAGGGGAGCTCATCATGGGGATCCGTTTCTCTCGACTATTGACATACCATCCGGCGCCAAACTCGCGCCCACACACCGCAACACCGTTGCGGTGCAACAATTCAGCCCCGATTTGAAGGCGGCGGGCGCTCCGTCCGAAGACCGAACTCCAGAATCTCGGGGTATCCTGGACCGGGTTTCGGGCAATACGGAGGCCGAACGTTCTATGCCGCTTGGCGAGCCTTTCTTGGCCTGACGGACGGAAAGCACCCTATACCAAAATCGGGCAATTGTGAAGGAAAATCTGCCAACCGCTTGAAATATCGCGACTTATTTCAATCGGAATGAGAATTTGTCATAGATTACAAGCCCCTATTGTGACGGAAAGCTTACGACTCGGGGCAGGTTTGCTTGGCGGCAGTTCGTTAATTCTACGTGCCGGAACCGGGTTTATCGGTAAAGAACTTCTCGAACTTGTCCGGGACGGTGTCCCAATCTTTCGCGTCCGCCGGAGGTTCGCCCTTCAAGGTGATGTTTGGCCATTTCTTGGCGTAATCGGCATTAACCGTGAGCCACTTTTCCAGACCGGTCTCGGTGTCCGCCTTGATGGCATCGACGGGGCATTCCGGCTCACAGACCCCACAGTCAATGCAGACGTCCGGATCGATGACGAGCATGTTCTCGCCTTCATAGAAGCAATCGACCGGGCAGACCTCTATGCAGTCCATGTATTTGCATTTGATGCAGGCTTCGGTGACGACGTAAGTCATGGCTTGCTCCGGTCGCGCGGCAGGTTCCGCACGCAACGTCAATTAAGGCGCTACGGCCGGGGGATCAAGCACACTTTCGCTGAGGATTTGATAGAGCGTCTGCGCCTCGCGCGCGGGGCCGCGCCGAACGGCGAGCGCCTCGATGCGGACCGCCACGACCGCGCGCCCGCGCGGCAAGGTTAAGACGTCGCCGGGACCGACGCCTGCGCTGGCCTTTTCCACGCGCGCGCCGTTCAGCCTGATGAGTCCGGACGCGGCTGCATGCTGCGCGAGCGCGCGGGATTTGTAGAAGCGCGCGTGCCAGAGCCATTTGTCGATGCGGATGCGTTCGCCCATCGCGTCAATCCGCCGCGATGAGGGCAGCCAGACCTGCGAAGGGCGAGTCGGGCGAATGACGGGGTGCAGGCAGCGTGCGAGTCCTGCGGCGGCGGCTTTGCGCGCGCGGGACGGATTGGCGCCAGACGGTAGCCGTTGCGTCCTTGCCGACGACGGCCACCCGGCTCCAGCCCAGGGCAGCCAAAACGTCATCGAGTGTGGCCCGGTCGCAACCGAGCAGCGATACGAGCTTCGGCACGGCCGCGTCGGCAACCTGGCCGGTTGTGGCGGCTGCTTCGAGCTCCTGTTCAAGCCGGTCGAGCATATCGAGGCGGATTGCACGCGGTCCCACCACATGAAAGCCCGCAGCCGAGAGAAAGCCATCCGGCGCGGCATCGTCCGCGTCGAACGACGTGATGCCAGCAGTTGGCGGAGACGGAATTTGATCGAGCTTCGCGCGCACGCCCCAGAGCAAGGCCAGCAGAGACGCTGCATCGGGCCGCAGCAATTTCGGCATGAAGACCGCGCGTCGCCCGAATTTCACGCCGAAGGAGCGGAGCGCGCGCATCGCGACGCGAAGATCGGGCGGCAAGGTCGCACGCGTCCGATCCAGCGAGCCCAGCGCCTCGCAAAGCTGATGCGCGGTTCCGCGCGCTTCGGAAGGCAGCGCACGCGCCGTGCCGGGCTTCGCATCGGCAGCCGTCCGCAGCGCGAGCAGCGGCTCAAGACGCGTCGCAATGCGATTGGTCATCCATGTGTCGAGCCGCTTCTGGACGCGCTCGCGTAATTCGGCGGGCAGATGTTCGTCGGCGAAGAGCAAAACCGCAGGCTGCAATGCGCTCGGTCCCGGAACGAGTTGCGCCACGATCGCCCCGTCCCACCAAAACCGCCCGTGTTCGCTGAGCGTAATGGCCGCATCGTCGGAGTGTGCAATCTTGCGGGCACGCGCCGCGAATTCGCCTTCGAGACCTTTCAGTGCAGCAGCACGCAGCGTGCGTCCATGAATTCCTTCCGCGCGTGGATCGGGCGAGAAGCGAAAACCTTCCAGCTTGCCCACGACCTCGCCGCCGATCGCCACCGCGCCGGAATCGTCGAGCACGATATTGACGACATCGTCGTCGCGCAGCCGCCGCATCAGGATCGCGGTGCGGCGATCGATGAAGCGCTGCGTCAGTCTTTCATGCAGCGCATCGGAGAGCCGATCCTCAACCGCGCGCGTCTGCTCCTGCCAATGGCCGGCATCTTTCACCCAGCCGGGACGATGCGCGGCGTAAGTCCAGGTGCGGATCTGCGCGAGGCGGCCGGACAAGGTCGCCACGTCGCCTTCGATCTCGTCGAGCCGCGAAACCTGGCGCGCGAGCCAATCTTCCGGCAACACGCCTTCGTCGCTCATCAGGTGACGATAGATCTGGCCCACAAGACGCACATGCTCGTCGGGTGTGAGCTTGCGGAAATCGGGAAGCTGGCATGCTTCCCATAGGCGCTTCACATTTCCGGGCGTGCTCGCAAGCGCGCGGAATTCGTCCTGTCCCGCGAGAATGCGCAGGCTCGCGAAATCCATCGCCGGCCGCGCCCTCGCAAGTCCGCGCAAAGGCGGCGGCTCCTCGAGGCTTTCGATCAGCGCCCCCAGCGAGCGAAAGCTCAGCGCCGAATTGCGCCATTGCAGGATGCGCACGGGCTCGTAGCGATGGCCTTCGATGCGCGCGACGGTTTCTTCATCGAGCGGTTCCGCTTCTGCCGTCACGCCGAACGTGCCGTCATTCATGTGGCGTCCGGCGCGTCCTGCGATCTGACCCATTTCGTCGGGCCGCAACGGCCGCACGCCCATGCCGTCGAACTTCGTCAGTTCCGCAAACGCGACATGGTCGACATCCATGTTGATGCCCATGCCGATCGCATCCGTCGCGACGAGGAAATCCACTTCGCCCGATTGATAGAGCGCGACCTGGGCATTGCGGGTGCGGGGGCTCAACGCGCCGAGCACGACGGCCGCGCCTCCGCGTTGGCGGCGCACGAGATCGGCGATGCCGTAAACGTCTTCCGCTGAAAACGCGACGATGGCGGAGCGGCGGGGCAGGCGTGTGAGCTTCTTGGCGCCCGTATAAGCGAGATCGGAAAAGCGCGGCCGCGTGATGAAATGCGCCTCGGGGACGAAACGCTGAATCGTGGCGCGCATCGTCTCCGCGCCGAGGAATAGCGTCTCCTCGTCGCCGCGGGCGTTGAGCAGCCGGTCGGTGAAGACATGCCCGCGCTCGGGATCGCCGCAAAGCTGGATCTCGTCGATGGCGAGAAACGCCACGCCCAGATCGACCGGCATGGCCTCGACCGTGCAGACGAAATACCGCGCCTCAGCCGGCACGATCTTCTCTTCGCCGGTGATGAGGGCCGCCAGCTTCGGGCCTTTGATCCGCGCGACCTTGTCATAGACCTCCCGGGCGAGGAGCCGGAGCGGCAGGCCGATCATGCCCGAGCGATGCGCGAGCATCCGCTCGATCGCAAAATGGGTCTTGCCGGTGTTGGTCGGTCCCAAGACCGCGGCGACCCTGCCGCCATCGGACGGCCGGGGCGTGCCGCGTGGCGCGCGCGTCGGGTTCATAGCCTGGCAACTTGGTGGTTTCGGCGAGGGTCGACAAGCTGCGTTTTGGGAAATCAACAGGCCTGTGGATGGGGCGAATTCCACCCTGAACGGGCAATGAACGAATCAGGCCCGAATCGCTAACCGAATCGATATCGTGCTTTGTTCTCATACTATGACTGGTTTGTCAAGATATCGGAGCAACCACATCCTGTGGGTAAGCCAACGAATGGAGTCCGGATTCAACGCACGGACCACATCCTCCGTAGGCGGAGCATATGTGACGCAACGGCGACGGGCCTGTGACGCCTTCGAGTGGCCCGCTTTGACCGTCAATTCGCACCTGCGATACTGAGGGTCGATCGCATTGGAAAGACCGGCAGGATGACTGCGAAAGACCCCAAGGCCTGGGCCGCGCTGGCGGCGAAGGAACTGAAGACCCGGCCTCTCGAAAGCCTCATCTGGCATGCGCCCGAAGGCTTCGACGTGAAGCCGCTCTACACGGCGGCCGACCTGGAGGGCATCGAGGCCATCGACAGCGTGCCCGGCATCGAGCCGTTCCTGCGGGGCGTGCGCGCCACGATGTATGCGGGGCGGCCCTGGACCGTCCGCCAATATGCCGGCTTCTCGACGGCCGAAGAGTCCAACGCCTTCTACCGGAAGAATCTGGCCGGCGGCCAGATGGGCCTCTCGGTGGCCTTCGATCTCGCCACCCATCGCGGTTACGACAGCGATCATCCCCGCGTGACGGGCGATGTGGGCAAGGCGGGGGTCGCGATCGATTCCGTCGAGGACATGAAAATCCTGTTCTCCGGAATCCCGCTGGAGAAGATGTCCGTCTCGATGACCATGAACGGCGCGGTGATCCCGATCCTCGCCAACTTCATCGTGGCCGCCGAAGAGCAGGGTGTGCCGCCGGAGAAACTCTCCGGCACGATCCAGAACGACATCCTCAAGGAATTCATGGTGCGCAACACCTATATCTATCCGCCCGCGCCTTCGATGCGCATCGTCGCCGACATCATCGAATACACGGCGAAGAAGATGCCGAAATTCAATTCGATTTCGATCTCCGGCTATCACATGCACGAGGCCGGCGCGACGGCCACGCAGGAGCTCGCCTATACGCTGGCGGACGGCATCGAATATGTGCGCGCGGCGCTGGCGAAGGGGCTTGCGGTGGACGAATTCGCGCCGCGGCTGTCGTTCTTCTTCGGTATCGGCATGAATTTCTTCATGGAAGTGGCGAAGCTGCGCGCGGCGCGGCTGTTGTGGTCGCAGATCATGGCGGGGTTCGGCGCGAAGAATCCGGAATCGCTGATGCTGCGCACCCATTGCCAGACGTCCGGTGTATCGCTCACCGAACAGGATCCTTACAACAACATCGTTCGCACGGCCTATGAGGCGCTCGCCGCCGTGCTGGGCGGCACGCAATCGCTGCACACCAACTCCTTCGACGAGGCGATCGCATTGCCGACGGAATTCTCCGCCCGCATCGCGCGCAACACGCAGCTCATCCTGCAGCATGAAGTGCAGGTGACGAAGGTGGTCGATCCGCTGGGCGGGTCTTTCTACGTCGAGGCGCTGACGCATTCGCTTGCGCAAGCCGCGAAAGCGATCATCGACGATGTGGAAGCGATGGGCGGCATGACCAAGACGGTCGAGGCCGGCATACCCAAGCTGCGCATCGAGGAAGCCGCTGCGCGCCGCCAGGCGCGTGTGGATCGCGGCGAAGACGTGATCGTGGGCGTCAACAAGTTCGAGACCGAACAGGATTCGCATGTCGAGGTGCGCGACATCGACAATGCGTCGGTGCGCAACTCCCAGATCGCGCGGTTGAAGGACGTGCGCACGAAACGCGATCCGGATAAGGTCGAAGCCGCGCTGGCCGCGCTCGGCAATGGCGCAGCCGGCGACGGAAATCTGCTGGCGCTCGCCGTTGATGCCGCACGCGCCCGCGCGACCGTCGGCGAGATTTCGGAAGCGATGGAAAAGGTGTTCGGCCGCTATCGCGCGCAGATCCGTTCCATATCGGGCGTCTATGGCGGCGCCTATGAGGGCGACAACGAGTTCGCGGCGCTGCGCGACGACATCGAAGCATTCGAGAAGGAAGAGGGCAGGCGGCCGCGCATCCTCGTCGCCAAGATGGGCCAGGACGGCCATGACCGGGGCGCCAAAGTGATCGCGACCGCGTTTGCCGATCTCGGCTTCGACGTCGATATCGGCCCGCTGTTTCAAACACCGGAAGAAGTGGCGAAGGACGCCATCGAATCCGACGTGCATGTGATCGGCGTATCGAGCCAGGCGGCCGGCCACAAGGCGCTGGTGCCGCAACTGATCGAGGCGCTGCGCAAGCAGAAGGCCGACGACATTCTCGTGATCTGCGGAGGCGTCATCCCCGCGCAGGATTACGCCTTCCTCGAACGCGAAGGCGTCGCTGCGATCTTCGGCCCCGGCACCAACATCCCCGAAGCCGCGCGCAAGGTTCTCAATCTGATCCGCGCGCGGACGAAAGCGGCAGCTTGAAGATTCGAATTCGCCCGGCCGATCTGCGGGCGATTGCGCGCCGGGACGATGTCGAGGACGAGAGCAGGCGTGCGTCATCATCGTCCTTCGGGGCGCGCGAAGAGCGCGCACCTCAGGATGACGAGCACCGACATCGTCATGCTGAGGTGCGAGCGCAGCAAAGCGGAGCGAGCCCCGTGCTTCGGGGCGCACCTCAGGATGACGCACATCAGCGTTCGTCATGCTGAGGTGCGNNGTGCGAGCGATAGCGAGCCCCGAAGCACGAAAAAATTTTGACATCAAAATCCCCAATTGAATCAATATCTTGACATTTCGGATCAGGGCTTTTTCGCCCTGCGGATTTCCCTGCCGTCGGCCCTGCACGACCTGCACGCGGCGAACGCGCAAAAAAAATCTCTCCTGTTATTTCCCGGAATCTCCAAACAGACCATGGGCTTGGAAAAATCATAACAGGCAATAACAGGCGCCTGCCTTCTGCCAATTGCCGCCTGTTCAAGCGTGTTTTCGCGCGCGAAGGCGCCGACGCAATCGCCCGCCGCGGGAAGCGCGAAAACTCCGCCGACCGCGCGGCGCGCGCGCCTTCCGTCTTTCGATGCGTCCCGATGCCGGCCCGTCTCTGTTCCAAGCGCGCATTCCTTCGCGGGAAAACACTCAACATGGCGACGCAAATCGCCGCGCGCAATCGAACGAATGTTCGATTCGAAAAAATAGTTGGAACAAAACTCGAATCTTTGGCGCGAATTTCCGCCGAATGTTTTTGCGCGTCAGGAGCTTACGAAGGGCGCGATTTTTTCAAACCATTTTTGATCCGGCGATTGTCGAATTTCCGGCGGTGACTTGAGCGGATCAACCGGGACGGTTCGACACCGACGCAATCAAAGCCGGTCGCCGGCGACCGATATCCGAAAACCACGTTTCTATGTGCATGCGTTCTGACACTGACCCCAAACTTCCCCAAACTTCCCAAACTTCCTCCAAACTTCCTCGGGGGTCCATTTCAAGTTCGATCTCTAACGCTTGGAGGCTTCACGTTCCAGCTTGCTGAGAGCGGCGACACGTGGGTTTATAGCGCCAACCTCGGTCTCGGCTTGGCATATAGCCAGTACTCAACGAACACACCCACTTCACCAATCAGGCTCGTGGGGCAGATGCCGCCGTAGTCGTGGGCGCTCATCAACTATTGAGAACCAAAAAAATCGAAATAGAATCCAATAATTGCGATTGCGAAAAAGAAAACAAACGCAAAAAGATATATGGTTTGGAATAGCCAGTAGCTCACAGGCTGGCTACTCCGGTCAAATTGGTACGCACGAACGCTGAAGAATTGCCCCGTTTGTAACCCTCTGATAAATCCCCATCCCAAGAATGATGATATTGCCAAGAACACCAGTGAGAGTCCGATTGGCATGACGCATACTCTCCTCTCCATCTCATTTCGGAGATTACTACTTTAATAAGTCAATACCAACTGTCCATACCAAAAACCTCATTTTGGCCCGAGAAGTTCGGGGTCAGAGTAAGAACTTGAAGCTTGGCCGAAGCGGGGCTATGTTCAGCTTCCCGATGGAGGCTCCCACGGCTCGGCTCGGGCGCTATTTTATCGATGGTCAGGCGCTGCACCTGATCCAACGCGGCAACAACCGCCAGGCGATCTTTCACGGCGACGACGATTACCGCATCTACCGGTCGTGGCTCGGCGAGGCGGCGCACGCGCATGGCTGCGCGATCCACGCCTATGTTCTGATGACCAACCACGTGCATCTTCTGGTAACGCCGGACGACAAGGATGCGGTGCCGCGCATGATGCAGGTGCTCGGCCGGCGCTATGTGCGGCATTTCAATTTCTGCTATCGCCGCTCCGGCACGCTTTGGGAAGGGCGCTATCGGGCTGCGCCGATCGACAGCGATGCGTATTTCCTGTCGTGCAGCCGCTATATCGAGCTCAATCCGATGCGGGCGAGGATGGTTGGGCGGCCACTTGATTATCGCTGGTCGAGCTATCGCGCGCATGCGCATGGCAAGGCCGATCCGCTCCTGACGGACCATGCGCTTTACAGAGGATTGGGGCGGAGCGCAGCCGAACGCGAGAAAGCCTATCGCGCTCTATTCGATGTGCCGCTCGCGAAAGATTTCGTCGACGCGTTGCGCGCCGCCACGAATGGCGGCTGGGCGCTGGGGCGCGAGCGATTCAAGGCCGAGATCGCAAAGGCGCTGAAGCGGCGCGTCACGCCGCTGCCGCCGGGCCCGAAACCGCGAACCGACGAAAGAAACAAAAAGCAGATGATCTTACTCTGACCCCGATCTTACCGATCTTACTTCGAGCCTCAAGATCAACATACGAAAACAGCGATCCAGTCGGTCGATCCGATCCGCGCTTGGCATCTACCCCGGCAACTCGATTTCAAGTATAGAGAATCACGACCCGCCAACTTCTGCTATCGCTTTTGGATTAGCTTCTGAGTCTTTTCATCCAGATTGGTTTGACGACGTATAGTCGGGGGAACGCCATGGAAGTGCACAAAACCAAATTGCTTCACAACTGGCGCGAATTCCTGGTCGAGATCGGGACAATCGTCGTCGGCGTGCTGATTGCTTTGGCAGCGGAACAGGCAGCCGAAGCGGTGCATTGGCATTATCAGGCGGCGCAGGCTGAAGCCGCCATAGGCGACGAGTTGAGCGCGGATTTGTCTCAGATGGCTGAGCGAGAATTTCTTAACCCCTGCATACGCAAACGTATCGCCGAGTTACGGGACAAGCTTCTTCAACCCGGTACACAATGGAAGGCCGACCCGCAAATACTCGCCANNGCGTGGCAAACAGCCGTAGCGAACGATTCGGTTTCTCACATGTCCCCGGATCGCGCGGCGGTATATGGAGGGACTTACAAGCAGGTCGAGCAAATAAGCGACCTGCAGGAATCAGAGTTTCAGGCGGCGCAGGAAATGACCGCGCTGAGCTACGATCTCGTGCTTTCGCCGGACAAACGACAGGATTACCTCAATACGCTTGGAAGACTCGACGCACTCAATGATCTCATCGTTGCGGTAAGCCGGCAATCTCTCGCGCATGGAGCGCAAATAGGAATAGGACCGAATAAGCGCGCTATTGCCGAGCTATTCGCTTTGCAGCGTCATTACCGGGGTGCCTGCGTCATCGATGCCAAGCTTCCGCTCGTTGAATGAATTCGATCGATCGAAATTCTGGACCGGCGGAAAGCTCTAATGTGCTTGATTATGCCTGCGCCGATGGACGAAGCAGAAGGCCTCAAGCGACATGCCCCATTCCTATGATTTAAAGTATAGTCAGGCGTCGATTGCCGCATCGGGGCATTTCGCAACACAATTCCGGTTTTGTCTAAGATTGGCCAAAGCCCAAGATACACGATCCGTCCTCGACCTCGGTGGAGGCACCGGTGCGCATAGCTTGATATTGCAGGACATGGGCTTCGACGTGACTCTGCTCGATTCGTCCGCAATTGGAGTCGAAAAGGCCAAGGGAGCGGGAGTTCGTCGAGCCGTCGAGGGCGATTTCTATGACGATCCGTTGCCGAATGAAAAGTTCGACGTCGTCTTGGCAAGAGGCTTTTCGGGCTTCAACACAGACAAGCCGACTCTCTTCGCAGGCGTGCTGGCGCGGGCTGTTGAACTCGTTGCTCCGGGGGGCGTGCTGATTTATTGGAGTTGGACCGATTGTTCGGGCCACTGGTCCAGCCCCGATACATCGTCCGGCGGCTTCAGCCATACGCCCCGGTCAATCGATGGGCTGTTCGACAGGCTCCTGCTTATTCCCAAATTTCATGCGCTTGCACGCACGCCGATTTGCCTGACGCTTGTTGCCGACCGTGTTCTGCGGACGCTGCCCGCGCCGTTGCCCAAGCGGGTCACGTTGCTCGGGCTCCGCAATCGACCTCTGACGCATTCGGCATAGCTATTCGAATTCAAACTGCCACTTTAAGATTCGATTCTGCGCCCGGAAAACGTCCTTAGGCTTACGGAAGGTGAAGAAAACGCCATTCGAGGCGCGGCGGCTTGCAAGCGAATATGTGAAACCGGTGGGCCCGCGCGTAAATCGATCGACATCGAAAAGATGCGCCACGCCCGCCTCGCGCTCGCCTGTGCGCTTCGCGAGTAAGAATACTTGGGGCTTGTTGTCGGCGAATCGGGGTGACGACTGGGTGATCAGGACGTAGAATTTTCCGATGTCGACGATATTTCGGACTTCAGGTCCGCAACGACCAAGAACGATTGGCGTGGCCCCGGCCGACAGATCGGCGCGGAATACGCGCGACCCGGCCGCCCTTTTCCATACCGAGGAACTCGTATACTCCTTCGCGCTGCCGAGGACATCGTCCGAACCCCAAATCATCTCGTCTCCGGCCCATACCAAATCTGTGAGACGAAAGAGACTTCGGGGAAAGCCGAATGCTCCAATTCTTACGGTCGGTCCGAACGTGTCCGTCCGATCGACCCATGTGTCGCCATCGTCGCTTGATTTCCAGATTCGCGATTCCGAGGGCTCGTCGCCTGAGGTGAGCCACCATTCACCCGCCGATCCCGGCCTGGCCTGCAGGAAATGAAAATGACGAATATTTTCCTGCTCAAACACAACCTGCCAGGAGCGTGCGAAATCTCGGCTCCGCCATACCCGGCTGGTTCTTGGGGCTGTCGCGTCGCGGCCGCTGCGAGCGTCGTCCCCCGGATATTCGGAATACATCAGCGTGTCGCCGCTGACATCGACAGAACGCGGTCCGTGCCAGATTGGACCTGGTATTTTCGCGGTGTGCAGTATGGTTCCTCGCATGTCGGCGACGATGAAACGATTGAATTGATCGGCCCACGGCTTGTGGTCGTCCGGGTCCATCGCCAAAAGCAGGATCTCGCGGTTCGGAAGAATACGCGAGCGAACGATCGGAAACCGCGCAAACGAGCGCAACCTTATTTCTTCCCAACTAAGTCCCAAATCGTCTGAAACGGCGAATCCACCCACCGTGCAGGCCACCACCAGGTCGTTGGGCTCTCCGTCGTCGGTGCTCGCATGCTCGGAAAATGTATAGATACGGCCTTTCGGCATCTTCGGAACGCTCAACCGCACGACGGCGCGCTTCGCCCCGAATGATCCAGGGAGAGCCGCTTCATATTGTTTTTCGGGGAACCTCGGATTGCGCTCTCTAATTTGCAGATACAGATTTGCAATCTCGTGTTGCCGGCCGCCTGACAAACCCGACGCAAGACGTTTCAGCCATTTTGACGAGCGGTCACGCCAATCATTGCTTCGCTCTCGCACCATTCAAATGGACGCTCTCGTTATCGGCCATGCCCGGCAGCAGTGCGAAAACGTAGTAAACATTCCGCGAAAAGGCCAGACGATGGCGTATTCGGCCCTCCAGCAGATGGCGACAAAGCGCTTATATAGACTGGCTCGTCAACCGATGATTCAACCTCCTGAAGAATCCCCGATTTATTGTTGGTTTGGAGAACTCGACAGTCGTCTTGGAGGTCAATGGCCTGATGAAGTTCTCCAAGTCTGCCACCGGAGGCGCAGCGACGCGGCTTCACTGTCGTTGAATCGATCAGTCGTTGCGCAGGTGCATTTCCCGCCGAAGCCGGAACGTGGAAAATGTTCGTCCAGATGCCTTTGGTAGATATCCCCTTATGCTCGCGCCCAATCCACGCTTAATGGGTGCGGACCGTAGCTCAAACTGCGAACTTTGCGTTGGGATTGGTTCAACGGGTATGGCGACGGGTACCGTCGCTGCTGATTCGTTGTAGCCGTTCTCAGCCAAGAGTGCGCCCGCCATCCCAATAATCATCTTTAGCAGGGAATCCCGTTCCGATTGCACGAGGTGACGATTCTTAAGCTTTGGGGTCGGGGTAAAATCATTCTTCGGCGTTTCGTGGCAGTTGAATTTAAGCTAGCGTTTCTTCGACGCGGGGGGCGAATGTTCGAACACGTCACGATTCTGCTGTCTTTCGTATTTGCGATCGCATTGACGCATCTGCTTTCGACCGCGACGGAGCTGCTTCTCGCGCGCGACAGAGTGCGGTTTTCAGGGCTTCACGCCCTGTGGATGACAAATGCGCTGCTGGCTTTGCTGGTCAATTGGTTGAGTCTCTGGGGGCTGGTGATCATCAAGCACTGGACTGTTCCGGAAGTCGTGCTGCAGTTTGCGGCCGCGATCATGCAGTATTTTACCTGCTCGACGCTCGCGATCAGGGCTCCGGACCACGAAAGCATCGACGTACCGGCCATTTTCGAGCGACATCGCCACGTGATATTTGCGGCCTTTGCGGCGACGGCGATCATTGCGATGATCCAGAACTATTGGGATCGCAACAACTCCGCGGGATTGAGTTCGACCGCGTGGGTCGTTGAAGATCTCGGCGTCCTGCCGGCATTGATTGCAGCACTGATTGCCGGTTGGGCGCGGCCGCAATGGCTTCAATGGTTGGCCGGTCTCGCCATGACAGCGATTTCAATCGTCTTTCTCGCCATCTACGCCATGCCGGCTTAGTCGGCAGTCACGTCCTCACATCCAACCTCTGCAACCCCCGGAAAAACGGCAGCGAACGCCACTCCGGCAGTGCATCCGGATCGGCGAGGCGCAGGTTGGGGAAGCGGGCGAAGAAGGCGGGCAGCGCCACCTGCGCTTCGAGGCGCGCAAGCGGCGAGCCGATGCAGAGATGCGCTCCCCCGCCGAAGGCCACATGCGGCGCATCCTTGCGGGCGATGTCGAATTTGTGCGGGTTCGGGAATGTCTCCGGATCGCGGTTGGCGCCGCGCAGCGACATGAACAGGGACTGCGTCTGCTTGATCGGACAGCCGCCCACTTCCATGTCGCGCGAGGCGATCCGCCCCGTGATGTCGACGGGGGATTCGTAGCGCAGGATTTCCTCGACCGCGGAATTGATCAACCCCGGATCGGCCTTCAGCTTCGCGAGTTCGGCCGCATTGGTGAGGAACAGCCAGATACCGTTTCCGATCAGATCGGTCGTCGTCAGGTTTCCGCCGACGAGCAACCCCTGAAGATTGTTTTGCAATTCGCCATCAGTGAGCGGCGCGCCTTCCGCCTGCAGCACCATCATGTCGCTGATCAGGTCGTCTTTCGGATTTTTGCGCCGTTCCATCATCAGTTCGTGGAAATACGCGTTCAGCGCATTCGCGCTCGTGATGAATTTCTGAGTCTGCTCGGGCGTGCGGAACGGATTGAGGCTGAGGATCACGCCTTCCGACCAATCGCGGAATTCGACCAGCATTTTGTCGTCCACACCGAGAATGCGCGCAATCACATCGATGGGAACGGGGACGGCGAATTCGTCCATCACGTCGAACTGTGCCTTGCCGGCGAAGCGGTCGAGCATTTCATCGACCACCTTCGCAACCAGCGGCCGGCACTTCGCGACGCGCTTGTAGAGCGCCATCTGCAGCGGATTGCGGATGCGGGCATGATCGGGATCGTCGCTGAGGAGGATGCTCGAATCGCTTCCCTCGTGAACTTCAAGTCCGGGCGGCGGAGGATCGAGAAGCCGCCGAGGCAGGATCGCGGCTTCCTCCGCGCGCGCGGGATCGCGCCACATCGTCGTATCGGAGAGCGTGCCGCGCACATCGGCATAGCGCGTGAGCACGAACGTGCCCGCAACCTCGTCGCGATGCACGGGACATTTGTCGCGCAGCTTGTCGAGCAGCGCGTGCGGATTCTGGTTGAAGTTCGGATTGAGCGGCGTGAGCTCGAATACCGAGGGAAGATCGTCCTGCGCCATGGCAACCGGCTTTCAATGTCTGCGTCGCCGGAGCTTAGCCCAATTCTGACGTGTGCGTCACTCTTTTGGCGTCACCCTTTCGGGACGCCCGAACCGCCGTCGATTTTCAGCTTGTTCAGCTCGGCCGACACCGTGCCATAGCCCGTCGAGGCCCAGACGCGCAGCGCGATGAAGTAATGCCCGTTCGGCGAATCTGCGCTCGGGATATCCGCGAACCAACCGAAGATCGGTGGGAGCGCTTTGCCTTCCTTCAGGATCTTGGGCTTGAAGCCGGCGATCTGGTCGTAATGCATCTGGCACAAATGCGCCTTGCCCTTATAGACGCCGGTCGTGAGCACGGCCTGTTCGTCCCTGAGATAGGTGAAGGTGATGTTGTAGCGGCGGCGGCCATCGAACACCGGCGCAACGGTACCGCAGGGCTTCGCGGCATCCACTTTCGACGCGGTGAGAATATAGGCAACCGCGCTCAGCGGATCGAGACCTTCCTTTTTCTGTTCGGCGGTGACGGGATAAGCCGTCAGGTTGTAGGGCGGGTCGGCGAACACCGTCGGCTCGTCGCCGGAGAAAGTCACCTTCACGCGCTCGTTCTTGTCCGAGCCGCGGCGATAATAGGAATCATAAATATACGGCGAGATAGCGTGCGGTGCGTAGTGTCCGTTCGAGCTCGCATCGATCGTCGCTTCCCAGAAGGCGCTCGCGATGCCCGTCGTATCGAAATGCGAAACGGTGGTGTAGATGTCGTCGCGGAATTTCGAGTCGAAATTGGTTTCGCCGAAGGGGATTCCCCAGAAGCTGATCGTGTAGGCGACGTCGAGCGAGGCGCCCGGCCCGGCCGACGCAACTTTCGCGACGGGCTGGTCCGCGGCGAACGCCGGCACGGCAAGTGCGCCCGCGGCCGCTGCAATTGCGAGAGCCGAAGCGAGCACGTGTTTGCGTTGCATATTGGTCATGAATTGTCCTTGATCGAACTGGCGAACCGGCATCGGGATTTGGCGCGAGATCATCCTAGAAGTCCTTGAGATCATGGTCCAATTATGACCGAGCGGAAGGTAAAGGCGCCCGAGAAAGTGAGTGAAGACGCATTGGCGGAACCTGTCCGCGGCGGCGACCGCCGGGCGCTCGCCCGCGCCATCACGCTTGTTGAATCCACCCGCGCGGCCGATCGCGAGCGCGCGGAACGGTTGCTTTCCGTGCTGCTGCCCGCAGCCGGGAAAGCGATCCGCATCGGAATCTCCGGCGCGCCGGGCGCCGGCAAGTCGACTTTCATCGAAGCGTTCGGCGCGCATCTGACCGCGACCGGGCACAAGGTCGCTGTCCTGGCCGTGGACCCGTCATCGCGGCGTTCGGGCGGTTCGATCCTCGGGGATAAAACCCGTATGGAGCATCTGGCCCGCGATCCCATGGCCTTCATCCGCCCATCGCCTGCCGGAACGACCCTGGGTGGTGTCGCCCGGCGCACGCGCGAGGCGATGCTCCTCGTCGAGGCGGCGGGTTTCGATGTTGTTCTCGTGGAGACGGTCGGGGTCGGGCAGTCCGAAGTGGCCGTTGCCGACATGGTCGATCTGTTCGTCCTGCTGGTCAGCCCGGGCGGTGGAGACGATCTGCAGGGCATCAAACGCGGCGTGATGGAACTGGCCGATCTGGTGCTGGTGACCAAGGCGGATGGCGATTTGGCCAAAGCCGCAAGCCGTGCGGCGTCCGATTATCACGCGGCGCTGCATCTGATGCGGCCGAAATATACCGGTCTGGCGCCCGAGGTGATGAAGGTTTCGTCGACCGAGGGCGCAGGTATTGAGGCCGCCTGGGCGGCTATGCTGCAATTCCACGGAACTCTCGCCAAATCGGGTCAGTTGAAGCGCCTGCGGCAGGATCAGGCCCGGCGCTGGTTCCAGACCGAGGTTCAGGCCGTGCTGTCCGATGAAATCGCCCGGGACCCTGCCGTGGCGGCCAAGGCTTCTGCCATCGAGGCCGAGGTCGTGGCCGGCCGGACCTTGCCCCACGCCGCAGCCCGGCTGCTCATAAAGACCTTCCGCCACGCTTGACCATACGGGCGGGCGACTTTATGAGAGCGCCTCTTTTGCACTGAGAGATCGAACTATGGCGCGCCGCTGCGAATTGACCGGAAAAGGCCTGCTCGTGGGCAACCACGTCAGCCATGCCAATAACAAAAGCAAGCGGGTGTTCCGCCCGAATCTTCAGGTCGTTTCGCTGGCCAGCGACGCGCTGGGCCAGACCGTCAAGCTTAAGATCAGCATGAACGCGCTGCGCTCCATCGACCATGTCGGCGGCATCGACGCGTTCCTTCTGAAGAGCAAGGACGACAAGCTCTCGGTCCGCGCGCTGCGCCTGAAGCGCTCGATTGCCAAGAAAAAAGCCATCGCCGCCTGATTTCTGCAACGCAGAATCTGTCCCTTAATCCAGCACGGCTACGCGGCCGCGTTAACTATACCCCGTCGAAATGCCCACAAAAGGCATGGCGCCTGCAGTGAAATGTGGGTAACGTTTCAAAATGTGTCAGGCGGCTGGGTAGGGCGGCCGACACAGGGGCGTGGGGTTGTCGTGTCAACATTCGAATCGGGCGTGCGCACCAGCCGCGGGGCTGGTGCAACGAGGTATTCCGCAGGCGTTGCGGACGTAGGTCCGCGATCTCTTCGCAGGTCGTCTGAACTCGGCAGGGCGCATGTCGCCAGGCCGCAATCGGATGGCGCGGGATTCATCGGCCGTGCACTGGGCGCGATGATACGTCTCGTGGTGCCGGTCTTCCTGCTTCTCACGGTGGGTGCTGCCGCGTTCCTTTACGGCAATCAGCCGGCGGAATGGTTCGGCAATATCGATGTGGGCGGTACGCCGCTCAGCCTCGGTCTCGTCCTGATGCCGCTGAGCTTCTTCGTCGTTCACCTGACGAACCGGCGCTATGGAGCGGGCTACGCGACGGCGCAAGTGATCGGCGCCTGGGCGATCGCCTTCGGATCTTTGCCCTATACGCAAAACGATCTGTCGATGCTCCACACCGGCGCGCTGCCCGACATGCGCCTTGTGATTGCCTTTGGCAGCGCGCTGCTGCTGGCGCAGCTTTTCTCGATCCTCGTGTTCGATCGCCTGCGCGGACCGCAATGGTGGCAGGCTCCTCTGTTTGCATCGCTGCTCGGCGGCGTCGCGTTGTGCGCGATTGCCTATCCGCTGGCCTTTGCCGGCACGAATATCGCCTGGACGCATCCGATGCTGAGCTATATGGGCGTGACGGCAGCCGCGGCCATCGCGATGGTCGTCCCATATTGGATGTTGCGTTCGGTCGTGACGCCGCTGTCCGGCTTCGGCGGATATTGATCCGCCGAAGTCCGGTTTCAGCCTTCAGACAAAATGCCTCAGATAAAATGCCTCAGATAAAATGAAAGTCCGATGCGTGGGCGTTGAGCTCGCTCAACGTCACGCCGGTCAGCGTGAGCACGTCGGCGGCGCCAGTGTCGATGACGACGTTATGTCCCTGCTGTTCGGCGTGAGACATCATCTCGCTGAAGCTGGAGAACAACATGTGGCTGACGTCGAACGTGTCGGCGCCCGGCAGATATCCTCCGATGGATTCCACAGCAGATGACGACCCGAAGTCGAATGTGACGTCGCCGGCATGGGCTGCGATATCGAGTGCGCCGTCTGCAAGATGGCTTACGACAAGCTGAATGTGGCCGCTTGAGTCCCGATAGACATCCCTCTCGCTATCCGTCGTGCCTGCGATATTCGTCTGGATTCCTTCGGTGAGGCCTGACAGACCAAACGCGCTGACATTGTGCGAAATGGCGATGTCCTGCAGCAGATGACCGGGTGAGGTATATTGCGCAACGGAAGTGAGCACGCCGTCGGTGTAGGTTTTTGCTTCGGACGTGTAAGCGTGACCCGTGATCCCGTTCACATCGATCGTCTGGGTTGCCGGCGGATCGCCGAAAATGAAATCGCCCGTGAAAGCAGCGCTGGCCGCGTTGGTCGTTACGCTGAGAGACACTTCGACCGTTGCACTGCCGCTGTTTGTGAAGGCGGGATTGTTGAGGGTGAGCGCCCCGTCGGTGAACGCCGTTTCCGCCTGCGCGCCCGTGTAGGTGTTGGTGTAGAGGGTGTTGTTGGTCGACACATCGGTCACTGTCAGCACAACCTGGGTGACGTTTGCGGCGTCGGTGATGGCGCCGTCATACAGACCCAGCGCAAAATTTCCCGATGCGCTCAGCTTCGCAAGGTCGAGTGTCTCGGTGATCGAACTTGTCATCGTCTGTGTGACGCCGGTCGCGCCGGCATAGCCGCCGCCCAGTTCGCCGATTTCGAAGATGGTCGGAGCGGGCCCGAATGCGGCTTTGATATTGAGGTTCGCATTCAGAATCGCCGCTGTGCCGGTGGGCGATGCCACGCCTTCGGCGACGCCGACAAGGCTGCTCGACAATGCTGTCAAGCCGCCGCCGAATTTTGACAATGACTCGGTGCCGGCCGTTGTGCCGTAGAGATTGATCGTGCTCTTGCTGCTGATTTCGTCGACCAGGAGAGGCGTGTTGATGATATGCGGCGAGGAATTCGCGAGTGCTTCGAGCGTGCCGGTCGTCGCATCGCCGGTCGCGGTGGCGGTTGCCTTGGCGCCGGCCGTTTCGCTGCCTCCCGCGACAGCCTCGGCGGTCGAATAGCTGGAGTGGCCCGTCGCGTTCAGCGTGGCGGTCGCAGCACCTCCGGTGACGAGACTCTGACCACCGTCTGCCGTCGCATTGATGTTGACCTCGCCGGTGCCGGTCGCCGTTCCGTTTGCCGTGGCCGCGCCGGCCACGCCGCCATCGGCGACCGTGTTCGACACTCCGCCATTACCGCCCTGCGCGTACTCGTTGAGAACAAAAACGGCAGCCGTGCTCGCGGAGGCGGTCTGTTTGGCCGTTGCTTCGCCGCCGATCCCACCCATGCCTGTGTCGCTTGCGCCGCCGCTGCCGCCATATGCGTTTTGAAAAATGTCGATCGATTGGCTCGACGAATTGACGCCGATGGCGTCGTTGGTGAGATTCTCGGCGGCCCCGGTGCCGCCATTGGCGCCATTTGTGCCGATGCCGCCGCCACCGCCCTGGACGTTGGTTTCGACAGTCACGGTGTTCACCGCAATCGCAATGGTTTTTGCCGTAGCGACACCGCCGGCGCCGCCGACATTGCCGGCGCCGACTGCGCTGCCGCCTGTCCGCCCAGTGGCCGAGGCCGTGATGTCGGCTATAAACGCGGTACCGGTCGTGTCGCCATTGTCCACATTGTACGTGCCGTCTGCCGCCACTGCGCTGGCCTTGCCGCCGACCGTCCCGTTGCCGTCGATCGTTGCGGAGCCGCCATAGCCTCCCGTGGCGGACGCGTTCAGCGTGATGGTGGTGGTGGCGGCAGCGGATACGTCGTCTGTGACGGCTGCGTTGCCGGCTTTTCCCGGCGTTGTTTCGGAATTGCCGCCGGAGCCGGCCAGCGCCGTCGATGAGAGCGTAATGTTCGCGCTCTGATGGTCAGTGGCATTCGCAACATCATCATCGTCGAGCGTGCTCGTGGCGTTGCCGCCATTGCCGCCTGTCGAGCCGTCGCTCAAGCCGCCGCCACCGGCACTTGCGTCCTGCGAGAGCGTCAGGGTGCCGCCCTGCGTGGTTCCCGTCGTGGCATTGTCGAGCGAAATCGTTGCGCCGTTTCCACCGGTGCCTGCCCCGAAGAATGCGCCGGTATATCCGCCCCCATTTCCGCCATAGGCGTTCGCGGAGGCGTTGGCATAGGTGACGCCGGTCGCGGAGGACGAAACGGTGGCGCCGGCGCCGTTGCCGCTCGTTCCCGTATCGCTCTCCAACTCAGTTCCGCCGCCGCCGCCGAACGCATTCACGACCGATATTGCCGTCTCGCCGGTCGATGTTGCGGCCGCCGAAGCTTTAACGCCGTTGAGGCCGTTCGTGTCGAAGTCAAAGCCGCTACCGCCTGCTGTCGCCGTGGCTTCCGCGACGGACGTACCGATGTTGTTGACGTCCGTGGCTGTGGCTTTTGCAGTCCCGCCAAGCCCCGCAGTGGTTGGTCCGGCACCATTTCCGATTCCGCCGGCGCCGCCGGATGCGATCGCATCTGCCGTGCTGTCATGCTCGCCGTCATAGGAGATCGTCGAATCGTTGGTGGCGGTCGCCGTCGCATTGCCCGCTGCCGCGCCGTTGCCGCCGAAAGCCTGCGGGCCATCGCCGCTGGCTCCGGCGCCGCCGTTTCCGCCGTTGCCGCCGGTTGCCGTGGCGTCGGCGTTCGTGTCGTCGCCGTTGAACGATCCGTCCATATCGACGGTGGCAGTCGCGTTCCCGGCGCCGGCGCCCGAACCGCCCGTGCCGAGCACGTTTCCGGTCCCGCCGGTGCCTCCGCCGCCGCTGCCGCCCGTGCCGCCTATGGCTTCCGCACTGTTATCCGCGTCCAGGGGGAATTTGTTGATGTTGCTTGCCGCGATGTTGTCACCGGCCGTGCCGTCGCCCCCATCCGGGGAGGCCATGGTCCCATTCGCGCCATTGACGCCCGAAGTTCCGGTTTTTGTGACATCACCCATCAAGCTCTCCCATGTTGGAATGGGGCGAAGCTAGGAGGTCCTGGGCGCGGGAGTCCTCAAAGGGAGGCTCAAAGATTCTCAAATCATCTCAAAACAGGCGCCAATGTGCCCTTTTCCGGCTTCCCGCCTAGCGCGGGCTCAATCATTTTGCGAAAATTTTAGCGGTCCGGTCGACGGCGTCAGGCCGCCGCTTTACGCGGACGGCGGGCGGGCGCGCGTTTGGCGCCTTCTTCCTTGTTTTCCACGAACAGGGAAATGAGCTGGTCGGTCATGGCGCCGCCCGGCTGTTCCGCATCCACGATCGTCACCGCGCGCCGGTAGTAGCGCGTCACGTCATGACCGATGTCGATGGCCACGAGTTCCACCGAGGATTTCTCCTCGATCTCCTCGATCACGCGCCTGAGGTGCCGCTCGAGGTAATTGCCGGCGTTGACCGATAGCGTCGAATCGTCGACCGGCGCACCATCGGAAATGACCATCAGAATGCGCCGCTGCTCGGGGCGTCCGACAATTCGGGATGGCGCCATCGCCTGCCAAACGAGTTGCAATTTCTCGCCCAAAGTCGTCACGCCGTTGTCCGGCTTCGGCGGATACTGATCCGCCGAAGCCGGTTCATCCTTCGGTAGCCGAGAAACGAAACGCATTCGTTGCGTATCTGCGCGTTGCCGGTTCGGCCAGCCCAGTCTTCGGTCGTGCTTTCGTCGTCGAATTCCGAAGAGCTTCTACTTCGGAACAGCGGAACTTCCCTCCTTGCCTAGCGGCACTCGTAACAGGCATTTGCGTGTTGTGCCGGCGGGGTCAGGATCACGTGAAGCTCGTAGAGCATGCCGCTTGAGGCGGCAATGCGGCCCGTCGCGGGATTGTTGTCCAGCATTTGCCAGCCCGTGCACGTCGAGCCGTTGCACGGCGTACCGGTATATTTCCAGACCGATCCGTCATCGTGCAGTTCGTAGAGATTATTTTGATCGTCGGCAGCAATCTCGATGGCGGCGGGATTGTCGTCGAGCTTCTGCCAACTGGTGCAAGAGGTGCTGCTCGTGCACGGCTTACCCTTATACTTCGAGATCGTGCCGGAGCTATCGAGCTCATACAGGTTGTTGCCGCCGGCAACGATTCTGACCGCAGTCGCGTTGTCGCCAAGCTGCTGCCAGCCCGCGCACCCCGAGTCGGTGCACGGCGTGCCGGTATATTTCCAGATCGTTCCGCTTTGGTGCAATTCATAGAGATTGAACAGATTGGTCGTGATCTCGACAGTATTGGGGTTGTTGTCCAGCTGTTGCCAGCCCGGGCAATCGGTGCCGTCGTTGTTGGTGCAGGGCGAGCCGGTGAATTCCCATACGTCACCTTGGCTGTGCAGCTCAAAGAGCCCGCCGGAAGCCGCGACCATCGTGGTGATGTTCGTATTGTTGTCCAGCAACCGCCATTCGGTGCCGCTGATGTACTGCCAGAGTTTGCCGTCGTCCTCGAGCTGATAAAGATGGTTGCCGCCGGCGACGATTTCGAAGGTGTTCGGATTGGTATCGATGCGCTTCCAGCCGGGACAGGACGTGTCGTTGCAGGGCGTGCCGGTATATTTGTAGACGGTGCCGGTGTTCCACAGCTGATACAACTGTGTGCCGCCGGTGGTGGCAATGCGTACGCTTTCGTTGTTGCCGTCCAGCTGCTGCCAGCCCGTGCATGACGTGCCGTTGCAGGGTGCGCCAGTATAGACCCAGATCGAGCCTGGCGGATTGCTCTCGCTGAATTCAATCGCCGGTGCGCTGCCCTTGAACTCGGTGCAGGGCGCGACAAGGTTCGTATTGTTCATCTCGCCCGTGGTTCCAGCGATCGCGCAGCCCGGCGCGGAGTTGGTGCCGCTGCTGACCTGCGTGCGGACTTTAATCGTAATGCCACTATTGAAATTTGCCGTGCTTCCGCAGCAGTCGCCGACAATGTTGAACTCCGCGTTGTTCCAGTGGTTCGCAAGCGAGAGAACGCTGTCGCCGTTGGCAGCGGTGGCTTCGCCGCCAGGCCCCGATATCTCAATCGTGTCGGTACTCCCGTTGGCCGTGCCGGTGACCAGCTCTCCGGAAAGATCGGTGACGGGTTGGGGCGGATAGGCCCCGCCTTCAGGGGCGTTTTTCCAGCAATCGTTGCCGTTAGTGTTCCAGCCGGAGGGACAGGTGGTTGAATAGTCGATCAGCCAGTACTGGATGAACGCAATGCCCGCGTTGGAATAGACGAACTGTTCCCAGCCCTGGCAGTTCGACGGGTTGGCGGCCGAGTTGCAAGCCGGCGTATTGTGAAAAAAGTTGGTGTTCAGCTGGAGCGAGTACCGGTTCGCCTGGCCGCCATCGGCTTCGTTCAATACGCCGCTGGTTTTGACGAAGCTGCCGGACGCCGAGCTGATCAGATTGCCGGTCGTGGCCACGTAGTCGTTTCCGTTGCCGACACTGCTGGGACCACCAGTATGGCCGCCGGCGTGGGCCGGCCGATAGGGGACATTCGGCGGGGTGACGCAAGGGACGTCCTGCCAGAAGGCGTTCGGGTAATGGGAAGAGAAGCAACCTTTTCGCTCCGGAAGCGGAGCTTGCGCAAGAGAGGCGCGCCAGCTCTGCAGCTGCAGCGCGGAGAGTTGCGGAGCCGTCTGGTTGGATGGGGTGGACACCTGCGAAACGCCGCTTTGCGCCGATGCCGGAAGGGATAGCAGCCCAAAGGCGAACGCGGCGCTGCATACCGCGCGAACGAAATGCTGAGCCTTGCTGCGGCCTGCAGTGGAAAATTGCATTTTGAATCTCCCTGTTAGATCGCCATAATCCCGGACGTTGCCGCCGTTACGCGCGCCCCGCCCCTATCCGGAAGGCCAGCAATGCGCTATGTTTTCGCCCTCCGATGCTGAGGGTTTACGGGTCTGTCGTCGTCAAAAAACGCGTCAAATCTTGTCAAAGCCGGTAAAAATGGACGTCAAGGCGCCAGACGAGGGCCAATACCGGTTCGGCCCGTTTCTGTTGGACCCCGCCGAGCGGCTGCTGTCGCGCGACGGTGCGCCCGTTCCCCTCACGCACCGGCTGTTCGAGACGCTGCTAGTATTCGTCAGAACGCCCGGCCGCGTCCTGACCAAGGACGAGCTGATGGAAGCGGTCTGGCCCGGCCGCTACATCGAAGAAGCGAGCCTCAAGCAGGCCATTTTCACCCTACGTAAAGCGCTCAGCGACTCCGACGACGACGCCAAATACATCGTGACGGCGTCGGGACGGGGATATGCTTTTGCGACTCCGGTGCAGAAGCTGAATCACGCAGTCGATGCGACGAAATTCGAAGCGCCGTCCCAAGCTCCTTCGCCGGCTGTCACTGAACTTTCGCGGCGACGCAGTTCGGCAATTCGATATATTGCCTTGTTTTCGATAGTCGCGTCGCTTGCCGCGGGAATCGCAATTGTCGAATGGTACCGGGATGTTCCGCCGCCGCCCGCCAAGCCGAACATTCTTGTCCTCGCGGATTTCCAGAATTTCACCGACGATCCGGCGCTTGGAACGGTGCTAGGGAAAGTCTTGGAAATTGATCTTTCGCAATCTCCGTTTCTGACTGTTCTGTCGCCGCAGCAGGTCACGGAGACCTTGCAAATGATGGAACGTCCGGGCGACTCGCGGCTGACCCCGGCGCTGGCTCAGGAAGTCTGCGCTCGCGATCAAGGTAGCGCCGTGTTGAATGGCGCAGTCGCCCAGGTGGGCACCCATTTTCTCGTGACTCTCCAGGCAAGGGACTGCGCATCCGGCACGAGCATCGCCGAAGACAAAGCCCAGGTCGACCGAAAGGACGACGTGCCCAATTTGCTCGACACGCTCGCCGTCCGAGTCCGACAGGCCATGCAGGAATCGCCATCATCCATCGGAAGATTCGATGTTCCTATCGCAGAGGCCACCACGTTGTCGTTCGAGGCGCTCAAGGCATTCTCCGTCGGCGAAGCGGCTCGCGTGAAGGGGGACAACGCGGGCGCGCTTCCCTTTTTCAAGCATGCCGTCGAGCTGGATCCGCAATTTGCGATGGCATACGAGGAGATTGCAGGCTGCTATCTTTCCCTGCGCGAGCAGGATCTGGCGCGCCCCTATTTCCGCAAGGCATTCGAGCTTCGTGACCGCACCAGCCAGAACGAAAAGCTTTGGATTTCGGCAAGCTACTATCGTTTTCTAGGCGACCTGACGGAATCGCTGCACAACTACCAGGCATGGACGCAGATTTATCCGGAGGATTGGCGTCCATGGACCTCTATGGCGGGGCTTTACACCGCGATGGCGCGATACGATGACGCCATCGCGGCCGCTAGAACCGGGCTTCGGCTGAATCCCCGACACGATCTTTCCTATGTTGTGCTGGCCCGCGCCTACAAGCGGGCCACGCGGTTCGCCGAGTCCGAGGCGGTCGCCAGAGATGCAATCGCCAAGAAACTGGACGGCTTCGACATTCACGGACTCCTCTACGAAGTGGCCTACGCCCGAGGCGACACGGCTACGATGGAAGCCCAAGTCGCCAGCGAGCGGGGCAAACCCACCGAAGACTGGATGATCGACTACGAGGCCTGGACCGCCGCGACGGACGGCAGGCTCGGACAGTCGCGCGCGCTGTTCGAGAAGGCGACTGCGCTTGCCGACGCACAGGGCCCGGACGCACACGACATCGTCAGGGGCTTTTACACCGAATATATGGAAATGCTCTCCGATTTCGGGTTGACGGCGGAGGCGCGGGGTCTCGCCCAGCACGTGCCCGACCTCGATGAGAACGAGAACGCGGCGTTCAGCTTTGCCTGGGCAGGTGATTTTCAGCAGGCGGCATCTGCGGCCGCAGCGCTGCGAAAACGCAATCCCGACAGCACGACGGTCAATGACATCTACATTCCGTGGACCGAAGCAGCGACCGACCTCGGCCGGAACAAACCGCAAGACGCCGTCGCGGTTCTTGAGCGGGCGCGTCCATACGAGCTCTTCGACTTCAAAATGCCGTCCCTGCTGGGCGCGGCCTATCTGGAAATGAAAGCGCCGGAGAAAGCGGCGGCCGAATATCGCAGGATACTTGGCAATCGCGGCGTGGATGCAAACTCGCCGCTTTATCCGCTCGCATATCTCGGACTGGCGCGTGCGCTGCACATGCAAGGCAAGCTCGCGGAGAGCAAAGCGGCCTATGAAAGCCTTTTCGGGTTCTGGAAAGATGCCGACAAGGATCTGCCGGTTCTGGTCGATGCGCGGCGGGAGTATGCCGAGCTTGAATCTCCGACACTATAAGCCCGAATCTCTCCGGATATTATTGGCATGTTTCGATTGATCTAAGCCGCCGCTTTGCGCGGACGGCGGGCGGGCGCGCGTTTGGCGCCTTCTTCCTTGTTCTCGACGAACAGCGAGATGAGCTGGTCCGTCATCGCGCCGCCCAGCTGTTCCGCATCCACGATCGTGACAGCCCGCCGGTAATAGCGCGTTACGTCATGGCCGATGCCGATGGCGACGAGTTCCACCGAGGATTTCTCCTCGATCTCCTCGATCACGCGCCTGAGATGCCGCTCGAGGTAATTGCCGGCGTTCACCGATAGCGTCGAATCGTCGACCGGCGCGCCATCGGAAATCACCATCAGGATGCGCCGCTGCTCGGGGCGTCCGACAATGCGGTTGTGCGCCCACATCAGCGCTTCGCCGTCGATATTCTCCTTGAGCAGGCCTTCGCGCATCATCAATCCGAGATTGCGCCGGGCGCGCCGCCAGGGCTCATCGGCCGCCTTGTAGATAATGTGGCGCAGATCGTTGAGGCGGCCGGGATGGGGCGGCTTGCCGTCCGCGATCCATTTCTCGCGCGACTGACCGCCTTTCCAGGCGCGGGTCGTGAAACCCAGAATTTCCGTCTTGACGGCGCAACGCTCCAGCGTGCGGGCCAGAATGTCGGCGCACATGGCAGCGACCATGATCGGCCGGCCGCGCATCGAGCCGGAATTGTCCAGCACCAGGGTCACGATGGTGTCGCGGAACACCATGTCCTTTTCGCGTTTGTAGGAGAGCGGGAACATCGGATCGACGATGATGCGCGTGAGCCGCGACGCATCGAGGATGCCTTCCTCGAGATCGAATTCCCAATTGCGATTCTGCTGCGCCATGAGGAGGCGCTGCAGCTTGTTCGCAAGCCGCGCGACGACACCCTGCATCGCCTGCAATTGCTGATCGAGGAAATTGCGCAGGCGCGCGAGTTCTTCGGTGTCGCACAGGTCGGCGGCGGACACCGTCTCGTCGAATTGCGGCGTGTAGATTCGGTAGCCCCAATCGTCCTGATGCGAGAAGGGCTGCTCGGGCCGCCAGGGTTTCATTCCTTCGTCGGATTCGTCCATGTCGGAAGGATCGGCCATCTGGTCGGCCTGCATTTCCGCGGTCGTTTCTTCGCCTTCTTCGGAGTCGGATTCGCTGAGTTCCGCGTCGGCCATTTCGGATTGGGCTTGCGAATCCTCACCGTCGCTGCCTTCTTCGGATTGCGGCTCCGGCTCGCCCGACTCGTCCGAACCCTCGCTTTCGGAATCCTCGGCGAGGTCGTCTCCCATTTCGAGGTCTTTGAGAATCGTGCGGGTGACTTTCCCGAACGCCTTCTGGTCGCGCAGTGCACCTTCGAGCCGCGCGAGATCCTTGCCTGCGCGTTCCTCGATCCAGGGCCGCCACAGGTCGACGGCATGCTGCGCATTCTCCGGCGGCTTTTCGCCCGTCAGGTGTTCGCGAACGATCAAGCCCAGCGCATCAGCAAGCGGCGCTTCCGATCGATCGCGCGCTTTGCCGAGCCCACGCGCATTGCAGCGCGCTTCGAGTCCGGCTGCGAGGTTGGCGGCGACGCCTTTCATCGCCAGCGAACCGATCGCTTCGACGCGCGCCTGTTCCGCGGCCTCAAAAATGGCAGCGGCATCGGCGGATTGCGGACGCAATTGTTCGTGCAGCGTGTCTTCGTGATAGGCGCGGCGCAGCGCATAGGCGTCGCCGGCGCCGCGCACGATGGCAACTTCCGACGGCGGCAAATTGCGCGAGGGCAGGGGCAGGCGCGCCTTGAGACCCTTGAGCGTGGGCGGCTCGGCGCTGAAATTGACTTCGAGTTCCGGCTCGCCCGCGAGCGAACGAACCGCGCAGGCGACTGCGCGCTTGAAAGGTTCGGCCGGATTTTCCGGCTTCATGCCACCAGCACTTTGGCCGAGGATTCCGGCAACTCGTCGCCGAAGCAACGCTGATAGAATTCGGCGACGCTTGCGCGCTCGAGTTCGTCGCATTTGTTCAGGAACGTCAGCCGGAACGCAAAGCCGATATCGCCGAAGATTTCGGCATTCTCGGCCCAGGTGATGACCGTGCGCGGGCTCATCACGGTCGACAGATCGCCGTTGATGAACGCGTTACGCGTCATGTCGGCCACGCGCACCATCGCCGAAAGCTGCTTCTTCCGTTCGGGTGTCGAATATTGCGGCACTTTCGCCAGCACGATGTCGACTTCCGCGTCATGCGGCAGATAGTTGAGCGTGGTCACGATGTTCCAGCGGTCCATCTGACCCTGGTTGATCTGCTGCGTGCCGTGATAGAGGCCGGTCGTGTCGCCGAGTCCGATCGTGTTCGTGGTCGAGAACAGGCGGAACGCGGGATGCGGCTTGATCACGCGATTCTGATCGAGCAGCGTGAGCTTGCCCTGCACTTCGAGTACGCGCTGGATGACGAACATCACGTCCGGGCGGCCCGCGTCGTATTCGTCGAATACGAGCGCTGTGGGATGCTGCAATGCCCAGGGCAGGATGCCTTCGCGGAATTCCGTCACCTGCAATCCGTCGCGCACGACGATCGCGTCCTTGCCGATCAGGTCGATGCGGCTGATATGGCTGTCGAGATTGACGCGGATGCAGGGCCAGTTGAGGTGCGAAGCGACCTGTTCGATATGCGTGGACTTTCCCGTGCCGTGATAGCCCTGGATCATCACACGGCGGTTGAACGCGAAGCCCGCGAGAATGGCGAGCGTCGTTTCACGATCGAATCTATAGGCTGGGTCGCGATCCGGCACATATTCGGTCCGCGTCGAAAACGCCGGCACCTTCATCTTGGCGTCGATGCCGAACGCGGCGCGCACGTCGATCGTCGTATCGGGCACGGCCGCGGCGTCGAGGCCCTGAGGCTCTGGGGTCATGGGAGAAAAATGTCCGGTTCAATTGCGAGGGCGGGAGGTCCGTGGCCGCAGGTGCAAAGAGGCGCTGGCGGAGACGCGCCTCAGGTAAGTCCGGCCGCGCGCAATACGCTATAGGCCTTGATAACCTTTTTCAGACGCTCTTCGGCGCCCCGATCGCCGCCGTTAGCGTCAGGATGGAACCGCTTTACCAGTTCCTTATACCGCGCCTTTATCTCCTGCAAGGTCGCGGCTGCCTCGAGATTAAGCATCTCGAGCGCCTGCAATTGTACACGCGTGAGTTGGCGAACCGGGCGGCGCACCTCTTCCTCGACTTCGCCGAAAACGGCGAATTTGTCTTCGAAGTGCTGCCCGTCGCGCATGCGGGCCGAACGCCGGCCCAAAGGCCAGGTCGGGCGGTGGCCGGTCATGGCGTCGATGCGGAAGGCGGCGATCTGGTCCTCGTTCATGCCGTTGAAATAATCCCACGATTCATTGTGGGCGCGGGCATGCTCCAGGCAGAACCACAAATGCTCGCTGAGGCTCTCGCGGCTTTTCGGCACGCGATGGCTGCCCTCCAGTTCGCATTCCGGCCGCGCACAACGCCGCATCTGGACAGGCTTCGCCTTTTCCGGCGGCTTGATCCGCATGTCCTTGCCGAGGCGCGGTTTGTATCCCGAATTTGCCATTCCGCGATTATGGGTCCGAACTGTGAAAAAACAAGAAAACGATGTGCTTGACACGCGATGTTCCAACGTGAAGGAAAACGGGCATGACGGTTGCCGACACCATTCGCGAAAAATTGATTGCCGCATTTACACCTGTCGATCTTGTCATCGAGGATGAGAGCGCGCGGCATGCGGGCCATTCCGGAGCGCGACCGGGCGGCGAAACCCACTTCCAGGTCCGGATTGTTTCGGCCGCATTCGAAGGCCTTAGCCGCGTCGAGCGGCAGCGGCGTGTCTATGCCGTGCTCGCAGACGAGATGCGCGGACCCGTCCACGCGCTGGCACTGACGACGCTGACGCCAGGCGAGGCCAGTCGTTAGTACCTTGCGAACGATAGAGGCTCTTTTAACGCAGTGGTCGCGGAGGATGCGCGGTNNCCGCGCATCCTCCGCGACCACCGCGTTAAGAATGCCACGATCGCCCGATCGCATGAACTACTTCGCCGGCTGAACGAGTTCCTTGGCTGCATTCGGCGGAATCACACGCAGAGCAGTGATCTGATTGCGCTGGCGGCGTAGCACTTCGAATTCGTAGCCGTAAAACGCGAAGCGCTGGCCCGGTTCGGGAATCGTGCGCGCTTCGTGGATCACAAGTCCGGCGATGGTCGTCGCTTCCTCATCCGGTAGGTTCCAGTCGAGCGCGCGATTGAGTTCGCGCACCGGCGTCGTGCCGTCGATGGTGTAGGAGCCGTCGGATTGGCGGCGGAAGCCTGCGGGTTCCGGCGCTTCGTGTTCGTCGGGGATGTCGCCGAAGATTTCGTCGAGGATGTCGGCCAGCGTGATCAGGCCCTGCAGCGCGCCATATTCGTCCACCACCAGCGCGAAATGCGAGCGCCTGTCGCGAAACGCGCGGAGCTGCTCTTCCAGAGTGGTTGTGTCGGGCACGAACCAGGGCGGCGTCATCAGTGACAGCAGATCGAATTCCTCGGGTTCGCCCCGACGGAGCACGAACTGGCGTACGACATCCTTGGTGTGGAGCACGCCGACGATATTGTCGGGCGTGTCGCGCCAGACGGGAACGCGGGTGTGATTGGCAGCGATCAGCGCATCGAACAGTTCCGTCGGCTTCTGATCGGCCTCGATGGCCACCATCGTCTTGCGGTGGATCATCACGTCGTCGATGGTGAGTTCGCGCAAGTCCAGAATGCCGCCGATCATGTCGCGATGCTCGCGCTGAACGCCGCCTTCCATATGGTGGAGTTCGACCGTGCCGCGAATCTCTTCATGCGGCGGCAGCACGGGTTCGGGCTCGCTTTGCTGGCGCACGCCCACCAGGGCGAGCACATGCCAGACGATGAATTGCACCCAGCGCACGACGGGAGCGAGCACGAAAACGATCGGCCGCAGGAAATAGGCGACAGTAAGCGCAAAACGGTCGGTGCGGGCGATGGCGAGAGTCTTGGGCAGCACCTCGCCGAACACCAGAACGACGAACGTGATCAGCAAGGTCGTGACCGCGATGGTGCGGGGTCCGAAGGTCGCGGCAAACATCAATGTCGCCAGCGACGTAATCAGGATGTTGACGAAGGTGTTTCCGAGCAGGAGTGCACCGATCATGCCTTCGCGGTCGGCCAGCAGCCGGTTCACGTCGTGGGCCGCGCGAGAGCCGTCTTTTTCGAGCTGGTGCATCCGCCCGCGCGAGACAGCGGTCAGAGCGGTCTCCGAGCCTGCGAAGAAGGCGGAAATGAAAAGAAGAAGCACGATCGCTGCAATCGCGAGCGGAAAGGTCATCGCAATATCCTTGAACCCGGGAGAAACGAAAGGCGAGACATTATAACGGAATTGGCCGAACTTTGTTCTATGCCGCCAAAATCTCGCGGACAGCCTCGACCGGCACGTCGGTGGTGACGAAGGCGTGCCCGATGCCGCGCACCAGCACGAAGGTCAGCTTGCCGTCACGGGCTTTCTTGTCGTGTGCCATGTGGCCGAGAAGCGTGTCGACGCCCGGGCGCGGTCCCGCGATGTCGGAAATGGCGGCGGGCAGGCCGGCCGCGTGCAAATGGCGTTCGATCCGGTCCGTGTCGGCAGACGGTGACAGTCCCAATCGCGCCGACAGCCGAAAGGCGAGGGCGGTTCCGATGGCGACGCCTTCGCCGTGCAGCAGCCGATCCGAATAGCCGGTCGCGGCTTCGAGCCCGTGACCGAAGGTATGGCCGAGATTGAGGAGTGCGCGGTCGCCTGTCTCGCGTTCGTCGCGGGCGACGATATCGGCCTTCATGCGGCAGGAATGCGCGACGATATGGGTGAGGGCAGAACTATCGCCGCCGAGCGCTTCGGCGCCGTGCGCTTCAAGCCAGGCGAAGAAATCAGCGTCGCCCAGCGCGCCGTATTTGACCACTTCGGCATAACCCGCACGCAATTCGCGCGGCGGCAGCGTCGCGAGAAGTCCCACATCGGCGATCACGATGCGCGGCTGGTGAAACAGGCCGACGAGATTTTTGCCTTCGCTGGTATTGATCGCCGTCTTGCCCCCGACGGAGGAATCGACTTGCGCCAAAAGCGTGGTGGGAATCTGCGCGAATTCGATGCCGCGTTTGAGCACGCCGGCGGCGAAGCCCGTGAGATCGCCGATCACGCCCCCACCCAGCGCCACGATCAATCCGCCGCGCTCCACGCCGGATTGAAGCAATGCCGTGCAAAGATGTTCGAGCCCCGCAAAGCTTTTCGTCGCTTCGCCGGCCGGAACAACGATCGGGTGTGCCGAGATGCCGGCGTTCTTCAGCGATGCGACCAGCGCATCGAGATGCAGTTTCGCGACATTCGCATCCGTCACGACGGGAACTCTTTTGCCCGCATGCGGCGCAAGCAGCGCACCGGCATTCGCGAGCAATCCCGCACCGACATGAATATCGTAGCTGCGCGCGCCGAGACCGACCGAGATCTTCTCGCTCATGTGGGCCCCAGAAGCCCGCGCGAATCGAGCGCCGCGATGATGCGCTCGACGGCCGCATTGTGCGGGCCGTCTTCGCTGTCGACGGAGAAATCCGCTTCGGCGTAGATCGGTTCGCGCTCGATCAACAATTTTTCGAGAATTTCGCGCGGGTTTCCGTTGCGCAGGAGCGGGCGCGTGTCGCGGCGCCCGACGCGTGCGAGCAGCAGCTCGACCGGCGCGCGCAGCCACACCGAGATCGCATCTTCCCGGATGCGCGCGCGTGTTGCTTCGTTGACGAATGCGCCGCCGCCCGTCGCCAGCACATGCGGGGATTCGCCCAGGAGCCGGCCGATGACCTTGCGTTCACCTTCCCGAAAGGCGTCTTCGCCGAAGCGTTCGAAGATGTCGGAGATGTTGCAACCCGCCGCCGCCTCGATCTCGGCGTCGGCATCGCGGAACGCGCAGCCGAGCTTCGCCGCCAGCCTGCGGCCGACCGAGCTTTTGCCCGCGCCCATCATACCTACAAGCGCAACCGTGCGTTT
The DNA here is from genome assembly GCA_003139615.1 of Alphaproteobacteria bacterium. Classification (GTDB taxonomy): domain Bacteria; phylum Pseudomonadota; class Alphaproteobacteria; order Micropepsales; family Micropepsaceae; genus Rhizomicrobium. Next base: position 67,794 of record PLJH01000013.1, read on the forward strand.
CAAGCGGCTCATCTTGTCCCTCGCTTACACGGCCTTTGCCGCGGCTGCCAAGCGGGACTTGCGCCAACACCTCCAATTCCGCCACAAAGGCACAGCAATTCTTCGAACGGGGGCAATGAAGACGGTGAACGAGATGGGTTGGACGGCGCGTATGACTCTGGGCTTCCTCGTACTCCTGATCGTGGGCGCTGGCGCGCTCGCGATCTATGCCTCCTCGCTCAAGCCGCCTCATCGCACCTATGAGCAGGTCATTCCCAATGACCGTTTCCCTGGCTGACGTAAGACGGGCTGCACTTGCGGCCGTCCTGATCGTATGGCCCCTGTTTGCCTGGTCCCAATCTGCGTGGGCGCAGGATGAACCGCCCATTGACGACTCGGCGCCGCCGGTGGCCACAGAAGCGCCGCGGCAATTGCCCGGCGCGCCGGTCGTGCAGACCCAGCTTCCCCCGCCATCGCCCGAATCGAGCTCGGCTGCGCCTTCGGCGAACAACGGCATCGTGGTTGCGCCTTTGGGAGCGCCCGAAGGTGCCCCCGCCGGGCTCCTCGATTCGCAAAATGGCGGGCTGGGCACGGATATCTGGACCGGCTCGTCGCGCGAAGAGATCGACGCCTTGCTCGCGCGCCTGCCGGTCGCATCGCCGGTTTACTCCGAACGGGAACTCGCCCGCCGGCTGTTGCTGACAATTGCCGATGCGCCGGTCGGCGCCGCACCGCATGCCTTTCTGACCGTCCGACTTCAAGCGCTGCTGAAAGCGGGCTTTGTTCTCGAGGCTTCGATCCTCGCCGCGAATGCGCGCGTTGCGGACGACCCGGAATTCGCGCGCGTGGCGGCCGATGCGATCCTCTATTCCGGGCATGCCAACGCAGTGTGCAGCGACGCGACCGCCGCGCGTCTGCAGAACAGCGACCGCTTCTGGATGGAATTGCGTGCCTATTGCTACGCGGTCGGCGGCGACAGCGCGGCACTCGATCTCACACGCAGCGTGATGGCAGCGCAGAATGCCGACGACAAGGCGTTCGACATTTTGCTCGCCGACGCGATGACGCATAAGGCGCTCGATCCCGGACCGATCCCCAATCCGACAGCGCTGCATTTCTTTTTGGGGCGGCAGGCCGGATTGCCGGTGAGTGTCGGTTTCGCGAAGCAGCTCGGCATGCCCGCGCTGGTCGTCGCGATGGACGAACCGCGCAATTCGCCCGAAGATCGCGCGACGGCCGCCGAACTTGTGTTGCGCGCCGGCGCACTGCCGACGGCGCATCTGATCGCGGTCGCCAATGCGCAGACGTTTACGGCGGCACAGCTTGCGACGCCAAAACCGGCGGCGGCATCGCTCCCATTCTTTCTCGGCCAGGCATTGCTTCGACAAGCGGCTGCACAAGCCGGCGCGAACAATGCCAAGGCCTCGCTCGTCACGGCCGCGCTTTCACATGGGATGAAAGCCGATCTGCTGGAAGTTGCGGCCGGGCTGCAGGCCGATATCGCGGTCGCGGTCGAGCCGCAGGCGGCAATGCCGACCGAAGCGGATTTGATGTCGCGCGCGCTGATGCTCGACGGCAGGCCCGAAGGCGCGGCGCGCTGGTCCGCAGGCTTCGATCTCCAGGCGGACGCGGATCGCGCGCGGGCGGCTGCTCTCCAGATTGAACTCAATCTCGTAGCGCCCACGGCCGCACGCGCGGCAGACGCACAAAGCGCTTTGGCCTGGTTCGCACAACAGGGGATTGCGAAAGCTCCGCAAGATCAGGCCTTTGCCGCGCTTGCTTTCGGTCTTTACGACGCGCTGGGTGAGCCGCTGCCCGTCGATGCGAAAGCCGCCTGGTCGACGCTCTCGGCGACGAACTGGCCGGGACGCAGGCCGTCTGCCGAAACATCCGCGCACCTTGCCGCTGCCGTGCAGCAGGCGAACCGCAAGGGCGAAGCGCTGCTTCTTATTCTCGGTGCCATCGGCGCCGGCGGGCCGGGAGATCTTGCACCCGATGCGACGGTTGGTTTTGTGCGAACGCTCGCGCAGGAAGGCGTGCCCGACGCGGCGCGGTTGCTCGCGATCGACGCGCTGCTGCTTTACAAGCCCGCGCCGGCGCCGATTGCTGTTGTACCGGCACTGGCCGTCGCGCCCGTCACCCAATGACAAAAAAAGCGGCGGCTTCGCGCGCGTCCGCAAGCGCCGGACTTGTCGAGGCATTCTTCGACATGATGAGCGCGGAGCGGGGCGCAAGCCGCAACACGCTCGAAGCCTATCGTCGCGATCTGCTCGCATTCGATGAATCGCTCAAAGGCAAGACCCTGCGCAATGCCACGCGCGACGACATCAAGCGCTATCTCGCATCGCTCACGGCATCGGGTGCGGCAGGTTCCTCGCAGGCGCGACGGCTTTCGTCGCTCCGGCAATTCTTCGCGTTCCTCTATCTCGAAGGCCATCGCAAGGACGATCCGACCACTGCTGTCGATGCGCCCCGCCGCGCGCGAACCTTGCCGAAGATATTGTCGGAGGACGATGTCAACCGCCTGATCCGCGAAGTGAGCGCGCCGCCCAGAAAATCCGCGAAAGGAAAAAACAAAGAGGAAGCCCCCGAAAAAATCCGGCTGCGCTGCATCCTCGAAATTCTCTATGCGTCAGGCCTGCGCATTTCGGAACTGGTGACATTGCCGCTCGCCGCCGTGCGCCGGCGCGATTCCTTTCTGCTGGTGCGCGGCAAGGGCGGCAAGGAACGTCTGGCGCCCCTTAATCCGTCTGCAAACAAAGCCATCGCGGACTATCTCAAGGTGCGGGACGAATTCCTGCCGAAGGGCGACCGTCGCAAAGCCGAGCGCTATCTGTTCCCCTCGCGCGGCGCCGAGGGCCATCTGACGCGCCGTCGCTGTCATCAATTGTTGAAGGAGCTCGCAGGGGATGCGGGCATCGATCCGGACAAACTCTCGCCGCATGTGCTGCGCCACGCCTTCGCCACCCATCTCGTCGAAGGCGGCGCCGATCTGAGAAGCGTGCAATCGATGCTCGGCCACGCGGATATTTCAACGACACAGATCTATACGCATGTGGCGAACGAACGACTGAGGACTGTTGTCGAATCCGCGCATCCGCTATCTAAAAAACGGAAGCGGTAGCGACCGGAAGTAGTGCTCTAAACGGGACGCCCGGTAATCGGGTCAACTTCTTTGAAAAGCAATCTTACGTATCGGTTGCGAACGCTTCGGCCTACCAGGAAATTGTTGAACAGCCACCTCAGGACCAATTGGAACATGTACCATCCTGCAAAAATAGCGGCGAGGGTCACTATCCCGGTTACGATCCTACCGAGCCCATGCCTGAGAGCCATTCGAGCAACGATTTTCGAACAAATTAGAGCATACGCGAATAACACTGCGTAGAATGCGGCGAAGGTAACGATTTTTGGGCGCCAGACGTTGCCGTTCGCCCGGTTCACCATCCCGAACATCCCTTTCGAAGAGGGTTTCATTTTCCCCGCTTTCTGCTGTTACACGATTGCCGGCGCATGGCTCGACGCGGCTTCTTATTGTCAGGATACTGCGCTTCTGCATAGAGCGCGAGCATGCCGCGTTGACGGCGGCAAGGCGCTCAGCCAACTTCCGCTTTCGCCAATCGAGGACATCCCGTTGAGCTTCACCACCATCGAACGCCGCGCGCCGATCCGGCTTTATCGCTCCAAACTGTTCGTACCGGGGTCGCGGCCCGCCTTGTTCGAGAAGGCGGCTGCCGGGCCGGCCGATGTGGTCTGCCTCGATCTCGAAGATGCGGTGGCGCCCGCCGACAAGGAGCAGGCGCGCGAGAATATCGTGAAGGCGTTGAACGACGTCGACTGGAAGAACAAGACCGTCACGGTCCGCATCAACGGCCTCGATACGCATTATTGCTATCGCGATGTGCTCGCGCTGGTGGAGAAGGGCGGCGAGCGGCTCGACTCGATCATGATCCCGAAAGTCGGCAATGCGTCAGATGTCTATGCGATCGACATGCTTATCACACAGGCCTCGGCAACCGTCGGCCGCAAGAAACAGATCGGCCTCGAAGTGATCATCGAGACGGTGCTGGGCCTCAAGAACATCGACGAGATCGCGGGCTCGTCGCGCCGCATGGAGAGCCTGCATTTCGGCTCGGCGGATTATGCCGCGTCGCAGGGCATGCGCACCACCAATATCGGCGGCGGCAATGCCGATTATGTGATGCTGACGGACGCGGACGGCGCGAACGCGCGTGAGCGGCACTGGAACGACCTCTGGCACTATCCTCTGTTCCGCATGGTGCAGGCGGCGCGCGCACACGGGCTCGCTGCCATCGACGGACCGTTCGGCGATTATTCCGATGCCGATGGCTTCCGCGTGCAGGCGATGCGCACGGCCGTGCTCGGCTGCGAAGGCAAATGGGCGATCCATCCAAGCCAGGTGGCGCTCGCCAACGAGATCTACACGCCGCCCGCCAAAGAGTTCGAACGCGCGGAAGCGAT
>PLJH01000070.1 GCA_003139615.1 Alphaproteobacteria bacterium
ATTTCGCGTTTTATGGACGCCTACAACGAGGCAACTTCATATGGCGCAAGCGGCTGTCGCACCCGGATTGGATTCACTCGCCGGCATGGATGCCCATGCCGACACGCTGACCAAACTCGAGAATCTATCCGAAGAAATCGACGCTGCGCTGTCGCGCCGCAAGTCGAACGGCTTTCTTCGCCGCGCGATCAGGAACTGGCGCCGCGGAGACATCGCGCGTGCAGGCCAACTCGCGCTCGAAGCGACCCAGGCGGATGGCAGCAACGGACAGGCCTATCACGTGCTGGCCATGGCGCTTGAGCGCATGGGGCATCTGCACAAGGCGCTCGTCACCTATGAGCGGGCCTTCGAGATCGACCCCAACGATCCCGACCTCCTGCTCAATCTCGGGCTGACGGCGTGGAACCTGAAAATGATCGAAGGCGCGCAAAGGATGTTCCAGCTATTCATCGCTGCGCGCCCCGATTCGCCACTGGGTTACAACAATCTGGGCACGATCCAGGCCGACCAGGGCCGGCAAACCGTTGCCATCGAAACGCTCCGTGCCGCGCTTTACCGGATGCCGACCGAGGCGATCCTTTGGAATTCGCTCGCGACAGTGCTTGCCGAAGACGGCCGCGCGGATGAGAGCGTCGTCTTCTACCAGGAAGCAATCCGGCTCGATCCCGCCTTTGCGCGGCCCTGGCACAATCTCGGCTTTGCCTATGCCCATCTAGGCCTCCTCGATGAATCGCTCGATGCCTATGATCATGCGCTGGCGCTTGCGAGGGATCCGACCGAGATCCTTGAGGCCACACATTCGCGTGGCGTGTGTCTGATCGGCATGGGCCGGCTCGAGGACGGTTTCAAGGATTACGAAACGCGCAATTCGCCGCGTTTCCGGTCCTATGTGCACCACGTGATCAAGGCGCCGGTGTGGAACGGCGAGCCGCTTGCCGGTAAGCGCATTCTCGTTGTCGGCGAACAGGGTCTGGGCGACGAATTCATGTTCGCGAACATCCTTCCCGACATTGCGCGCGCAGTCGGGCCGGATGGAAAACTGCAGATTTGCGTCGATCCGCGGCTTGTTCCGCTGTTCCAGAGATCTTTTCCGGAAGCGCAGGTCGGAGCCTATGACGATCGCAAGCTCATCAGCCCGGATGGCAACAAGGAACTTCGTTTCATCCCCTGGGCAGTCGAAAACGGCGAGCCCGACTATTACGCCCTGATGGGATCCGCCACGCCGCAATTTCGAAAAACAGTCGGAGATTTTCCGCATGAGGCGTTCCTCGCTCCCGATGCCGAACGCGTCGCCGGATTTCGGGCGCAGCTCGAAGCCATCGGGCCGGGACCGTATGTCGGCGTCTGCTGGCGTTCGATGATGCTGGGCGCCAAGCGACGCAGATATTACAGCTCGCTGGACAGCTGGGGATCGATACTGAAAACGCCCGGCGTCACCTTCATCAACGTGCAATATGGCGATTGTGCGGAAGAGCTTGCGCGGGCGCGCGAAATGCACGGCGTCGACATTCACGTCATCGACGGTCTCGACCTTAAGATGGACATCGACGGAGCAGCGGCATTGTCCGCTGCGCTCGATCTGGTGATTTCGGCGCCGACTGCGGCGGCGGCCACGGCCGCAAGCGTGGGCGCGCCCGTCTGGTTTCTCACTGCGGGGCGGACATGGCCGCAACTCGGCACCGACGAATATCCCTGGTACAAATCCACACGCGTGTTGAGCCCGGTCAAATTCGGAGACTGGAAAGAATTGATGCCGCGCGCCGGCGACGAACTCAAAGCCTTCGCGGCCGAACACGGGAAATCCTGAATTCTATTGTTGTTGCTGTTGCTGACGAAAAATTTGTTCGACGGCAGCTTCGGAGGGCGCGCGCGGCCTGAGCGGTCGCGTTACGCGCAGAAATTCTTCGTGCCGCACAGGCGCCTGCGTGGGCTCGACGGAAACCGCAATCGCGAGTTCCGATTCGGCAGTGCCCTTGAACGTGCCGCGTGCCGGCGGCACGTCGGCATAATCGCGTCCAACGGCGACGCGAATATGGCGGTCGCCCGCCAAAATGTCGTTCGTCGGATCGAGCCCGACCCAGCCCAGGCTCGGAAGATAGGCTTCGATCCAGGCATGGGTGGCATCCTCGCCGGAGCGGTCCTGATTCTTGCGCCGGTGATGCAGATATCCCGAAACATAGCGCGCCGGAATCCCCCAGCTTCGTGCGATCGCAATCGAAATATGTGCGAAATCCTGGCAAACACCGCGCTTTTCCGCAATCGCGAGATCGATCGGCGAATCGACTTCTGTCACTCCGACTTCATAGTCGAAGGAATCATGGACGGTTTTGCTCAGGCGCTTGAGCGCGGTCAGCGGATCGCCCCCGGGTTTTTCGAGATCGTGTGCCTTCATAAACGCCGTCAGTGCAGGCGAAGATTGGGCGAATTTCGAGGGCTCGAGAAGATCGAAATGATCTGCCGACAGATTATAAGCGTTAAACCGCTCCCATTCGAGCTGATCGGCCGACTCCGGCGGCGGCCGCATATTCGACAATTCGACAACCGCCTGCGCTTCGATACGAAGCTCTTCATGAGCGCGCAGCACGTTGAAATGATAAACCGCGTTGCCCAGGTGATCCGTATACGCATAAAGCTGGGCGCGGGGATTTGTCGATATCTGGAAACTTCTGAGCGCCTGGGAACCTTCCGAGCGCGGCTGCATGCGTAGCTCCATGATGCTTTCCCGAACCGGCGCGGAATAGCGGAAGCGCGTCACATGGCGGATCGAGTAAAACATCAAAATACCTTCCGCGTTACAGCACGGTTTCCGCGCCATAGGCAATATAGGCGGTATAAACGGCTTCGTGGATTTGTTCGCATTGATGCGTGATCTCCACGAGAAATGCGTCGATCGAGCCGCCGATCAGTTCGTCGATCTGCCCGAAATCGACCGCTGCCTTGAGACGCCCGGCCAATCTTTCGCAGGCCGCTCGTCTGCTGGGCGGCGCGCCCGGCGCCACACGCGCGAGCGCATCGCGAACCCGATCGACGGCGAATTTGACCGAATGGGGGAATTCCGGATCGAACAGCAGAAACTCAGCGATGCGTTCCGGCCGGATTGCTGCGGTGTATTCTTTGCAATAGGGCTCGAAGGCGGTGCAGAACTTCAAAAGCACCAGCCAGTCGAGATATTTTGGCGGTGGCGGCGGCTCGGCATAACCGGGCGCGTCGACGCCGAAGTGAATATCGAGCAGGCGGCTCACAAGTTGCGCGCGCTCGATATAGCGGCCGAGTTCCAGAAAGTGCCAACCCTCGCCGTGGCGCAAGGTGCTGAACGTCACGCCTTCCAGTGTTTGCAACTCTTCCAGCGATTCGCGAAACACGCGAGCCGGTTGATGAACCCAGGTCGATTCAATCGTCACCGGCTGCAGCCGCAAATAGAGCCGATTGAGATGCTCCCACACCTCCGTGGACAGCTGCTCGCGCACCTGACGGGCATTGTCGCGCGCCATCCGCAGCGACGAGAGCAGCGAAGACGGGTTGGCCCGGTCAAAAGCGAGCCTTTGCGTGATCGCAAAAATGTCGTCGTCGTCTGCCGCAACGCCATCCGTCGCCAACGCGACCGCCACGCGCGCCCAGGAAGCACGCGCGTCCTCGGTCGACTGCTCGATCATGGATTCGAGTTTCACCGCGATCAGGCGGCTCGTGTGTTCCGCCCGCTCGAGGTAGCGCGCCATCCAATAAAGGCTGTCAGCGACCCGGCTCAGCATCAGGCGCTCAACACCCAGGTGTCTTTCGAGCCGCCGCCCTGGCTCGAATTGACGACCAGACTGCCGCGGCGCAGCGCCACGCGTGTCAGTCCACCCGGCACGATCGTTGTTTTCTCGCCATGAAGGATGAACGGCCGCAAATCCACATGACGCGCTTCGACGCCGCCATCGACAAAGGTTGGCGCGGTCGAAAGCTGAATTGTGGGCTGGGCGATATAATTCTCGGGATCGGCTTTCAATTTCAGCGCGAACGCCTCGCGTTCGGCCACACTCGCATGCGGTCCGACGAGCATGCCGTAACCTCCCGACTCGCCAACCGCCTTGACGACCAGCTTATCGAGGTTCGCGAGCACGTAGCCCAGCTGTTTCGGTTCGCGACAAAGATAGGTTTCGACATTGTCGAGAATGGGCTCTTCCGAAAGATAGTAGCGGATCAGGTGCGGCACATACGCGTAAACCGCCTTGTCGTCGGCAACGCCGGTGCCGAGTGCGTTGGCGATGACGACGTTGCCTGCCCGATAGGCGTTGAAGATGCCGGGGACACCGAGCGAGGAATCTTCGCGGAAGATCAGCGGATCGATAAAATCGTCGTCGACCCGGCGATAGATGACGTCGATACGCTTGAGGCCGGACGTCGTGCGCGCAAACACGACATTGTCGTTGATCAAAAGGTCGCGACCTTCGACCAATTCCACGCCCATCTGGCGGGCGAGGAACGCATGTTCGAAGTAGGCCGAATTGAAAACACCCGGCGTCAGCACGGCGATCGAAACATCTTCCTGGAACGGCGCCAACGACTTCAGCGTGGCGAGAAGTTCTTGCGGATAGTGGTCAATCGCGCGAACGCCCGCCGCGCGAAACACGCCTGGAAAGGCGCGGCGCACAACTTCCCGGTTCGCCAGCATGTAGGAAACGCCGGACGGCACGCGGAGATTGTCTTCAAGCACGACGAAGGCGCCGTCCTCGCGCCGCACCAGATCTGTGCCGCAGACATTGACGTAAGCGCCGTGCGGCACGGGAAGTCCCCGCATCTCGCGCCGGTAATGTTTCGAGCCGTAAATCATCGGACGCGGCACCACGCCGTCCTTGAGCACGCGTCCGTCGGTGTAGATATCGCGGAGGAACATATTGAGAGCGCGAATGCGCTGCTTGAGGCCGCGATCAACCCGCTCCCACTCGGCGGCTGTCACCAGACGCGGCAGAAGGTCAGTGGGGATGATCCGCTCGGTCGCCTGCTTGTCGCTGTAGACGGTGAAGGTGATGCCTTGCTGGAGGAACGATTGCTCGCAGGCTTGCTGCCTTCGGATCAGTTCTTCCGGCGGAAGGGTCGCGAGCCGGCCATGAAGGGCGGCGCAATGGTCGCGTACGTCGCCGTCTGAGGAAAACATTTCGTCGAAGGCTGCACCCAATGCGTAATTCGCATAGGGCGCATCCCGGCCGAGCCGCACCGGCGGCACGGGAAGCAGCACCCCATCGGGCGACCCCATGTCTTCGGCATGTACGAGCGTTTCATGCTGCATGAGCGAAATCAGAGGGGGACTGGGGGGGGCTCGTCAAGCCGTGATCGGCAATTCAGGCAAAAAGAACGGCGCATGCGGGGGGCGCATGCGCCGTCCAGCTCGAGGCCATGCGCGAAAGCCGGGGGGTATTCGGCAAGTGACCTCAGAGTAATCGAAAAGGAAGCCCCAATCTTGATTGCACCAGATTTGACCGGCACGCGCAAGTTGTAAGTCTCCCAGATAAACAAGGACTTAATACTCGAAGCGACCCACCACCCTTTTTAGGGATGGATCGCGCCGACAAGAAATACCTTTGCATCTGCGGCGGTCTCGTCGGGGTCGTCCTCTTGCAGAACATGGCCCTCACCCGGGAAGACAATGAGCTTGGAGCCCGGAATCGCCGCATTGAACGCATGGGCGGCCTCCACCGGAACCAGATGATCCTCCGCGCCCCACAGGATCAGGGTTGGCGCCTTGATCTGCCCGATGTGATCTTTGACGTAAGTGCCGAACGGCTCATTGAAGCGCGCGAGCGTCGCCTCGGGCGTTCCCTCCATGCGATTCAATTCCCAATATTGTTCGACCATCGCATCAGTGATGACGGACTTGTGCACGATCGAGTCGTTCAACCCTTCTTTGAACATCGCGCGGGGCGTGAGGTGCACCAGGAGCTTGTTGAGCACCGGAATGCGCCCGATGCGAAAACCAATGGGAACGTGATCTCCCTGCTTGCTCGGCATGCCGCCAGCGTCAACAAGAATTAGCGCCGTGACGCGGTCGGGATATTCTTCGGCAAAGCGCGCAGCGATGCCGCCGCCCATGGAATTGCCGGCGATGGCGAATTTCCCGAGACCGATTTTGTCGGCCGCTTCCTTGGCGAATTCCACCATGCCGCCCTGCGAATAGTCGTTCGACGGCACCGCGCCGGTCAGGCCATGGCCCGGCATATCGATGGCAACGACGCGGAAGGAATCGTCGAGGCGTTTCGTCCACGGCTCCCAGGTGAACAACGACGCATTCGAGCCATGAATGAGCACAAGCACCGGCGCGTTCTTTGGTCCTCGATCGCGATAGTGCACACGCGCGCCGTCTGCGAGCGTTAAGAACTCCGAAGGAGGCACTCCGTATTTCGCTTCAAGCGCGGCACGTGGGATTTCGGGCACGCTGAAATAAAAGTATGCGCCGACAAGCGCGGCGACGACGATTGCAAGTCCGATCAGAAACGCTCTCATGAATTTCCCCCTCCTGGCGCGACCGGCTCGGGATCGAAATCGTAGCCGCCCGGTCCCGGATCGTCCGGCTGTCGCGACAGGATCACGAAACCGCGGTCGCCGTCTCCCATTCCGTCGCCGTCCTTGCGCCATGGCGTTCGGGACGGCACTCTTTCTGTAGTTTCTCCCATCTCACCAGGCGCTTGCAAGAAGCTGGGCGGCGTCGAATCCATTCCCAGACGCTCGTCATGTGCGGCGCCCGGCATCATTTCCAGCGTATCCGCCGCAGGAGCAGACCAGGCCAGCGTATCGAATGCGCCGCAATTCCCACAGACCGCGTGCCAATCCGGTGTGTTCCAACCGCAATTGCTGCAGCGCCAATCAGCGTCGCGCGGCGCGCGCACGGCGCGAGACAGCCAGGAATGCGCCGCGGCCGCGTCATGCCGTTCGCCCTGCTCGATTTCCGCCATCAACGCGCAGACGCGTGTGGTGGCAAACGCCTGCGCGAGAGGAGCCAGCACACGGCGCGCCTCGGCCCACTGCGCAAGATTGATCGCCTGCTCTGCCTCGACCATACGGCTCTCGAAATGGTCGCGATTGAGTTGCGCGAGGCCATTGAGACGGCGCGCCCGCGTCTCCACGTCCTCATCCGGCTTGATCTCTGCATAGGCGCTCGCAAGATCGGGATGCGGCGTCTGCGCCCACGCCGCTTCGATAATGTCCTGCGCACGCCAGGCGCGTCCCGCTTGCGACAGCTTGCGCGCTGCGAGCGTGGCGGCGGGTGCAAGTCCGGGCGAGAGATTGAGTGCCTCGAGAGCTGCGGCGAGCGCGCGTTCGCCCTCGCCGCGGCCTTCATGATCGAGCGCCTCGGCGGTCAACAGAACCGCGCGCCTGCGTCGTGCGAGGCCAGGATCGAGCAGCTTCGCCCGCGCCGCACTTTCGAGAACCGCTTTCGCGTCCGACCATTGCCGGCGCGCCGATTTGAGATCGAAGAGCGCGTTGGCAGCCCATGCCGCGCGTGGTTTCAAGGCATGCGCCCGCGCCGCAAGCTCCATGGCCTGCTCGGAATCCTCGCGCCGCGTCGCCTGCATGAAGAGGCCGCGCAAGCCGAGGAATTCCGTCTCGGGATGCTCAAGCATTGCATGGTAAGCATCGGTCTGGCCACGCTCGTCGCCGTCGAGTTGGGCGGCCTGGGCCGTCAGCAAAAGCGCCAAAGGCGGCGCGCCCAGCATCGATCCGGCTTTCCGTGCATGGCGGCGCGCCTCCACGCCGTCGCCCGCCGCAGCTGCAACAAGTCCGCGCGACAGGATTTCGTTGCCGCGCCGCAAGCGCCGCGAGGTCACCCACCGACCAAGTGCCCACGGGCTTCCGATCGCAAGTGCTGCGACACGCGTGGCAAACGCACTGAAGGCCGCAAACAGGATCGCGAAGCCGATTGCGACGCTGGCGCTTGTGCGCAATTCGTAGCCGTCGACGGTGAAGATGAGATCGCCTTGACGATCCACGATCCAGACAATTGCCACAGCGATCAACGCCGCACAAAAAAGGATCGTCAGAAGACGGATCATTTGGTCGGACCGAGACCTTGTGACGCCGGCAGCGATCCTTGCGAGATCGGTGGCGCGGTCAGGCTCGCGACAACTTGCGTGGCAAGAAGACGCGCATCGCGATCGACCGCGAGACGGCTTCGTGCCTCATCGAGCCAATCCCCGGCCGCTGCGCGGGCGGATCCTTTGAGTGCATTTATTTCGGCAACGGCGTGCGCGAGATCGCCCGCATGCAAATCGACCTCGGCGCGGGCGACGCGCGCTTCCACGTCGTGACCCTGGATTTCTCCCACGCGGCGAATGGACACGAGATTCGCAACATTGGCCCATAACCGTTCGGACCAACCTTGCGCCTGATCGGTGCGTTGCGCCGCCACAATCGCAGCGGCGTCCTGGGAGAATTTACCGGCCAGCATCGCGCGCGTCGGAACGCCCTTGTTGGCATAACGCGACAGATCGGCAACCTGGGGCGATGCGGGCACAAGCGCCTTGAGCGCATCGAGTTCGGACCCGAAGGATTCCGCGCTGCCGCTTGCGCGAACAAGATCTGCAAGCGCGAGAACTGCCGCCGCGCGTTTCATGACGCCAGCCGCATCCTGGTCCTCGAGCCTGCCGATGCGCGATTCGAGCGCCGCTTCGCCGCTTTTCAACGCAAATGCATCAAGCCGGGCTGCAAGATCCGGCGGCGGCGCATTCTTTTCGAGCGCCGCCGTGCGCGCGGCCAGTTTTCCGAGCGCATCGTTCATCTGTTGTAACCGCGCATTCAATTCGTTGTGCAGCTGTGCGAGCGATTGATCGGGCGGGCGCACGGCCTGCACGACGCCCGGCCGCGATCCCGGAGACGATTGCTCCAGCCGACCGATGCGATCGGATAACACAGCAACGTCGGCCGTCGCTTTTTCAAGACTGTTCTTGAGCGCCACGAGATCGATATCGTCGGCTTGTCCCGTCGCTTTCTCGATTGCGCCGAGGCGCGCTTCGTCGGCATCGAGCCTGTTCCGGAATGCGCCCAGATCGCGCCGTTCATCCTGGAATGCAGCGGCTGCAGCCTTCGGCGCGTGGCCGGTCGCTATCTGATCGACGCGCGCTTCAAGCGCCGCAAGCCTGTCGCTGCTTACAGATGTCTCATTTGTGTTTTGCCACGGCCAGTAAACCGCGATCAAACCACCCGAGGCGGCTGCGATGAACAACAGGAAGAAAATGCCCAGGGCACCGTCGGGCAAATCGAACAAGGCTCGCCGCGGGGACGGAGCCACACTGCTTGCCGCACCGTCGGTTTCCTGCTGCGGCAAGGCACTGAAGGGTCGGTCGCGCGATGCGGAATCGGGATCCGTCATAGATATCTCCCGGTGCCGCCATCCCAGGGCGGGCAGATTCAGGTGCGGCAAAGCTATAGGCGCGGATGCCCGGCCCAACAAGGCGGCGGCTACCCCAGAAGGGCGAGAAGAGCCTCTTGATCCGGCCTTTTCGCCACACGAACGGCTCGGAAAGGTAAACCAGAGAGATTGTCTGCCGCAACGGCACTTATGCACAGAGCCTCGAGGGCCGCACATCTGTCAGCCACGTCCGCCTTAACCACGCAGTCCGAAAAAATCCGAGCGCTGCGGGGCGAGAACAGAAGCACGGCATCGAGATTGCCTGCCGTCAATGCGATCAAGACATTGGTCGACAGCTCATTCACTCCAATAGCGTCGTAGAGCACTTCGGTTCGGACCTCGAACCCTGCCGCACGCAGCGATTCTGCAAGCGCGCCTTTCCTCTCGGCGCCTGCCGCGTGAAGCAATGCGCCGGCGTTCGGTTTGGCCCAATTGACAGTCGCAGCCGCAAGCGCGCGTGCATCGCCGTCCGCGCTTTTCACTGTTGCGAAGCCCGAGTTGCGCGCGGCGCGTGCCGTCTGTGCGCCGACCGCAAACAGCGGAACGTCCCGCCTGGAAGTGCGCCGCGCAAGAGCATGCACGCCGTTCGAACTCGTGGCGAGAATTGCCTGCACACCTCCGAACGGAACTTCCGGGCCATCGACAAACCGAATTTCGATCAGCGGCGCGATGAGCACGGCGTGACCGCGCGCCCGCAACTTTGCGGCCGTCTCTTCGGCATCGTCTCTCGGCCGTGTCACGAGAACGCGCATGATTTATTGTGCGAGCCAACGCGCAGCGCGCGGCCTCAGTTCGAGTCCCAATTCGCGTCCGGCATCTTCGGCTTCACGCACCGCATTCGAAGTGAGCGTTCTATCGAATTCTGCCGTAACGAAGTCGCTTCCATCGGGCGCAAGCACTTCACCCCGAAATGAAATCCGACCGTTGGTATAAGTCGCAAGCCCTGCGATCGGCGTACGGCAGGAACCATCGAGCGCCGACTGGAAGGCCCGTTCGCACGCGAGCGCGATCATCGTCGCATTGTCGTTCAGCGGCGCCACAACAGATAAAGCCCGCGCATCGCTTTTGCGGATTTCGATTCCGACCGCGCCTTGAGCCAATGCAGGCAACCAGTCGTCCGGCGACAGCAGCGACGTGGCACGCGCTTCGAGCCCCAATCGTTTCAGGCCTGCATAGGCAAGCAGAATGGCATCGAAAATGCCCGTGTCGAGTTTCTCAAGCCGCGTGTCGACATTGCCGCGCAACAGAACAACCTCCACATCCGGGCGGGCACGCATCACCTGTGCCTGTCGACGCACCGAACTGGTTCCGACCCGCGCACCTTTGGCCAGTTCCGCCAACGATCCTGCTTTATGCGAGAGAAACGCGTCGCGCGGATCCTCTCGCGGCAGTAACGCGGCAATGCCAAGACCGTCCGGGAAATAGGTGGGCACATCCTTCATCGAATGAACCGCCAGATCGATGCGGCCATCGAGCAGCGCATCCTCAAGTTCTTTCGTGAAGAGGCCCTTGCCGCCGGCGTCTGCAAGAGAGCGGTCCTGGATGCGGTCGCCTGAGGTTTTGAGCGGGATCGCTTCGCAGTCCGCGCCCGCGCGCGACAGAAGCGCCTGCACTATGTCCGTCTGGACACGGGCGAGTTTGGAGCCACGCGTACCGATTCGCAGCTTTCCGGAAGAATGACTTTGCGACATGAGGCGGTTCGGTCTAGAGGCAGTGCGAAACTAGCACGATGGATTGCGTGCGCGCATTCACGGTCCTTGGGCTTGAGACCAGCTGCGACGAAACGGCGGCGGCGGTCGTGCGCGGGCGCACGCCCGGTCCCGGAGAGATTCTTTCAAACGTTGTGTTGAGCCAGATCGATGAACACCAGCCTTATGGCGGTGTGGTGCCCGAAATAGCGGCGCGTGCCCATGTCGAGGCCCTGGATGCCGTTGTTGAGCAAGCGCTCGCAGATGCGGGCATGGGTCTAGCCGATCTTGACGCCGTGGCGGCGACGGCTGGCCCCGGCCTGATCGGTGGCGTAATGGTAGGGCTGACGACCGCGAAAGCGCTCGCGCTCGCGGCAGGCAAGCCCCTGATCGCGATCAATCACCTGGAAGCCCATGCGCTGACGGCGCGACTCACCGATGGCACAGAATTTCCGTTTTTGTTGCTTTTGATTTCCGGCGGGCATTGCCAACTGCTCGCGGTGGAAGGTGTCGGACGCTTCCGCCTTTATGGCGCGACCATCGACGATGCGGTCGGGGAAGCGTTCGACAAAACGGCCAAGCTGCTCGGTCTTCCCTATCCCGGCGGGCCGAATATCGAAGCGCTGGCACGCACCGGCAATGCGCGCCGTTTCCCCTTGCCCCGTCCAATGCTCGGCCGCGATGGCGCCGATTTTTCCTTGTCCGGATTGAAAACGGCTGTGCGGCAGATCGTGCGCGGCGAGAATTGGGACGAGGCAATGCGCGCCGACCTCGCCGCCTCGTTTCAAGCCGCGGTGCTTGATGTGTTGATCGACCGGAGTGCGTCGGCAATGACGCGATTTCGCGCCGAATTTCCGGGCGCCCATACTTTCGTTGTGGCAGGAGGCGTCGCCGCCAATTCTGCAATCCGCAATGCGCTGAGCGAACTCTGCGCACATGAAGGCTTCGCGATAAAAATACCCCCGCCGAGGCTTTGCACCGACAACGCGGCGATGGTGGCCTGGGCGGGGGTTGAACATGGCCAGCTAGGTCTTTTTGACGCGCTTACGGTCGCGCCACGAGCCCGCTGGCCGCTTCAGGACGCGGCGGCTGGGGGGAGCCGAATTCCAGCGCGTCCGAAAAGCTGACTTAATTGGTCGCGAACAGGGTGAAGGGCAAAATGCCCGCCACGATGAGCATGGCCGCAGTGAACGCGCCGATCATCAGGTTGTTGAACCGCGACTGCTGGGGGACCGTGTGGGTGGAAAACTGTGTCATGACTGCCTCTCCTAACGTTGGCCTTGGGCGGGGAACCCTTTGGCCGTTCTGAATTTCCCGCCGGCATTTCCGGCTTCGATGATGACGTTATAGTGAGGCGCAAATCTAAATTCAATGAATGAAATAGTTAGCATTTAGAATTTTATATTCCATGTATATGCCATGGTTATTCTTAACCCGTTGTTCTAAAACGTATTTCTCGATCAGAACGCCGTGACGTGCACCAAACGCATGGGAGGAATTCGAAAACGTGAAGCTCGCGACCTGGAATATCAACTCGGTGAGGCTGCGCATCGGTCTCGTGGCCAAGTTCCTTAAATCCGAGGCGCCGGACGTGCTTTGCCTTCAGGAAACCAAGGTGATCAACGACCTTTTTCCGTCCGAGGCGTTCAAAAAGCTCGGTTATGTCCATCAAGCGATCAACGGCCAGAAGGGCTATCACGGCGTGGCGATCGTCTCCCGCCTGCCCTTTGTGAAAACCGGCGCCCAAGGCTTTTGCGGCAAGGACGATTCCCGCCACATGGGCGTGACATTCGAGAACGGGATCGAGCTGCATGATTTCTATGTCCCGGCGGGCGGCGACATCCCAGACCCCAGGGCAAATGAAAAGTTCGCGCACAAGCTCGCCTTTCTGGGCGAGATGGCAACCATGTTCGGCAAGCGGCGCGGCAAGAAATCGGCACGCACGATTCTGGTCGGCGACCTGAATGTGGCGCCGCTTGAGCATGACGTTTGGAGTCACAAGCAGCTTCTCGATGTGGTGAGCCACACGCCGGTCGAAACGAATTTATTGGGCGAGGTGAAATCGGCATTCGACTGGACCGACGTCACACGCGAATTCATCCCCCACGACCAGAAAATCTATTCCTGGTGGAGCTATCGCGCACAGGATTGGGAAGAATCGAATCGCGGCCGCCGGCTCGATCACATCTGGGTCGGACAGGGTCTCAAGGGCGCAGTTACGTCGCAGGAAATCCATCGCAAGGTCCGCGGCTGGCAGCAGCCTTCGGATCATGTGCCGGTGGTGGCGACGATCGCGGATTGATCGATCAATTGTCCGCGTGCCAGAAGGGATCGGTCTTTGCGAACTTCTTCCAGCGTTTGACGGCATTGCCCCAGCTGCGCGCCGCACGATCGAGATGCCAACCATAAACGATGCCGGCTGCAAAGGAGAGATCGGCCTGGGTTGCGAACAGCCCCGCATCGCCCTTGTCGACAAGACTTTCGAGCGTGTTGCGTGCAACCGCGACATCGTTCAATCCGCCCAGAATATCCTGCATCCGGCTCAGGCGAACGAGAAACGGCTCGACGTCTTTCCTTGCATAGAGCGGCGCGAAAAATTCGGCTGTGTATCGGAGCTTTTTCAATTTGATACGAAGGCGATGCCGCGCGGCATCGGACAGGCCTTCCAGATGACGCGCGCGTTTCCGCGCCTGGCGCAGGCGCATGGCCAGCATACGATCGGCCAGGGTCGTCGCAGGCGTCGCAAACGCGACGATCAGGTTCGAAGCGTGTGATCCACCCGGGGTCGCTTCATACCAGGAGCGACGGTCGAGTGCTTCGCCGAGGTCCGACATGAAATTCGCGAATGCCGGCCCGGTGATTTGCGACACTGCCTCATCCCAGGCGCGACGGCGCGCGCCTTGCGCCCGCGAACGCAAAACCGAGAATGCTTCGAGGGCGCCATTGGCGGTGGCCGCGGGCTCGAGCAATTGTTCGACGAACACGTCGAGATCGCGTGCGGGTGCGAGCCGGTTTGCGAGCGTTTTGGCGCGCAAGCGCAATGTTTCAAACGTGGGAGTCCGGAACTCGCTGCCGAAGGACGAGAATGCAACGCGCAGGCGACGAAAACCCACGCGCAGCTGATGCATGCCCTCAACATCGCGCGCTTCGACGACGGCCGGCACGTTCGCCGAGATATGCCATTTGCATTGCAGGAGCGTGAGCCGGAACGCATCTTCCGCCACGCAGCCCTTGGGCAGGAACGCAGGCCGTGCCTTGGAGGGCCGGATTCGTTTGCCGGGTGCCGTGCTCGCCTCGGCATCAATGATCGCAGGCAAACCGCCGCGGCGTAGAAACGCTGCCCTGTATCCGCGATGGAGCGCCTCCTCGGCGTCATCGAGCAGCTCGAGTTCATATTGCTGAGTCATGGCGGGCGCCCGGGTAATATCCGGGCGGCGTTCCTTGGTTAAGGCACCCCTAGGGGGCGCATCATCCATGAATCCGCCCGGGCCGCAATCAGGGCTACGCCAGGCGCACCGGGAGGCCGGATTCTCTAAGCTTTTCCTTGGCTTGCGTGATGGTGGCTTCGCCATAGTGAAAGATCGAGGCCGCCAGGACGGCGCTGGCATGACCTTCCCGGACGCCGGCCACCAGATCGTCCAGCCCGCCGACCCCGCCGCTCGCAATAACCGGGACCGTGACGGCATCCGCGATCGCGCGGGTCAGCGGCAGATCATAGCCCACACGCGTGCCGTCGCGGTCCATTGAGGTCAGCAGGATTTCGCCGGCGCCGAACGCCACCAGCGTCCTGGCATGCGCGATCGCATCGAGCCCCGTCGCCTTACGGCCCCCATGCGTGAATACCTCGAATGTCCCGGGCGCAACCTGCTTCGCATCGATGGCGGCGACGATGCACTGGCTGCCGAATTTCTCCGCCGCCTCGCGCACGAACTCCGGCCGGCGCACCGTTTCGGTGTTGATCGAGACCTTGTCGGCGCCCGCGAGCAGGAGCGCGCGAATATCGTCCAGCGTGCGCACCCCTCCGCCGACCGTCAGCGGCATGAAACAGACCGACGCCGTGCGGCGCACGACATCGAGCAGGATGCCGCGGTTCTCATGGCTCGCCGCGATATCGAGGAAGCAGAGTTCGTCGGCGCCTGCCGCGTCGTAGAGCATCGCCTGCTCGACGGGATCGCCCGCGTCTTTCAGGTCGACGAAATTGACGCCCTTGACGACGCGGCCGTCTTTTACGTCAAGACAAGGAATGATGCGGATTTTCAGCATAACCGTATTCTATCTCGGGCTGCCCAGATGCGCCGCGAAGAAATCCATTTGCCTTTCGGTTTCGCGGGCGCGCAACAGATCGTCGGCGAGCATATGCGTTCCCGGCAGCAGCAGCAGATCGTAGGGCTTACCCGCTCTCAGCAATGCCAGCGTAAGCTTCATTGTGTGTTCGAAATGGACGTTGTCGTCCGTCACGCCATGCACGATCAGAAGCGGACGATTCAACTGGTCCACATAAGTGAGCACATTGCTCTTGCGGTAGCCGTCCGCATTCGCGTCCGGCAGGCCCATGTAACGCTCGGTGTAATAGGTATCGTAGTCCTGCCAATCAACGACCGGCGCGCCCGCGATCCCGGCCGCGAAAACATCCGGCCTGCGAATCGTGGCCATCGCAGAGAAATAGCCGCCGAAGGACCAGCCGAACACGCCCACGCGCGCCATATCCATCTGCGGCACGCGCACGCCCAAAGCCTGCAGTGCGTCCACCTGATCCTGCAGCGGAATGTCGATGGCGTTGCCTTTCACCGCACGAAACCACGCGCTGTCGCGCCCGGGCGTGCCGCGATTGTCGGAGGTCGCAACGATGTAACCGCGATCGGCCATGCATTGGTTGGCGAAATAGTTGCGCGGCGCGGCCCACACCAGCTTCGCGGCGGGGCCGGCATAGACCGACAGGATCACGGGATATTTGCGCTTTGGGCCGAAATCGCGCGGACGCAAAACCATCGCGTCGAAACCAAGTTTGCCGACCGTAAAATATTCCGGCGCAGGCACGAACGGCGGCTTCTCGGCCATGGACGGTAACTCGGCGATTTTCTTGCCGTCGCGCGACAAAAGATCGACACCGTGCGATCCGTCCAGGAGATTATAGCTGTGTGCGAGAAGCGCATGTTGCTCGCCGAATTGCCCCGTGTTGAGCCCGCGAGCAACAGCGACCGGAACGGGCGCTCCGCCCTTCAGGCTCACGCGATAAATCTGCGTGGAGAGCCTGTCCGTGCCGCCCTGCACAACAGCCTCACCGCGCTGCATATCGACATCGAGCAATGCTTCAAACCGAAATCCCGCCGGCGTGATCGCATTCAACAGCTTTCCGTCCGTCGCATGACGCTCAAGTCGCGTCTGGCCGCCACGTTCGGTCATCCATAAGAATCCGCTGCCGTCGGGCAGCCAGTAGGGGACTTCTTTCGGCAAGGCAGCGACCAGATCAAGCCACGCCGAATCGCGCTCTTCCCACAACAAACGGGTCGTGCCCGCTTTCGGATCGGCGGCGAAATATTTCTCATCCGTCTGCTCGCGGTTCTGCACCAGCAGCGACAGCGGCCCACCCTTCATCCATTCGACGCGCGCCAGATAGGGATAGGCTTTGTTGTCCCAGGATACCCAAACAGTCGGACCGCCTGTCGCGGACATCACGCCGAGGCGGACGATCGCGTTCGCGGTGCCCGCGCGCGGATAGCGAAATTCGACCGGTTTTTGCGCCGGCGCCAATGGATCGCCGATGTAGTCGGTTTCGACGGGAGAGAGATCGGCTTCTTCGTAAGCGATGAATTGCGAATCCGGCGACCACCAGAAGCCATCGCGACGATCCATTTCTTCCTGGGCCACGAATTCGGCTTCGCCGTGTTGCAAGGTCTCGCCCGCGCCATGCGTGAGTTGTGTGTCGGTACCGGCTGCGATGTCGATCACATGCAGATCGTCATCGCGCAATGCGCCGACTTTGGTGCCATCCGGCGACAACTGGGGTGCGATCCAGCCTTCGCCGGGCAAGGGGGTCACTTTGCCGTCAGTCCGCGCGAACACGAACAGCCGCCCGCCCAGCGACAGGAGAACGCGGCCGCCGTCGCGCGACAGCGAAAACGCCGTGAAGCCCCGCACACTGACGCGCGCACGTTCGCGCCGCGCCTTCTCTTCGGCACTCAAATGCTCCTGCTGACCGCCCAGCAACACTTCCGGCGTGATCAGTTCGCGTTCTTTGGCCGTGGCGATGTCGAATTCGAACAAACGCTGGACCGTGTCGCGAGGACCACTGCGCAGATAAAGCGCAGATTTTCCGTCCGGCGTAGGCACCGCGCCGACAGGCGTTCCCAGCGTATAACCCCGCGTGGCGGCGACTTCATCGAAACAACGGGTGTCCGCGGCCAACGCTGAAGAAGCCGTGATGGCCATTGCCGTGACAGCGAACAAAACATTGCGTTGCAAAGACATGGTCTCGATCCCCCGACGCGCGGGGTCAGCCGCGCTTGCGCCGTTTTAGGCGCGCAACGATTCTAGATCTTCCAGTTCGTCCCCTTGACGATGGTCTGATAGAAATCCGGTGTGTAGGCATCTTCCGGCCTCTCGCGCACGAGCGTGTCCATGAACTCTGCGTCCTGGCCGACGAGGATGCGCCATTTTCCCGCGCGCACGCCATCGAGAATGATCGTCGCGGCCTGCGCCGCGGTGGTGGGCGCGTTGTCCCGGAATGCATTGGCCTGGGCCTCAACATAGCCACGCACCTGGTCGTCGGACATTGCGGAGAGATCTGCACCCTGCGCCGCCAGCGCCCTGCGCACGGCCGGCACGTCGACCGAAGTCTGACTGCCGCTCAGAATCTTGCGCGAATTCGTGACGATATCCGTACCGATATGACCCGGCATCACGACGGAGCATTTGATATGGGGGGCATTGAGGGCGAGATCGGTGATGAGAGCTTCCGTAAACCCCTTAACCGCGAATTTCGCGGCGCAGTAAGCGGTGTGCGGGCGGCCCGGACCGATCGAGGCCCAGAAACCGTTGACGCTGCTGACATTGACGATATGGCCTTCGTTCGCGTTCATCAGGAGAGGCAGGAACGCGCGCACGCCATTATAGACGCCGCCCCAGCAAACGTTGAACGTCTTTTCCCACTGTGCGCGATCCCCGTTGACCACACTGCCGCCTCCGCCGATACCCGCATTGTTGATCAGCAAGTGAATATGATCTGTATCGAGATCGCGCTTCACCGCTGCGGGCCATGAATCGACCTGATCGGCCACCGACACGTCGGCGACGAATGTCGATACACGCGTGCCCTGTGGCGCCTCTTTCATGCAACGCGCCTTTGTCTCGGCCATATTCTCCGCGATGACATCACACATGGCGACGTTGCAGCCCTCCGTCACCAGTTGAATCGCGAGTTCGCGGCCCATCCCCGTGCCGCCGCCTGTGATGACTGCGGTTTTGCCGGCGAATTCCTTCATGACAACTCCCTGTTCTGTCGCGTTTTGCGCGCGATTATCGCTCGTTAGGTTCTCGCCCTGACACGCGCTGCAACGTTCAGCAATGCGCGACCGCAAACTGCTTCGGCCGGAATGCCCGTCGTTTTGCACAATGCTTCGGTTTCGAGCAACAAATCGAGCGCCTCGCCGAGCGCGGCCTCGTTCCAACGTTGGACCTGCGCCCGGAACGACGACATGCGCTGGAAATGAACGGGGGGACGCATCCGCTTGATCGCGGTGTCGATACTTTCGCCGCGCGCGACCTGCGCCTTGGCGAGAGCAATGCGTTGAAAATGCGACATCGTCATGCGCAGGACGGCAATCGGTGAAAAGTCCTCGACCCAGAGCCGCTCGAGTGCACGATCAAGCTTCGGCATGTCGCCTTCGCCGGCCGCATCGCAGACCTCGTCCACCCGCGCTTCCGCTTCGTCGCCGATCACGGCGCGAACATCTTCGATCGTCACCCGTTCCTTGCCATGCGCATAAAGAGCAAGCTTCTCGATCTCGCGCCGTGAAACGCCGCGATCGGCGCCCATGGATGCAGCGGCCAGATCAAGCGCGTCGGGCGAGATTGCAAGACCTTCGGCTTTTAATGCGCTTCGCAGAATTTCACTTAAGCCTGCTTCGCTGTCGGCATAGCAGGGAATGGCGGCCGCATTGTCCGCATCTTCAAACGCTTCGCGAAGCGCAGAACCTTTTGCCAGATCCCCGCCTTCGACGACCACAAGCGCATCGCCGGGCGGCGGTGATGCGAAAAACGCTTCGAAGATCTTCGCGAGACCGTTGTTGGCACTGCGCACGCGCACGACACGCCGCCCGCCCATCATCGAAAGCGCGGAGGCTTCGTCGGCAAGGCGCGCGGGATCGCCGCTGAGTGCTGCGTCGTCCAGCTCCGACACGCGGAACGGATCCTTGAGATCGGGGACAACAGTCATCGCAAGCTTCTCGGCGCGTTCGCGCACGAGGCCCTGATCCGGACCATAGATGAGCGCCGCGACAAGTCCGGCAGGCGGACGCGCGACATAGCGATCCGCATCGGCCGACTTGACGTTCATTGGCGAACTGCGCCGTGCGCGAAATACGCTGCCAGCTCCACCTGGATGCGTGAGGCAAGGTCGTGCGCGCCGCTCTTTTGCGCGTTGCGCTCGGCGACCTCGGTGGCATAAGGCGAAGTCACCACGTCATAAGGCGCAATCGTGCTTTCGCTGCCCGCCTTGATCGTCTTTCCGGTCTTTCGGTCGGTCAGCGTGTAATCGGCCTGCAGACTGTAATTGTAGCGTGTGATCGATGCATCGTTCTCGATTGCGATGCCCTGGATGATCTGCCGGACCGTGATCGACAGGCGATACTCTGCCTCCTCCGGCCTGTTTGCCCCGTGAAGCAGGTCGATCAGCGAATTGCGCATCTCATAGCCGGCCACTTCGCCGTCGATCGGCTCGACATAAATCGATTGGAATATCTGGTGCCCGCCTCCGCTGGGGCCGGATTCGGCATAAAGAGGATGAAAGCCGCAGCCGCCGAGCACAGCCGACATCGCAATCGCGCAAGCGAGATATAGAACGCGCGCGCTCATGCGACGATGTTCACGATGCGCTCCGGCACCACGATCACGCGGCGCGGCGGTTTTCCATCCAGAGCGCGGACCACGCCATCGAGAGCCAGTGCGGCTGCCTCGATCGACTTCTGCTCCGCAGCACGCGAGATCGTAATCTCGCCCCGGCGCTTGCCGTTGACCTGTACCGCGATTGTGACCGTGTCCGAATGCACGAGGGCAGGATCTGCCTTCGGCCAGGGCGTATCGACCACCAGATCGCCGTGGCCCAACACATTCCAGCAGGTCTCGGCCAAATGCGGCATCATCGGTCCTGTCAGCAACACCAGCGCTTCCAGCGCTTCGCGCCTGACGGCGCCCGGCACATCAGCGTCCGACGCCGTGATCGCATTTGCAAGTTCATAGATGCGCGCGACGGCGCGGTTGAAGCGCAGCGCATCCAGATCTTCCGTAACGGCGGCGACGGCGCGGTGGGTGGCACGGCGAAGCTCCAAGCCTGGGCCCGCGGCTTGGCCGATCGCAGCGCCCGGCGGAGGCAGTTCTCCAGCTTCCGTGGCCAGCCGATACACGCGCTGCGCAAAACGCCAGCAGCCTTCTGCACCCGTCTCGGTCCAGTCGATATCGCGTTCAGGCGGCGAGTCGGACAGCATGAACCAGCGGATGGTGTCGGCGCCGTAGGCATCGATGATCGGTTCCGGCGCAATCACGTTCTTCTTCGACTTCGACATCTTTTCCGACGGGCCGATTTCGACCGGCACGTCGGTGCCTTTGAGAAACGCCTTGCCGCCGCGCTTTTCCACTTCGTCGGGCGTGTACCATGCCCCGCCGTTGTGACCGCGATAGGTTTCGAGACAGACCATGCCTTGCGTGAACAGGCCGGCGAAGGGTTCGTCTACGCTCGTATATCCGAACTTTTTCAATCCGCGGGTAAAGAACCGCGCGTAAAGCAGATGCAGAATCGCGTGTTCGATGCCGCCGATATATTGATCGACGGGCAACCAATAATCCGCAGCTGCTCTGTCGACCGGCTTGTCGGTCGTGGTGTCGCAAAAACGTGCGAAATACCAGGAGGAATCGACAAACGTGTCGAGCGTGTCGGTGTCGCGCCGGGCAGGTTTGCCGCAAGACGGGCAAGGCACGTTCTTCCAGGCCGTGTTCCGATCGAGAGGATTTCCGGCCGTGTTGAACACCAGATCGTCGGGAAGCTTGACCGGCAGATCGCCGTCCTTGACGGGCACCACACCGCAATCGCCGCAATGAACCATCGGAATAGGACAACCCCACGGGCGCTGGCGCGAGACCAACCAGTCGCGCAAACGATAATTCACCGTGCGCTCGCCGCGGCCGGCCGCTTCGAGACGCTTCGCCACTTCAGCCTTCGCCGCGGCCACGTCGAGTCCATCGAGGAACCGCGAATTGGCGAGCACGCCCGGGCCGACATAGGCCTCGTTCCCGACGTCGAAACTTTTCGGGTCGACGCCTTGCGGCACGACCACCGGAACGACCGACAGATGATATTTGCGCGCGAAGTCGAGGTCGCGCTGATCGTGCGCGGGACAACCGAAAATGGCGCCCGTGCCGTAACCCATCAGCACAAAATTCGCGACATAGACGGGCAGTTTCCACGTCTGATCGAACGGATGCGCGGCGGTGAGACCCGTGTCGTAACCCATCTTCTCGGCTGTCTCGATGGCGGCTTCGGCCGTGCCCACGCGACGGCACTCGGCCACGAACGCAGCCAGCTTCGGATCGCGCTTCGCCAATTCCTCCGTGAGCGGATGATCGGGCGACAGCGCAACGAAACTTGCGCCGAACAGCGTATCGGGCCGCGTCGAAAACACTTCGACGGTTGCACCGTTCGACAAATCGAACGCAAACCGCATGCCTTCCGAGCGGCCGATCCAGTTCTTCTGCATCAGGCGCACTTTTTCCGGCCACCGGTCCAGGCGGTCAAGCGCCTCCAGCAAATCGTCACTGTAAGCAGTGATCTTGAAAAACCATTGCGCGAGCTTGCGCCGTTCGACGGGCGCACCTGAGCGCCAACCGAGACCGTCGATTACCTGCTCATTGGCCAACACCGTCTGATCGACGGGATCCCAATTCACATCGGCTTCCGAACGATAGACAAGGCCGGCCTCGTAAAACTCAATGAAGAGCTTCTGCTGATGCTTGTAGTACTCCGGATCGCAGGTCGCGAATTCGCGGCTCCAATCGATCGCGAGCCCCATGGCCTTGAGCTGCTCGCGCATCGTGGCGATATTGGCGTAGGTCCATTCGAGCGGATTGACGCCTTTATCGCGGGCGGCATTTTCGGCGGGCAGGCCGAACGCATCCCATCCCATCGGATGCAACACGTTGAAGCCCTGCGCGCGACGGAATCGCGCTATGACGTCGCCCATCGTGTAATTGCGCACATGCCCGATGTGAATGCGCCCCGAAGGATAGGGAAACATCTCAAGCACATAGCATTTGGGCCGTGCAGGATCTGTATGCGCGACAAAGCTCTGCCGCGCGGTCCAGACCGCCTGCCAGTGTATTTCCGATTCCTTGGCGTTGTAGCGCGCCATCCTCGTCTCCATCCGCATCGCCTGCCGAGTGCTGCAGGCGGCGGTTGCGGATCACAAGGCCTTACAGCGCGTCGAGATTAACTTCCAGCACCTTCGCTCGCGAGCCGAAGCTCCCGAGCGCGGGTAAGGATCGCGTCCTCAAGCTTGATCGACGTGTCGGGATTGACCTGGGCATCGGCCCAGCCGTCGGCCGAATGGGTCTGGCGGAAGACGGCGATCTTGATCCCGTCCGCGCGCAAGCGACGGTCGAGGATGTAGATCGTGACCTTCATGCGCTCATTGGGGTCTTCGGGGGCGGAGTACCAGTCGGTGATGATGACACCACCGAACGGATCGGCCGAAGCCAGCGGCATGAACACGAGCGTATCGAGCGACGCATGCCAGAGATAGGAGTTCACGCCGAGCGTGACATGGCCGGCTTCGCTCGAGATGGCGGTGGCGCCCGTGTCCATATCCGCGGAATCGCCGGACGACCCGCAGGCGGCGAGAAGTATGCTGCACAAAACGACGGTCAAAACCCGCATCGGACTTTTCATCCTTCTTCGACGCCCCCGCCGATATGAAACCCAGCGGGGCTTATACTTGTCCCCATCTGGCCGCGCAACGGGACCGGCTGGAAACGCCAATTCGCCCATTTTGCTGATGGTGGAAGAGGTTAACGGTTGCCGCCCTGCGCCAAGCCCCCGATGGCTGCGATCCCGACAAAGCCTCCCTCGCCAAGCCGTGCCGCATTCTGCGCGTTGATTCCACCCAAGGCGTAAACGGGTAGCGGGGACGCCCGCGCGATGGCCAACGCCCGAAGAGGCCCCAGACAATCGCCGCCCGGGTGGCTTAAGGTCGCAAAGACGGGTGCAAGGAACACCGCGTCGGCATGGGCCCCAAACGCGCCGGCGCAGCTGCTGAGCGAATGTGCCGCACAGGTGATCAACCAGTGCGGACGACGCGTACGCCAATGCATCGCCTCCCCAATCCGCACCTCCGGGAAGTGCGCGCCGTCTGCGCCGCAGCGTGCCGCCAGCTGCGGATCACCAGCAATCGACACGCGAATTCCGCGACCGGTGGCGATTCTCAGGAGCGCGTGTGCGAGTGCGCCCCGACGCGTCGTGTCCCGCGTTCGCAACACGACCAGACTGCCTCGCGGCAGCAGCCGCGCAACCGAAAGAGGATCTGGAAGCCTCTCATCATCCATCATCAAAACAAGCGCAGGCAGCGCCTGCGAAGCCTTTGCGCGCGCATTGAGGCGCACCGCTTCCCTTGCTAGTTTGCCAATCACCAAATCATGCCTTCTTCAGACACATCGCACAGTCCCGCCGACGCGCTTGCCGCCACTCTCGCGCGCATCGACGCGGCAAGGAAGACGGCGCTTGCGCCCGCTCCCGAGACGCGGTTGATCGCCGTCTCCAAGACCCATGCTGCCGAGAATATTCGCCCGGTCCTCGAGGCAGGTCACCGTATCTACGGCGAAAACCGCGTGCAGGAGGCGAAGGCGAAATGGCCGCATCTCAAAACGGAATTCCCCGGCGTTGAACTCCATCTGATCGGCCCGCTGCAGAGCAACAAGGCGCGCGAAGCGATCGAACTGTTCGATGTCATTCATTCACTCGATCGTCCAAAGCTCGCGCAAGCGCTGCGGACCGAGATCGACCGCGTGGGCAGGGCTCCGGCTTGCTTCGTTCAGGTCAATACGGGCGAAGAGCCGCAGAAAGCCGGAGTGGTTCCACAGGATGCGCCGGCGTTCATTGCGCTTTGCCGCGAAGAGCTGAAGCTGCGGGTCGAAGGGCTCATGTGCATTCCGCCCGCGGATGAACCGCCCGCGCCGCATTTTGCGCTGCTCGCCAAGCTCGCGCGCCCGGAAGGACTGCGCTATCTCAGCATGGGCATGAGCGCGGATTTCGAGATCGCTATCCGATTCGGCGCGACGCATGTGCGCGTAGGGACCGCAATTTTCGGCGAACGCGAATAGACGCTTCGTTCAGTGCAGAGTTGTTGCCGTGCTTGCGCCGTCTTTCGGAGCAGCGAGCGACTTACGATAGGCGTACATTGCGCGCAAACCCATATCCGGAGCGATGCCGTCGCGATTGAGCGAAGCCATCAGAGCGTTGGCGTTTGCGTCACTCGCCGCAGCCGTTTTCGTTGTGGACGGCACCAATGGCGTGACAGGCGCTCCAGTCGAAGCAACTGAGCCGAGGTCGAGACCGATTCCGCTGCGATTCAGCGATGCGAGCAACGCATTGGGATTCTTGTCATCGAGAGCGCTGATAGAGGCAGGCGCTGGCGATCCGAGATTGAGACCAATTCCATTGCGATTGAGCGAGTTCATCAAGCCGATATCCGCGGAACCGCTCGCTGCGTCGGCTTGAGCCGGTAAAGACAAATCCGGCTTGGTGGAAATCGGTATCAGTTGCGCCGGTGCGGCATCGGCCACGCGCGCGGGCGTGGATGGCATCGCCGGCGCGTCAGCCGCCACCGCGGTCGGCTTGTCCTGTTTGATGCCGAGCACGGCAAGCGCTGTGTCGCCGAAATCCTTGCCTGTCAGCTTCTCGAACGCGACGTTGGCGACTGAAGACGCCAGGCCGAGCACGCCGCCATAGAGCGTATCGCCCGCGATGCGTTCCATCGTGCCGATCTTGTCGCCGCTCATCTGCCGATAAATCGTCGAAACGATGGGGATGTGCTGAAGAGGGTTGAGAATCTCCATCACATCGTGGGCAAAGCTGTCGTCAGTAGGCGCAGCGCCGGACGCAGGCGATTGCCACTCAGGAGGCGGCGCGGTGGCAGGTGCGACCGTCCGAAGAGACGGGAAGATGGCTGCGTAGGAGGTGCTCATGGAGTCTTCAGAAGCAAGGGCCTTGCCAAGCGAAAACCCGCAGAACGCCTGGATTTTGTGCCGCAGATTTGGTCAGGGCGGCAAATTCTACCGGTGACCAGATGCAGGATTACAACAGGTGAGCCGCCTTCTCGGCCTTGGTCCTCAGATACGCACGGTTGTGCTCATTGTCCGGAAAGGCATGCGATACGCGTTCGGCAACGCCGACCCCTGCCGCCTCAAGAGCCGCGACCTTGTCGGGATTGTTCGTCAGCAGTCGAACGGATTTATAGCCAAGAAGACCCAACATGCGCGCGGCGACGCCATAGAGGCGCTCATCGGCTTCAAAGCCCAACCTTTCATTGGCCTCGATGGTGTCAAAGCCCTGATCCTGCAGCCTGTAGGCCCGGAGTTTGTTGATCAGGCCAATGCCGCGGCCTTCCTGGGCGAGATAGAGAAGCACGCCGCCGCCTGCCTTCGAGATCGTCTCGATCGCGCCCCGGAGCTGGTCTCCGCAATCGCATTTGAGCGAGGCGAGCAAGTCGCCGGTGAAACATTCCGAATGGAGTCTGGTCAGCACAGGGCTCCCCGTCGGCGGCGCACCGATCACAATCGCGTAATGCTCCGGACCGCCGTCACCCGCCCGGAACGCCACAAGCTCGGTGCGTTCCGCCCCTTCGAGCGGTACGCGGGCGCGCGTCACGACGCGCAAGGTCTGCAGGACGGCATCTTCGTAGCCGAGGATTTCAGAGGAAGAGATCACCGCGCGCGCCTTTGTTCCGGTTTTCACGGGCCGAACAATCGTCGACGGCAGAAGACCTGCGAGCTTGGCAAGCTTGACGGACGCGGCGAAATTTTCCGGCAATTCCTTTCGCAGCGTGTCGAACGGCCCTTTGAGCGGCGACGATAAATCCGCTGTGGGATCGGCAATTGCGCGCAGGTCATCGGCGCGCAGTGGAAGCTCCGGCAGCACCGCGACTACGTCCGGCGTATAGAGCCTGATCTTGAGCGTGCGTGCGCGTGCGTGCGTGAGAAGCAGCAGGGCAGGAGATCTCTCCGTGGCTTTGAGAGCCGCCAGCAACGCATCGGAAGCGGTCTCGACCGCAAACGCCAGGATCTGACCTGCACCGACACCAGTGATAGTTACGGAATTTCCACGTCGGAACGCCTCAACGGCGCGCGCCACCCGATCAAGGGCCAAATGCAGCGGCATCGGGCCGGACAGGGCTCTTTTGGTATTTTCCCGT
This sequence comes from Alphaproteobacteria bacterium, assembly GCA_003139615.1. GTDB lineage: Bacteria > Pseudomonadota > Alphaproteobacteria > Micropepsales > Micropepsaceae > Rhizomicrobium. Next base: position 26,742 of record PLJH01000070.1, read on the forward strand.
TTGCGTCCTGGGGGGGAGGGCATACATGCTCACATACACTGCCATCCCGAAACCGGGTAGAGTTCGCGGCGTTCGGGACGAGAATGCCGGAGGAGTTGCCATGCCGAGTGCCAAGCGGGTTCTCTTGGTCGACGACGACACGACCCTGCGCAGTTCGCTGGCCGAGCAATTGGCGGCCGAAGGGGACTATCTTCCGGTTGAAGCGGGAACTTGCGCCGAGGCACGGTCGCGGGCCCGGGACGGCCTCTACGAATTCATCATCCTCGATGTGGGTTTGCCCGACGGCGACGGCCGGCAGCTTTGCCGGGAGCTGCGCAACGACGGAATCACGTGCCCTATCGTTCTTCTGACGGCCAAGGATTCGGATGCCGATATGATCGAAGGCCTCGAATCCGGCGCCAATGACTACATTTCCAAGCCTTTTCGATTCGCGGTTCTGATGGCGCGTCTGCATGCGCATTTGAGGAGCCACGAACAGAGCGAAGAGGCCGTCTATCGCATAGGACCCTATACATTCAGGCCGAGCGCGAAGGTGCTGGTGGATTCGCAAGGAAAGAAGATCCGGCTGACGGAGAAAGAGACCAACATTCTCAAATTCCTGCATCGGTCCGGCGAAACGGTGGCGCGCGAAACGCTGCTGCACGAGGTCTGGGGTTATAACCCCGCCGTCACAACCCACACCCTGGAAACCCATATTTATCGCCTGCGGCAGAAGATCGAATCGAACCCCGGGCAGGCCCAGATTCTCGTCACCGAAAGCGGCGGCTACCGGCTCGTCGCCTGAAGACGGAGCTCGCGTGTCGCTAGTTTGTTCTCCTTCCCGCAGCGCATGGCCGGTCCGCGATTTCGCCTCTCTATACGCACGAGTTGCGGTGGACCTATCTGAGACGTCCAAGAGCGGTCAGGAGCACTAAGCATGAACCGGAACACAAAATCGCTGATGATCGGCGCCGCGGCAGCGGCCCTTCTGATCGCACCGACGCTTGGCAGCGTGGACGCGGCCTTTGCGGCCCATGTGGAGCCGCCCGCAGCGCCGCCCGCCCCTCCTGCACCCCCCGCTCCTCCATCACCTGCAGGCGCGTGGAGGTCCGCTGACAACAGCTGGACCCGCTGGCCGGTGCGCAGCTACTCGGCCAACAACGTCAAATTCGAGGACATCGTGGGTACCGTCATCGTGGACGTTCGCGATGGCGGACAAATGACAGTGGAGGTGTCCGGGGCCAAATCGCGCGTTGCGGGTCTTAGTGTCGCCGTGAAAGGCAACACGCTCGAGGTCGACGGTTCGGAAAACAAGAACGACACCTCGGTTTGGGACTGGCACGACTGGTTCAATTTCTCGAACCTGGAAGACGACCGGCGCAGCGACAATCTGTTCGTCAAGGTCACCGTGCCGCGCGGCACGGACGTGAACATCGATGGCCTGGTCGGAAACGCCGACATCGGCGATACCCAAGCCGCGCTCCGCCTCGACGCCGCCGTGACAAACGCCAAGATCGGCAAAGTGGCGTCGGCAAAAATCGAGCTTGGGGGCGATGGTCGCATCGATATCGCCGCAGTCACCGGGGATCTCAACCTCGATGTCGGCGGTTCCGGAAAAGTGAAGACGGGTCCTATCGGCGATGTCCGTGCGGATATTGCGGGTTCCGGAGACGCACAATTCGGCGCCATCGCAAATGGCCTCAAGCTCAGCATCGCCGGGTCGGGAGATGTCACCGCGGCGAGGGTCAACGGGCCTGTCCGCATTGAAATAGCCGGCTCGGGCAATGTGAAGATCGGGGACGGCGTAGCCGATCCGCTGCATCTTGAAGTGATGGGCGCCGGCAACTTCACGTTCGGAGGCGTCGCCGTCGATCCGCACATCGAGGCCTTCGGATCGGGCAGCGTCCGGCTCAAATCCTATCGCGGCCATCTCGACAATGAGGGCATGGCCGACATCAAAATCGGCGACTGAAAGGTTCGGCGCTGATATGACTGCGATTCGATATCGGTCCGTTTGGGTACATGATCGTTACCATTCGCAGCATTTCGTCGCAGATTATAAAGGGCGGAGAATTCGTCCGTAGCCTGACGGGTTGGCGCAGGCACCTGCTCGCTTTTGTCGTCGGGCTATTCTCGGCGCTGTCCTTTGCGCCTTTCGGATTTTTTCCGTTCCTGCTGATCGCCTTTGCGGTGCTGGTTCTTTTGATCGATGGAGCACAGCGGCTCAGGCGGCCCATCTGGGGCGCGGCTATCGTCGGATGGACATTCGGGCTCGGGCATTTTCTGGCCGGGCTCTACTGGGTCGGTTATGCCTTCACCGTCGATGCCTCGGCACATGCCTGGCAAATCCCGTTCGTCGCTTTTCTGTTTCCGGGATGGCTTGCGGTCTATCTCGCGGCGGGATTCGCGGTCGCGTCGGCGCTCTGGCGTCCCGGCGTGGCGCGCATTTTCATTTTCTCCGCAGCCTATGCAGCCGCAGAGTGGGTGCGCGGGCATTTCCTCACCGGCTTTCCCTGGAACCTGCCGGCCTATGGCTGGAGCGCGTCATTGGGTGTGTTGCAAAGCGCAGCATTGATCGGCGCTTACGGCCTTACGCTTTTGACAATTCTTCTGGGCGCGTCGCTTGCGCGATTATGCGACAAAGACTCACGCGCCTATCTGATGCCGTCGGCAATGACGGTTCTGTTTGCGCTGCTCTGGGTCGGTGGGGATGTACGACTTGCAACCGTCCATCCCGGCGACGTACCCGGCGTCAGGTTGCGTCTCGTTCAGCCCAACGTTCCGCAAAACGAAAAATACCTCCGGCGATATGTCTCGCGAAATTGGGAGCGGCTCATCGATCTGAGCAATGCGCACGCGAACGAACCCATCACGCATTTGATCTGGCCGGAAGCTGCTCCCCCATTTCTTCTCACACGCGAACCCGTGGCGCTGGACGACATTTCGGTTCTGACGAACGGCAATCGCGTTCTGATGACAGGCGCGGAACGCGTGCTCGCCACGCCGGATGGAGATTTTCACTATTTCAACAGTCTCTATATTTTTGCGCATGGCGGGCAGCTGCTGGACGTCTACGACAAATTTCACCTCGTGCCGTTTGGCGAGTATCTGCCGTTCAGCGATCTGTTGACCGCCATTGGCATCAACAAGCTCGTCGACAGCCCGGGCGGATTCACACCGGGCGATGGCCCGCACTCCTACGCCGTTACCGGCGCTCCTCCGGCGGGCCCTTTGATCTGTTACGAAATCCTCTTTCCCGGCGCGGTGGTGGGCGGGACCCGCCCCGGCTGGTTCGTCAACGTGACGGACGATTCGTGGTTCGGTCCGTCGACCGGTCCGTATCAGCACCTGCTGACCGCCCAAGTCCGGGCAATTGAGGAGGGAATCCCGGTGGCGCGTGCTGCCAACACCGGCATTTCGGCCGTGATCGACCCGCTTGGACGGGTCACCGCCAGCCTGGGCTTGGGCCAAATGGGCGTTGTTGACGCGAACCTGCCCAAAGCGTTGGGTGCTACACCCTATGCGCGTGTGGGAAACTTGGCATTCCTTGTGCTTGTGCTGATGTGCGCGATCGGCGGATACCTTGGGTCGTTAACGATGAAAACAGACAGGTCCTGAGAAACACTTCGCAACCGCAAAAATATGGATATGGTCCATGCAACCCCTACGTAAGAAAAAAGCAGGTCCCTTGCCCAAGAAACAAGCAAATCCGGTCGACGGTCAGGTCGGCAATCGCGTGCGTCTGCGGCGCATGTTGGTCGGGATGAGTCAGGAGCGCCTCGGCGAGCATCTCGGCCTCACCTTTCAGCAGGTGCAAAAATACGAAAAAGGCGTCAATCGCATTGGCGCCGGCCGCCTCTATCAGGTCGCGCAGATCCTGGGCGTTCCGATCAATTATTTCTATGAAGGCGTCATCGAGCAGTCGGCCGAATCGATTCGCAACGGCGATTCTTCAACGCCGCCCGTGATGGAATTCCTGTCGAGCGGCGAAGGTCTTCAGCTGACGCTGGCATTTATGCGCATCAAGGATTCGAAGGTGCGCAAACGCGTGGTCGATCTGGTGAAGAGTCTCGCCGAAGAACCGGAATAATCAACGAGACGCTTTTTCCTCGATACCCGATCTGTTCGCGCGCGCTTCGAGAGCCTTGTAAGCGTCTTCGGGTGTCAGCCCGCAAGCTGCCCACAGAACCAGCAAGTGATAGAGCAGGTCCGCCGATTCTGCGGCGAGGCAGGTTTTGTCCTGGGCCACAGCAGCAAGCGCCGTCTCGACACCTTCTTCGCCGAGCTTCTTGGCAATTTTCAGCGTGCCCTGAGAAAACAGCTTTGCCGTGTAGGACGTTGCGGGATCGGCGCCTTGCCGCGACTTGATCACTGCAAAGAGCCGGTCAAGGGGATGGGCTTGATCCATCTTGTTCTCCGGAGCGCTCATGTCTCGATAACCCTCCCGCCCCGTCTTGTCACGCCGAACCGTTCAGTTGGTGCCGGGTTCGAGCAACCGACGTGCGATCACTTGAGCCTGAATCTCGGCCGCACCCTCGAAGATGTTGAGGATGCGCGCGTCACACAAGACACGACTGATCTCGAATTCCAGAGCGAAACCATTGCCGCCGTGTATCTGGAGCGCATTGTCCGCAGATGCCCAGGCGACGCGCGCGGCCAAGAGCTTCGCCATTCCCGCTTCGAGATCGCACCGCCTTCCATCGTCCTTTTCGCGCGCGGCGTGATAGGCAAGCTGGCGCGCGACAGCGATTTCGACCGTCATCATCGCGAGCTTGTCCCGCACGCGGGGGAACGCAAAAATCGGCCTGCCGAATTGTTTGCGCTCGAGCGCATATCGCAGGCCCAAATCCAGCGCCGACATCGCCACGCCGACTGCGCGCGCCGCCGTCTGAATACGCGCGGATTCGAAGGTCTGCATGAGTTGCTTGAAACCCAAGCCTTCTTCCCGGCCCAGAAGGTCGGCCGCGGGCACTTCGAAACCATCGAAACCAATCTCGAATTCCTTCATGCCGCGATAGCCGACAACACGGATTTCGCCGCCGCTCATGCCTTTCGCAGGAAACGGATCGCCATCTTTTCCGCGCGGCTTCTCGGCGAGGAACATCGAGAGCCCGCGATAGTCCTTCGTCTTGGAATCCGTGCGCACCAACAACGTCATCAGATCGGCGCGTGCTGCGTGAGTGATCCAGGTCTTGTTGCCGTAGATCTTGTAGGTGTCGCCTTCGCGGACAGCCCGGGTCGCAAGCGAACCGAGATCGGAACCCGTATTCGGCTCGGTGAAGACTGCCGTCGGCAGCTTCTCACCGCTCGCGATCAGCGGCAACCAACGCGCGCGCTGATCCTTTGTGCCACCGGTGAGAATGAGTTCGGCCGCGATTTCCGAACGCGTCCCGAGCGAACCCACGCCGATATAGCCGCGGCTCAGTTCCTCGGACACGACGCACATCGCGGTTTTCGAAAGGCCTGCTCCGCCATATTCCTCGGGAATCGTCAGTCCGAAAACGCCCAGCCCGCTCATCTCGGCGATGATCTCAAGCGGAATCAACTCGTCCTTCAGATGCCATTGATGCGCATACGGCGCGACTTTCTCCTGCGCAAACCGATAAAACTGCTCGCGCACCATCGCCATCGTTTCGTCGAGGCCCGGATCGCCGAAATACATCGCGCCGGCGTGGCGGCTCATGATCTCCGCGAGGCCCTCGCGCACTTCGCGGCGCGTGCCGAGCGCAATGAGTTCCTTCACCGTAGGCGATAAAAACTCCGCAACGGTCTCGTCATCGATGCCCAAATCGGACGGCCGGACGATTTCGTTCTGGCTCATCGCAATGCCGCCGGCCAGTTGCGCGAGGTATTCGCCGAAGGCCGCCTGGACGATCAGGATTTCGATTTCACCGAGACGTTTTTCGTGCTCCAGCGCGCGCGCCCAACGCACCATTTGACGTAAAGCTTCGACATAGGTCGCGATCCACGCCAAACCGTGTACGGCACGTTGTTCGCGGTCGAGCGCGGCGGCATTCGCCTTGCCGACTCCGCCAAGAAGCGAACGAACCTGCGTTTTCGCGTCTGCGAGCAGACCTTCCGCGGAGACAACGGCCTCGTCGCAATGGGCAAGAAGGTGAGGAATGATCGTTTGCATCGGCCGGTCCGAGTGGAGGAAGCACCAACAATAGCGGGCTTGGCCTCAACTGCAATTGGAGCTGCGGCCGAGGCAGGTGTATCATTGCCGCGGGCGAAACGGAAAACGTTGCATGCTGCGCAAACAGGCTTTTGTGCTCATAGGAATGACGTTTGCAGTGGTGGAGCTTGTGCTTCTGTGGATGCGGGGGGCGGCGCATCTGCCGCTGCCGGTGCCCGACACAGACGATACCGCCGCGCGTCTGGCTTTCGCGGCGCGCTGGCTTCTCTTGCCTGGATTCTGCCTGCTTACGGGAATTGGCATGGTCGCGAACCGGCGCTTTTTTATCCCAGATGCCATCGACGGTTCGCGTACGCCCGAGAATCGCGCGCTGGAAATCAACCTGCGCTACAATCAGAACACCTTGGAGCAGACTGTTCTAGCCGCGATCGCGTGGACGGGCCTTGCTCTCGCGCTACCGCATGAAAGGCTTGCGCTGATTCCGGCGCTTGCGATCCTCTTTGTCGTCGCGCGCGCTTTGTTTTGGATCGGATATCTGATCGCGCCGAGCGCACGCGCGCTGGGCTTCGCGCTGACCTTCTATCCGACAGTCGCCGCGTTCATCTGGCTCGCGGAGGGTGCACTCGCTTAGCGAGCACCCGCTTCAATCACGTCCTCGAACGTTCGAAGGCCCGCGCGCTGCGCATTTACCAGCACGGCCATGTTGCCGGGCAGGTGCTCGTTCTTCCACATCTTCGTGTGGGCGCGCGGAATATCGTTCCACGGAAACACTTCCGACATGCAGGGGTCGAGACGGCGCTCGACCATCAGCCGGTTGGCCTGACTGGCCTGATTGAGATTCGCGAAATGCGACCCCTGGATGCGCTTCTGCCGCATCCACACATAGCGCGCGTCGAACGTGATGTTGTAACCCGTGGTGCCGGCGCAGAACACGACCATGCCGCCGCGTTTCACTACGAGGCAAGAGACCGGGAATGTCTGTTCGCCGGGATGCTCGAACACGAAATCGACGTCGTTGCCCTTGCCGGTGACGTCCCAGATCGCCTTGCCGAACTTGCGCGCCTCTTTCGTCCACGCGTCGTATTCCGGGCTGCCCACCTGAGGCATCGCGCCCCAGCAGTTGAAATCCTTGCGGTTGATGACGCCCTTCGCGCCCAGCGACAGCACGAAATCGCGCTTGGATTCGTCCGAAATCACACCGATGGCATTTGCACCGGATACGGCACAAAGTTGCACGGCAAACGAGCCCAGGCCGCCGCTTGCGCCCCAGATCAGCACATTGTGGCCCGGCCGCAGGATATGCGGGCGATGGCCAAAGAACATGCGGTAGGTGGTGGCAAGCGTCAGCGTGTAGCAGGCGGATTCTTCCCAGGTCAGATGCCGGGGACGTTCCATCAATTGGCGATCCTGCACGCGCGCAAATTGCGCGAAAGAACCGTCGGGCGTCTCATAGCCCCAGATGCGTTGCGACGGCGAGAACATCGGATCGCCGCCATTGCATTCTTCGTCGTCGCCGTCGTCCTGATTGCAATGCACGACGACTTCGTCGCCGACTTTCCAACGCGTGACCTTCGAACCGACGGCCCACACGATGCCGGAGGCATCGGAGCCCGCGACGTGAAACGGATTCTTGTGCCCGTCGATCGGAGAGATCGGTGTGCCGAGCGCGGCCCACACGCCGTTGTAGTTGACGCCGGCCGCCATCACGAGAATCAGCACGTCATGCGAATCGAGAGTCCAGGTCGGAACGACCTCGATCTGCATCGAAGTCTCGGGCGGCCCGTGGCGGTCCTTGCGGATGGCCCACGCATACATGTTCTTCGGCACATGGCCGAGAGGTGGAATCTCACCGATCTCGTAGAGGTCCTTGTAGACCTCGAGTGCGACCTTCGCTTCTGCCGGCATCCCCTGAACTCCCCAAGAACTCCCAACGACGATCTGCCCGGTCATGTAACGCCGCCGGGCCGAAAGGGTGCGAATTTAGAACTTCGAAATTGCCGCGGTGCAAGATAGAATTTTGCGTCGCAGCAATTTGAGCGACCGTTAATGCGCTAAATTGTGCGCATAGTGAAACAATATTGCAACAGCTTTGGAAAGGTGATGGATATCGATACCTTGGCGAGCTTTGTGCGGTGCATCTAGGATGGCCGCGATGAGCACCGACCGCGACAAACCCTGGATTTTTCGAACCTATGCCGGCCATTCGAGCGCGACCGCGTCCAATACGCTCTATCGGGGCAACCTCGCCAAAGGTCAGACCGGCCTGTCGGTGGCTTTCGATCTGCCGACCCAGACCGGCTACGACGCCGACCATCCGCTGGCGAAGGGCGAAGTCGGCAAGGTGGGCGTCCCCATCGGTCACCTGGGAGACATGCGCGCACTGTTCGATTCCATTCCGCTCGCGCGCATGAACACTTCGATGACGATCAACGCGCCGGCCGCATGGCTGCTGGCGCTTTATGTGGCCGTTGCCGACGAGCAGGGCGCGCACCGCGCCGAGCTTCAGGGCACGACGCAGAACGACATCATCAAGGAATATCTCGCGCGCGGCACTTACATCTTCCCGCCGGGCCCCGCGCTCCGGCTCACCACCGATACGATCGCGTTCACGACGGCGGAAATGCCGAAATGGAATCCGATCAATCTGTGTTCGTATCATTTGCAGGAAGCCGGCGCCGGTGCGGTCGAGGAGGCAGCGTTCGCGCTTGCCGCTGCGATTGCAGTTCTTGACGCAGCGCGTGTAAGTGGCGCGATCCCCGCGCGTGAATTTTCCAAGGCCGTCGGCCGCATCAGTTTCTTTGTCAATTCGGGCGTCAAGTTCATCACCGAAATCTGTAAGCTGCGCGCGATGGCGGCACTGTGGGACGAGATCACACGCGACCGTTACGGCGTCGACGACCCGAAGCTTCGCCTCTTTCGCTATGGCGTGCAGGTGAATTCTCTCGGGCTCACGGAGCAGCAACCGGAGAACAACGTCTACCGTATCCTGTTCGGCATGCTGGGCGTCACGCTGTCGAAGAATGCGCGCGCCCGCGCCGTGCAGCTTCCTGCCTGGAACGAAGCGCTGGGGCTGCCGCGGCCCTGGGACCAGCAATGGTCGCTGCGCCTGCAGCAGATCGGCGCGCTCGAGACCGACATGCTCGAATATGACGACATTTTCGATGGCTCGCATGTTATCGAAGAGAAAACGTCTGCGCTCATCGCGCAGATCCGGGCCGAGATCGCGCGAATCGAGGAGATCGGCGGCGCAGCATCGCAATCGGCGCTCGAATATATGAAGGAACGCCTCGTGCGTTCGAATGCAGCGCGTATCGAGGCAATCGAGACCGCCGAGGAAGTTCGCGTTGGCGTCAACGCTTATCCCGAAACAGAATCTTCGCCGCTGACCGCAGGCAACGGCAATTTCGTTGTGGTCGATGCGTCGGCCGAGCGCGATCAGATCGGACGGCTTCAGGCGTGGCGGGCTGCGCGCGACGCGAAGAAAGTCGCGGAGACGCTGGCGGCGCTCGAACGTGCTGCAAAAGAGGGTACGAACATCGTTCCGCCTTCGATCGATTGCGCCAAGGCCGGGGTAACGACCGGGGAGTGGTCGGGCGCGCTGCGGCGCATCTTTGGAGAATATCGCGCGCCGACCGGCGTCGCATCGGAAGCGCCGGCGCGCAATGACTCGCGAATCGGCGCATTGCGCGAAGAGGTCGACGCGGCGTCGAAAAGACTGGGCCGGAAGTTCACTTTCCTGGTCGCGAAGCCCGGGCTCGATGGCCATTCGAACGGTGCCGAGCAGATCGCGATCCGCGCAAGAGATGTCGGGATGGCTGTGATTTATGACGGCATCCGATTTACGGCCGACGAAATCGTCGCGGCGGCACGCATACAGCAGCCGCATGCGATCGGCCTGTCGATCCTGTCAGGCTCGCATATACCGCTCGCCAACGACGTCGTCGAAAAACTTGCCGCGAACGGGCTTTCGCATATCAAGGTCGTCGCAGGCGGTATCATCCCGCCTGCAGACGAAGCGCGCCTCAAAGCCGCCGGTGTCGCCGCCGTGTTCAGCCCCAAGAATTACGATCTCAACGTCGTGATGCGCGAGATCATCAGGGTAGTGGAAAACAACTGACGGCCTCTATTTCGCTTTCCCAGGCTCCGGATCGGTCGTGCCCATATCGGCGGCGACTTTCCACGCACCCGAAGCATCCTTCTTCCAGGTCGTCAGATAATGGCCTGTCGCGTGTTCGCGCTTGCCTTGTGCATCCGGCGCGCCGTCATAGGTCCAGGTGCCGTCGGTGAAGCCCAACGTGCCGTCCGCGGATACCTCGGCTTCGGCCGGAACCCAACGCAGGGTCGATTTCGAGTCGTTGTCGTGCGGACGGCCGGCGAAGATTTTCTCATAGGCGGCCTTGCCATAGACCGGTGGCCCCTCGCCGGTTCCGAACAGGCAACCATCGTCGGCGAGATAGGCGAGAAACGCTGCTGGATTGCCCTTCGCAACAGACATGGCGGAGAACGCCTTGTCTGCCGCAATTAGGTCATCTTTTGGCCCGGCCAACGCCGCAGTTGCGAGCGCAATCATTACGAAAGCAAAACATAAGCTAAGCGCACGATATCCAAACACCGAATTCCCTCCCGAACAATTTCGTTAGCTTGCCCTATTCCGACCCAATTCCCGCGGTAACGTTTTCTTTACCACGTTTTCGCGTGGCAGCTTTCAGAGTCGGCGGTCTCAAAAGAATCGATCGTCGAGCTCGGGGGATGAGACGATGAGCAGCCAATCCGATCGGTCCGACGCCACAGACAACGACAACGCTTCGCGAGCGCGAGGCCGATCTGCGAATCGCAAGCCGCCTCGCAACGGACTGTCGCGCGAGCTTCTGCACGGCCTGACTCCCGATGAATTCAAGGCCGAAGCCCATTCGCTGGCCGCAGCCGAGGCGATGACGCCGCAGGTTCGCGAGCGGATGAAGGCGCATCTCGTCGAACGCCTGATGACACCGGTGGATCGTCCGAGCTGGGGACCAGACTGGATAAAGCAGAGCGATCGCGATGCCCCACGGCGCGGCAAGAAGAAATCGCAAGGTCTCATGGGGTTCTTCCGCCCCGAACGTAGCGCGTTCAACGCGTCCGAGAACACCGAGCCGCCGGTGAAGTCGGCGCTGAGCTCCCAGGATAACGACGAATCTCGCGTCATCGCACGCAATCTCGAAACGAGCCGCCAGGTTGCCCACTATAGCGGACTCTATGTCTTCGGCATGATGATCGCGATTGCGATTGCGCTGCTGGCGATGTTCGTCGACTACCAGATCATTCGCGGCGACGTCTGGACCCGCGCGCTGTCCAATGAATTCATGGTGGTGCCGGTAAGCCTGCAAGCCTCCGTCGTGTTCAAGAGCTTGCAGGTCGTGTTCGCCGTGCTGATCGTGCATTTCATGTTGAAAATCACGGGCGTCTATGGCCGCAACGCGATGATCACCACGGGTTTTGTGCTAGCTTTGGTAATGATCGGCTGCCTCGGCTATCTTGTCGCCTACAACAACATGGCGGGCGGAACGTCTGCGACGCTTGAGCACCACGAAGACGGCAGCGCGCCGGCGCAGGATAATTCCATCAACAAGCTGTTTGCGTCTCTAAATACGCCGAGCGACACGACTTCGTCCGATGTTCAGGCTGACGGCACAACGAGCCGCGCCGCGCGTTCGGGGATGGAAAACGCCGATGAGACATCGACTCTGGCGGTTCCGAAAGTGTCGCAGCGCACGCTTGCCAACGCCGATTCATGGCTGTGGCTGGCCTTCGCCAGCGTGATCTTCTTTATCGTCACAATGGTGGCCGCGCTCTATCTGCAGACCGGCGAGAACAACGCGCGCAACTTCATGATCTCGCGCGACTACAAGCATCGCAGGCGTATGTTCGCACAGCTGCATCTGCTTGAGCTGGCGGATCGCAAGCAGAACGGTCAAGCCGCCTGATGCAGGTCATGCTCGCAATCGTAACGGCGACCGCCTTGATCGGCGGCGGCGCCATGGCGCTCGACGCCGCGAGCAATGCCAATGCACCGCCGGTGATCGAGGCGTCCTATGTGACCGATCAGGCGCAGCTGACGCCCCAACGCGTCGTCATTGGCATCGATCTGTCCAAGAGCAATCCGCTGATCAACGAACCGGAATTTGCAAGCCGGGTGGGTGCGCGCGTTGCCAATATCGTTCGCGGCCTCGGTTTCGCCTCGGAAGTGCATGTGCGAACCTTCGGTAACTACGACGCGACCTCGAACAATTTCCACTACGACACCGTCATTTCGGTCCGCAATCGCCCCGAGGACGTCGCCGCTCAGGTGGAAAAACTGGTTGCCGGAACGCCCGTGTTGATCGAACGCGGCAAATGGGTGGCGCAGAATCGCACGAACATCCTTGCGTTCCTCGACAATGTCTCGCAGAGCATCGGTTGCTCCGGGATGCCGACGACTGTGATTCTCGCGACGGACGGGATCGAAGATTCGGTCTATGCGCGCCTTGATGATCCGGACGACCATCTGCCCGCCCCCGAGGGCAAGCCGTTCGCCGGCTGCACCGAGCTGCAAATCCTTGGTGTCGGCGAAGGCGCCAGAAGCCCGATCAAGACGACGCGGCTGCGCGACGAATGGACCCGCTGGGCCCACGAGGCCGGTTTCGCAAAATTCCAGGGTCTGAACGATTGGTGATGTGACGCTGCTGCCGCGCTGTCGGCACAGTCATGATACAAATTCCGTCCAGGCCGGATTTCGATGCGGAGCGGGATGTCATGTCGAGATTGCTTATTCCGTTCGTCTTTCTCCTTGGGGTAGGCACGACGGCCGCCCACGCTACGGATGCGACGAAGTGTTTTCTCTCTGCAGCCGACAAATCGGCGAACGCGCGCCTGAGTTTCGACGAATTCGATCAGAAGGGCGTGACGAACTCGACCTGGCGGCAACTTGAAGATCGGCTGCCATGCGCTCGCAGTCGAGGCCGCGGAAGACTATCTGGTCGAGGGGCCGGTCCTGACCTTGGCCCACAAGGAAGATGTTTTGTTCCACGAAGCACAATCGCTCGCGTTCCTGGGCGATACTGCGCAAGCCGCGCATTTTGTTGCCGCAGCGATACCGCCCGACCGCAGCAACCATGGCGACCTCGACTGGACGACGTACTTGATCGGAACATGGGCGTTCCTGGTCCGGGAGAAACCGCTACTCGATGCATCCGCCGGAAAAATGAGTCTCGAACCCGGCGAGGACAATGCGATTGATAGCGCAGTGCTGCGGGGATTGGCGAAATGTTTTAATCGCTCCTACCGCATTGCCTACACGGTTTGTCGGCCGAAATGATTTCCGGCCTTGGATCATTCAATTCCTGAATCGCGCGCAAATTGTTTGGGGTGTTTCGCCACGCGATCTCAATTCGCGCAACGTCGCGGCCTTGTCGCGCTTGGAAAATTTCCGGCCTTGCGCGTCCAGGATCAGTCGATGATGTGCGTAATGCGGTGCCGGAAAATCGAGCAGCGCCTGTAGAAGTCGCTGCACATGTGCCGCCGCGAACAGATCGTTGCCGCGCGTCACGCACGTGACGCCTTGATAGGCGTCGTCGACCACAACCGCGAGATGATACGCTGTTGGTATTTCCTTTCGCGCGAGAACAATGTCGCCGAACAGCAACGGATCGGCTGCAATCGTCCCGTGCTCGCCTGTGGGTCCGCGGCCTTCTTCCACAAACGACAGCGGACCAACAGACGCTGCAGCTTTGACGACATCCAATCTCAGCGCAAAGGGTGCTCCCGAGGCGATGCGCGCGGCGCGAATCTCCACAGCGAGATTGCGGCACGTACCGGGATAATGCGCGCCTTCCGGTCCATGCGGCGCTTCGCTCGCGCGGACGATTTCGGCGGCAATCTCCGCACGCGTGCAAAAACAGGGATAGAGAAGTCCCAGTGAATCGAGTTGATTGAGGGCCGTGCGATACGCATCAAATCGCGACGATTGTCGCAACACGGGCTCTTCCCAGTGCAGGCCCAGCCACGCCAGGTCTTCATAGACCGCCAGTTCGAATTCCGGCTTCGCACGGGCCAAATCGATGTCTTCCATGCGCAGCAGAAAACGGCCGCCCCGTGCCGCATCTCGCGCCGTGACGGCCGCAAAGGCGTGGCCCAGATGCTGATAACCGGTTGGACTGGGAGCGAAGCGCGTGACAATCATTATCGCCGAATCTAGCCCAGTCTTGCGAGAGGATGCAGCATGGCGCGCGCATTGACCGGACCCCGCCTGCCGCCCTTGCGCGGTCGCGCCACGCATCTGGCCGTTCTGTGTCATGGCTATGGCGCGGATGGCAACGATCTGATCGGCCTCGCCCCCCATTGGCAGCGGCTCTTGCCGACGGTCGCCTTTGCGGCGCCCAACGCGCCGGAGCCCTGTGCGGGCGCGCCGTCCGGCTATCAATGGTTTCCGATATCGCGCCTCGACCCTGCCGACATGCAGCGGGGTGTCGAATCCGCGTCCGAGTCGCTCGAAAACTTTCTCGCGGCAGAACTTGCCCGGCTCGAGCTTCTCCCCGAACGGCTCGCGTTGGTGGGCTTCAGCCAGGGGACAATGATGTCGCTGCATGTCGGACTGACGCGAAAGCCGGCAGCCATCGTGGGCTTTTCGGGCTTGCTTGCAGGAGGTGAGACCATGACAAAGCTGGGGACCGACGCGCCGCCCGTCCTGCTGGTGCACGGCGATCAGGACCCTATGATTCCTGTCAGCGCATTATTCGCATCGGCAACTGCGCTCGGTCGCGCAGGCGTTTGTGTCCAATGGCACATCTCGTCGGGCATCGGACACTCGATTGACCAGGACGGTCTAGCTCTCGGCGGCGAGTTTCTCACGATGGCGTTCCAGGGACGCCTCGCGCGAAGCGGTGAGATCAGTTGCGCTGTCGGGTAAATACCGTCGCTCGACTTAGTTTTGTGGCGCGCGCCTCAGACGTGCCAGGCCCGCTTCGGCAGTCGAAAGAAGGCTGTCGCGGTTATAGGGCTTGTGAAGCCAGCGGCGGGCGCGGCGCGGGCGACCGTCTCCGTAGAGCACGCCCCCGGCGTTGATCAGGTTCGAATATGGGCTGAGGCCATTGTACCACTCGTCGGCGCTTGGGGTTTCCGGGAAGGCACATACGACATTTCCCCCCCCTTGGCGTCACCGAAAATGCGCTGCCGTAGATTGCGCTGGCCGTGCCAGATTGGGTTGGGCCGTACAGCGTGCCATCCACGTCGAGGAGGGCATCGCTGGGGCAAGCGCCATCGAGGATGGATCCATGATGGCGGACACCGAAGCGAAGCAGCACATTGAGATCTCCTGTCGCTGAACAGTCACGGCGAATCGGCTAGAATCCGCCAAGGCTGGGCGTATTGGCACGGTGCGGTAGAGCCCCTAAAGTCCGGCCCGCAACGAGGAGGAACAGGCCTTCAAGGGAGAGCCGTCGTGTTGACCGCCGAGCGAGTACCCGACAATTGCCCGGCGCTGGTGCTGAATGCGGACCATCGTCCGCTGAGCTATTACCCACTGTCGCTCTGGTCCTGGCAGGATGCGATCAAGGCCGTATTCCTTGAACGCGTGAATATCCTGGCCGAATATGAGCGCGTGGTCCGCTCTCCCAGCTTCATGATGAAGCTGCCCTCGGTCGTATCCCTGAAGACCTATGTCCGGCCGGCGCGCAATCCCGCGTTTACCAGGTTTAACGTTTTCCTGCGCGACAGCTTCGAGTGCCAATATTGCGGTTACGACAAGGATCTGACTTTCGATCACGTGATTCCACGCTCGCGCGGCGGCCGCACGACCTGGGACAACGTCGTGACGGCCTGCGCGCCGTGCAATCTGTTAAAGGGCGGCAGACTTGCCCAGCACTCCGGCATGCACCCAAGGCAGCGGCCGCACCGGCCCACGGTCAATGAACTGCGCAACAACGGTCGCTCGTTTCCGCCCAATTACCTTCACGAATCCTGGGCGGATTACCTTTATTGGGACAGCGAGCTGGAACCTTGAAAGACGAGCGCCCGGGGACGTGCACCCCGCCACATCGCAATAAGTGGTGGCGCGCCGGGCGGCGAGATGTTCTTGCGCCGCACGAATCCGTACCGCTCATACAGGCGCGTGTTCTTCGGATTGGAGTTTTCCAGATAAGCAGGAACGCCCGTTTCATCGATGCGTGCGAGCGTGGCGTCGAGCAGTGCCGAACCGAGACCAAGCCCCTGTAACCGGGGAGCGACGCCAATGAACGAGAGATAATAGTGCCGCTCGTGGGGATGGTTCCTGTCCATCGCCTCCGACATCGCCGAACCGCGCGTCAATCGCGGGATTCCGCAAAGTCGCCAAAACATCGGGACGAGCCGCATCTGCTCCCAAAAGCCGCCCGGGCTTGCCGGCACATCGGGCGGCAACCATGCCGTCGCAACGCCGCCATCTGCAGACATCCATACCTCACCGTAGGGAATGGCGCGCATCTGCAACAGCCAGAAGAAGAATCGCTCGAGTCCCGCCGCACGCCTTGGTCCGCGTCTGGCAATCCAATCGAACACAGGATCGTTCAGAAACGCCGCCGTGAATAGTCGTGCGAGTTGCGCCGCGTCCGCCGAATTGGCGCGGCGTGGATTCGCGGCTGCCACCAGCCGCCGATGGCGATCATCATCGTCCGAAGTCATATCCGCTCGGAGAGTTTGATCGCGAGGCGACAACCCGCTTTGATGCCTTCGCTGAGAAAGCGATAACCGGGCGCCTGTTCGGCGCCGTTCGCCAGCGCTTCGTCGCGATGCGCGATTTCCTCGGCGCGGAAACCCTCGACTGTCCGCTTCAACGCCGCATCGTTGCCCAACCGTTCGACCTGACGCGCATAGTGCTCGTCAATCACGTCTTCCACAGCCGCCGTGCAGGCCATAGCCGCCTTTTCGCCAAGAAGCGCCGTGGCGGCGCCCAGCGCAAAACCTGCGACCCGCCAGACAGGCTCAAGTGCGGTCGGCCGCACGCGACGTTCAATGACGAGCTTGTCGAAGGTTTCGAGGTGATGCTGTTCCTGCGCCGCCATCTTGCGAATTGTGGCTGCGGCTTCGCGCGAGCCGGGCCGGGCATCGAGCACGGCCAGCTGGCCTTCATAGATTCTCACCGCACCATATTCGCCGGCATGATCGACGCGGATCATGGATTCAATATCGGCATCCGCCTTCACACCGGGCGGCGCGGGACGTTTGGCACGATTTGCCATCAGGTCGTCCTTTTCGATCGAGCCAGCAGCACGAATGCGCCGAGCGCGACAGCGAGCGAGATCAACGCATTGTATCCTGCCAGCGAGAGACCGAAGAGCCGCCAGGCTGCGGCATCGCAGCGTACGATAGGCGCGGTCAAATCGAGAGTTCCGTGAAATTGAAAGGCCGGGCCGGTGCAGGACGTCGGTCCCGGCCACCAATGCCATTCGACGCCGGCATGGTAACCGCCGAGTACGCCGGACGTGGCGATCAGAAGCGCGGTAATTGCAGCCAGCGCTCCGCCCGCTTTGCGTCCGGCAAGACCTGCGCGGATCAGAAGTGCGCCGCCAATTCCGATAATCGCAGCGGCTATATGCGGGTAACGCTGCCACATGCACATTTCGCAGGGAGGCAAGCGATCGAGATATTGGAACCCCAGCGCGCCCAGCATGAGCGCGAGCGAAACAATCCCCAGAGACAATGCGAGTTGCACCGAGTCGGTTTTCTTCATGGCACCATCGAAATGATCGGCTGCATCAATCCCACGGATGCGCCCTGCACGGGTTTGCGCCGACAGTCAAACAAATTATCTGCTTTGCGCGAGCCCGCGAACGCGCTTAAATGCGCATCGCAGACGACGCAATCGCCGACGATGCTGTCATCCGCAAATCGGCCCACACAGCAACCGCGCAGATATTCGCGAAATGCGCGCGCCTCAAAAGAGGCGTGCATTGCGGAAGGCGCAGGGAAATGTGGCCCGGGAACCATGCCGTAGTATTTGTCACGCCATGCGCAGTTGGCAAGGCGCGATCATTGAAGGGAAGTCCATGCGTCTATTTGGAGCCGCCCGCACTTCGGCGAAACCGCTCTCCTCGCGTCGCGAATTGTTGCGGATTGAGGGAAGACCGGTTGCCGTTACGATCAGGCTCAATCGCCGGGCCCGGCGGCTTATCGTCAAGGTTCATCCGGCAACCGGGGAAGTGACGGTTGTGGCGCCCTCACAGCGGGCGTTCAATCATGCGCTGGATTTTGCCCGCTCGGAATCGACCTGGATTGCGCGGCGTCTTGCGGAAGTCCCCGCTCCCGTCGCATTCGGACTTGGCGCGACAATCCCGTTTCGCGGGGAAGATTATGCGGTCGAGACCGGCGAAGCCGGGCCCGCCCCCGTGTGGATCGATGATCGTGAAGGCCGCGTCATCCGCGTGAGCGGTCGCGGCGAACATGCGCCGCGACGCTTGCTCGATTTCCTCAAACGCGAAGCACGCAAAACTCTCGCGACCCGGACGCAAGAGTTGTCCCAGCATATTGGTCTTGCACCCAAGCGTATCACAGTGCGCGACACGGAAAGCCGTTGGGGGTCATGCTCGGCGGATCGCGCGCTGTCCTTTTCCTGGCGCCTTATTCTCGCGCCCGAATTCGTGCTCGACTATGTCGTGGCACATGAAGTGGCGCATATGCGGCACATGAATCATGGGTCGCGGTTCTGGAACCTCGTGCGTGAGCTGGTGGACGATGTCGATACACCTCAGGCATGGCTTTCGACACACGGCCCGCTTTTGCATCGCTACGCACCGCGAGGCGAGTGACGACGGCGTATTTCAGGTCCCTTTGAACAAGTCGTCGAGAATGCGCTGGATCGCGTCCGGCTGTTTGGGCGGCGCATTCGGATCCGGCGGCGGTGTTGTCGTGCCGCCCGCATCGGCCGCCGGTTCGTCTGCAAGGCCCGCAAGCGGCTTCACAGGCACATTCTTTTCGGCCGCCTCCATGAACGATTTGAAGATATGGGCCGGCAGACCGCCGCCCGTCGCACGAACCATCGGCGCGTTGTTGTCGTTGCCGATCCAGACGCCGCACACCAGATCGGCCGTAAAGCCCATGAACCACGCATCGTGGAAATCCTGCGTCGTTCCGGTCTTGCCGGCGGTGGGACGTTCATCGAGGCGCGCCGCCTTGCCGGTACCTGTTGCGACGGTTTCGACCATCAGGTGCGTCATCTGGGTATCGTTCTCGGCCGACATCACGCTGCCGACGCCGGAACCGGTGCGGGCGTAGAGCACCTGACCGGGTTTCGTGCGTATACGGACGATTCCGTATGCGATGACACCGTTGCCGCCATTGGCAAAGGGCGCATACGCCGTGGTGAGTTCGAGCGGCGTGACGCTCGATGTGCCCAGCGCAAGCGCGGGCACGGCGTCAAGCTCCGACACGATTCCAAGCCTGTGCGCGGTTCTCGCGACTGCGCCGGACCCAACCTCCGAGGTCAGTTGCGCAGCCACCGAATTCGAAGATTTCGCGAAGGCCCGCGTCAGGCTGATCATTCCCTCGAACCGGCCTTCGTAATCGCTGGGCTGCCAGCCGTGAATGTCTATCGGGCCGTCGTTCATTTCATCGTCGGGTTTTCGGCCGTGCTCGAAGGCGGTCAGATAGACAAACGGCTTGAAAGCCGAGCCCGGCTGGCGCAACGCGTCCGTCGCACGATTGAACGGGCTGTCGGCATAATTGCGGCCACCGACCATCGCGCGCACCGCGCCGTCCGGCGTCATCGCGACAAGAGCTGCCTCGCTTGCATGTAAGCCACGTCCCTCGCGGGCAAGCCCGGATTCGATCGCGCGCTCGGCCTTAATTTGCGTGTCGAGATCGAAGGTCGTTTCGACGACAATGGGCTCCGTCACGTCGCCGACAAATCCGGGAATGCGCGCAATAACCCAATCCGCAAAATAGCCGGAATCGGGCGTACTCGTGTCGCGCACGATGCGCGGACGTGTCGCCTGCGCATCTTTCCGCTGCTGCTCGGTGATGAAGCCGGCATCCTGCATCGCCTGCAGCACTGTGGATGCGCGCTCGACCGAGGCATCCGGGTCCGCGAGGGGATTGAAGCGCGCCGGCGCTTTCACGCTGCCGGCCAGCATGGCCGCTTCGGGAATCGTGATTTCGTTTGCCGATTTTCCAAAGAATCGTTCGGCCGCCGCTTCGATGCCGTACACGCCGGCGCCGAAATAGACACGATTGAGATAGAGCGCGAGGATCTGGTCCTTCGTGTAACGCGACTCCAGATAAAGCGCGAGAAGCGCTTCCTGGCCCTTGCGATCGAAGGTGCGCTTGGGTTCCAGGAAGAGATTCTTGGCCAGCTGCTGGGTGAGGGTCGAGCCACCCTGCACGACATGACCGGCTGAGATGTTTTCCGCTGCCGCGCGCACCATGCCGATCGGATCCAGCCCAAAATGTTCCCGGAAGCGGCGATCCTCGATGGCGATGAACGCATTGGGGATATAAGACGGAAGTTGCGAAAGCTGCACCATCGCCCCTTGAGTCAACCCGCGCCGGGCAATCAGCCGGCCTTTGTCGTCAAGAATGGTGATATCGCGGGAGGGGCCCTTGGTGAGCAGGCCCGTCGTGTCGGGCAGCTCCGAAATCCAGTGAAAGCACAACACTGAACCCAGAATGATGCCCCAGATACCCAGCATGGCGACCGCGTAGGGCCAGGTGCGCTTGGGTTTTGGCTTGCGCGCAGTCGGCGTACCCGCGCCGGCGGCTCCGACGCGCGAGCGTGTCTGCGGCGTGGTTTTGCGTTTTTCGGCCATGCGACCAGCCCTGATTCCGGCCCCCCGGATGGCGGTTCTAGGCGCGAAGTCTTAACGGCTGTTAAACATCGCGAAGCAGGCCAGCCGCAGGCTATTGTCAGAGAGACCAGTGAGATTCGACCGCTATGAGCAGCGCACCCTTGCGAAAATCGATGACGTTCTGGGAGCGCTTCTCGGAGCCCCAGAGCGTCATCTCATTTCTGTTTCTGTACTGTGCGCTGCAGTTTCTTGTCCGTGCGGTGATCACGCCCGACTTCACGCTGGACGAATCCCAACAGCTGCTGTTCAGCCAATCTCTCCAATGGAGCTACCGTCCGGGCGAAGCGCCGTTGATCAGCTGGCTCGGCTGGGCCTCTTTCGCAGCAACAGGCGGCAGCCGAACGGCCTTTCTCCTGTTCAAATACGTGGTGATGGCCTTGGGTCTCCTGGCCTATTTCGGCGCCGCGCGCCTCGTCATCCGCGACACGCTTTACGCCGCGCTCGCGACATTCGTGCTGCCGGCGACGATTTCGATGGGCTATCTTCCGGTCGTCGACAAACCGCAGATCGTCCTGCTGGCGACGATGGTCGCGGCGTATATGTGGGCCGATGCGCGCGTGCTGACGCGCGGGACCTGGCTCGACCACCTCATACTCGGCGTCGCCTCAGGCTTCGGAATTCTGTCGGGATATATTTTTCTCGTAGCACCCGTGGGGCTCGGGATCGGCGCGGTGCTGACGCCTTATTTGCGCGCGCGTCTCAAGCCGTTGCCCTTGCTGCTGGCCGCCCTCGTTGCGATCGCCATTGTCGCACCTTACGCGATGCAGAC
This sequence comes from Alphaproteobacteria bacterium, assembly GCA_003139615.1. Lineage (GTDB taxonomy): Bacteria > Pseudomonadota > Alphaproteobacteria > Micropepsales > Micropepsaceae > Rhizomicrobium. Next base: position 48,454 of record PLJH01000070.1, read on the forward strand.
CGGCGGTACCGGTATGGCTCACAGTTCGACGGGATCGATTCGCGCCATTGGCATTCTCGCTCTCGCAATGGTGACTTTCGTTCTTCCTGCTGCTTTGGCGTTTCCCCTGCTCTATTGGCGCGCCTGCATACCGATGGGAGGCGCTCAGGTCGATACCGAAGACCGCGCATGGTTGAGAATCTATGGAATCGCGCTGATTGCGGGCGCGCTCATCGTCCTGGTCATGGCTTTCTTCGCGGACGCTGAGTCTTTCGTGAAGGGCGGTCCATATGCCGCGCTGTTGCTGCTGCCGATCTACTTCTTTCTGCGTGTGAAGATTGCGGGCACGACAGGCCGTGCGAACAAAATATTCATCGCATTCGTCGGCGTCTTTGCGCTTGCCGTCATCGGCACGCGCGTTGCGATCTACGAAACGCATGCCGACAATTGCAGGAACTGTCGCGAATATTGGCCCATGCCGACTTATGCGGACGGGCTTCGTCAGGCGGGCTTCCAACAAGGCACGATCCTGGGCGCGTCAAACGATCTTGCGGGCAATCTGCGTTACCGTTTTCCGCAATCGCGCGTGGTGACGCCTTTCGATCCGCCAAGTGTGTTCGGACCCAATCCCGGCGGCCAATGTCTTGTGGTCTGGGACGGCGAAGGCGATACGCCGAAAGCAGCGCTCGGGTATCTGAGCAACGTGCTCCACGCCAAAGTGACAGCTGCGTCGATGCGTGGTGACATCACGGCGAAACTTCTTACGTCGAAAAAGAGGTTCGCCACGGTGAGTTATATTTTGCTGCCGCCGGGCTCCTGCCACTGAATGCGGCGGACTGGCTACTCATAGAATATATCGCGACAGATCCTGATCTTTCGCGAGGTCCTCGACCCGGCTGCGGACATATTGGCTGTCGATGGTGACTTTCTCGCCCGTGCGCTCGGTCGCGCTGAAGCTGATATCGTCGAGCACACGCTCCATCACCGTTTGCAGCCGTCGCGCACCAATATTCTCGACGCTCGCATTGACCTGGGCTGCGATATCCGCGATCGCGCCGATCCCGTCATCGGTGAAATCGAGATTCACGCCCTCAGTGTCGAGCAACGCACGATATTGCTTGATCAGGCTTGCTTCAGGTTCGGTCAGGATGCGCTGGAAGTCGTCGCGACTGAGCGCCTTGAGCTCCACGCGGATGGGCAGCCGGCCCTGCAATTCCGGCAACAGGTCCGACGGCTTCGCGGCATGGAATGCACCGGACGCGATGAACAGAATGTGATCGGTCTTCACGCTGCCATGCTTGGTGGCGACGGTCGTGCCTTCGATCAAGGGCAAGAGATCGCGCTGCACACCTTCGCGGCTCACATCGCCGCCTCCGCGAAACTCGCTGCGGGCGCAGATCTTGTCGATCTCGTCGATAAACACAATGCCGTTCTGTTCGACGACGTCGATCGCATCGCGCAGGATCTGGTCGTTGTCGAGGAGCTTGTCGGCTTCGTCGGCGATCAGGGGATCATGCGCAGCGGCGACCGTCAGCCGCCGCGTCTTGGCCTTTTGGCCGAACGCTTTGCCCAGCATGTCTCCGATATTGACCATACCGATCTGTGCACCCGGCATGCCCGGAATTTCGAACAAAGGCTGCCCGCCGCCCACGTCGCGCATTTCGAGTTCGATTTCTTTTTCGTTCAGCTCGCCATCGCGCAACCTTTTGCGGAAGGTCTCGCGCGTCGACGGACTCGAATTGGCGCCGACCAGCGCGTCGAGCACGCGCTCTTCGGCACGGGCCTCGGCCTGCGCTTCGACGTCGCGCCTGCGGCGCTCGCGCACTTGCCCAATACTGACTTCCACGAGATCGCGCACGATCTGCTCGACGTCGCGGCCGACATAGCCNNGTGGGCCCGATCATCAGGATATTCTTGGGCAAGACTTCGTCGCGCAATTCCGGCGCGAGCTGCTGCCGGCGCCAACGATTTCGCAGCGCGATGGCAACAGCGCGCTTGGCGTCGCCCTGGCCGACAATGAAGCGGTCAAGCTCCGAGACGATCTCGCGCGGCGTGAAAAAACTGGTCATGAGAGGGCAATGCTTTCGATCACGATATTGTCGTTGGTATAGACGCAGACATCGGCCGCGATTTTCATGGCGCGGCGCGCGATGTCTTCGGCCGAGAGGTCGAATTCGAGGAGCGCGCGTGCCGCCGAGAGCGCATAGGTGCCGCCCGAACCAATGCCGACCACCCCGTCATCCGGCTCCACCACATCGCCGGAGCCCGAGAGCACGAGCGAGGTTTGTCTATCGGCGACCACCATCATTGCTTCGAGCCTGCGCAGGAATTTTTCCGTGCGCCAATCCTTGCCAAGCTCGACGCAGGCGCGCGCAAGATTGCCGGGATGCTTTTCGATCTTGGATTCGAGGCGCTCGAACAAGGTGAACGCATCGGCCGTGGCGCCTGCAAAGCCGGCGATGACATCGCCCTTGCCGAGGCGGCGAACCTTTCGTGCATTCGCTTTCATGACCGTCTGACCGAGGGTCACTTGTCCGTCGCCGGCAATAACAACCGTGTTACCTTTGCGGACGGATAGGATCGTGGTGGAACGCCAGCGTTTGTCTTCGGCCATTTGGGATTGCTTTGCCATCAGGAAAATGTCGCCCTTGTTATATCAGGAAACCCCGCTCACATAGTCAGCCTGGGGCCGCGCTGCAACCGGCCCATTCGACCTGGCCAACGGGAGATCGAAATCGGCAATTTGTATCGCATTCCGCTGGCCGATATCCGCGGCGGTTCTCCCGTCGATTTGCTCGACAACTATGGCGAACAGGCGAGGAAGCTTGCACATGCCAGCATGGAGGTGTTTGGGCCGGCGGCAGGTCTCGCTCGCAACGTGGCGTTGCCTGTTGCCGACCGCATCTCGCGTGCATGGCTGGAGCGGACGCGGAATCCCTATCTCGACGAAATTCATATGCTCGCGATGCGGCTCGGGATCGCCGGTGTCTATGCGCTCAACGTGGTCTTCGAATGGGGTTGCACAAGCGGTGCATTCGAAACGGCACAAGGTGTCCAGCTTCGGCGCGTGCTTGACTGGGGCTTTCCGAAGCTTGGCGAAAATCTGATCGTCGCGCATCAATCGGGACCTGCCGGCGATTTCCACAACATCACCTGGCCGGGGATCGGGAGCATCTATCAGGCGGTGGCGCGCAGTCGCTTTGCCGCCGCGATCAATCAGGCGCCCATGCGCCGTCACGGGCCGGGAATCGGGACGGACTGGCTGCGCAACCGGTTTGCCGTTCACAAAGGCGGGGGCATGCCGCCTGCATTTTTATTGCGGCAGGTTTTCGAGACGGCGCGCGATTACGCTACCGCAAAGGAAATGCTGTGCAATGCGCCCATTGCCGTACCCGTGATCTATACGCTGGTCGGCACGCGACCCGGTGAAGGCTGTGTCATCGAGCGCGTCGAGAACGACTTCGCGTTGCGCGAGATCGCAAACGACCGTGTCTGCGCGGCCAATCATTTCCTCTCGCATTTGAACGGCTATGGACGCGGCTGGCTGCCTCGCTCCAACGACAGCGGCGAGCGAGCGCGTAAAGCGGACGCGCTGCCCATGCACACCATCGAAGCCGATTTCGCCTGGTTCACGCCACCCATAGCCAACCCGAAGAGCCGCCTCGCGCTCAACGCCAACGCCGCCACGGGAGAATTTTCGTTGATCGGCCTGGCGGGCGAGAGGCAGGTGTCGGACGTTTTTCGACTGGAACAGGGATAATTCGCGCTTCGCCAATGACCGGAAAATCCTTGTTGGACTAATGCTCAGAGGATCAGATAGTCGGATCCTCGCGCAGATGGGCGTGGCCGATCGCATCCTTCAGAGGCTTGTCGATTCTGGCGCTATGTAGAACGACCTTTTCCGAATGGACATCTTCGACCGCGCTCAGCGGCACCGTGAAATCACCGGCATTTTCGATATAGACGACGATCTCGGGCCTGCCATGGGGCGAAACCTGTCGCACCGCGCCGACGGCCTTCTCGCCGTCGTGCAGGAAAACATCGAAACCTTCTTGTATTTTTTCCACTATCCACTCCTTGGGTTGGCCGCGCCGCAGTTGCGCACCCTTTCGACAAAACCCGGCTGTCTGGGATAATACACCAGTGATTCACCGGGACCATTGCCCATGCGTACTGCCATTGTCGAACGTAAAACGCGCGAGACCGAGATTGTCGTCTCGCTGGACCTTGATGGTGCCGGCGAGTGCGACATCGACACCGGAATCGGCTTCCTCGACCACATGCTGGAGAGCTTCGGCCGCCATTCGATGATCGACCTGAAGGTCCGCGCCCAGGGCGACCTGCATGTCGACTACCATCACACGACCGAGGACACGGGTATCGTCATCGGCCAGGCGGTGAAGAAGGCGCTGGGAGACTTTGCCGGAATCACCCGTTTCGGTGCGGCCCTGATCCCCATGGACGAGACTCTGACCCGCGTGGCGATCGACGTCTCCAACCGGCCCTATCTGATCTGGCGGGTCGACGTGCCCAAGCCCAAACTGGGTGAAATGGACACCGAGCTGTTCAAGGAGTGGTTCCAGGCCTTCGCCCAGCACGCCGGGGTCTGCCTGCATGTCGAGAACCTCTATGGCGAGAACAGCCACCACATCGTGGAAAGCTGCTTCAAGGGCGTGGCGCGTGCGCTGCGCCAGGCGATTTCGCCGGACGAGCGGCTCGAAGGCGGGGTGGCCTCGACCAAGGGCACGCTTGGCGGCTCCGTGGAATAGCACCTTCCGAAGTCATTTTGACAAAGCGTCACAAATGATGACGCCTCCGTCATTTTCATTGACTCTTCGCCGATCTTCGGCATAGTGACGCCCAAGTCATCATTGCAGGAGACGCTCCATGGTTCAGATCACCAAGGACAATGCCTATGACGCGGTCGCCCCGGACGATTTTCCGGCGATGCTCGACGTCGAGCGTTACGGCAAGCGCTCCACCGCATTCGACAAGATCATCTCGGCCACTCACGATCATTTCTGGGATCCGCTCGACAAAAAGTACATCGACTTTTCGGAGCCCTACGATCAGGAAACGCAACAGATCCTGCCGGACGAATTCTTTCCGATCTTCCAGACGCGTCTCGGCGAAAATCTGAGCCCGTCGCAACACATCCGCTTCGCGAATCAGTCAGCGCGTTGGTCGCTTTCCTCGATCCTGCATGGCGAACAGGGTGCGCTCGCGCTCTCGGCTTCGCTATGCCACATCCTGCGCGACCCAGGGGCACAGGAATACGCTGCGAACCAAACGCGCGAGGAAGCGCGCCACGTGACGGCTTTTGCCGCCTACATCAAAGCGCGCTGGGGCACGCCGCTTCCCTGCGGTCCCACGCTGCAAAATCTGCTGACCGATATCGTTCTGGCGCCCGAAGTCTATAAAAAGATCGTCGGCATGCAGATGCTGGTCGAAGGCCTTGCGATGGGCGCGTTCGCCACGCTCTATCAGAAATCGCAGGATCCGTTGCTGGTGAAACTGTGCCAGCTCGTGATGACCGACGAGGCGTTCCACCACAAATTCGGAAAGATCTGGGCCGATCGCACCATCCCGAAATTGAGCGCGGAAGAGCACAACATCGTCGAAGACTGGGCGGCTGCATGCTTCCAGACGCTGCTGTTCAATCTCGTGAACCCGGAGCAGATGAAACCCGTCTATGCCGAAGTCGGTCTCGACTGGCAGGACGCGATGGCCGCAATCCAGGAAGCGTTTGGTGACGAACATCGCCGCGAACAGATGCGGCAGTCGGCGAATATCTTCCGTGTCCTGATCAAGACGCTCCTGAACGCGGGCATCATCACGGATCGCACCCGCAGCTTCTACGGCATGTATGTCGACATGAACGAGCTGAAGGCCGAAGGCGAGCGCATGGTGGGCGACGACATCGCCGAGGAAGGAATTAAATTTCTCCAGGCGGTGAATTTCGGCGCCAACGCCCGGGTGATCAAACTCGCGGCGGAGTAATCCCCACGACGCGATATTTCGCCGCCGCGCCATTTGAAATTCGTTCTCGTTTCGTGCTTATCTGCCACCATGACCACGGCAGCCGAAGTCGCGCGCGGAGTGAGCCGCCTGCTGATTCAGGAGGGCTATAGCCCCATCCTGGAATTCACACTCGCCAATGGGCGCAGGCTCGATGTGGCGGCGCTGGGCGGCGACGGAACGGTTGTGGGTGTCGAGATCAAGGTGGCGATCCCCGACCTCAAGAGCGACATGAAGTGGCCCGAATATCTCGAGTTCTGTGAGCTCTTCTATTTCGCGATCCCGCCGGATTTTCCCGATGAGTATGTGCCGCCGAACACCGGCCTGATCGTCGCCGACCGCTATGGCGGCGCGATCGTGCGACCGTCGCCGGTAGCCCAGATCCACGCCAGCCGCCGCAAGGCGGTGACGTTGCGCTTCGCCAAGGTCGCAGCCGAACGTCTCGCGATGACGCTCGAACTCGCGGCCGATCCCACACGCATCCTTGGAGCACTCCCCGAATGAGCCTCACCAAAGCCCAGATCAAGAAAATCGTATTGTCGTTTCCGGGAGCAATCGAAAAGCCGTCCTACGGCAAACCCGCATTTCTCATCGAGAAAAAGTTCTTCACGCGGCTGCGCGCCGACGACGATTCGCTGGTGTTATTTGTGGGCTCGATCGACGAACGAGACATGCTGATCGAAGCCGATCCGGCGCTGTTCCACATCACCGACCACTACAAGAACTATCCGACCATCCTCGCACGCATCGCGAAGCTCGACGCGAAAACGTTGCGCGGGATGCTTGAGCGCCGCTGGAAGGAAATCGCACCGAAGAAGCTGCAGAAAGAGATCGGGGTTGGACCAGCGGCTGAGAAACTTTTTACCTCCCCCGACGCGGGGAGGTCGACGCGGCGCAAGCCGCGTCGGGTGGGGGGATCGTGAAAGAACAGGCTCGAAAACTCCGCGCGAATACCACAGACGCAGAGCGCATTCTCTGGACTTCGCTGCGGTTGCTCAAACACCAAGGACTGCATTTTCGGCGCCAGGCGCCCATAGATCGTTTCGTCGTCGATTTTGTTTGCCACCGAGCAAATTTGATCGTCGAACTGGACGGCTCGCAGCATGCCCTCGAAGAAAATATCGAGCGCGACACCGAACGAACGGCATATCTCAATTCTCGCGGCTATCGCGTATTGAGGTTCTGGAATCTCAAGGTTGTCAAGAACCGCGACAACGTCGTCGGTGCGATATTCGAAGCGACGAAGGTCCCCCCGCCCGACGCGGCAAGTGCCGCGTCGACCTCCCCGCGTTGGGGGAGGTAAAAAGTAATCCCTACCGCGGACTGCGCTTGGCGAGAATTCGCTGCAGGGTGCGCCGATGCATGTTGAGACGGCGCGCCGTCTCCGAGACATTGTGACCGCACAACTCATAGACACGCTGGATATGTTCCCAGCGAACACGATCCGCCGACATCGGATTCTCGGGCGGCTTGGGTTTGTGCCCTGGTTGAGCCAACAACGCCGCGAGAATGTCGTCGGCGTCGGCAGGCTTCGGGATGTAGTCGATGGCGCCGTATTTCACGGCCGCGACCGCCGTCGCGATATTGCCAAAGCCGGTCAGCACGACCACGCGCGCCTCCGGGCGAACCGAATGCATGACTTCCACGACATCGAGGCCACTGCCGTCGTCGAGCTTGAGGTCGACCACGGCGAATGCGGGGGGCGCCTCCTTGGCCCGCGTCACGCCCTGCGCCACCGTTTCTGCAATGGCGACTGTGAAACCACGTGCCTCCATCGCGCGCGCGAGACGCTCCCGCAACGGGCGGTCGTCCTCCACGATCAACAAGGTACGGTCTTCCGGAACGGGATGCTGGCTCATGTCCTACCTCTTCGGGGGTGGTCGATAGCGCCGCAGGCCTGCCGGAGCAAGTGAAAGCAACCGGGAAACGTAATTAAACGGTGCTTTCCCTGGCAGGGGGCTTTTCGCCGTCAATGGTGCCCCGCGGCCAGCGTATGGCGACGCGCGCACCCCCGGCCTCGAGATTGAGCGCTCGGACGCTCCCTCCCGTCTGTTCGATCAGCGTTTTGGCAATGAAAAAGCCCAATCCCATGCCTTGTTGACCGACAAAGGCGTCGCTGGGTCCGAGCTCGGTCTCGCCCAGCGCATAAGTGCCGGGCCGCGAGGTGACGTAGGGTTCGCCAATGCGCTCCAGAATCTCCGGCGCGAAACCTGGCCCGTCATCCTCGACCCACAATCGAAGCTCGGACGCGTTCCATTGCGCGCGGACGCGAACCAGGGATTGCGCGAAATCGGCAGCGTTGGCGATGAAATTGCCGAGCCCGTGCTGTACTTCGGGAACACGCCAGACCTTGGGCTCGGGAGGCACCACAGCCTCCATCTCGATACGGATTTCGACATCGCCGCCGCGATATTCGTTGGCGATCTCGTCCAGTACCGCGCCGAGCGGCAACCGGTCGGTGCCCGAGAGCACGCTCTCTTCCGGGCGGGCAAGTCGCGTGAGGATGCCGCGGCATCGCTCGGCCTCGGCACGCAACAGCCGCACATCCTCCGCCTCTGCCGAGGTTGGCGGCAGCGCACGTTCGAGTTCGCGCGCGACGATGGCAATGGTGCCGAGGGGTGTACCCAGTTCGTGTGCCGCCGCCGTCGCAAGCGCTCCCAATGCGGCCAGGCGGTTTTCGCGGGCGAGCGCCAGTTGTGTCGCCGCGAGACCTGCCTGCATGCGCGCGCCTTCGCTGGCAATGCGCCAGGCATAGATCGATGTGAACCCAATCCCGAGCACGAGCGAAACCCAGATACCACCCTGGTAGAGCTCCGGCAGGATGAGCTGCTCGTTGTTCGACCAGGGCAGCGGGTAATGCGCGACTGAAATCACTGAGACGGATGCCAACGCGATACCGGCGAGAATCAATGTATTGCCGAGATTGAGTGTTGCCGCCGCGATCACGACAGGCGCCAGAAACATCAGCGCAAACGGATTTTGGATTCCGCCCGTGAGATAAAGCAGCGCCGCAAGCTGCAGAACGTCGTAACCGAGATAAAACGTTGCCTCGCGATTGGTGAGGCGATGGGTTGCGGGATAGCGAACAACAAGCGCGACATTGAGCAGAATACTGAGCGCAATCGCGATCGCGCATTTGACGATCGGCAGCCGGTAGTCGAGGCCGAAGCGTACCACGAACAACGCAGCCGACTGGCCCGCAATCGCGAGCCAGCGCAAATTGCTCAGAGTGCGCAGCCGCACGCGACCACGTGAGCCCGGATAGCCGGCAAATCTTGCGATTCGGCTCTCGCCGCGCCAGAAGCGCATCCAGGGTCGTTCGACTGTCGCGTCGGTCATTGGGGGTTGATGCAATTCCTGTCCGGGCGACCATTCGCCTCTTCCCGATCCTAGCCTGCGCGCCTATCAATCGCGAGCAACCGTTTTTGCCCCATCGATGAACCGCGCCCCCACAACCCTGATCGTTCTGGCGTTGCTGCTCGCGATCCTTGCGGGCGGGTTACTCTGGTATATCGGCGAAGGGGCGCCGGGAGGGCCTTCTTCCGGAATAGGCGTTGCCGATATCGGTGGGCCGTTCGCGCTGATCGACCAGAATGGCCTGCGCCGAACGGACAGAGATTTCCACGGGCGCTATGCGCTTCTCTATTTCGGTTACAGCTATTGTCCCGACGTCTGCCCTACGACTCTCGGAGTCATGGCGGACGCATTGGCAAAACTCGGGCCGCGAACATCGCGCTTCGTGCCGGTCTTCATCACGATCGATCCGGAACGCGATACGCCGACCGTCCTGAAAAAATATCTCGCCGCATTCGGTCCCAATTTTGTGGGACTCACGGGATCCCTCGCCGACATCACCAAGGTTGCGCACGAATATCGTGTCTACTTTGCCAAACACAAACTCGGCGATGGGAGCTACGCCGTCGATCACTCGAGCGTGATCTACCTGTTGGGACCGGACGGCAAGCTACTGAAATTTTATGACGAGACGGAAACACCCGATCAGCTTGCGAAAGATTTGCGCGCGGTTCGCTGAGATCGCGACGGTTTCAGGACGAGCCTCCGGTTGGTACTAAAGTTCGGGTACCGGCAGCCCGGCCCGCATCAGTGCAGCGGCAAGCGTATTCCGCATCAGACAGGCGCGTGTCATGGGCCCAACGCCGCCGGGAACGGGCGTGATGGCGCCCGCCACTTTCGACACTTCCGCGAAGTCGACATCGCCGAGCAATTTCGTCTTGCCGTTGCCGAGATCGATGCGGGTTGTGCCCACGTCGATGATGCAGGCGCCCGGCCTGATCCAATCCCCTTTGACGAACTGCGCCTTGCCCAATGCAGCGACGAGGATATCGGCGCGGCGCGCGAGCGCCGGCAGATCGCGGGTTTTCGAATGCGCAATGGTGACGGTCGCATTTGCCGCCAGCAGCAATTGCGCCACGGGCTTTCCCACCAGCAACGAGCGCCCGATGACAAGCGCATCGGCCCCCGCGATATCGCCCAGCGTATCCCTGATCAACATCATCACGCCCAGCGGCGTGCACGAAACAAGCCCGCGGCGCCCGCTCGCCAGGAGACCCGCGCTGGCCGGTGTCAACCCGTCGACATCTTTCGCAGGATCGATGGCGTCGAGCACGGCTTCCTGGCGCACCTGCGGCGGGGTCGGAAATTGCACGAGAATTCCGTGTACGGACGGATCGGCGTTAAGTGCCTTGACGCGTGCGAACACCTCCGCCTCGCTCGTCGAAGCGGGCAGGCGGAATTCGAGAGCATTGAAGCCGCATTCGCGCGCGTCATTTCCCTTGCTGCGCACATAGACGTCGCTCGCGGGATCGTCGCCGACAAGTATGACGGCAAGACCCGGAACGATACCGTGATCGCGCACAAGCTTCGCGGTTTCGGCCGCGACACGCGCCCGCAACCCCGCGGCAAACGCCTTGCCGTCAATAATTTTCGCTGTCATGCCTTGTCTCCCAACGATTCAAGCGCGGCCGCAAGTGCCGTGCAATTGCCCGAGATGCTCACGATTTTCAAGCGCGCGGTTTCTCCGCTCACAATTGCGATTCGCGACTTGGCGATCATCAATTTCTTGGCGAGCAGCGCGATCATCGCTGTGTTCGCGTTGCCGGATTCCGGCGCTGCCGCGACGCGCGCCTTTAGATGACTGCCGCCATCCACACCTCGCGCCCAGCCATCGATCGCGTCGCGGCCACCCTTGGGTGTCAGTCGCACGGCGAATCGGATGCGTTGCTCGGTCAGGTGAAAGCGCTTTTCAGACACCTCGAGAAAACATGGCCATTACGACATACGCATCAACAAGATTCTTGAGCGCGTACAGTATGATGAACACGATTATCGGCGAAAGATCGAAGCCGCCGATTGGCGGTACAATCCTCCGAACCCGACGAAACACCGGTTCGGTGAGCGCGTCCAGAAAATTGACCAGGGAACGCGCCAAATCGTTGCGAGTACTCAACACGCCAAATGCAATCAGCCAGTTTGCGATGACCGACAGAAACACCACAAAGATGTAGAGCCCAATGACGGTGTCGAATATCCACAGCAACGTCGCGATGATAGGTGTGAACATGAGGCAGCTGCCTCTCCCGAGGTGAAAGAATCACGAATGCGCGGGGCATCTTTTAGAGTGTTTTCTGCTGAAGGGGAAAGCCTGCGGAAGCGCTTCTTGCCTTGACACGTCGAAGGGCCAAACCGTAGATACCCGCCGCGTCGGCCAATGCGTTACCGGGCCGCGAGAAGCCTGGGGCTGTAGCTCAGTTGGGAGAGCGCCTCGTTCGCAATGAGGAGGTCAGCGGTTCGATCCCGCTCAGCTCCACCACTCTTCGCTGCTCCGCAGCTTCGGGTGGCGCGCCAGCGCTTCGCAGCGAAGGGTGCCCTCCGAAGCCGTGGCGGAGGAGGGCCGTCGCCCCTGGTTCGACAATCACTTCCCCGTATAAGCCACCCGCCAGATCGTCATTCCGGTGTCGTCGGCGATCAGCAGGCTTCCGTCCTTGGCGACGGCGAGACCGACCGGCCGCGCCCAGACCTGGGCGGGCGATGTCGATCCATCCCAGAACCCCGTGATGAAATTGTCGTAGCCGCCGACAGGCCGCCCGTTCGCGAACTTGATGCGGACAACTTTGTAACCCGTTGGCTTCGACGAGTTCCACGAACCGTGCAGCGAGACGAACGCGTCGCCTTTGTAGTCGGCGGGGAACTGGCTGCCTTCGTAGAATACCAGACCAAGCGGCGCCGAATGCGACTGAAACAGCAGGTCCGGGACCTTCGTCTTCGCCACGAGATCGGGACGCTTGGAGCCGTAATCGGGCGCCGGATTGGAGCCGATATAGGCATAAGGCCAGCCGAAGAAATCGCCCTGCTGGATGCGCGTGAAATAATCGGGCACGAGACCATCGCCCAATCCGTCACGTTCATTGACGGTGACATACATGTCGTCTGTTCCCGGATACGGCACGATGCCGACGGGATTGCGGATGCCATTGACGAAGGTCGTCAGCGTGCCGTTGGGGTTGACGAGCTGCACTGTTGCGCGCGGCGGCGCGTCCTCACCAATATTTTCGGCGCTGCCTATGGTCAGAAACAAGCGGCCCTGCGAGTCGAACGCGATATCGCGGGTAAAATGGCCGCCCTGTACGCCAAAGCTCGACTTCGTCACGCGCGTTTTGGAAAGCGCCTTGAGCGCACCGTCGCGATACCCCAGCCGATACACCGCTTTCAGATCGGCGACGTAGAGCGCCCCGTCATGGAAGGCGAGACCGTGCGGCAGGGAGAACCCGCTCGCAAACGTCGCCACTTTGTCGCCATGACCTGTCCCCGTCTTGTCGCGCAGCACGGTGATTTTCCCGGCTGTGGGCTCTGTGAGGAAGACATCGCCGTTCGGCGCTACCGCCATCCAGCGCGGGTCGGTGAGACCGGTGGCGAAGACCGACACCGAGAAGCCCGGAGGCGCCGCAGGCAGGGCGCCGGCAGGCCGCGGGATCGTTTTCGAGGAATTTTCAACGGTTGGGGTCGCGAACGGCTTGGGCATGTCTTGCGGCAGGACGCTGAAATGCTGACCCGGCTGGTCGGCGGCGAGTCCCGGAAGGGCACTCAATCCCACGAGCCCTGCAGCCAGAAAACCCAGGATCAGCGCCGATTTTGTCGCTTTGACGTGCATATTTGCCTCTTCGGGAGCCGGGCGGCGTCAACCGCCGATTTACGGGAAGGGAGTATCAGGGGAGGAACGCACGAGGAAGTCCATGCGATCCGGCCTGTTTGTTTCAAGCCTTTTCCTGCTCCTGGTTATAGCGCCGGCTCTGGCGGATGGCGCCTCGATGCCCGAGCATAAGATCACGCAATCGGAGAGCTACATCATGCTCGAGCCGATGTACGCGACGATCCTCGATGGCTCTCGACCGAACGGGATGCTGATGGTCGCAATCGGACTGGATATTCCGGATGCGGGGCTACGCAACGACGCGACGCGCGCAATGCCGATTCTCCGCGACGCCTATGTGCGCAATTTGATGTCCTACGCCTGGACGCACATTCGCCCGTCGCAGCAACCCGATGTCGTCGAAATTGCGAACCGGCTGCAGCTGGTGACAAATCACACTCTTCACCGGCCGGGTGCGCGTGTATTGCTTGCACAGGTTGCGTCGCGCATTTCGCCCTGAGTTGACGGACGACCGAGCCGTCAGACCATCATTGCCGAACTGCCCATCACGGAGCCGATCACTGAGGACGCACCAGCGGTCGCGTTGCCGGTGGCCTGATCGATGTTCTGCAACAGCTGGGTGAATGCATTCGCGAATGGATGATATTGATTGGGCTGGCCGCTATTTTGCTGCTGCGCGGCCTGACCCATCTGAGATATGGCGTTGGTCGCCGAGGATCCGGCTTCCTGCGCTTGCAGTAACGTTCCCATGACCTGGTTGCTCAAACTTCCCGATGTGCTGCCCGTCAGATTGTTGACGGCGGAACCGATCGCGCCCGAAATGGATGGCGTCAAGCTTGCGAATGAAGACTCGCTTGTGTTGGCGCCGGCTCCGGAGCTCGAAGACGTCGATTGCGAACTGCCCAGTTCCGACAACAACGAAAGAGGCTGGCTCAGCAGACCCATGGCGATAGCGCCGACATTGGCAAGCGACATAACTGCTCCTTCGATATGTATGAACAATCGCTAGGCGAGGCGTTCGAGAGTCCTCAAAGCACGTAGCGTGCCTGAAACGATTTTCCGGTTCGCCCCGCGTTTCATTGGTATCGACCCGCTATTTCCGCGCACGACGTTCAGGATTCCGCGGCAAAGACTGCCGCTACGGAAGAAATTGCCCAGTGGAGTCCGTCTGGAATTCGCGCCATCGCGCGCCGGACAAACCCGTTCAGGCCGATACGCCGGTTCCGTCACTGACGGGTGTCGTCGTCGTGAATGTCGGCGCTTGCGCGGAAGGCTCGCCTGCTTCCTGCTGGTTCTGCATCATGAATCCCAGCACCTGATCGCTCAGGCTGGGCTTGGAGCTTCCCTGGAGGATGTTGCTTGCGGAATTTGTCATCTGCGACGACGACGCGACGCTGCCGGCAAAAGTCGAGGCACTCGACTGCTGCGAGTCCGATTTTGCGCGACCGAGCTGCGACATCACCGATGTCAATGTTTGCGACATCACGGTTGGCGTATTGGCTGCTGCGACCTGCATGGCCGTATCTCCCTGCGCGGCGGACGCGCCGTCTGGTGTCCGCTGCAAGGAGAAGCATTTTGCGTGCCGGGTTTGGTCTGCGCAGAAATCCAGGATCCCCGCGCCTTTTTCGGAGTCGCGCGCGGCAATCGCGTCGGCAAACGGAAAAAGCTGCCGGGTGACGTCAGTCGCCGAGAGCGACCGCGACAGTCGTGAGCGCGTCGGGATTTGAGCCCATAGTGGAATGCGCGCCCGCGACACGCACATTGACGTAACCGGGTGCTTCGTCCTGCACGCATTGGCGCCAATCGACGACGCCATCATCCTCGGAATAGATCGCCGTTACGGGCATCGGCGGGGACGACGCGACTGTCGCTGCCCGCGCCGCCCATATAGGATCGTGGAACGGTGCAAATATCTGCGCGACAGGGGCGAGCGGCGTCGAGATCGGAAAACGTATCGGGCTGCAGAGCGTCACGACCCTGCGCACTGCCGCAGGGTGGCGATGCGCAAGATCGCGGGCAAGAACACCGCCCAGGCTTTGCCCCAGAAGATCGACGGGTCCGACTTTCTCCACCAAACGCAACAGCACGTCATCCAGCCGCGCAATTGTTTGGGGTGTCGGTCCGCCGTTGAAGGCGATGCCGGAGGTTTCAATCCGATAGCCGAGATTCTCCAGAAATGTGCGTAAGCGGATCATCGTCCAGTCGCCGGCCAGGAACCCCGGGATCGTGAGCACGACGCGACCGTCGCCGCGCGGCAATCCGGTGGAGGGATATGGGGGAGGGTTCAGCGTGCAGGCGGCAAGCGCGTGCAGATCGCGCATCCAGCTCCCAAAACCCAGATGCGAGCCGCGCTTCGGCAACACGGCGCCGAGCGTATCGTTCATGAACGCGATCCTTCCTGGCGGCGTTTAATCATGTTGTATCCCCTCAGTCGTCCTTCAAGCCGCCGATGCTCTGTCGACCCTATCGACCCGTGAATTTCGGCGGACGCTTCTCAAGGAAAGCTTTGATCGCCTCCTTGTAATCCTCGCTCGTCGTCGCAAGTGCGTATTGGTCGAGGTCCATGAAAGTTGTCGCATGATGAAGCGCGTTCGCGGTTGCATTTACCGACTGCTTTGTCATGCGCACCGCATTGGGCGGCAATATTGCGAGCCGGGCCGCCCATTCCTTCGCGTGCAAGAGTGTCTCGCCATCGGGCGCGATTTCGTCCGCCAGCCCCCAGGCGAACGCTTCCCCCGCTTCCACCTTCTCGCCGAAGATAACGAAACGCTTCGTGCGCGCAGGCCCGATCAGCGAGACGAGCCGAGGAACCGCATGCCAGCTCATATTCATGCCCAGCGGTATCTCCGGCAGGCGGAAATGCGCGCTTTGGCCTACGATCCGGAAATCGCAGACCGCCGCGAGCGCTCCGCCGCCGCCGATGCAATATTTTTCAATGGCGCAGATTGTGACCTGCTCCAGCCGCTCCCATGCATCACACATGTCGGGACCGATCCTCACCATGTGACGCCGTTCAAGAAGCCCATTCGCGCGCCGGCGATCCATGCCGGGATCCTTGAGATCGGCGCCGGCTGTGAACGCGCCCTTGGCGCTCAGGATGATTGCGTGTGTCTCGAGATCATTCACGAAACTCTGGGCCGTCTCCGTTAACTCAAGGATCAGTTGTCGCGATAGCGCATTTCGCCCGTCGCCGCGATCGATGGTGACGATTGCAACGGCGCCTTCGCGCGAGATTGCAATGAAATCGCCGATGCGGGTTTCGCTCATGACGTTTGCAGATACCGGACAAGGCCAAGCAGCGTTCGGCGCGGAACGAATGGCGCAAGCCTCGCCATAAAGGCGTTCCGCGCACCGGTGATCATCACCCGGCGATTCTTGCGGAATGCGCGATAGCCCATGCGCGCGACCGTCATCGACGGCATGGGTGTGCCGGTGCGCGCAAGTCTCGTTTTGTCGGTTCCTGCCCGCTCGCGGAATTTGCTGGTCGTGGGTCCCGGACAGAGGCAAGAGACGTGTACGCCGGTGCCGCGCGCCTCTTCCCACAACGCCTCGGAGAATGAGAGCACAAACGCCTTCGACGCGTAGTAGATCGCCATGAACGGTCCCGGCTGGAACGATGCGGTCGAGGCGACGTTCAGGACTCCCCCGCGCTTCTTCGCAAGCATGCCGGGCCAGAATGAATGGGTGAGTTCGACGAGCGCGCGGATATTGAGATCGAGCATGCCGAGCTGGTCCGCTTCCTGCGAGCCGTCGAACGCACCGGCGATGCCATAGCCGGCATTGTTCACCAGCACATCGACCGACAATCCGCGCGATGCGATCTCGGCAACGAGTTTGGCGCCTCCTGCGATCGCGCCCAGATCCATTGCAATCACGTTTGCCGCCACATTGTATTTCCGGCCCAGACGTTCAGCGGCGTCCTTCAACGCCGGCTCGGACCGCGCCGTCAGAATCAGCGCATAGCCGTCCTTGGCGAAACATTCGGCGAGATCGAGACCGATGCCGCCGCTTGCGCCGGTCACCAGCGCAGTCTGTCCGTCGCCTTTTCTTTTGCGCGCCAAGAGCAAATCCCTTTCATGATGAAATACAAACTGGAATTGACCGTCGCAACAAATCTCGGATCGAATCAGCCCATTTCGCGCAACGGATGATCCACCACGATTGCTTTTCCGTCCGACGCCGCGATGACGGAATGCGGCGTGTCGGGCGGTACGATACCGACGAAACCTGGCCCTGCCCGCCTCGTGACCCCGTTCATCGTGATATCCAGCGCGCCTTCCAGCACGTGCCAGACTTCCTCCTGCGGATGGGAATGTTCATGAATCGACGAACCGGCGTCGAATTCATAATGCGCGAATGTCATGTTGGCCGAATTGAAGTAGCGACCGCGCCAGCCGGGCTTACGCTCCACGACGGGAAGCTCGCTCGTATCGATTAACGCCATTCTGGTTGTCCGATCTCTGACCCGTACCGACCATACCATTTTGGGGCCGGATTGAGAATTCGGGCCGATAAGCCGGCGTCCGAGCTGTCGGCGGCAAAGCTCCCGATCGTGTATACTCGGTTGAACTGAAAGACGGGGGTCTTCATGACACGACACATATTGGCAGCCGCGACGCTCGCTGCGTTCCTCATATCGGGAATTTCATCTGCCTCTGCGCAGGTCGAAGAGGTGGTCGTTACCGGCCAGCGCGTTGATGAAGGTGCGCCTCACATCTTTCTCATCAAGCGCGCGGATCACCTTATCACAAAGGTTCGGGTCACTTGCGATACGCGGGACCTGAACCAGCGGAGGGAAGAACTCAAAGCGACGTTGCGAAACATGATCAAGGCCGCTGCTCAAACCCAAACCATCTCTCTGGGCCTGGGCGATCAGGTTCTCGGCGAATTGAGCGAGGCCAATTTCGACGATATCATCGAGCCCGATACGCGCCCGGACACAAGCCAAGCCTTCGTCATCATCAAGACTCTGGTCGCAAAGGCGGACACGTTCAATTCCGCGACGGCGCGGGTCAAGGATTTTATCGCGAAAACGACAAAGGTTGGGCGAACCGAAATCCTGCTGGAATCACGATGGGATCTGACCGTGATCGGCCCGGAGCAATATCGCGACGCTCTGGTGACCCGGATTGTGACCGATGCGAAGCACAATGCGGACCTGTTCGGGCCGGGCTACGGCATCACGATCGAAGGCCTGGAGCGCCCGGTCAGCTGGTATCAGAAAGACCCCCTCGATCTGGCTCTTTACATCCCTTACACGCTTCATATTGCTCCGCTCTCCTCGCACTGAGGCGCGCCGAGCTTCGGAGGCGGTATGATTGCATTTCTGTGCATGGTGCTGAGCGCCGCAGCATTTTTCGGCTCGCTAGGGCTTGGCCAATTGTGGCCGCTGGCATGGCTCGCTCCGCTGCCGATATTGTGGCTCGCCTTCGGACGAGCCCGGATGGCGACGGTGGCCGTTTCGGCGTTCGCCTCCTATGCGATCGGCTCGTCCAATATTCTTGAAGCCTATGCCGGTTTCCTGCCGGTCACGGTTTTGATCATCGCGATCTGCGCGCCGGCGGCACTCTTTACGCTGTCCGTGCTCGCCGCGCGTTTCGTGGCGGCGCGGGTCAATCCGTTGGCCGGCGTCTTGGCGTTCGCGACGTTGTGGACGGCTTTGGGCTATTTCGCCTCATTCAGCCCCGATGGAACAGCCGCCAACATTGCTTACAGTCAGGTATCCGAGCCCATTCTCATTCAGAGCGCGACTCTATTCGGGTTGTGGAGCGTCGCATTTCTCATTGCGTTTGTTCCGGCATCGATTGCGCTCGCGTTGCGCCGGAGAAAAGTGCTTCCGGCGGTCCTGGGCATCGGATTGTTCGCGTTCAATGCTGCTTATGGCGCGTATGTCCTTGCTCGACCCGTCGGTCCCATTATTCACGCGGTATTGATCGACAGCGACAAACTCGGCTCGGCGGCGTTCGCTGACGACGGCGCAGTCTCGCTTGCTGCCATTGATGCCTATGACGATCAGGCGCTGAAACTGTCCGGCGATCACGCACGTCTTGTCGTCTTCCCCGAAAAACTTGCCGTCATCGAGCCGCCCTGGCGCGCGCAGGCCGAGGCGAGGTTCGCGTCAACAGCGAAGACATTGAATGCGACGTTGATTGCCGGCTTCGACAACCGCGACGGTGGGAGGAGAGAGAATATTGCCTGGGTGTTTCCGCCGGATGGCGGCACGCCAAAAATCTATTCCAAACGGCATATGGTTCCGGGCCTGGAAAGCGCTTTCACGCCGGGAGATGCACCGCTCACCCTTCCGAACCGGATCGGCATCGAAATCTGCAAGGACATGGATTTCAACCGCATGCTCCGCAAGGACTCGCGCGAACATGCCGACGTGATGGCCGTGCCCGCGTGGGATTTCGACGCCGACGCGGATTTGCACGGCAATATGGCGGTGATGCGCGATGTCGAAAACGGTTTCGCGATGGCGCGCGCTGCACGCGATGGCCTGCTGACGCTTTCGGATGCGCAAGGACGCATCCTTGCGCTGCGCCGTACGAGCAAGGACGGCTTCACGACACTGGTGGGCGATCTTCCGCGTGGTACAAACGCGGGCAACACCGTCTACGATCGCATCGGCGATGCGTTTGCATGGCTTTGCGTCGCCGCCAGTGCGATATTGCTGCTGTTGGGGTTCTTGCCGCGAAAGTAAGCCGCCTGATGTTTGGCTATTCCGCCGCGATCGAAACGGGTGTCGACAATTGGCGGCCACCGTTCAAGGTCATCAGATAGCGGATGCCCTCTTCGGCGATGTCGTCGCCGATCATGCGATCGCTTTCGTTGTAGAGTTCTTCCATGTCGACATAGGCCGCGTACACGCCGCGCGTGCGCTCGGTGATAATGCCGGCTTTGAGCAAGGTCTTGATCAGCACCCGGAATATCGATGTGGAATCCCGGAGTCGCGCGCGGATGCGCGCATCGCTGAACGCTTCCGTCATCGCACCCTGCACCCAAGCCATGTCGAGCCCGAATTCCTCGTAGAGGGCGCGTTTTTGTTCGGGGCTGCCGAGATTGCGCAGGAGGCCGACAAACACTTCCGCCGCCCAGTCCTCGACCTTGTTGCGCTCTTCCTCGGAGAGATGGGGGATTGTGCGGTCGGCCCAGATCTTTCCGAATTTGTGGTGGAACGCTTCGTCGGTCATCACCAATTGGCAAAGCCGCACAAGCACGGGGTCCTGCGCAAAGGTGTAGAAGCTCGCAAAGGCCCCCATCGCGAGGCCTTCGACCAGCATTTGCATGCCGACGAGTTTCTTCCACACATCGGGGGAGCCCACCATCTCGATCAAAAGATTGCCGAGCGCGGGACCTACGCCGACAGGCTTGCCCCAGCGGGCCTGGATGTACATTGAGAAGGCCGTCACATGACGCGCCTCTTCGCGCGTCTGGTTCGCGGCGTATTCCTGGGCTCCAGGATCGCGCAGGATGTGGCACAGGGAAGCCGACAGCGCGAGCGCGCCCTGTTCGCCATGCAGGATCGACGAGATCGCGAATTGCGCGCTGCGATTGACGAGCTTTATCTTCTGCCGTTCGTCGAGCCGCTCGCCGATGGCAGTCTGCAATTCCATATTCATTTTCGGCGGCACGAGATATTCGCTTTCGAGATCGAAGGGCTCGGAGAAATCGATATATTTCTTGTCGAGCGGATCCCAGAAATGGTCGTGCGTGGCAGAGATGATTTTGTCGAAAGCCGTCGAGCGCCTGCCATAGCGCTCGACGTCGAGCATCGCCGGAAAATCCTGCGGGTCGACCGCGTCGTAAGCCGGATCCTTGGTGATGTTGGGCATCGACGTCTCCTCACTCGGCCGCGATGGACGACGGCAAGACCAATTTGTTGCCGCCGTTGAGCTGGATCAGATATTTGATTCCTTCCTCGGCGATGTCGTCGCCGATCATGCGATCGCTTTCGGCATAAAGTTCGGCCATGTCGATATAGGCCGCGTAGTTAGCGCGCGTGCGATCCGTGATGATGCCGGCCTTGAGAAGCGTCTTGATCAGCACCCGAAAGATGTTGGTGGTTTCCTGCAGCTCTTCACGGATATCGGCATCGGTGAGCGCTTCCATGAAGGCCTGCTGGCACCACATGGGATCGAGACCCACGGCCTGATAAATCCAGGACTTCTGATCGGGCGAGCCGAGATTGTAGAGCAGGATCTGGAACACATTCCACGCCCAGTCTTCGATCAGTTCGTGCTCGCCTTTCGACAGCTTCGGAATCGTGCGATCGGCCCATATCTTTCCAAATTTGTGGTGGAACGCTTCGTCGGTCATCACCAACTGGCAGACCTGACGCATCAGCGGATCGCGTGCTTCCTTGTAAAACGTCGCGAAAGCGCCCATCGCGAGGCCTTCGACCAGAAGCTGCATCCCGACGAGCTTCTTCCACACGAGCGGGGAAGCAACGAGTTCGTTCAGCAAATTTCCCAGCGCGGGACCGACCTGTACGGGCTTGCCCCACCGCGCGTGGATGTAGCGCGAGAAAGCCGTGACATGGCGCGCCTCTTCGCGTGTCTGGTTCGCGGCATATTCCTGCGCGCCCGGATCGCGCAGGATGTGACACAGCGATGCCGACAATGACAGCGCGCCCTGCTCGCCATGAAGGATCGATGAGAACGACCAGCACACATCGAGATTGACGAGCTTGATCTTCTGCTTCTCGTCCAGCTTGTCGCCGATCGCGGTCCTCAGGTCGGTGTTTGCCGACGGATTGACCAGATATTCGTTTTCTGTGTCGAACGGTGCTGTGAAGTCGATGTATTTTTTGTCGAGCGGATCCCAGAAATGGTCGTGGGTCGCAGAAATGATCTTGTCGAACGCATTGGAGCGCTCGCCATAGCGATTGACATCCAGCATCGCGGGAAAATCGTTTGGATCGACGGCGTTATAGGCGGGATCCTTGGTGATGTTTTCCATGGGGCAGCCTCCGGTGCGGGATGACAGACTGTCAAAAGACTATGCCCGCCGCGAAACGTCCGCAAGAATAAATGACGTAAGCGTCACGTAATTGTTAAAGGCGGCAGGGGTAGCGATCTTCTCGGCAATTTTATAACAATCGTGTCCTTCCAGCGGACAACCCCATGCAATCCCTCCTGATTATGACCGTCGCGTTCGGCACGTTTCTGGCGACGCTGGCCGGAGGAGCGTTGGCGCTGCGGTTTCGCGACCAGTTGCACTTGATTCTGGGCTTCAGCGCGGGTGCGATTATCGGACTCGCATTTTTCGACCTTCTGCCGGAGGCCCTCAAAATCGGCTCGGGCGACCCTTCGACGCTCTTGAGCGTCACTGCGCTGGGATTTTTCGGTTACGCCACGCTCGACCGGCTGATCCTTCTGCACACCCATCACGACGATCCCGATCATGTCCATGATGCGCCCGCAGTGAAACGCGGCTGGGCGGGGGCCGGCAGCCTGTCCGCCCACAGCCTGGTCGATGGGCTTGCGATCGGCATCGCGTTTCGCGCGTCGTCTTCCGTTGGCATTGTGGTTGCTGCCGCCGTGCTCGCGCATGACTGCTCGGACGGTATAAACACCGTCAACCTGGTTCTGCGAAATGCGGGATCGCGGCAGCAGGCATTCCAATGGCTGCTCGTGGATGCAGCCGCTCCGGTGCTGGGCGCTGCGCTCAGTCTGTTCCTCACATTGCCCGGTGAGGCGCTGTCGCTTGTCCTCGCGCTCTTTGCGGGATTTTTTCTGTATATCGGCGCGAGCGACCTTCTGCCGGAAAGCTTTCACGCCCATCCCAAGGCGCTTACCACGATCATGACGCTTATGGGTGCCGCCACGCTCTACATCGTCGCAAGACTGGCGGGCTGAGAATGGCGGCGGGATGAAAGTTTTTCTCACGCACCCGGCAATTCGCGAATCTGCCTTCCATTCCAGACCCTTCCGGGTGATAGGATGACCGCAAGGGCTGCGACGGACGGGGCGTTATAGGGCGGGTCATGAAGGCGGGGGGGAAACCGGTCAAAATCTGGGTGCTGCCGCTCATCCTTCTCGTGGGCGCCTTTGCCCTGATCGCCACGGACCTCGGCGGGCTCGCGACCCGAATTCGCGGTATCGAATTCGACACCTATCAGCACACCCATCCGCGCGCGTACGAAGACACCAGCGCGCGCAGCGGCTATGCCGTGCGCATTCTGGATATCGACGAGGCGAGCATCGCACATCTCGGCGCGTGGCCATGGTCGCGCACAGTTCTCGCCCGGCTCACGAACGATCTGAAATCGCAGGGCGCATCGATCGTCGTTCTCGCGATGCCGCTCGACACGCCGGACCCGGCGACACCTTCGCTTCTCGCGAGCCTTCTGCCGAACAACCCCCAGGCCGCGCCGGCACGAACGGCATTGGCCGGTATTCAGGCACCGGACGATGCGCTCGCCGCGGGTCTCGGTGGTGTGAAAGCCGTCACCGGATTCACGCTCGGCGAAAACGGGACCGGCACGCCCGCGCTGAAGGCACCCATTGATGCTTCGGACGAACTGTTCGCCCACACGCATCAATTCGCGAAGGCAGCACCTGCCCTGCCGCGCATCGAGGCCGCGAGTGCGGGCGTGGGCGCGCTCAATCTGGAACTCGATGCCGACGGCAAGCTCCGGAACATGCCGTTGTTCTACCGGCTCAGCGGCAAACCCGTGCCGTCGCTCGATGCCGAAGTGATGCGGGTGGCGAGCGGCAAGCCTGAATTTGTATTTCGCGGCCAGGAAAGCGGCGCGCTGGGTCTCGGCAATGCGACATTGATCGGAGGCGTCGGCTCGGGCGCATTCGACGTGCCGCTGCAGGCCGATGGCGCTCTGCAAATCTATTACGCGGGTCCGCACGCGGAACGGCATATCTCCGCAGCAGCGCTTGAGTCGGGGCAGCCGACGCCGGAACTGAAGAACGCAATCGTCTATATCGCGCCGCCGGATCAGGTCGTGCGGACACCCGACGGCACACGCAATATCGCGGACGTGCGCGCCGAGGTGATGGAGAACATTCTTCTCGGAACGCCGCTCAAGCCTGTGTCCTCGATTTATGCCGAACTGGTTTTCCTCGCCATCGTCGGAATCGGCGTGGTGGTCCTGTTCGCGCGCGCAAGCATCTGGTGGGCAGGCGTCGCGACACTGCTCGCCATCGTCGGCGCGCAGGTCTTCACCTGGTTTCTGTTCACCAACGTTCACATCCTGCTTGATTCCGCCAATCCGTCTTGGGGATTGGCGCTGGCGTTCCTCGGCGGGATTTCGGCCCGCAGCTACGACGTTGCGCGCGCGCGAACGCGCCTGCGAGGATCCTTTGCCGACACGCTGCCGCCTTCCACGATCGATGCGATTGCGCGCATGCCGGAGCTTTTGAGGCTCGAAGGCGAAACGCGGGTCGTCACCTGTCTCTCGTGCGGTCTCAGGCGTTACGGCGCGCTCGCCCAATCATTTGCGGACGATCCTGTCGGGTTCACGCGGCTGATCAACACCGCGATGGCGCCCCTGATCGAAGACGCGGTCGGCCATGGCGGCATGATCGGGCGTTTCGACGGCGAGAGTTTCACGGCCTATTGGAACGCGCCGCTCGACGATTCCGAACATGCGATCCGCGCCTGCGAAGCCGCCAACCGCATGACGGTGACCCTGGCCGAAGTGAACGAGCAATTGGGCCATGAGCGCCGTTTCGATGGTACGGCATTCGAGGCCATCGAAATCGGCATCGGAATCTCGACGGGCGCAGCGGTCGCGGGCGGCTTCACCGCGCTCGGCCACACGACTTACACCGTCAATGGCGACAGCACTGTCTTTGCGGATCGCATTCGCATTCTATCGGCGCAATACGGACCGGCCGTCGTCGTAAGCGAAGAGACCCGCAAGACGGCGCAGCGCGGCTTCGCGTTTCTGGAAGTCGATTTCATCGCAGCAGGACCCAAAGACGAACCGGTGAACCTCTATGCGATGCTGGGCAATCCGCTGGTGCGCGCGAGCCCGAAATTCCGCGCACTCGAAACCTTCCACGATCATATCTTCCAGTCGATCCAGACCCAGCAATGGGAGAAGGCGCGCGGATTGATCGATCAGTGCCGCAAGCTTTCGGGCGCGAGTCCCAAGATGTATGATCTGCATCTCGCGCGCATTGCCTATTACGAAACGCACGCTCCCGGCGCGGAATGGGACGGTGCATTCCGGCAGGTTGTGAAGTAGGCTTTAGCCATTCTTTTCCGACGGTTCGATCAGGCAGTAGAACGCGGAACCGTTTCCAGTCAGCGCGGACCACAATTGGTCGCCCCAAGAGAAATGCCACCATTCTTCGGGATGGCCGACAAAGCCGCCGTCCGTCATGACCCAATGCAAGAGACGCCGGTTGGCGCGTGCTTCCTCGTCGGAGAAACATAGCCCCGCGTCGCTCGCGCGCTCGAAATGATCGCGATGCGCGATTTCCGTGGCGTCGTCGAAGATGGAACCCATCCACAACGCCTCGCCATTGCGCCAGCGCAGTGTGAGATCGACGGCGGCCCCCGTGGCATGGGGCGCGGGCGAGGCGGCATCGCGCGTGGGCGCGGCCCAATAGCGCTCGACCTCTCGCGTAAGCGCTTCGCCCGACAGCTCCGGCCTGCGGCGCGCCAGTTCGCGCGGCATCCAGACATCGTGGAAATAGACCTGCACGGCGCGCGGCCGCCATGCATCGAACACGTAAAGCTCGAGACCTGCAGCACTTAGCCGGTGGTTGACGCGTGCGAGCTTCAAGGCGACCGACCGGCGCAGATAGAGTTCTGGAATCGATCCTTCGATCCGACCCCAATAAGGCGGATTGCGCGTCGAATAGTAGTAATTCTCGCCCGCGATCCCTTCCGCGGCGATTCGGACCAGAGGCTCGCGCGCAAGCGCCTCATCGGCATCGATCGGCAGCGAACGAAATCCTTGTCGGGCGGAACGCGCGGAGTCCTGGTTCGGAATGGGTTTCGCACGCAGCGCTTCCAGCGGACCGAAGGGACTCATCTATTGTTGCGCCAATGCCTGCGGCTTCGAGTATAACGAAATCCGCGCAACCTCACCTGCCCCGTCATGACAAAACCTCCCGAGTCTTATTTTCCGGCCGATTATCGCTCCGGCCGTGCTGCTTTCATCGAGGCCTGTGAGGAGGCAGATCTGGGCGTCACCGCCCGCGTGCATCCGACCGCGAAGGGACCGGACGGCAAGCCGCTCTTCATCGACGTGGCGACGATTGGCGCGCGGGAGGCGAAGACCGCGCTTCTCCTGATCTCCGGCACACATGGCGTGGAGGGCTATTTCGGGTCGGGCGTGGAAACCGGGTTGCTGCGCGAGGGGCTCGCACGCCGCGCACCCAAAGGCGCCAAGATCGTCGTGCTGCACGCGCTGAACCCATATGGCTTCGCGTGGAACCGGCGCGTCAACGAGGACAATGCCGACATCAACCGCAACTTCGTCGACCACGCGCATCCGCCGGCGAACCTAGCCTATGAGTCGCTGTCCGAATTCATCGCGCCCGGGAGCATTTCGCCGGCCGCGATGAAGAAGTCGAATGCGCGGCTCCGGAATTATGCGCGCGAGCACGGCGACTTCGCGCTGCAGACCGCGATCAGCGCCGGGCAATACAGCCACACCGACGGACTCTATTTCGGCGGATCGCACATGGCGTGGTCGGCGGCGATGCTGAAAGACGTGTTCGTCGAAGAACTCGCGCATGTGAAGCGGCTGATCGCGATCGACTTCCACACCGGGCTTGGCAAGACGGGTGCCGCCGAGATGATCACCGAAGACCTTCCGGGCTCGGCGGCCTATGCGCGCGCCAAGGCGATGTGGGGCGGGCTGGTGCAGTCGAGCGAAGCCGGCGAATCGCTCTCTGCGCCGCTCACCGGCACGATCGATGCGGCGGTCGCGCAATGGATGAAGGGCAAGGAACTCACTTTCGCCGCGCTCGAAGTGGGCACCGCGCCGCTCCGCGATGTGTTCGGCTCCCTGCGCAAGGACAATTGGCTGCACACCCGCGCGAAGCCCGGTCACCGCGGCGCGAAAGCGATCAAGCGCGAGATCCGCGCGGCGTTCTATCCCGACACCGCCGAGTGGAAGCGCGCGGTGTGGGCGCATGCCCAAGAAGCCATCGACGCGGCGTGCACGGCGCTGGCCTAGCTTCAACGCCTCACTGCGCCGGCAACCCGCGGTGTTCGAGCAAGGGGCCGATCTCCGGGTCCTTGCCATAGAACGCACGGAACATCGGGCCGTANNCGCGTCAGGCCGCCATGCGTGGTGAACCAGTGATACGCGTCGTCGTCGAGCATTTCCGTCCACGAATAGGCGTAATAGCCCGCCGCATAGCCGTTGTTCCAGATGTGGTTGAAATAGCTTGAGCGATAGCGCGGCGGCACGTCTGCCATGTCGAGATGCACATTCTTGAGCGCCTGGATTTCGAACTTGTCGACGTCCTGCTTCGGCGCGCTTGCGGGCAAGGTGTGCCACTGCATGTCGAGTTCGGCGGCTGCAACCAGCTCGCCAAGCTCGTAGCCCTGATCGAACTTCGCGGCTTTCTGGATCTTGTCAACCAACGTCTGCGGCATGGGCTGATGGGTCTTGTAATGGACCGCGTAGTGCTGGAACACCTGCGGATAAAGCGCCCAATGCTCGTTGAACTGTGACGGGAATTCGACGAAGTCGCGCGCAACGCTCGTGCCGGACAATGTCGGATAGACCTCGTTGGCGAACAGGCCGTGCAGCGCATGGCCGAATTCATGGAACATGGTCGTCACGTCGTCGAACGAGATCAGCGCCGGTTGGCCGGGCGCGGGCTTGGTGAAATTGGCAACGTTGTAGATGACAGGTTTCGTGCCCAGCAGCTTCGACTGGCCCACGAAATTGCTCATCCAGGCGCCACCCTGTTTGTTGTCGCGCTTGAAATAGTCGAAATACATCAGGCCGAGCTGAGAACCGTCCTTGTCGTCCACTTCAAAGGCGCGCACGTCCGGCTGGTAAACCGGAAGATCCTTCCGCTCCTTGAACGTGACTCCGTAAAGCTGGTTGGCGGCATAGAACACGCCGTTCTGCAGCACATTGTTGAGCTCGAAATAGGGTTTGATCTCGCTTTCGTCGAGATCGTATTTCGCCTTGCGTACCTGCTCGGAATAAAGCTCCCAGTCCCAGGGCTTGAGCTGAAAATGTTGACCGCTCTTGTCGATGACGGCCTGGATGTCCTTTGCCTCGATATCGGCTTGCGCGCGCGCCGCCGGCCCCAGCTGTGCCATGAACTTCTCGACCTTGTCGGGTGTGTTCGCCATCTGGTCTTCGAGCACGTAGGCGGCATAGTTGGGGTAGCCGAGCAGTTGCGCTTTCTGCGCGCGCAGCTGCGCCAAGGTGGCGATGGTGTCGCGCGTGTCGTTGGCGTCGCCCTTCTCGGCGCGCGTCCAGGAATTGTCGAACAGCTGCTCGCGCGTCGCGCGATCGCTCAGCGATGCGAGGGCCGGCTGCTGAGTGGTGTTCTGCAGCGGAAGAATCCATTTGCCCTTGAGGCCGCGGCCTTCGGCGGCCTGCGCCGCAGCCGCGATCGCGCTGTCGCTCAGGCCCGCGAGCTTGGCTTTGTCGCTGACGACCAATGCGCCGGCCTTTGTTGCCGCAAGCAGCTTCTTTTCGAATGCGGTCTCGAGTGTGGAAAGTTGTTGGTTGAGCGCGCGCAGCTTCGCCTTGTCGGGATCGGAGAGATTGGCGCCCGCATGCACGAATTGCTGGTAATAGACTTTCACCAGCTGCAGCGCTTCGGGATCGAGATGCAGCGAATCGCGCTGCTCGTAAATCGCCTTGACGCGAGCAAACAGCTTCGGATTGAGGAAGATCGCATCCTGATGCGCGGCGAGCCTGGGCGACTCGGTCGCATCGACCGCCTGCAGTGCGTCGTCCGTGTTGGCCCCATTCAGGTTGGAAAAGGTTTGCTGCACGCGATCGAGCATGCGGCCCGACTTTTCCATCGCGACGATGGTGTTGTCGAAGGTCGCGAGCGCGGGGTCGGCGGCGATCTTATCCATTTCGGCGATTTGCTGCGCCATCCCCTTTTGGAAGGCGGGCTCGAAATCTGAATCCTTGATGCGGTCGAAAGGCGGCGCCTGGAACGGCAAGGTGCTGGGCGCGTCGAACGGATTGCCGGCAGTCGGCGCGTCACCGGCGGCCCAGACTGCAGACACGGAACAAATGGCGAGTGCGGCCACGGCGCCGAGCAAGACGCTACGATTTCCAGACATTGAATTCCCCACGTTTTTTCGAAGGCGCGAACATGGCGTGAAGCCACGCGCATTGCCAGCCTTGGTGACGAAGAATTTACCGGGTTCTCCCAGGGAATTGGTGCAGTGCATCAGATTAACCGTGTCAGGTGAAACGTCAGAATGAAAAGGAACGCCAACCCGGTCATGAGCGCATGCGCCGCGAATTCGATCCATATCACGGCTTGCGGCACGCGCAGGCGGAAGATGGCGAGAAGCGACGTGACGAACACCACGAGTTCGAACGCGACGTACGCCCAGACCAGTTCGATGGAGCCCGCGAGGTCGGCGATATGCAGGCCCCAATAGATCACCACGCTGCCGCTGAGGAGGAAGTTGAGCACAAGGACCGACATGATGCCCTTGCGGAACCATCCCGACCACACGAGCGCGCCGATATGGGCGAGCAGCACGGCCAATGCGAAGAGCCCGAAGTAGTGGTCCCAGGACAGCGAGAGATCAATCATGACCGGGCGCGCCTGCCTGGCCCAATGATTCGAACGCCTGCCGATTCGGGCGTGCCATGGGAACGGCCGATTGCCCCCAGGATGCCGGGCGCGCTATAGAGCCCGGCACGCGCCCGTAGCTCAGCTGGATAGAGTGCTGCCCTCCGAAGGCAGAGGTCACAGGTTCGAATCCTGTCGGGCGCGCCAGCCTTCGCCTTTGTGGGATTCGGCTGGATTGCCAAAACCTCAAGCATACGCACCCTCGATCCACTTCCCCCGCATGCGGCTAGGGTATCTACACAT
>PLJH01000106.1 GCA_003139615.1 Alphaproteobacteria bacterium
ATTAATGGGAGTCTGCTCTAGCTCGCCACAAGGTCTCCCTCGTCACCGGATCGACAAACTTCGCCTGGCGTTCGAGCACGGCGCGCAGGCCGGCGCCGATGCGTTCTTCCGGCATCGGTGAGAAGCCGAAACGCCGAAACCAGGGGCTGTTCCATTCGGGCGCGCGGAACGTCGTGAGCATCACTTTTTCAAGTCCTCGCGTGGACGCACGCGCGAGAGCTTCCCGAATGAGCGCGGCGCCGATACCGCGGCCGGACTGTCCCGGCGCGACGGAGATGTTTGCGATGTAGAGGCCGCCATCCATCGGGGTTGTCAGAATGAACCC
Organism: Alphaproteobacteria bacterium; assembly: GCA_003139615.1. Classification (GTDB taxonomy): domain Bacteria; phylum Pseudomonadota; class Alphaproteobacteria; order Micropepsales; family Micropepsaceae; genus Rhizomicrobium. Next base: position 326 of record PLJH01000106.1, read on the forward strand.
GACAATGCGGCCCTCGTCTTCCGCAACGACCAACTCGCCGGCTTGGAGCCGTTCCAGAGCGATCGGCGCGCTCCCAGCCACGAAGGCCAGCTTCGGATCGTCGAGATAGCGGCTGCGTGCAGCATTCTCCAGTTCCTGGATCGCGACCAAATCTTCTGATGGTCTTATCCGCCGCAATTGCATCGGCGATGCCTCTAAAGCGGCACCGAAAGAGTCATCCCGTCATAGGCAGGCTCGACGCCGGACGGCAGATCGCGCTTCAGCGCTTCATAATCGAGATCGATGTGCAGGTTGGTCAGGACGGCGCGCCGAGGTTCGACTCGGGCGATCCATTCCAGCGCCGTCGCCACATTGGCATGGGTCGGATGGGGGGCATGCCGCAACGCGTCGACAATCCATAGATCGGCGCCTTCAAGTGCTGCAAAAGCATCTTCCGATAAGCCGTTGACATCGCTCGAATACGCAATCGGCCCGAAGCGAAAGCCCAGCGAGCGAATGCGGCCGTGCTGCTGCGCGAAGGTGCTTACCTCGAGCGGCCCGCCCGCGCCCTCCACGACAAAGGTCTCGAAGGGCTCGGCGATGATCCTGGCGTTCAGGATCGGCGGATAATCGCTTCCCGCAGGCGTATCGAAACAATAGGCGAAGCGCTGTCGGACGCCGGCGATGGTGGCCTGATCGCTGTAAACATCCAGCCGCTTGCGCATGCCGTAGACAATGGCCCGCAGGTCGTCGATGCCGTGAAGCTGGTCGGCGTGGTCGTGGGTGATCAACACCGCATCCAGCCTGCCCGCATGCGCATCGAGCAGCTGCTCGCGCATATCGGGCGAGGTGTCGACCAAAACCGCGGTTTCGCCGGCTTCCGTCCTACGACGGATCAGGATCGAGCAGCGGCGTCGCCGATTCTTTGGATTTGTCGGGTCGCAGACACCCCAGTCGCCTGCCCCGTCCGGACCGCCGAGACGCGGCACGCCGCTCGACGAACCGCAGCCCAGAATGGTCAATTCCAGTGTGGCGCTCATGCGGGCGGCATGGCGCGGGTGAACAAGCGGAAGAAATTGTCCGTCGTGGCAGCGGCAAGCTCCTCGGCCGAAACGCCTTTGAGCGCGGCGAGCGCGGCCGCGGTGTGCACGACAAAGGAGGGCTCGTTGGTCTTGCCGCGCAAAGGCATGGGCGCGAGGGACGGCGCGTCGGTCTCAACGAGAAGCCGCTCCATCGGAACATCGCGCAGCACGGCGCGCAGCTCGTCGGATTTCTTGAAGGTCGCGATGCCGGAAACGGAAATGTAGAAACCGAGTTCCAGCGACGCTTCGGCCAACCGGCGAGTGCCCGTAAAACAATGGATCACACCGGTGAACGCGCCCCTGTCCATTTCCTCCCGCAGGACCGCGATGGTGTCGTCATCGGCATCGCGGGTATGCACGATCAACGGAAGTTTGGTTTCGCGCGCCGCCGCTATGTGGGCGCGGAAATTCGCGACCTGCGCCTGGCGTGGCGCATGCTCGTAAAAATAATCGAGCCCGGTTTCGCCGATGCCGACGACCTTCGCGAGTTTGGCACGCTCGATCAGCGGCGATTCATCCTTCAGAGGCTCTTTCTCCGCGTCGTGCGGATGGATTCCGATGGAGCAATAGACGTTTGGGAACAGCTCTGCGATCTCATGCACGCGCTCAAATCCCGAGAGCCGCGTGCCGATGGTCACGCAGACGCCGACACCCGCGTCCCCGGCGCGCACGACGACCGCGTCAAGTTGCGGCGCGAATTCGGGAAAATCGAGATGGCAATGACTGTCGACGAGCATCTACGCGGCCAAACTCACAGGGCGCCGCGGCGGGATGTCTGCGACAGCGCGTTTACCGTCGACAGGATCGTCTGGCGCGGTTCCAGATGCAACGCCGATGTCCGCCCGAAACTCGTATTGAGCTTTTCACGCAATTCCACCCAGCGGTCGAGCCGCACGCCGCCTTTACCTGCACGCGCGACAATCCGGTCGGCGAGCGCCTGCGCGAGAAAGCCGCCAAAGATGTCGATGCCGTCGTCGATCTTTGCGACCTTTTCGGCCAGCGACAACGCTGCCGCAAAATCGGGACTATCGGCATTCTCTATCAGCCGCTCGGCCTGCTCGGCCAGCATCAGGCCGTCGCTGCCTGCGAGCCTGAGAGCCGCCCCGATCGAACCGCCGGCAAGCTTCGCGAGCGCTTGCAATTCGTCCGGTGTCTGTTCGGGCAGAAATTCCCGCAGCTCCGATTCCAGTTCTCCTTGGTCGAGCGGACGCAGATTGAGCCGCTGGCAGCGGGAGCGGATGGTCGGGAGCAACCGTCCCGGCGCATGCGAGATCAGCAACAGCATCGCGCGCGGCGGCGGCTCTTCCAGCAGCTTGAGAAGCGCGTTGGCCGCATTGTCGTTCATGTCGTCGGCCGGATCGACGATCGCCACCCGCCATCCGCCTGCGCCGGAGGTGAGCCCGAAGAAATTCGCAAGCCGCCGAATTTCGTCCACCGGCAACACGGTCATAAGCTTTCCGGTTTCCGGATGCAGTCCACGCTTAAGCACGAGCAGGCCCGGATGCGACGCGGCCCTCACCTGGATCGCAACGGGATCGTTCTCGGGCACCGACAGATCGCCGGGGCCCTGATCCGATGCGCCATAGCGCAACAGATAACGCGCGATGCGATAGGCGAGCGTCGCTTTGCCGATGCCGGGCGGACCTGTGATCAGCCACGCCTGCGGCGGACGGCCCGCACGGATCGCGCGGGCGGCCCGCGAAAGCGCTGCATCCTGTCCGACAAGGCGATATGTCTCGTGCGGATGCGCACGACCTTCGATCCGGTCCGTCTCGACAATCTCTTCGCTGCGTGTGCGTCTGGCCATCCGGTTAGTGTATCACGTCACGCTCGCGTTCAAGCCCTGTCGTTTCGGCCGTAAAACTGCAGACATACGCCGAAGGGCAGGATCATGTGGAATTCGCGCCTGCCCCACGGCTTGATTTCCAAAGCGCCGACCTTGGCTGGGACGCCACGGTATTCCTCGTAGAGCGCATCGAGATCGGTGACGCCGATGCTGTAGCTCGAATTTTCGATCCATTCCCGATTGTTGTTGCTGACGAGAAGAAAGGATACGGCGTCGCGCGCAATTTCCGCCCCGTTCTCGTCCTGCCACACGACCGAGAATCCCAATTGGTCCTTATAGAATGCAAGCGCCGCCGCGACACTTGCGCCGGTCGGCACCAATGCGGTGACGGAACCAAACGTCGCTTTTGTCATATCTCCACCCCGATGACGCCTAGAGATTGAACCGGCCCGCGACGGCGCGCCAGATCAATTCGGCCACTTTGTCTTCCGTGCCCGTTGCGTCGATGAACACGCAACGGTCGGGTTCGCGCTGAACGATCTCGCGAAATGCCTCACGCAACTTCGTGTGGAACGCCAGATCGAATCCCTCGAACCGCGTTTCGTTGGTGTTGCGCGCGACCGCGCGTGCGAGGCCAGTCTCGGGCGGCAGATCGAGCACCAGAGTCAATTCGGGTTTGAAAGCGTTTGTCGATGCCGCTTCGATCCGCCGGATGGTTTCGCGATCGAGGCCGCGGCCCGCACCCTGATAGGCATAGGTCGAATCCGTGAAGCGATCGGAGATCACCCATTTGCCGGCGGCCAGCGTCGGTTTGATCTTGCGCGCGATGTGATCGGCGCGCGCCGCGAACAGAAGCAATGTCTCGGTCACCGCGTCCCAGCGGCCCGGCTCACCTTCGACAAGAAGCTTGCGGATTTCCTCGGCGCCGGGCGAGCCGCCCGGCTCCCGCGTGACAATACATTCGATGCCGCGCGAATGGAGCGCTGCCGCCAATCTCTTCGCCTGCGTCGACTTGCCCGCGCCTTCTCCGCCTTCCAGCGTGATGAAGCGGCCGGTCATTGCGCTGCGTTGCGGCCCGAGATCAGCGCGCGGATGCCCAGAAAGATGCGACCGAACAAGCCGGCGCTGGGCACGGCATTCGCGGCATAGACCGGCACTGTGAATTCCGGCGTGTCGGGTGCCGTCACCTTGAGCACGCCGATCTGCTGACCTTTCGCAATCGGCGCCTGCACGGGACCGTTATAGGTCAGCGCCACTTTCATGCCTGGGCGTGAATCGACCTGCAGAGTCACCGCAAGCGGACCAGCGAGCGTCAGCGGCACCGTGTCGCTCGTGCCCTGCCAGACGACCGCGCTGCCCACGACGTCGTTCTGCTTGAACAGTTGGTAGTGGCGGAATTCACGGAACGCGACGCTCATCACGCGCGCGGCTTCTTCGGCGCGCAGTTTTACGCCGTGCCAGTCCTGGGCTGCAGCATCCATCTTGTCCAGTTGCGGATAGCGCAGGCCGTTCAGCACCAGAATGAGGCGCTGACCGTTTTGAACCGTGGAAACGACGATACCGTAGCCCGCCGCGTCGGTGTGGCCGGTTTTCAATCCGTCCGTGCCGGGAAGCAGATCGAGAACCGCGTCGCGATTCTGCTGCGGAATGTTGTGCCACACAAAACTGCGCTCGGAGAAAAAGTGATAGTAGTCGGGATAGTCATGGATCAGGTGAAACGCGAGCTTGCCAAGATCCGCCACAGACATCAGCTGCCCCGGAGGATCCGGAAGCCCGTTCGGATTGACGAAATGCGAATTGTCGAGGCCCAGCTTCTTAGCGCGCTGGTTCATCATGTCGATGAATGCGTCTTCCGTCCCGCCCAGCGACTCCGCCACGACGACGCAGGCATCGTTGCCGGAATCGATAATGATGCCGCGGATCAGGTTTTCTACCGAGATGCGGCTGCCCAACTCCACGAACATTTTGGAGCCTTGCGTCTTCCAGGCGTTCTCGGACACGGGAAACGTATCTGTCAGCTTCACGCGGCCGTCCTTGAGCTCATGAAACAGAAGCTCGAGCGTCATCAACTTGCTCATCGAGGCCGGCGGCGTGGCCGTGAAGGCGTCCTTGGACCACAGCACCTGCCCGCTATCGCCATCCATCAGAATGGCGTGCTCCGCGGCGGTTGCGAGCGCAGCCTCAGCCGAGGTCGCGGACCAGATGGAGGCCGCGGTAAAAGCGATGAACAAAAGGGTCAGAAAGCGGAAACGCCGCATCGACGAAAACTCCGGTCGCGCTATTTGTCGACGACAATTTGTGCGTCGTTGTTCCCAAGCCCGACAAGCTTGGCCAGCGCCGCATCGGCCGCGTTGACGTCGTCGAACGGGCCGATGCGCACCCTATAAAGCCGCTGACCGTTCCTGTCGATTGGAGAGATAAAGAGGCCGCCTGCGTCAGCAAGCCTCGTCTTCAGGCGGTCGGCGTTGGCAAGCGAGCCGAACGCGCCCGCCTGAACATAGATGTGGGTCACGGCAGGGACCGGCACCTGCGCCACCTGCGCCACCTGCCCCGTCGGCTCGATATCTGTCGAAGGCGTGGGTGCCGATGGGACGGCAGCCGGCGCAAGCGAAGCGACCTGAACGGGTGGCGCGACCGGGGTGCCCGGCACAATGTTGAGTGCGTCCGTATCGACTTTTTCCGTCGGTGCTGCCGCCACGGCACTGGCGATCGCAGCGGGTGTGTTGTCCGGCGCCGGTGTGCCGTCCGGCATGTCGGCACGTCCCAGATAGGTGACCCGCACCTTGGCGGTGCCGGTCGTGTAAAATCCCAAGAGTTCCGCGGCATGTTTCGAAACGTCGATGATTCGGCCGCGCGCAAACGGTCCGCGATCATTGACCCGCACCACCAGCGACCGCCCGTTGTCCAGATTTGTCACCCGTACATTGACCGGCATGGGAAGCGTGCGGTGCGCAGCCGTGAGCGCGTTCGAATCGAAAATTTCTCCGTTGGACGTCCGCTTGCCGTGAAACTGCGCTCCGTACCACGAAGCGATACCGGTTTCGTCGTAATCCGGCTGCTCGCGCGGATAGTACCAGATGCCGTCGGCTTCATAAGGGTTACCGACTTTGTAGACACCCGCATTGGGCAGAACGCTGACGGTGGTGTTCGGGACCTCTTTTGTCGTCGTGCAGGCAGCCGCAAGCACGGCGAACGCCGCAACAGCTGTACCTTGCCGCAAATGCCGAATCACGTGCGCGAATCCCAGCCTGGAAGCGGCAACGCTAATGGAACCGTCCCGCCCGCTCAATCGCGGCCGTTAACAAATGGCCTGCCTGCTGACCGGATTATGGGCCCAACATGACGGTTGCGACAGGGAACCACTTGGGCGACGTCCATTCATCTGAGGTTCATCGCAAATCGCTTATCCGGAACTCACGGCTCTTTGTTGCGTTGCCACATCGCTGGAGCGCGGGAGGAGTTGTTCGCGCAGTAGAGGCAATTCCGAATGGGGGCGTTGGGGGCGGTTTTGTGTTTCCGGCGCGAATCTATGTTCACCCTTTGGAGGAGTCTTTTCTCATGCGTTTGCGTTCCCTCAAATATCTCGCCGCCGCCACTTTCCTCGTGCCGTTCAGCGCGCACGCGATGGACTATGACCTGTCGTCCGATCGGATTCTTTCCGATCCCCTCTATCTTCCGCTGCAGGGCCAAATCTACGGCCAATCGAGCTATGACTGGGCGACGACGAGTGAGAACATTTTCAATTCCACCGGCGTCAAAACCGCCTCCGAACGTATCAATTCGAATCCCTTCAACCAGACATTCGAATACGGCATCACCGATGACCTCGCGATCTCGGGCGAAATCGGATACGAACCCTCCGTCACGACGCATATCAATCCCGTCGGCGGCACGAGCACGGATCGCACGGCTCAAGGTTGGGACGATCCGACATTCGGGGTCGTCTATCGCGTGTTGGATCAGCGTTCCAATCCGCTGACTCTCGATCTGGGCGCAGCCTATTCGCCGAATGTGTTCAGCGCGAAAACGGCGAGCGATACGGACGACGGCACCGTGGCGCTTGGCGGACAGGAGTGGACGTTCGGCGGAACGCTCGGCCGCGAGATGCGCGACTTCACAATCGCGGGCTCCTTCGGCGCCGCCTATCTCGGCACGCGCAGCGCGCTGAACGAAACTTCGGGCGATGAAATCGGGACCAGTTCCAGCTGGCTCTATACCCTCGGTCTCGCCACGCAGACCCGCTTCGGCGACCAGCTATCGGTGAATGCCGGCGCCGGTTACACGTTCGGCCACAACGCGAACGTGATCAACGAGACGACGCTTGTCGACCACGAGAGTCACGCTAATGGCACGCCCAATCTGAATGCCGCGCTCAACTATCATTTCATTCCGAACATCCTGGTGGGATCTGTGACCTACCAGCATGATTTCGGCGGCGGCAGCGACAACCTCTATGCCGTGACGACCGACGACAGTTCTGTTCGCAATAAGAGCGAAGACCTGGTCGGCGTCAGGTTGCGCTACGTGCTTCAGTAAGGTCCGCGCCGGAAAGTCCGGCCTGACAGTCCAGCGAACGCGGGTTGCCTTGCGGCAGCCCGCGTTTTGCTGCCTCCGCCGCCCTTGCTGTCCGGAGCGCGATTAAGTATCTGATCCGGCTCGCGGGATGGGTGGCCGAGTGGTTTAAGGCACCGGTCTTGAAAACCGGCGGGCTCGCGAGGGTCCCGTGAGTTCGAATCTCACCCCATCCGCCAGCAGCCTCATGTCGGCTTATTTTGCCGCTGGTTTTCGCGCGGCAATGGCCTGAGTTTGCAGAAGCGCGTAAAACAGAAGCCATGAGCGAGTTGTTGCCGCACACAAGGGTCGGTGGGCTCGACGTGGAAGATGCCGGACGTCTGGACGAAGACGGCTTTCTTCTGTTGCGCGGCGCCATTCCGGCAAACTGGATCGAGCCGCTCCGTGCGGCATTCGAGGTCGGCTACCTGCCATCCGAGAAATGGCCGGTCCCGCGTGGCCACGACTGGCGCCATGCCCTGCTCGATCTCGACCCCACGGTGCAGAATGTTTGCCGCCTGCCTGCGCTGCTTGCCGCCGCGCACCACATCCTGAAGCTCCCTTTTTTCCTTTCGCAGGTCGAGGGGCGCGAGCCTCTTTCGGGCGGCGGGCTACAACTTCTCCATAGCGACAGTCCGGATTCTGACGTGCCACGAACGGTCAGCGCGCTCGCCTTCCTGGACCCATTCGGACCGACAAACGGCGCCACGCAGGTGGTGCCCGGCTCACACCGCGGCGCGGTGGCGGAGTTGGCTTCAGGGCAGCGCCATCCGCACGGAAACGTGACGATAGGCAACGCCGGCGACATCCTGGTATTCGGCTCCAACCTGCTGCACGGCGCGACGCGGAACACCAGCGGCGCGCCGCGCCGGTCGCTGCTGATCTCCTACGCCATAGAGGCGTTGCGCGACCGCGACCACACGACCCGCACATTGCGTGCCGTCCGCATGGACACGGACGAAATGTTCGATGCCTGAGGGCAGACGGCAATACACGGTACCGGCACGGCCGATTGCGTGGGGCGCCGAAGCGCGCTTCAATAGCGCACTGGGTATGTCGCGGGGGCGATTTTGTCTGCTGGGTCGAGCATTGGACGCTTTGCGCGCCGGATGGGGGCTGCGGCGCTTGGTTGCGCTTTGTGCGCGACGACCGCGTTCTCTGACGACGAGCCGGTGCCGCGGCACCGTCATCATCATTCCCGCATGCTCACCGATCCCGAACTGGATGCTGCGCTCGTGATCGACGCCAAGACCGGCAGCGTTCTTTATGCGCGCAATGCCACGGCCGAACGACACCCCGCGTCGCTCACGAAGATGATGACGCTGTATCTCCTGTTCGAGCAATTGCGCCAGCACAAAATGACTCTCGAAACGCAGCTCTCGGTGTCCGAAAACGCTGCGTCGCAACCGCGTTCGCACCTAAGGCTGCGCAAGGGCGACACCATCGCCGTCGATATGGCGATCAAGGCCATCGTCGTGTGTTCGGCAAATGACGCCGCCGTGACGGTGGCGGAAGCAATCGGCAGCACCGAACAGCATTTCGGCGAGTTGATGAACGCGAAGGCCCGCACGCTCGGCATGACGCACAGTTTCTTCCACAACGCGACCGGCCTGCCGGATGATTTGCAGCAGACGACGGCACAAGACCTTTCCATCCTGGCCCGGCACCTCGTCTACGACTATCCGGAATATTTCGGCTATTTCCGCACGCCGCAGATCACCTGGCGCGGCGTCGACTACAATACGCATGACAATCTGATCCGCGATTACAAGGGGACGGACGGGATCAAAACCGGATACATCGATGCCTCCGGCTACAATCTCGTCAGCACCGTCGAGCGCGACGGAACGCGGCTGATCGGAGTGGTGATGGGCGGGCTGACGGCAGAAAAGCGCGACGAGGAAATGGTCGACCTGCTCGACGCGACATTCGAAGCCGTCAAGTCGAAGGCGGCGCAACCGCCGGCCGGAGGCCATTCCTGATGCAACCATTGCGTTCGCTCGAAACCAGCCCTAAGCGAGACAGCAGGTTCAACGACTTCGTACCGGCCCGGAGCATTGTTTGAAGCGAAAACTTTACATTCATACAGGCCCGCCCAAGACCGGCACGAGCGCTCTTCAATATGTCCTGCGCGATCACGACGGTTCCGTCATCCATTATCCGAAGGCGGGCCAGTGGAACGACGGCGCTCACCACAATCTTGTGCTCAATTTTTTCGGCGATTACGCGCAGCCGAAAACCGTCCGCGAGGATATCGGCGTGCTATTCGATCGCGTCTCAGAGGACGCGAGTCACTCTCAAGTACCGATCGTCATCAGTTCGGAAATGCTTGCCGTTCGCCCCAGTCCCGGCCACTTCATCGATGCCCTGCTTTCTCGCCTGGGGGGCGACCTCGATGTCGAAATTTTATTCACCGTCCGCGAACATTTCGAACGCACCGCGTCGCTCTATGGTCAGCGCGTCCGGTCGCGATATATTCGGGAGAAACTCAGTCCCGACGAATATCTGACCCGGCGTTTGCCGACTCTCTGCTATGCCTCCAAGCTCCTGCGTCTGGTTCGGACGAACATTCCCATCCATCTCTTCAGTTACGAGCCGGGACACGATCTTGTCCCGAGAATCTTGCGATATATCGGATTTCCCGACGAACGCATCGCTGTGCCGCCGACCAGAAACCCTTCGCGCGCGATCAAGCTGATTCTCGCCGTGCTCGTCGCGAACAGAACCGAGCCGAACGTTGCACAGCGTAGAAAAATCGTGAAAGCGTTGGAACAATTGCAGCAGCGCACGGCCTCGGCGCAATTCATTTTCGGGGACGAAGCGGCGCTTGTCGCCGAGCGCAGATTTGCACGCGATCGCGCCTTTATGAACAAGCGATTTAAGTTCGAACTCGCAACCCCAGATTTGAACACGATGACAAATGCGTTCTGGATCGACGAAGTCGAGTTTGACGAGATTTCGGATGCACTTGCCGGGCTCGGCGACACCGGCAAAAAGCTGCGCGCGGGGCTTCGGGCGTTTGTGCGTGCGCCTGCGGCTTGACCTTCCCATCGCGTCACACGGACTTTTTCCGCGCAACAACAGTTTTGAAGACCTCGAGCAGCGACTGAGCGGACGCGAAATAATCCTTCCATGCGCCGCTCTTGCCGATCAGCCCTGGCGCCGTTCTGATGGTGAAGCGCTTCGGGTCCAATCCCTTTTTCACCTGGCTCCAAACGAGCGGCATCGACACCGGCGCGCCTTCGCGGGCGCGGGGCGAAAGAGGTGCGACGGCCGTCGCCGTGCGATCGTTGCGCAGATAATCGAGGAAGATGCGCCCGCCCCTGTCCTTCTTCGCCATGGTCATCAGATATTTTGACGGACTGTCCGCGGCCATCTGATCGCAGATTTCGCGCGCAATGGCTTTTGCTTCGCGCCAGCCGATCTTGTCCTTCTTGCCGATCGTGAAGGGCGTGACGACGTGCAATCCCTTGCCGCCGGTCGTCTTGCAGAACGGCGCAAGTCCCAAATCCTCCAGGCGGTCTTTCAATTCAAGGGCCGCCTCGATGACGCGATCGAATTTCACATCGGGTGCAGGATCGAGATCGAACACAAAACGCCCCGGCACATCGGGATGGCCGGGCTCACAATTCCACGGATGCAATTCAAGCGCGGCGACTTGCGCCACGGCGGCCAATCCTTCGATACGGTCGATTTCGAGATAAGGCTTGCGGTCGCCCGAAACTTTCACGAGTTCGAGCAGGTTCGAAGTGCCCTGCACCGCGTGGCGCTGGAAGAATTTCTCGCTGTCAATCCCGTCGGGCGCGCGGACGACCGAGCATGGCCTTCCCTTGATGTGCGGCATCATCCAGGCACCGACTGCTTCAAAATATTTTGCGAGCTCGAGCTTTGTGACGGGCCTTTTATCGCCCGCATTGGGCCAAAGCGGTTTATCCGGGTGGGAGATCGCCACGCCCATCACGACGCTGTTTTCAGTTTTTGTCGTCGCCTTATGCGCCATGGGTTCAGGGGATGCTTTTGCTCTCGGCTTGGCAAGCGTAGTCGTAGCAGCTTTTGCGGGTTTTTCTGCCTCGACTTCCTCTGCCGGCTTGTCCTCGCGCAAACCTTTGAATGCCGCTTGCCGCACCATTCCGTCGCCGGTCCAGCCCGCGAATTCGATCTCCGCGACGAGCGCGGGTTTGACCCAATGGACTTCGCGACCCTGCTTCGGCGCGTTGATACCGCCGAACGGGTTTTCCTTGCTCGCCTGCACTTTCAGTCGCGGCAGGATTCGCGCGACGGTTCCCCGGCCGTAACCCGTGCCGACGCGTCCGACATAGATCAGATGCTTGCCGCGGTGGACGCCCACGAGCAGCGAACGGAATTTTCCATCGGTTTCGCTCCAGCCGCCGATGATGACTTCATGACCGGCGCGGCATTTGGACTTCGTCCACGTCTCGCCGCGGCCTGACCGATAAGGCGCGTCGAGCCTTTTGGAGACGATGCCTTCCAACGACATGCGGCAGGCGGATTGCAACACTGCATCGCCGCCCGTGCCGAAATGTTCGACATAGCGGATCAGCGGCTTCTTCTCGGCAGCCAGAGTCTCGAGCAGGCTGTGCAGACGCGTCTTGCGCGCCGAGAGCGGCAGGTTTCGTAGGTCCTCGCCCTCTGCGAACAGCAGATCGAACACGAAGAAAACCAGCTGATCGGTCTTGCCGTCCGAAAGCGCCGCCTGCAATGCCGCAAAATCCGGCGCGCCGTTGCGATCGAGCGCGACCACTTCGCCGTCGAGCATACAATCCGGCAGACCTGAAGCCGCCTTCGCAATTGCCGGAAACTTGTCGGTCCAATCCAGCCCTTTGCGTGTGCGCAACACGGCTCTGCCGTCTTCGACGCCCAACGCGATACGGTAGCCGTCGAACTTGACTTCATGCACCCAGCCCGAACCCGCCGGCGGCCGATCGTGCAATTTGCACAATTGGGGCTCGACGAAGCGCGGCATCGACGCGACCTTTTTGCCGCGTTGGGGTGAAGCACTCGCTTTCAGCGGCGCTGCCGCCTTTTTGCGCGCTTTGGCGGCATCGCCCGTCCGGGAATCCCACACGGCATCGGAGTCAAATGCCTTGCCGCCCTTCAGCATGAACGGCTTGGGTTTGCGCCCCTTGCCGGCTGCGATGTCAGCCATGGCGCGGCCCGACGCGATGGAGCGATCCTCTTCGAGCAACGCGTCGCCATCTCCATCCCTGGCATATTCGTCGTGATGCTTGATGAGCAGCCAATTGTTGCGCTTGCCGCCGAATTTATCGCTCTTCATGCGCACGAGCACCCAGCCGCCGTGCAGACGCCCGCCATCAAGCTGGAATTTGAGATCGCCCTTGCGCAGCATCTCTTCGGCTGAGCCTTCCGGCTCCCAGTAGCCGCGGTCCCAGAGCTGCACCGTGCCGCCGCCATATTGGCCCTTGGGAATGGTGCCTTCGAAATCGCCGTAATCGAGCGGATGGTCCTCGACCTCGACCGCAAGGCGCCGGTCATGCGGATCGAGCGAAGGCCCTCGCGTCACGGCCCAGGATTTGAACACGCCGTCCAGTTCGAGCCGGAAATCGTAGTGAAGGCGGGTTGCAGCGTGTTTCTGGATTACAAAGCGCAGTCGCTTCGACACAGCAACCTTGCTTTTCCCGCTCGGCTCGGCGGTTTTGCTGAAGTCGCGTTTGGCGCGATAGGGCGCCAGTTTCTTGGTGGCCACGATGGAGTGTTCCCTCAGGGTTCGGGGCAAGTCATTTGATAACGCCGTGCTCCCCGCGAATGTTCATTCGTGCGGCAGCAATAGTACGGCTTTCACAACATAAACGGAACGACGGCCGCCCGATCCCGCGGGTAATCATCGAAGTGCTTCCCGTACCAGGCGTGATGGCTGAGGGCTCGCGGGATCAGATTTGAGGCCGTCCAGATCGCGAAGCTCAACGCAGGCAGGTTCCAGCACATGATCGCGAAACCGAACCATTCCACGATCTCGCCCAGGTGGTTGGGACACGAGACAAACTCAAATAGTCCGCCGCGCGGAATGGCATAATCGGCTGCAACGCCGCCTGTCCTCAATGCAATCAGCTTTTCGTCGGCCGAGATGTTCATGGCGACGCCCGCCAGAAACGCGGCGGCTCCCGTGATGAACCGAATGTCCCATAGCCAACTCACCGGATAGCTTGCGAGCGAGCCCAGATAATATCCGTTGAGACCGGCATTGACCGCGTTGAAGCAGATTGCCGAAGCGACAATCACGAGCGGGATCGTCTTCCCCGTGGTGCGCATGCGCAAGGGAAAGATCATGCTGCGATTTATGTAATGCGCCACCCAGAACGCAAAGAAGACCCACATCGGTGCAGATTTGGGCGCAGGGCCCACAAGAAACAGCGTCGCGAAAATCGCGAGCGATACAATTTCCATCGCAAACCAGCCAACGCGGTTTGGAAGGCTCGGTCCCCATCCGGCGCGCGTATGGCGCCCATACGGTGCAGTGACGAAAAGCTGGATGGGGAAAAGAACGATCGCAACGGCGATCCAGCCAATAACAATTTCGTCGAACAAAGACATTGCCGAGCGATCCCCTCGGACAAATTGAAGGTAAGGAACCCAAATCGCAAGCAGCTTTACAAGACCCGGAGCCTGCGAGTTAGCTGTCGACGCGAAATTTGAGGATTACGCTATGCCCAGACTCCGTCAGATCGGTCGCGATGCCGCCCATCCCTTCGCCCAAACCGTCTACAAATCGCTGTTCGGCGATCGCGATCCCGTCGTCTCGCCGGGGACGGATACGGGCACGTCCGGCAATTGGTGGACCGTGTTCGCGCTGGTTCCGGACGCGTTCGATCACGCAGTCGCGGGCTTCCAGTTCTATCGCGGCAAGCGCAAGCTCGATCCGAAATACCGCGAGCTCGGCCAGACGCGCGTCGGCTGGGCGCGCGGCAGTCAGTTCGTCTATTCGCAGCATTGTAAGGCTTCACGCAGCGTGGGGCTCCCGGAGGAGAAGATCGCGGCCATCCCGCACTGGCAGGCGGCGAATTGCTATACTGAGATAGAACGCGCGCTCCTCGCCTATACCGATGCGCTTGTCTATGACGGCGGCCGCGTGTCCGACGGCATCTTCGCCGTGCTCAAAGCGCATCTGTCGGACGAAGAAATCTTTGAATTCACTTACACGGTTGCGATGTACGACATGCACGCGGTGATCACGAAGGCGCTGCGCCTCGAATATGACGATGTCGACGATCGCATCGTCGAAGTCGCGGCACCCAGGAATGCGTCAAGCGACGTGATGCGCATGGTCGATCAGGAGAAATCGTAGCGTCTAGGGCTTGCCGCCCGTCTTCGCCTTCTCGATCCGCTCCGCCCGTAACGCGGAACGCCGCACTTTTCCCGCATCGTCGCGCAAGGGTTCGTTCACGAATTCGAACGAGCGCGGGCGCTTGTAGGTCACGAGGCGATCGGCGAGATGTGCGGCAAGATCGTCGGCGGAAACCTCTGCGCGCGCCTGAACGATGGCATGAATGCGATTGCCCAGATCTTCGTCCGGAAAACCGATCACGCAACTCGACTGCACCAGCGGGTGCTCGTCGATCGCGGATTCGATCTCAGCGGGATACACATTCGCGCCGCCCACAAGGATCATGTCGGTGCGACGGTCCGCGAGATAGACATAGCCCTCTTCGTCGAACCAGCCGATATCGCCAAGCGATTCCCAACCACCAGGCAAGGTCCGCGCTTCGGCACCGACATAGCGATAGGTTGGCGCAACATCCGCCGCGCGGCGCATGTAGATTTCGCCGGTCTCGCCCGGAGGCAGATCGTTGCCATCCGGACCAACGGCTTTCATCTCGCCTCCCGGATAGACCTTTCCCACGGAGCCGCGATGCGTAAGCCATTCTGTGCCCGTGATGATTGTGCGTGCCTGCCCCTCCGTGCCGCCATAGAGTTCCATGACTACGTCAGACCCGAGCCACTTTATCCATTCTTCCTTAAGCCAGGCTGGGCACGGCGCGGCGAGATGCCAGACGGTTCGCAGCGACGAGACGTCGTAACGCGCGCGCACTTCTTCGGGCAGGCGCCAGATGCGGTTCATCATTGTGGGCACGAGATAGATCCAGGTCGCACGATGCCGCGCGATCTCGCGCAAGGTCGCTTCCGCGTCGAATTTCGGCATGAGGATCACGCGCGCGCCGATCTGAAGCGCGGGAAACACGGTGACGAAAGGCCCGTTGTGATAGAGCGGCCCCGGCATCAGAACAATGTCGTCGGGCGCGATCTGCCAGAATTGCGCCATGAGCGGGCTCGCCACGCCCGGCTGTCCCGCTACGATCAGTTTCGGTCTCCCGGTCGAGCCGCCCGAGGTAGGTGCTTTCCAGGCAGGTGCTATGCGGTCCGGCAAATCGCTGTCATCGGAAGATGCGGCCAGCAGTTCGGAAATGGAAACGATCGGGCGCCCTGCATCCGCAGTCACATCGCCGATGACCACAGGGGAATTCGCGAGTTCGACGATGGCGCGCAACTCGCCTGCCGGCAGCCGGTAGGAAACAGGTTGCGGCACCGCGCCAAGCTTCCACGCCGCGTAGCATGCCTCTACGAACTCCACGCCATTCGGAAGCGCAATGGTGAGGAAATCGCCCTCGCCCGCACCCTTCGCCGCCAGTCCTCGCGCGATCCGGTTGGTGCGCCGATGCAGATCCTCCCAGCTTCGGGTTTCTCCTTCGCACTCAACGGCGACCGCGCGGCCTTGAAGCGCGGCTTCGCGTGCGAGCGCCGCTCCGATGGAAATCAATTCTTCCGGTTGTTGGACGTCCGACATGAATGAAAATGGCCTTCGCTGGATGTATTTGCGCGATCTTGTGTGTTCACGCCGAGGCGCGCAAGCCGGCATACACGGCTTCGATGAGTGCTCCGTTACGCGGGTTCTGCCAGCGCGGGCCCATATCGTTCGTCACATAACCGAACGCCATTTGTTCTTCGGGATCGCAAAAGCCGAGCGAGCCGCCCGCGCCGAAATGCCCAAAGGCGTGCGGATTCGGACCGAGCGGGCGTTCCTTCTGCGTCAGCTGGAAACCGAGGCCAAACCGGCTCGGCCGTTGGGTGATCAGGTCGAGCCCGGCGGAATGCTCAGCTGTCGCGGCACGCAAGGCGGGCTCGGAAAGAATTCGCACGCCGTCGATCTCGCCCCAATTCTCGAGTGCCGCATAAATGCGCGCCACGCCGCGCGCATTTCCTTGCCCGTTCGTCGATGGAATTTCCGCGCTGCGCCATTCCGGGTTGTTGACCCAGCCCGAACCTGAAAATCCCGGAGGATTCCAATAGGCGCTTCTGCGCATCAATTCGAGGTCGTTTGTGGGCTCTGTATGAACCGGCATGCTACCGATGGGCCACAAAAATTCCGCGACGCGATGATGCTCGCTTGCCGGCAAACCGATATGCACATCAGCGCCCAGTGGTCCTGCCACTTCTTCGCGCAGCAACGCGCCGACCGTCTTGCCACTTGCGCGCCTGACAACTTCACCGACGAGATACCCGAACGTGTTGACGTGATAGCCATGCGCGGTTCCGGGAGGCCACCAGGGTTTTTCCGCCGCGAGCGCATGTGTCATGAATTTCCAGTCGAGCATCGCGCCGTCCGGGATCGGATCGCGCAGGGCCGGAAGCGCCGCGCGGTGTGTGAGCATGTCGCGCAGGGAAATCTCGTCTTTGTCGTGTGCGGCGAATTCCGGCCAAAGGCGTACAACCGGCGCGCCAAGATCGACGCTTCCGCGTTCCACCGGTCGCAGCGCACAAATCGCCGTGAGCGCCTTGCCGACCGAAAAAATGTTCACGAGTGTGTCGCGCACCCAAGGCCGTGTTCTTGCGCGATCCGACCAGCCACCCCAGAGATCGACGACGACACGCCCCCCAACAGACACGCACACGGCGGCACCCGGCTCGCCACGCTCCGTGAAATTGGCGAGAAACGCTTCCCGCACGGGCTCGAAGCCCTGATCGCAATATCCGGATAAGGGAACTGTAACGGTCATCGGCCGACCCGCGAACTACGTAAGGCAGAATAGCCCTGCGCGCCGGGGCGACAAGCGGTATAAGCTTCCATGCCGATTCAAGGGACCGCCATGACGTCACAAGACAGCGCTGCAGGCCTCAAGTCCTCAAGCGTCGCCGGGATCGAAGACAAAGCGCGCGGCGCCTGGCGCGGCTGGCAGGAACGGCGCAGGACGCGTCTCTCCAACCGTCAGATGTTCTACCGGCATACCGTCTCTGTCCGCGTCCTGCATTGGATCAACGCGATCTGCCTTGCGATCATGTTCATGAGTGGGCTGCAAATATTCAATGCCCATCCTGCGCTTTATTGGGGGCGTTATTCCGATTTCGATCATCCGGCTCTGTGGCTGACCTCCGAGCAGGATCCGCAGGGCCATCTCAGGGGCATCACGCAAATCGGAACCACGCGTTTCGACACGACGGGCTGGCTGGGCGCTTCGAGTGCCGACGGCCAGATGGCGGAGCGCGGCTTTCCGTCTTGGGCGACCCTGCCCGGCCCGCAATGGCTGGCGATGGGACGCCTCTGGCATTTCTTCTTCGCCTGGATTTTCGTCATCAATGGGTTTCTGTTCGTTGTTTACGCAATCTGGAGCCGGCATTTCCAGCGCGACTTGCTGCCGAAGATGTCCGACCTGCGCCATCTGGGTCGGGACATCGTCGATCACATCCGTTTGCGCTTCCCGAAAGGCGAAGCGGCGAAGCATTACAACGTGCTGCAGAAGATCGCCTATTTCTCGGTCGTGTTCATCCTGGGCCCCCTGATTGTCCTCACGGGCCTCACGATGTCGCCGACGATGGACAGCGTGTTTCCGTTCCTGTTGTGGATATTCGGCGGGCGGCAGTCTGCCCGCACGATCCATTTCATCTGCGCATTCTCGTTCCTCGGCTTCTTCATCATTCACATCGTCATGGTGATACTGGCGGGACCCTGGAATGAAATCCGCTCGATGATCACCGGACGTTATGCCATCGCTCCCGAGGAGCCGCCCCATGGGAACTGACCGCCGCAATTTTCTCGCACGGGCTGCCGCCGGAGCCGGCGCCCTTGCGCTCAGTGCCTGCAAGGGACCATCGGAAACAACATGGTTCCCGAAGGTACTCGACAGCGCGGAAGTCTTGACGAAAAAGGTACAGCGCCTGTTCGCCGGCTCGACGACGCTCGCCCCCGAATTCACCAAGGCGGACATCTCGCCTTTTTTCAAAGCGAACGGTACGCTCAATCCCGGCACCACGGATTACAACGCGGCCGTCGCAAATAATTTTCAGGATTGGAAGATTTCGGTCGGCGGGCTCGTCGAGCACCCGCTGAAACTGTCGCTCGCCGAATTGCGCGCGCTGCCGTCGCGCAGCCAGATCACGCGCCACGATTGCGTCGAAGGCTGGAGCTGTATCGGCGAATGGACGGGCGCGCCGCTGAAGAACATCCTCGCGCTGGCAGTCCCGCGCGCGAACGCCCGCTATGTCGTATTCTATTGCGCCGATCCGATGTCGGGCGATCCGACCGATCCGCAATATTACTATGAAAGCCTCGATCTCATCGAAGCGTGTCACCCGCAGACCATTCTCGCCTATGACATGAACGGCGAGGCTCTGTCCGTACCGCATGGCGCGCCCGTCCGTCTGCGGTGCGAACGTCAGCTCGGCTACAAACACGCGAACAATGTCCAGCGCCTCGAATTGGCCGAAAGCTTCGATCACATCAACGGCGGCAATGGCGGCTACTGGGAAGATAACGGATATACTTGGTGGGCGGGAATCTAATTCCCCTTCACATGCTCCAGGAAATGCAGCACATCGGCGTTGAATTGCCGCGGGTCCTGGATGAACGAGAAATGGCTGACCTCCGGCTGCAGCAATAGTCCGGCGCCGGGAATATGCGCCGCCATGAATTCCGTGTTCTCGCGCTTGATCGCTTCATCATGATCGGCATCGACGATCCAGATCGGAACGGAAATGCTTGCGAGCTGCGCAGCCGTAAAATTGGGTTGGGTCGCCCACATTTTCTCGATCTGGGCAAGGAATGCGTCGTATTCGTGCGGCGTGGGTGAGAGCGCCTCATACTCTTTCTCGGCGCGCGCGATATAGGCGATGAATACGGGGCTGTGGGCGATGTCGGAAACGCCGCTCGGATCGGAATTGGCTGCGAACGCGAAGACCTTCGTCAACCGCTCTGGGTGGTGAATCGCGATATCGAGACCGAGGATGGCGCCGTCGCTCCAGCCGATGATCGCTGCTTTGCGAATGTGCAGAAAATCCATCAGTCCGATCACATCCGATGCCATCAAATCGTAACCGAAGGGCTGTGCGTTGCGTGTCGAGCGGCCATGTCCACGGCTGTCCATCACGATCACGCGGTAATGCGCGGCAAGCGTCGGGATCTGTTCGCCCCAATAATTCGCGTTCGCGAGCCCGCCATGCAGCAGGATCACCGGCTCGCCCTGCCCGAATTCGGCGTACCAGATTTTGATGCCGTTGACGGGGGCCATACCGCTGTGAAGTGCCGGCGGAAGCGAGGGCGTCGGCGGCAAGGTCAGCCATTGCGGCTGCGCAACTGCCGACCCCGTGAACAGCGCCAGAAGAATCGCAACAAAGGCCAAACGCTGCATATTACACGCCTCCCCCAAACTCTCGCGCCTGCAGCTTAAGTCGAAATGATTTCTCGCGCGAGTGTGCGGACTTGATATCCCGGGCACTCCGGCAGAGGCTCGACGCTTGCTTCATGCGAGGAATTCAACGTGACGATAGCCATCAGGGCGGCAAGACCGGGCGACGAAGACACGATGTTCGCGCTGCTGTTCGAGCTTGCGGAATACGAAAAACTCACCCATGTGTTCCACATCACGCCCGAAACGATCGAGCGTGATTTCTTCAGTCCGCAGCCGCGTTGTCATTGCGAGTTGCTGTTCGACTCGGGCGTACCGTTCGGCATCGCCAACTGGTTCTACAGTTACGCGACCTTTGCGACAGCCCGGAAAATCTATCTCGCCGATTTGTTTGTGAAACCGTCTCAACGCGGCAAGGGGCTGGGCAAAGCCCTGCTCGCGCATCTTGCGCGCCGGGCAATCTCGGAAGGCGCGGCACAGGTCGAATGGGAAGTGCTGGACTGGAACAAGCCCTCGATCGAGTTCTACGAAAGCCTCGGCGCGTGTCGCGCCGGCGAATGGCTGATCTATCGTCTGGGCGGAGAACATCTGGAAAAGCTCGCGCAGACGGCTTTGTCCTAACGGCGTGCCGGGATAGGCTGCGCGTCGAAGCGTTATCAATACGCCGTTGCGGGGCGTCCCGCCGGGCAGTCAATCCTGAGGTGTCACACGATGAAGAACCTGCTCCTTGCCGCAGCAGCGATCGTAATGCTGACGACCGTGGCCAATGCCGACCCGTTTACTTCGGCCTATGGCAACACGCTGATAACCACCGCACCGGGCGGCGCCAAGATCGTCTCCTACGTCAATGCGGACGGCACATGGGAGCGCCATCTGCCGGACGGCACCGTGCTGAAGGGAACCTATGCGTGGAAGGACGCTCAAACCGTCTGCTTCACCGTGACCGCTCCCGCGCCCAAGCCCGGCGAGCAATCGAGCGGATGTCGCCCGATCACCGGCACGCACGCCGTCGGCGACACCTGGACCGAGACGGATCCGAAGGGAAATTCCTACACGACCACCCTCACGGCTGGGCGATAGCGCGGTCTTACCGCGCCACCGTTCCGGAGCCGCCGCCACCCACGCTGGCCACAACCGGCTCGCTGGGAGTCGGTGTCTCGTATTGCTTGTATTCGGGCACCTGATCGAGGCGCACAAATTTGTAACCTTCTTCCACGAGCGGCGGCACGACGGCTTCGACCAATGCGGCGGACTGGGTGTGAATGCAATGCATCAGCACCACGCCGCCGTCATGGCGACGGATTTCCCGCAGATAGCCCTTCGCGCAGATGTCGGCGTCCCAATGGCGATGCCAGCAATCCCAATCCGCTGAGCTGAGCACATAGCCGTCGGAACTCTTGGTGATGTCGCCGCCCTCATCCCAATAGATCGGGCCGACATATTTCTTGAGTTCGGGATCGGCATTCAGCACGGCCGCATGCGCGGTCCGCCACGAGCCATAGGGCGCGCGGAAATAGAATTTCGAGCCGGGCGCCATCAGCGGCGTGATCAACACGTCGACCTGCCGAATCTGATCCAGCAGCATTTCGGGATGATTGACATAACGGCGGCCGAGAAGCGGATGCGTGCCGCTGTGGTTGCCGAGCAAGTGTCCCTCAGCCGCGACACGCGCGAGGATGTCCGGGTAGGCGCGGGCCATGCGGCCCACGATGAAGAACGTGCCCTTCACACCCTCCGCCTTCAGCGCTTCGAGAACGGCGGGCGTATTCTGGTTCGGACCATCGTCGAAAGTCAGCGCGATCGTGTGTGTACCAACCAAACCGGAATGGAAAATATTCTTGGTCTGGAAATAGGCGACTTCGTCATCGGAGGGATGTGTCGCGCCGCCGGCCTGGGCAGCGCCGCAAAACATGGCCGTACCGAAAACCAGCATCGCGCCGAAAATCGCATTTTTCATGTGTCCCCCGACCCGCGAACTGCGGTCGACTGTCCCAAAAAGGGATCATAGGGCCACGGGCGCAGCCGGGCAAGATGCGGAGAAGCCCTGGATTTCCAGACAAATCAATGGCTTATGTCTGTCGATTCACCTTGCGTCGAAGCTTCCGAGAGGTACCGGCCGTTGCATCAATGCGCGGTGAGTCCCTCTTTCTGGGCAATCCAAGCGTCCACATTTTTCTGCAGCAGCCACAGCGGCATCGCGCCGTTTTCGAGCACCACGGCGTGGAATTCCTTGAGGTTGAACTTTTGCCCCAGTTCCGCCTTCGCCTGTTCGCGCAGACCCAGGATCGTCTTCATGCCGATCTTGTAGGCGCAGGCTTGGCCCGGCCACACGACATAACGCTCGACCTCGGCCGTCACGTCGGATTGCGCCATGCCGGTAGTCGATTGCATGTAGTCGATGGCCTGCTCGCGCGACCAATGCTGCGAATGCATGCCGGTATCGACGACGAGGCGAACCGCCCGGAACAGTTCCGCCTGCAGCCGTCCGAGATCGCCATAAGGATCGTTCTTGTAGAGGCCCATGTCGCTGGCCAGATGCTCGGCATAGAGCGCCCAGCCCTCTCCGAACGCCGGCAGGAAATTGAAGCGCCGTGCATAGGGCAGATCCGGTATCGACATCGCAGTCGCGATTTGCAGGTGATGCCCTGGGATACCCTCATGATAGGCGAGCGTCGGCATTGCCCAGCGCGGAGTCTCGCCCACATTGCGCAAATTCGCGAAGAACACGCCCGGGCGTCCGCCTCCCAGGGACGGCGGTTCGTAATAGGCGCCTGCCGAACCTTTCTCGGCAAAAGGCGGCACGCGGTGAACCTCCAGCGGCTGTTTGGGGATGAACGAGAAATATTGCGGCAGCAGCGTCTTCACGTGATCGAGCAATTGCGTATAGCGCGCGAGCATTCTGGCGCGATCGGCTTCGGTGTTTTGAAATGCGAAGCGGGGATCTTTTGCGAGCGCATCCATTCGCGCGCCGACCGTGCCGTCGGGCTGCCCCACAGATTTCAGGATCAAATCCATCTGCGCCGTGATGCGGGCGACTTCGCTGAGACCATATTGATGGATCTCCGTGGGCGTCATGTCGGTTGAGGTGAGGAATTTGAGTTGGTCGGCGTAGTAGGCGTCGCCACCCTTCACATGCCAGATGCCGGCATCATGCGTCGCGATCTTGCGCAAAGACTGCATGCGCGCGATGAGCCGGCCATAGGCGGGATAGATGCTGTCGCGCACTACCGCGGTCGCCTCGACGATCAATTGCGTGCGCGTCACGGCGTCGAGATCGGAAAGATGCGCCGATTTCGCGGCCAAATTCGTGACCAGCACATTGTCTTGGGGCTTCGGTGAAATCAGCGCCTTCATCTGGTCGATGTCGTCGTCGACGATAAAGTCCGGCGGCACGACTCCCACTTTGGCCTGACGTGCAACATCGGCATCGACATAACCGAGTATGGCCGCCATTGCCTTGAGTCGCTCGACATAGTTGTGCGCGAGCTTTGCGTTGGTCATCTGGTGCTGCGACAGAAGGAAATTCGGCAGATCCTTCTGAATGCCAAAGGCCTGGTTCACTGGATAGGCCTGCCCGTTCGCTGCAAGCCAGGGATATTCGCGATCGGCCAGCGCGCGGTCATCGGCCCAGAGCACGATATCGTAGGAAAGCCGCTCCTGAGGTGAAAGTGCGGCCTTGTCCCAACTCCTGATCTGGGCCTCGTCCGCTTCGGTCGCATCATATTCGCGGCGTTGAAAATCCAGAGAATAAGGATCGAGCTTTCCGCTGTGAAAATCGAACGGGGAGCCGTCCATGATGCCGACAGAGGTCAATTCCTGGGGATAGTCGAGCACGCGCGCGAGCATTTGCGTATTCAGCATCGCATTGAAACTGAACGGCCTCCCGATAACTTTCCAATATCCCCAGATGCCTGCGCCAATGATGACAACGGCAAGCAGCAACAATCCCCGCCGGACCCAACGCATATTGTCCCCCACGCCATGAAAACGCCCGAGGCGAGACTATACAAAGCCGAGGCCCGCGTCATGCGGGTATCGTTCGCTCGCAACGGGAATTAAAAAACTTCCTTACCTATAACCTTGCAGACTGCGGACGCGCGGCCGCCAACGACGCATTCTTGAGCGGCAATTCGCGAACGCGGATACCTGTCGCGGCAAAGATCGCGTTGGCCACGGCCGGCGCAATGGGCGGCGTGCCGGGCTCGCCTGCCCCGCCCAGCGCCGCACCGCTTTCGACGATGTGAACTTCGATTTGCGGGCATTGCGCGAGGCGCACGACATCGTAGTCGGGGAAGCTCTGCTGCATGACGGCGCCTTTGTCGATCGTGATCTCGCCGAACAGTGCTGCCGATAGCCCGTAGATGATGCCGCCCTCGATCTGCGCCTTGAGTCCGTCCGGATTGACTGCGCTGCCGCAATCGACCGCCGAGACAACACGGTCGACCTTGAGCGTTCCGTCCGGCGCGACCTCGATCTCGACGACATGCGCGACGATGGTCTCGAAGCTTTCGAACATCGCGATGCCGCGCGCCTTGCCGTTCGGCATCGGCGTGCCCCATCCCGCCCTGGCTGCGGCTTGCCGGATCACTTCAGCGTGGCGCGGCTTTTCGTCGAGAAGCTGCAAGCGATAGGCGACGGGATCCATGTTGGCAGCGTGTGCCAACTCATCGACAAATGACTCGATGAAAAATCCGTGCCACGACGCTTCGACGCTGCGCCACGGTCCCGTCGGCACATGCGTAGGGACTTTCGCGTAACGGACGTCCTGGTTGGGAATGCCATAGTCGATATGCGCCTGCTCATCGGCGCCGCCGTCGGTCGTATAATCGTTGGTCCAGGCGACCGGCATGCCCTTCGCATCGAGCGCCGCGCGGAAACGGCTCATCACATTGGGACGATAATAGTCGTGCTGCATGTCTTCTTCGCGCGTGAAGAGCAGCTTCACGGGCGTGCCCGGCATCGCCATCGCGGTCTGCACGGCATAGTCGAGGAAGTTGAAGAAACCCGGAAGCCTGCGGCCGAACCCGCCGCCCATGGGCATCAGATGATAGGTCACGTTTGCCATATCGAGCTTGGCGGTTTTGGCGCATTGCGCGCGAGCGCCGAGACCGTCTTGTGTGCCGGACCACACTTCGAGTTTGCCGTCCTTGTAGAGGGCCGTCGCATTCATCGGCTCCATGGGCGCGTGCGAAAGATAGGGCACCTGATACGTCGCCTCGACAATGCGCCCACCGGACAGCGCATCCGCGCCCGAACCCGTCTTGAGATCGGATTTGAGATCTGAGCTCTTGAGCGCCGCCGTTCGACGCGCCGTGATTTGCGCCGAGGTGACGCCGCCATTCGCGCCATTGTCGAACACGGGATTGAGGGACGCCACCGCATCGCGCGCGCGCCAGAAGCGATCAGCCACCACGACAACCGCGTCCTCAAGCTGGACGATCTTTTGTACGCCACGCATCTTCAGGACATCGCCCACGGAAACGGCCTTCAACTTCCCGCCGAACACGCGTGATATCTTGATCGCGGCATAGGACATGCCCGGCACCTTCACATCGAGGCCGTAATTCGTGGTGCCGTCTACCTTCTTGGGAATGTCGACGCGCGGGATCGGCTTGCCGACCAGCGTATAGGCGCTCTTGGGCTTCAGGGTCGGCGTCGAGGACGGTGTGTAGGCGGCAGCTTCCGCCGCCAGTTCGCCGTAACCCAGACTCCGGCCGCTTGCGGCATGCATCACATGGTTCGATTTCGTCGTGCATTCGTCGGTCGCGACGTTCCAGCGTGCCGCAGCCGCCTTTACGAGCATTTCGCGTGCGGCCGCTCCGGCAACGCGCATCCCGTAAACACCCGTGGCGCGCACCGCAGATGAACCGCCGGTCACTTGCAGGTTCATGAAACCAGCAATCGTGCGGAACGTGTTCGCTACGGTTCCGCGCAGGAAGGCCGGAAGCTGATCGGCCGTCATGTGCCGGCCGGTGAGAATGAATCCTTCCGCCAGAGCACCATTGGCGAAGAGCGTATCGGACGGCGCTGCTTCGACTTTCACCGTGCTCCAGTCCGCATCGAGTTCTTCTGCCGCCATCTGCGGCAGCGCGGTGAAGATGCCCGTGCCCATGTCGCAATGAGGCACGACGACTGTGACGCTATTGTCCGGTGATATCTTGATCCAGTTGGCGACGAAGCGCTCCCCGGATTTGGCATCGAGCTTGTCGGCGCGTTCGAGCCGGTGGCTGGGCCAGAGCGCGTAGCCGACGACAAGAGCACCTGCCGTTCCGAGGCCGCCGAGAATGATCATTCTGCGTGATGGCATGTTGGCCTCCCCTTACGCTTTCGCCAGCGAGTGAACGGCGTTGCGAATGCGGGGATATGTGCCGCACCGGCAGATATTGGTGATCGATTCCGCCAGCTCGTTGTCGGTCGGGCTGGGGTTCTTCGCAAGAAGCGCGCTGATCGCCATGATCATTCCCGACTGGCAATAGCCGCATTGGGGCACCTGGTGATCGATCCAGGCTTGCTGCACCGGCGTGAGCCCTTTGGCGCTCAGGCCTTCGATGGTGGTGATGTCGGCGCCCACAACCGTGCCGACGGCCGTGACGCAACTGCGGATCGCTTCTCCGTTCACATGGACGGTGCACGCCCCGCAGGCCGAAATCCCGCAACCGAACTTGGTGCCCGTCAGGCCCAGCTCGTCCCTCAAGACCCAAAGCAGAGGCGCGTCGTGCTCGACGTCGACCTCGTGGGTCTGCCCGTTTACCTTAAGCTGGAACGTCATGTTTACCCCCGGATGGCGACGCACAGTTCTAGCATGGTGTCGGGTGTTGCGCATGATGCGCTGCAAAATCGCCGGTCCATGTTTGGCTGGCCGCCCAGCCACAAAAAAACCTAACAAATCGGTCATGTTGCGCTAGTTGGAACCCCATCCGGATCGATGGGCTACCCACGCGAAATCCGCATATCGCCTCACAGCGATGTGACTCTATATATCTCGAAAGTCGCATTGAATGCGATTCTGGAGCGAATCTCGGGAGGGTTGAATGCGTGCGCTCACGCAGGCGGGCATCAAGAGCCCGGCCGCGGTTGCGGTTGGCGTTGCCGTTACGATCCTCTTCGGCATCTTCGCGCTGAACTCGCTGCCGGTACAGCTGTTCCCCGATATCGACCGCCCGCAACTCGGTATCGAAACTGATTGGCGCTCGGAAACGCCGCGCGAAGTCGAAGCGCAGCTCGTCGAACCCGAAGAAGACGTGCTGCAGGGCATTCCCGGCCTGCAGGAGATGGACGGCTACGCCAATACGGGAGGCGGTTACATCACGCTGACTTTCGCGCTCGGCACCGACATGAAGAACACGTTGATCGACGTGGTCGGGCGTCTCAATCGCCTGCCGCCCCTGCCGGCCGATGCGCAGAAGCCCTTCGTCCAGCTCGCGAGCACACAGGATTCGAACGCGACTCTGCTGTTCGTTTTCATGCAGAAGCTGCCCGGCAACCCGCACGACGTGAACAGTTACGAGCAGTTCCTCAAAAATGTCGTCGTGCCGCGCCTCGAAGCGGTCCCCGGCGTGGGCAGCGCTCAGGTCAACGGCATCAGCGCCAACGAAGAGTTGCAGATCATCTTCGATCCGATGCGCGCGGCGCAGCTCGGGATTCAGATTCCCAAAGTCGCGAACCAGATCAGCAATTCGGACGACATCTCCGGCGGTTCGATCGATGTCGGGCGGCGGCAATATGAGTTGTCGTTCCGTGGTCGCTTTTCGGTCGAAGACCTCAAGGGCATGATCCTCGAATGGCGGAACGGCAATCCCGTTCGCCTGGGCGATATTGCCGAAGTAAAGATCGGCCGCGGCAAACGAACGGCTTTCGACTACCAGGACGGCAATCCGGCCCTCGGCATCGACATCTTCCGGGCGCAGGATGCCAACGTGCTCGCGACCGTCAACGCGGTGAAAGCCGAGCTTCAGAAGATCAATGACGGTCCGGCAAAGGAACAGGGTGTCACCCTCGCCTACTCCTTCGATCCCTCACATTTCATCTATCA
This sequence comes from Alphaproteobacteria bacterium, assembly GCA_003139615.1. Lineage (GTDB taxonomy): Bacteria > Pseudomonadota > Alphaproteobacteria > Micropepsales > Micropepsaceae > Rhizomicrobium. The sequence goes on from PLJH01000106.1 coordinate 28,406, forward strand.
GGCCGTGGGGATGGTCACGTCCGACCTGATTGTGGGCATTCTGCTTGCGGTAGGCGTGTTGTGGTTCTTCATGCGCGAATGGCGCGGCACGCTGATCATCGCATCGGCGATTCCGATCTGCTTGTTCGCCGTGATCCTGCTTCTGGATGCGGCCGGACGCACCTTGAACGTGGTGTCTCTGGCGGGGCTTGCCTTCGCCACTGGTATGGTGCTCGACGCGGCGATCGTCGCGTTCGAAAATATATTGCGATTGCGCGAGCGCGGCATGCCCGCCCGCGAAGCGGCCATCACGGGCACGGATCAGGTGTGGGGCGCGCTGCTGGCATCCACGGCGACCAATGTCGCGATCTTCGTGCCGGTAATCTTCCTGAAGGACGTGGAGGGACAGCTGTTCGCCGACCTTTCGCTCACCATCGCGTTCGCCGTGTTCGTGTCGCTCATCGTGGCCGTCGCGGTTGTGCCCGTGGCTTCGGTGCTGTTCCTCAAGACGCGGCCCAAAGTGGCCGAACTCGCAAGCGTCTGGCGGCGCATTACGGATGTCGTGATGAATCTCACCGATACGCCGCGCAAGCGCCAGCTGTGGATCGGAGGCTTGATTGCCGGCTCGCTGCTCGGGACGTGGCTGTTCCTTCCAAGCCTGCAATATCTGCCGCAAGTGAAGCGCGCGGCCATCGACGGGTTTATTCAATATCCGACAGGCGCCACCGTGGATTTCGCGGACAAGCAAATCGCGCAGCCGATGGTCAGGCGGCTTGCGCCCTACATGTCGGGTGAGAAACAGCCGAAGCTTCTCAACTATTACATCCAGACCTACGGCCCCGGCGCGATGGGCCTCGGCGTGCGCGTACCGAATGACGAGGATTTCCCGAAGCTCGAAAAGATCGTGCGCAACGAGATCATCAAGGATTTGCCCGACACCCAGGCTTTTGCCCAGATGGGAAGCCTGTTCGGAGGCTTTGACGAAGGCGGCGGCATCTCGATCAACATCCAGTCCAACGATCAGGATGCAGCGCGTGCCGCAGCCAAAAAGGGAATGACGCTTCTGACGAATGAGTTCCCGGAGGCGTCCATCAACAGCAATCCGTCACTGGATATCGATCAACCGCAACTTAAGATGACACCGGACGATCGCTCCATCGCAGAGGCGGGATGGACGCGCGGCGATGTGGGCAGTCTCGTTCAGGCGTTCGGCGAAGGTCTCTATGTGGGGCAACGCTATGATGGCGAGCGGCAGCTTTTTCTCATTCTGAAGTCGCAGCCGCTCGACTCACCCGAGGCGTTGAATGATGTTCCTGTCGCCACGCCCAGCAACACGGTCGTGCCGTTCGGACATCTGGTCTCGATGCAGAAAACGCTCGCGGCAAGCGGCATCTATCGCCTAGCGCGCCGGCGCACGTTCCAGATCAATTTTCAGCCTCCCCGCGGCATGGCGCTTCAGGATGCGCTGCAAAAAATCAAACGCGATGTGGAGCCGCAGATCCGCAAGACCTTGCCCGCAGACGGAACTGTGAATTACGGCGCCGCGGCCAACCATCTCGACAACGCCCTGTTGAATATGGGCAAGAATTTCGGGCTGGCGGTGCTGCTGCTCTTCTTGATCATGGCGGCGCTTTTCAAGTCCGTCTGGGATTCCTTCATTGCAACGATCGCGTTGCCGCTGGGCATGGTGGGCGGCGTCATCGCGCTGCGCATTCTGGGGCTGTTCGTGTTCCAGCCGCTCGACCTGCTCACGATGATCGGTTTCATCATCGTGCTGGGTCTTGTCGTCAACAACACGATCCTGCTCGTCGCCCGTACGCGACAGGCCGAAGCGGAAGGCATGAGCCGCGTCGATGCAGTGCGTTCGAGCCTCGAGACCCGGCTGCGCCCTATTTTCTCAAGCACGCTCACGGCCGTGTTCGGCATGCTGCCGCTTGTACTGATTCCCGGGCCCGGCGCCGAAATTTACCGCGGTCTTGGCGCCGTCATCGTGGGCGGCATTCTGGTCAGTCACGTATTCACGCTTGTTTTAGTGCCCGCCATGCTAAGGCTTGGCGAGAAAGCCCAGGCGCTCCGGCAAGCGTCGCCCAGTCCCGAAAAATTGGCAGCATGACGATGACTAAGTTCCCGCGTTCGATCCCGCTTGCAATCGCAATTTGCGCGGCCATCGCCCTCGTGCCCGCCGCGTTCGCACAGCAGGCGCCGGGTGCGCCGCTGTCGGTCGGCGTCGTGCCTGCGAAAGTGATGAAGATGGCGCCCAAGATGGCGCTGCCCGGGACGGTCGTTTCGCTCAACGACTCCCATCTCGCATCCGAGGTTGAAGGCCGCGTTTCGTGGGTGGCGAATGTCGGCACGATCGTGGCGCAGAACGATATCGTCGCGAAGATCGACGACAGCGTCGCGGGTTTGCAGCTTGCCTCCGACAAGGCCAATGTCGCTCGCCTCTCGGCCCAGGTGAAATACGACAAGAGCCAGGCGATACGGCTTCAAAACCTGTTCCAGCAGAATGCGATCGCCACCAGCACCCGCGACCAGGCGATCTCGACCCGCGACATGGATGTGGCCGCGCTGGCTCAAGCGCGCGCGGCGATGAGCAAGAGCCAATACCAATACGATCACAGCAGTATCCGTGCGCCGTTTCCCGGCCGTGTGGTGCAGCGCCTGATCAACCCCGGCGAATACGCGACCGCGGGCAAGGACATCGTGCGCCTCGTCGATATCGGATCGCTGGAGGTAAGCGTTCAGACGCCTATCGACACGGCGCGGTATATTCATGAGGGTCTTGCGCTTACCGTCGATATCGAGAACCGCCCGGTCGTCGCCAGTGTGCGCGCCATCGTGCCTGTCGGCGATATTGCAAGCCGCTCGCTCGAAGTGCGCATCACCTTGCCGCCAGGCGCCGGATTGGTGGGGGACGCTGCGAAAGTCTATGTGCCGTCCGCGCCGGTGCACGACGTGCTGGCGGTGCCGCGCGATGCGCTCGTGCTGCGCGAGGACAACACCTATGTGTTCAAGGTAGACGGCAAGAACGTCGCCCAGCGCGTCGCCGTGGAAACCGGCTCAGAGGATGGTCCCCTGGTGGAAGTCCACGGCCTTCTCTCCCCCGGAGATCGCGTGATCGTGCGCGGGGCAGAGCGCCTGGAAACCGGACAGAAGGTCCGCGCGATCCTGGTGACCTGACAGCCATAGTTTGGTTATTTCGTGAAATCAGCGCGAACTCAGTCGCTCTGCGGCGGAACAACCGGTTCGCGCTTCAACGGATCCGGCGCATCCGCGTACCAGACGCCGCGCGCGTCTTTGCTGAGCCTGAGAAGCCAATAGCGCTCGCCGCAGACGTCGTCGGTGTAAAGCACGACCGCGTGGTTTTGCTCGGCATCGATCGCTGCGCGCGAAACCCAACCGCCATCGGTGCGCCAGCAGGATTTGCGATCTCCGGTCGGGATCTCGTGTGCCGGCCAGAC
>PLJH01000019.1 GCA_003139615.1 Alphaproteobacteria bacterium
AGTTCTGCACGTTCTGCGTCGTTCCCTATACGCGCGGGCACGAATACTCGCGCCCTGCTGCGCAAATCGTGGAAGAAGCGCGCCGCCTTGCCGACAAGGGCGTGCGCGAGATCACGCTCCTGGGCCAAAACGTGAATGCCTATCGCGGACCAGTGCCCGACGGCAAAAGCTGGAGTCTCGCGCGGCTGCTGCATGAACTGGCCGATATCGATGGTATCGAACGCCTGCGTTACACGACGAGCCATCCGCGCGACTTGGACGATGATCTGATCGAGGCGCATGGCGAGATCGAAAAGTTGATGCCCTATCTGCATCTGCCGGTGCAGTCGGGCTCCGATCGAATCCTGGCTGCGATGAATCGCCAGCATACGGCCCGCGAATATCTCGATCTGGTCGTGCGCATTCGTAACGTCTGCCCCGATCTCGCGCTGTCGTCGGATTTCATTGTCGGTTTTCCGGGCGAAACCGATCAGGATTTCGACGCAACGCTCGCGCTGATGCGCGATGTGAATTACGCAGCTGCATTCTCATTCAAATACAGCCCGCGGCCCGGAACGCCCGCCTCGGCCGCTGCCAAGCAGATTCCGGAAGACGTGAAATCGGAGCGTCTCCAGATTCTGCAAGCGGTGCTCATCGAGCAGCAGATAAAGTTCAATCGCGCCTGCGTGGGTCGCGAGATGAAAGTGTTGTTCGACCGGCCCGGCCGCAAACCGGGTCAGGTGCTGGGACGCAGTCCCTGGCTGCAGCCCGTGCACGTCGAGAACGCGGCGCATCTGATCGGCCAGATTCGCGATGTGCATATTGAATCCGCGTCCTCCAACAGCTTGAAAGGCGCGCTGTTGTGCGACGCGATGCGCGCGCCCGCCGAAATGGCAGCGCATTGAGACCGACACAGACCACCGGCCAAAGTACTGGAAAGCGGGCAGCACGCGAGCAGACCACGCTCGAATTTCCGGACAATGCGAAGCTCTCCTCGCTGGGCGGCGCGCATCAGAAGAATCTCGTGCAGATCGAGCAAAAGCTCGGCGTGCGCGTGGCAATGCGGGGTAACCTCGTGGCCGTCGAAGGCGCTGCAAAAGCGCGCGAACAAGCCGCTTCTGTCCTGCGCGCACTCTATGCACGCATCGAAGGTGGCGAAAATACCGGTCTCGCGGAAGTCGACGCGGAGATTCGCTTTGCGCTGGAGGAGCCGGCCAAACTTCCGGCCGGAGATTTCGGTGCGCCGTCCATCAAGACGGCTGCTGCGCGCATCGCAAGGGTACGTTCGCCGGCGCAAGGCGCGTATCTCGACTTGATGCGGACGCATCCGCTTGTGTTCGGCGTAGGCCCCGCCGGCACAGGAAAGACTTATCTCGCGGCCGCGTTCGGCGCGCATCTTCTTTATGACCGCCGCGTCGAGCGGCTGATCCTGTCGCGCCCCGCGCTGGAAGCAGGCGAGCGCCTGGGATTTCTACCCGGCGATCTGAAGGAAAAAATCGATCCCTATCTGCGGCCGCTTTACGACGCGTTGTTCGATGTGATGGGCGAGCAATGCGTGCGCCTGATGGAAGCAGGCACGATCGAAGTGGCGCCGCTTGCATTCATGCGCGGGCGCACTCTGGCGCGCGCCTTCGTCATTCTCGACGAGGCGCAGAATTGCTCGGCCGCGCAGATGAAGATGTTTCTCACACGCCTCGGTGAAGATTCCCGCATGGTGGTGACGGGGGATCCGTCGCAAAGCGATCTTCCGGGCGGCCGTGCCGAAGGCCTGAACGAGGCGCTCCGCATTTTGAACGATGTCGAAGGCGTGGCCGTCACGCATTTCACGGATAAGGATGTTGTCCGGCACCCGCTCGTCACGCGCATCGTGCGCGCCTATAATGGCGCGCAGGCGGAGGACCGGAAATGACACCGGCAATCGCGCTGGTCGTCGAAGCGCCGGAATGGCGGAAGGCTACAGCAGGGTTGCTGCCGCAGCTTCGCCGTGCCGCGCGCTTGGCGTGGGCGCGAAGCTCCAAAAAGGACAACGCCCGGAACAGCTTCACAATCCTTCTGGCTGACGATGCGAGGCTGAAATCGCTGAATCTCGATTTTCGAGGCATGAACAAGCCGACCAATGTGCTGTCGTTCGCGGCCGAGGGGCCTTATCTGGGCGATATTGCGGTCGCGTTCGGCGTGACGTCCCGCGAGGCCAGGGAGGCTGGGAAGCCTTTCGCCGCGCACGCGACGCATCTCGTCGTCCATGGCGTCTTGCATCTTCTGGGCTATGATCATGAACGCGTGACCGAGGCGCGGAGCATGGAACAGCTGGAGATCGCGATCCTGGCCGAACTGGGCATTGCCAATCCCTATGTCGCGCGCGCAGCTTAAGCTCACGAAAATGGCCGATTCCGAATCCGCAGCTTCCAACGGCGCCGACGAGAGCAGGAGCATTTCGCTTCTGAAGCGGCTTGCGCAGGCCTTGCGCGGCGGCCAGGGCGCACATGCGATGCGCGAAAGCCTCGAAGAGGTGATCGAGGAAAGCGAGCGCCAGAGCTCCGAGCTGTCGCAGCAGGAGCGCGTGATGCTCTCCAACCTGCTCAAATTCGGCGAGCTGAAAATATCCGACGTGATGGTGCCCCGCGCCGATATCGTCGCGGTCGAAGAAAATACCAAGCTGCGCGAGCTGGTGGCGGATTACCGCGAAGCGCAACATTCGCGCCTGCCCGTCTATCGCGAAACCTTGGACGATCCGACGGGACTGGTGCATATCAAGGATGCGCTGGCCCAATTGCAGTTCGAGGCCGACGGTACCGTGCGCTGGCCGAATGTCACTGCCGCGCAGATCAAACGCGAAATTCTGTTCGTGCCGCCGTCCATGCCGGCGCGCGATCTCCTGGTGAAGATGCAGACCAGTCACATGCATCTTGCGCTGGTGATCGACGAATATGGCGGCACCGACGGACTCGTCTCGATCGAAGACCTCATCGAGGAGATTGTGGGCGATATCGACGACGAACACGATGTCGACGATTCGCCGCGCCTGCGCGCTCTCCCCGGGGGAGGCTACGAAGCAGACGCCAGACTCGACCTTGAGGATTTCAAGACGCAAACGGGAATCGATCTCGCACCCAAAGATGGCGATGAGGAGATCGATACGCTGGGAGGCCTTGTCGTGTCCCTGGTCGGGCGTCTGCCGTTACGGGGTGAAATTATCCCCCATCCCTCCGGCCTCGAATTCGAAATCCTCGAAGCCGACCCTCGGCGTATCAAACGGCTGCGTCTGCGCCCGCCGCTACCTGCGGCGCCACCTGCCGATGTGGCGGGCGGCTAGCCTGAATCCGACATCCGATGCTCGGCGCGTCGCGGAACCTCCCGTACCCACTGTCTTTTTCGCGATTTTTGCCGCCGGAGTTGACCCCAAGCGCGTTCCTTGCGAGGAGTCGCGCCGGAAAACAGCCGGGGTATTGGAATGGCGGGATCGAGCTATCTCTTCACCAGTGAAAGCGTGTCGGAAGGACACCCTGATAAAGTCTGCGACCGCATTTCAGATGAGATCGTCGATCTCTACTTTCGCGAGGCTCTGGCGCAGGGTTTCTCGCCCACGGATATCCGGGTCGCCTGCGAGACGCTCGCCACCACCAATCGCGTGGTTATTGCGGGCGAAACCCGCGGACCCAAATCCATCACGCCGGACATGGTGATCGAGCGCGCACGCGCGGCGATCAAGGACATCGGCTACGAGCAGGACGGCTTTCACTGGAAGACGGCGAATGTCGAAGTGCTGCTGCACGCGCAATCGACCGATATCGCAGCGGGCGTCGACGCCTCGGGCAATAAAGACGAAGGCGCGGGCGATCAGGGCATCATGTTCGGCTATGCCTGCCGCGAAACGCCGGAACTCATGCCGGCGCCGCTTCTCTACAGTCATAAGATTCTTCATCTGATGGCCGCGGCGCGTCACTCCGGCAAGGAACCGAAGCTCGGACCCGATGCGAAGAGTCAGGTCACGCTTCACTATGTGAACGGGCAGCCCGTCGAAGCGACGCAGATTGTGGTTTCGACCCAGCATCTCGACGCGGACATGACGTCCAAAGATGTGCGTGCGGTTGTCGAGCCTTATGTCCGCCAGGCGTTGCCGGGGGAATGGATCACGCCCAAGACGGTGTGGCATGTGAACCCAACGGGTTCCTTCGTGATCGGCGGCCCGGACGGCGATTGCGGTCTTACAGGCCGCAAGATCATTGTGGATACTTACGGTGGTGCGGCGCCTCACGGCGGCGGCGCATTCTCCGGCAAGGACCCGACCAAGGTTGATCGCTCGGCCGCCTATGCCGCGCGCTTCCTCGCGAAGAACGTTGTGGCGGCCGGTCTCGCCGAACGCTGCACGATCCAGATCGCCTATGCGATCGGCGTCTCGGAGCCCTTGTCGCTCTATGTCGATCTGCACGGCACGGGTCATGTCGACCAGGCGAAGCTCGAAGCGATCCTGCCCGAACTAATGAGCCTCAAGCCGCGCGGCATTCGCGAACATCTGGGCCTCAATCGCCCGATCTATGCGCGCACTGCGGCCTATGGCCATTTCGGCCGCGCGCCGGATGCGGATGGCGGGTTCTCCTGGGAGAAGACCGACAAGCTCGCGCCCGAGCTCGCCCGCGCGTTCTGATGTGCCCCCGCGTTCTGATGTGAAGAACGAGCCGCAAGATGCGCCGGCGGAAGCGCGCCGGCGCCGTCTGCTCTATGGTCGCCGCAAGGGTCCGAAACTCTCGGCGCATCAAACGCAACTGCTCGAAACGCTGCTGCCGAAGTTGCGGTTAGCTCTGCAGCCGGGTGCCGACCCGAGAAACTATTTCTCTTCTGGGACAATCTCAGACGTTTGGCTCGAAGTCGGCTTTGGTGCCGGCGAACATCTGCTGTGGCAGGCTGAGCATCATCCAACCGTCGGCATCATCGGCGCCGAGCCTTACATCTCGGGAATCGCGAAACTTCTATCTAAACTTCTCCTCTCTCCCGCAGGGAGGAGAGAAAGTAACATCCGAATCTACGACAACGATGCGCGCGAGATTCTCGAGGCACTTCCCGATGCGTGTCTCGGCCGCGCGTTCATTCTGTTTCCAGATCCGTGGCCGAAATCCCGCCACCACAAGCGCCGCTTCATTCAAATGAACACGCTCGATGTTCTCGCGCGCGTGATGAAGCCGGGCGCGGAACTGCGCTTTGCGAGCGACGATGCCGACTACGCAGCATGGACGCTCGAACGCATCACCGCGTATCCCGCGTTCGAATGGACCGCGACGCGTACACAGGATTGGAAAGCGCGTCCGCCCGACTGGCCGCAGACGCGCTACGAAACAAAGGCACTGCACGGGCCGCCGGCATATTTTTCTTTTCTGCGCAGATAGGCGGTCGTTTGTCCGGCCGTTCAGACATCTGACCACACTTGCCTTTGAGGCCCGGGAAGCGTAAAAGCCCGCCCATCCCAGACAACAGAATTCTGTTGTGTGGCGGTCGCAAGACCGCCGCGCGGGACCGGTTTTGGCTTTTGGCCGCCCTGAAAAAGGGCGGAAAACAGGGAAATACCGCCATTCTCACGGCAATGTCGCATTTGGAGCCGATCATCGCCCCGGCCGTGGAGGCCGCAGGCTACAGGCTTGTGCGCCTCCGGCTGATGGGGGGCGAGCGCAAGACCTTGCAGATTATGGCCGAACGCGAAGATGGGCAGATGAATGTCGAGGATTGCGCGCGGCTGTCACGCGCGCTGTCGGAATTCCTCGATCGCGAAGATCCGATCGAAGGCGACTACGATTTGGAAGTGTCTTCGCCCGGCATTGATCGCCCGCTGACCCGCATCACCGATTTCGCGCGCTGGGCCGGCCACGAGGCGAAGCTCGAACTGACCGCCCCCGACGCCAGTGGCCGCAAGCGCTTCAAGGGCACGCTCTTGGGCCTTGATGGCAATGACGTGGCATTCGATGTGGACGGCACGCGTCTGAAATTCCCGTTCACCGGAATCGCCGAAGCGAAACTCGTACTGACCGACAAGCTTATCCAGGAAGATTTGAAGGCGCGTAAGCCCGCGCAATAGGAGAGAAGTGACATGGCAGCTATTGCCGCGAACAGAACCGAACTCTTGCAGATCGCCGATGCGGTCGCACGCGACAAGTCGATCGACAAATCCGTCGTGCTGCACGCGATGGAAGAGGCGATGCAGCGCGCGGCGAAGGCGCGCTACGGCAGCGAGAACGAGATCCGGGTCGAGATCGATCCCAAGACCGGCGAAACCCATGTGTCCCGCTATCTGCACGTGGTCGAGCTGGTCGACAACGACAAGATCGAGATTTCGCTGGAAGATGCGCGCGCGCGCAATCCGGCCGCGCAGGTTGGCGACATCATCGCCGAGACGCTCCCGCCGGTCGATTTCTCGCGTATCGCCGCCCAGGCCGCCAAGCAGGTGATCGTGCAGAAGGTGCGCGACGCGGAACGCGAGCGTCAGTACGAAGAATTCAAGGATCGCATCGGCGAGATCATACACGGCATCGTCAAGCGGGTGGAGTTCGGCTCCGTCGTCGTCGATCTGGGTCGCGCCGAAGGTGTGGTGCGCCGCGACGAAATGATTCCGCGGGAAAATTTCCGCACGGGCGATCGTATCCGTGCCTATATCTATGACGTGCGCCGCGAAACGCGCGGGCCCCAGATTTTCCTCTCGCGCAGCCACCCGCAATTCATGGTTCGGTTGTTCGCGCAGGAAGTGCCTGAAATCTATGACGGCATTATCGAAATCCGCGCGGTCGCGCGCGATCCGGGCTCGCGCGCCAAGATCGCTGTGATCTCCAAGGATTCCTCCATCGATCCCGTCGGCGCCTGCGTCGGCATGCGCGGCGTGCGCGTGCAGGCGGTCGTGCAGGAATTGCAGGGCGAGCGCATCGACATCATTCCGTGGTCGGGCGATCACGCGACGTTCATCGTCAACGCGTTGGCGCCTGCCGAAGTGACCAAAGTGGTGCTCGACGAAGACACCCATCGCGTCGAAGTGGTCGTGCCCGACGAGCAGCTCTCGCTCGCCATCGGCCGCCGTGGCCAGAATGTGCGTCTCGCCTCGCAACTGACCGGCTGGCAGATCGATATTCTGACCGAACAGGAAGAGTCCGAGCGCCGGCAAAAGGAATTTGCCGAACGCACCGCTCTGTTCATGGAGGCGCTTGACGTCGACGAAACCGTCGCCCAGCTGCTTGCCTCCGAAGGCTTCGCGAATGTCGAAGATGTTGCGTTCGTAGCCCTCAACGATCTCGCCGATGTCGAAGGCTTCGACGAGGAGACGGCGCAGGAGCTTCAAAGCCGCGCGCAGGAATATCTCGAAGCGCGCAACAAAGAGCTGGACGACAAGCGCCGCGAACTGGGTGTCACCGATGACGTCGCGGAAGTTGAGGGTGTGACGTCCTCGATGCTCGTCGCGCTCGGCGAAGCGGGCATCAAGACGCTCGATGATCTCGCGGGCAGCGCGACGGACGATCTTCTCGGTTATTACGAAGTGACCAAGGAGAAAGAACGCGTGCGCATCACAGGGGCGCTCGAAAGCTTCAACCTCACTCCGGCAGATGCCAACAAGATCATCATGGCGTCGCGCGTCAAAATCGGCTGGATCGAAGCGACGCCTGAAGAAGAAGCGCCCGTCGAAGACGGCGAGGCGGTTGCCGAGGAGGAAGGCGCCGCGTGACGATTGCTGCGAGTTTCGATTCCGAAGACGACGACACGTTGCGCGAGCGGCGTTGCATCGTCACAGGCGAAGCTCTGGCGGAATCGCAGCTGATCCGGTTTGTCGCCGATCCCGAAGGCCGCATCGTGCCGGACGTGGCGGCGGTCCTGCCGGGTCGCGGTATCTGGGTCTCGGCCTCTCACGAAATCCTGGGGCGCGCGATCGCGAAGAAACTTTTCGGACGTGCGGCGAAGGCGCAAGTCACGGCCGAGCCGGATCTCGTCGATCGCACGGAAGCCCAGCTTGTCGCGCGGATGTCCGGAGATCTGGGCATGGCAAGGCGGTCGGGTGCCATCGCGCTCGGTTTCGACAATGTCGCCCGCGCGCTGGACGGCCATCCTCCCCCGGCGGTTCTGGTGGAGGCTTCCGATGGTGCGGCCGATGGGCGACGAAAACTTGCGGGAACCGCGGCCGCGCGGGGCCTCAAACCGGTGCTGGTGGATGTGCTCACAAGCGCCGAATTGAGTTTGGCCCTCGGCCGGGAGAATGTGATACATGCAGCCCTCAAACCGGGGAAGCTGGCGGAAAGGCTGGTTTTTCAGGCGGGACGGCTTGAAGGTTTTCGGCCCAAAAAGCGGCCCCTGACAGAAGCAGGTTCGACCCCTGCTCCGGACGAAGGACAAGAATGAGCGAGACGAACGACAGCTCCGCGCGGGGCGCGGGAAAGACCCTGTCGCTGAAAAAGACGGAAACTTCCACCGTCAAACAGAGCTTCAGCCATGGCCGCACCAAGGCGGTTGTGGTCGAGAAGAAACGCGTGCGCGTGGGTGGCCCCGGGGCTGCGCCGTCTGCACCTGAAAAAGCGAAGCCTGTCGAGTCCAAAACAGCGGCACCCGTTGCTGCGCCGACGCCTTCGCCTTCTCGCGACGCGCACGCACGCGCCGGTGTCGTGCTGCGGCAATTGACCGATGAGGAAAAAGACGCCCGCAGCCGCGCGTTGGCAGACGCCCGTGTCGCCGAAGACGGAGCGCGCAAACGCGCCGACGAAGACGCCAAGCGCCACGCGACCGATGAAGCGCGGCTTGCGCGCGAACGTGCCGCCGCTGAAAAGCGCAAGGCCGAAGAAGATGCGCGCAAGACTGCCGACGAACTCGCGCGTCGGCATGCCGAGGAAGAAGCCGCCCGTCGCCTCGAAAAGAAGGAAGAGGCGCCGGTCAAAAAGGCAGAGATCGTCCTCGAAACAGTGAAGCGCCGTCCTCAGATCGAGGAAGACGAGGAAGCCAACGCCGCGAAGAAGGCCGGAAAGCCCGTCCCCAAGGCGCCCGTCGTGCGCAAGGCGCCCGATGCGCGCCGCAGAGGCAAGCTCACCGTCACTAAAGCCTTGTCCGACGATGACGAGCGCACGCGCTCCGTCGCCGCCTATCGCCGTCATCTCCAACGCGTCAATCGCGGCGGCCAGCAGCAGGCGCCGGCACCGGCAGGTCCGCGCGACATCACGCTTCCGGAAACGATCACCGTCTCCGAACTCGCCAACCGCATGGCGCGCCGCGCCGTCGATGTCATCAAGGTGCTGATGAAAAACGGCATGATGGTGCAGATCAACGATGTGATCGACGCCGACACGGCCGAGCTTGTCGCGACCGAATACGGCCACACCGTCAAGCGCGTGGCTGAATCCGACGTGCTCGAAGGCTTGAAGGGCAGCGAAGACGAGGCAGGCAATCTGCAGGCGCGTCCACCCGTCGTGACGGTGATGGGCCATGTCGACCACGGCAAGACCTCGCTGCTCGATGCGTTGCGCAAGACCGATGTTGTGTCCGGCGAGGCCGGCGGCATCACGCAGCATATCGGCGCCTATCAGGTGCAGTTGAAGACCGGCCAGAAGATCACCTTCCTCGACACGCCCGGCCATGCCGCGTTCACCGCGATGCGCGCGCGCGGTGCGAAGGTCACCGATATTGTTGTGCTGGTGGTGGCGGCGGATGACGGCGTGATGCCGCAGACCGTCGAAGCGATCAGCCACGCCAAAGCGGCAGGCGTTCCGATCATCGTCGCGATCAACAAGATCGACAAAGCCGACGCCAATCCGATGCGCGTCAAGACGGAATTGTTGCAGTACGAAATCCAGGTCGAAGATCTGGGCGGCGAAACGCTTGCCATCGAAGTGTCGGCCACCAAAGGTACCAATCTCGAAAAGCTCGAAGAAGCGATCCTGCTGCAGGCGGAAGTGCTCGATCTCAAGGCCAATGCCGACCGTTCGGCCGAAGGCGCCGTCATCGAAGCCAAGCTCGACAAAGGCCGCGGGCCCGTGGCCACGGTTCTCGTGCAACGCGGCACGCTCAGGGTGGGCGATATTTTGGTCGCGGGTTCGGAGTTCGGCCGCGTGCGCGTGCTCGTCAACGATCGCGGTGAAACAATCGAATCGGCAAGCCCCGCCATGCCCGTCGAAGTGCTGGGACTCTCCGGCGCGCCGGAAGCCGGCGACGAATTCACCGTGGTCGACTCTGAAAGTCGCGCGCGCGAAGTCACGGAATATCGCGCCCGCAAGCGCCGCGAGTTGCGCCAGGCGAACAGCTCGCGCACGACGCTCGATCAACTCCTGAAGAACCAGAAGGATGGCGAAAAGCGTCTGCTTCCGCTTGTCATCAAAGGCGACGTGCAGGGTTCCGTCGAAGCAATCAACGGCGCGCTCGCCAAGCTCGGCACCGACGAAGTGGGCGCACAGGTTCTGCAAAGCGGGGTCGGCGGCATCACCGAATCCGACGTGATCCTCGCGCAGGCCAGCGGCGCCGCGATCATCGGCTTCAACGTACGTGCCAACAACCAGGCGCGCGATCGTGCTCGCCGTGACGGCGTCGAAATCCGCTACTACAACA
>PLJH01000038.1 GCA_003139615.1 Alphaproteobacteria bacterium
GGCACGACCGTCACCACCTGGGTGATGAACAAGAAAACCACTTACACGCCGACGTCCAAAGTGGCGAGCGAGACCGACGGCGACAACCGCGTCACCTCCACGACCTATGACGGCGCGGACCGCGAAAACATCGTGACCGATCCGGTGCTGCGGCAGTCGCAGAAGACCTACGACGCGGCCGGCAATACGCTGCAGGAGATTCACGCGCTCGGCACGCCCAACCAGATGACGTACGCGACCTATACCTACGCGACCGGAACCGGCTACACCGCCAATGGCGGCGACGGCGAAAAACTTTCCGTTTATGACGCCGATGGATCGACCCATGTCACGACCTACGCCTATGATGCGTTCAACCGGCTTTTGACGACCACCTATCCCGACAGCACGAGCGACAAGGAAACGCTCGGCTACGACGCGAACTCGAATATCCTGACGCGCATCGACCGTGCGAACCAGACATTCAGCTATACCTACGATGTCCTCAACCGGAAACTGACGGAGGTCGTACCGGCCTATGGCTCCGTGGCCGCGAACACGATCACCACCGCCTACGATCTGGGCGGGCGTATCGATCAGGTCTCCGACACGCTGGGCAATATCGATGCGCTGACTTACGACACGGCCGGACGCAAGTACATCGTGACAACGACCATTCCGGGCCTCACGGGCGCGCTCGCCACGACGTATACGCTGGACGCCAACAGCAACCGCACGACGCTCGCCTGGCCCGACGGCTACTCCGCCACCTATTCGTTCGACACGCTGAACCGGATGCATGTGGTGACGGATTCGACGAGCGCCACGCTTGCGACTTACACCTACGATCCGTATTCGCGGCCGACGAACCTTGCCTATGGTAATGGCGCCTCGATGGCCTACAGCTATTCGCCGGGCAGCGATCTGCTGACGCTGACGGACGGCTTCGTCACCACGACCAACAACTCGGGCTATACGCTGGGCTACACAAATGCGCACCAGCTCGCGAGCGAGACGTATTCGAACAGCACCTATGATTTTGGGCCGCCGAGCACGACGGGCACCGCTGCCTACACCGCCGTGAACACGCTCAACCAATATCCGAGCGTCACGCCGATGGGCGGATCCGCGCCTCCCAACAGCGGCGCGAACTGCCAGGGCACGGCACAAGCGATGAGTTACGATTGCAACGGCAATCTGACCTTCGACGGCGTCTTGACCTATACCTACAATCCGCAAAACCGGTTGATGCTCGTGCAGAACGGCACCACTCAGGTCGCGACCTACGTCTATGACGGCGTCGACCGCCGCGTCACCAAGACCGTGGGATCGACGGTCACCAACTTCCTCGACGACGGCGAAGACGAGATCGCAGAATATGGTCCGACCGGCACCGTGCTGCGTCGCTTCGTGCCGGGACGCGCCATCAACGATCCGATTGCTTATGACAATTGCTCCGGCGCCACCGCGCCCAACTGCACGGGCACTGTCACGGTCGAGTATTTTCAAAGCGACCATCACGGCAGCGTGGTCGCCATGTCGGCGGCGTCCGGTAGCCAGCTCGGAAATCCGTCCGAGGGGCCTTTCACCTACGACGCTTACGGGGTCAGCCCGTCGAATATGACCGGTGTCCCGTTCCGCTATGTCGGCATGTATTACGACGCTGAAACAGGGCTCTATTATGATCGGGCGCGGTATTATTCGCCGGCGCTCGGACGGTTCATCCAGGATGACGCGCTTCTCTACAAGGACGATCTCGACCTTTACACCTATGTCGGAAATGATCCTACGGATAGGACCGATCCGAGCGGCAAATGCCCGGAATGCATCGGTGCGCTTATAGGCGGAGGATTGGAACTCGGTCTCCAACTTGCGACGCCACAAGGTCGTGCGGCATACGCGAAGGCAATCAGCGCTATTTCTCATGGCGATCTTAAAGGCGCAATAAAGGCCGCCGGAGCCGATGTCGCGAAAGTCGCTCTTTCTGCGGGTGCTGGCGCCCTAGGCGTCGGAATCGCTGCAAAAATTGGCGAGGTTGCGAATGCTGTCAGCGCGGCGAGGAGTATTGGAGTCATGGGAAAGATCGCTGTGAACACCGCCATAAATACCAGCGGCAATGCGGCTGCAGGCGGGGCACTCGGCGCGGCAACTCAGGTTGGCGGCAATGCGGCGGCGATACTGACTGGTAGTGCTTCGTCAGGCCAAACACTGACGAGCGGAATGGGCTCCGCCGCAACGGGCGGTGCGGTCGGCGGGGGGCTGGGTTCGGTTGTCACGGGCGCAATTTCCGGTGAAGGTCAAACTATAGCCAATGCGACGGGCCATTTTGTGGGCGGCCCGTCCGGTGTTGCTGCTCCGGGGGCGGCGGCCTCCCATGTAGCTGAAGGCGTAGGCGATGCGGCCGGCGGGGTGGCTGGACAGGCAGTAAGTTCGTGCGCGGGGGGGACGTCGTGTCACTAAGAAATTACCGCGAGCTTTTTTTGCGAGCATTCTTCTTCGCGGCCTGCGTTGGCATTATGACTATTGTCGGTGAGATACTTTTCGTTCTTGTAATGAGACTCGCAGGTTATGCAGCGCACTTTACCTCGTTCTATGCGCTCGTATTGTTTGCGGCGTTTTTGGGGTTGTCGGCTGCTCAGCCATCTCCCTCAAGGATTAGTCGCACGCGTATTGATTTGGCAGGGCGCGCGCTCCTCATACTCGAGTTCACGATCCTTGTAGCGTTAGCAATTTTCGCATCTTCCAAATATATGTCTTACGAACGCGTGGTTGTTCCAGTCGACATAGATTTCGCAGCGTATGCGTACGTACTCGTTCTTGTTGTAATGTTGATTGCGAATTTTGGTCGGCTTAGACTCGAAGGCTCCTCTGCTGGCTGATTTGTTGCGTGACCCGCTGCTATCTATCCAGCCAACTTTCGCCCATATCGCCAATCCACCCGCCGCCACTCACCCATGACGGAGACTGGGGCGAGCGGCGGGTCGGTCCACGACCCTATCCAGTCTTGAAAAGGGGAATGTCACTCGGTGGCTTCGGGATCGATAAGTTCCCCCGCGATCCATTCCCAGCCTTGCGCCTTCTTCCCTTTGATGATCACACGGAAATGTGGGGACGGAAATGTGGGGACGGCTAATATATTTTCCAGCGAAAATCTGCAGCGATATTTTCTGCAGAAAACGCGCATTTGCAGTATGATACTTCGTCATCCGCGGAATCGATCCAATGGGGTTGGGCTTTCAGGTTTTAGCAAAATCGCTCGCGCCCGATGCGGCCGCGAGCGAGCCTCTACCTGCAAACGATAATTTCTACCTCATTCTCCTTTTGCGCGCGGACCGTGAAAACATCGCGACCGATCCGGTGCTGCGGCAATCGCAGAAGACCTACGACGCGGCCGGCAATACG
>PLJH01000104.1 GCA_003139615.1 Alphaproteobacteria bacterium
AGTTCGATCGCCTTGCGATAATGCGGCTCGGCGTCGGCGTGGCGGCCCAGCGCGATCAACGCGCCGGCCAGCATGAAGTACGTGCGCGCTGTCACGGGGGCGACCGCGAGCGCGGCTTCCAGATGCACAGTCGCGGCTTCGTGGCGTCCGAGCGCCAGCAACGCATTGGCGAGATTGACACGGATTTCCGCGGACGCAGGTTTCAGCGCGAGCGCGCGTTCGAAGTGCACGACAGATTCTTCGTTGCGGCCTTGCACGTGAAGCAGATTGCCGAGATTGTTGCGAACGCCCACCAGCCCCGGATCGGCGGCGAGAACTTTCTCCAACTCCTCCTGCGCCTCGGCAAACCGGTTCTGCGCGGCGAGCACGAAGCCGAGGTCGGCGCGCGCCGCGATCGAACCCGGATCCAGCGCCAATGCCTGACGGATGAGGGGCTCGGCCTCCGCGGGGCGCCGTAATTGCGCGCAGACCATTCCAAGCTCGTGCAGCACGCCCGTATGCGCTGCATCGAGCTGGTGAAGCCTGCGCAGAATTTTCTCGGCGTCGCGCAACCGCCGCTTTCGGCGCAGCTCTCTGGCCAGTTCGAGAGCCTGCGGCAGGTTGGGCGTTTGCTGTTTCGGCGGCGCGGGCGGCATGGACCGGTTATCCCGCGCTGCTGTGGCGCTCGCAAGTGCGCCGCCCTCGCCAGGCGAACGCGAACTCACGACCGAGCGCCATCGGGCGAAGCAAGGTGTGCTTCGCCCGACGATTGCGGGCAGTTCCCTATTCGATTGCGCTCAGCCGATCGTTTCGAAATTCGAGACGCTCAGCGACGAGACGCTCACGATATGGGACAGCTCGATGACGAGATCCTGGCCGGCCTGGTAACCCGCAACGCCGTTCTCGTCGATGATGAGGAACGTGTCGCCGTGGTATCCGCCGGAGCTGGGGGTGAACAACACTGCGCCGCCTGCCGACAGTTGACTCGCACCGATATCGTGCTGGAGAACCGTGTTGAAATTCGTCGGCCCCAGAATTCCGGTCGTGACGGCCGTATCGACGGCGGTGACGCCCGTCAGCGAGCCGATCAAATCGATCTTGTCCGAGCTGGAGTTGAAGTTGAAGATCGTGTCGAAGGTCGGGCCGGTCGAATCTCCGACCGCCGCATACGCGAAAGTATCGGCTCCCGAGCCCGCATAAAGCTTGTCGGCGCCCAGACCGCCTTCGATGAAGCTCGAGCCGCTGCCGGCATAGACAACGAGATTGCCGTCGTCCACCGCCGATCCATTGATCGTCAGGCTGTCGCCTACGCCGAGGGTGGCCGCGTTGATCGTCAGGGTGCCGCTGCCGACGGTGGCGTTGTTCAAGGTCAGGTTGTAGCAGTATCCGGCCGCCAGATCGAGCGTCTGGACATTGACCATGGTGGTGGCATTGAAGGTCAGGCCGCTCGAGTAATTGCCGTTCAGATGAACGGCACTGGTGCCCGTTCCGCCATTGATCTCATCCGACGCCGTGAAGTCGCCGCCGACATTGAACGTGTTGGTGCCGGGGCCGCCCGTCAGGTTGAATGAGCCTCCGTCGGTATCGAAGATCAGATTCCCGCCAGTCAGTGCCGAAGCGTTGAAGGTCAGCGTGTTGCCCGAGACGAGCTCGGCCGCCTCGACCGTCAAAGTCTGGCCCGTCGTGATGACTCCCGCATCAAGCGTGATGTCGTAGCTGTGACCCGTCGCCAGATGCAGAATCTGGATATCACTCATCATGCTGGAACTGATGGCCAGCGAGGCATAGTTGCCGTCGAGCTCGAGCGTATTGCTCCCTGTGCCGCCTGTGACGTGGTCCGATGCAGAGAACCCCTTGCCGAAGAAGAAAATATCGTTGCCGGCCCCTCCGGTCACGGTCACTGAAGGTGCGGATTGCAGATAGAACGTGTCCGCCTCCGAGGTGCCCGTAAGCGTGAGACCGCTGACGTAACCGTAAATCGATTCCGACCCGTTGGTGTTGAAGTCGGTTTTCACCGTCAATGTGTCCGAAGCGTTGTAGTCGTTCTGATAGGACGTGTAGGCCTGCCCCGTCACATCAGAGACAAGCAGATCGTACGGGCCCTGAACCTTTGCCAGCAACGATGCGTCGTTGGTGACCTGCGTCTGGGTGAGATCGAGTGTCGGCGCGCCGCTGTCGGTGAAGATCACCGCGGAGATGGCGGACGCGTAGGTCTCAAGCGAATCAAAGTCCGATCCGATCGCGGACGCAGTGTCATTGACGATGAGGTTATAGGAACTAACGATCTTGTTGATCAGGGTCTGGTCGTTGACGATCTCCGATGCGGTCAAGTTCAGATTGGGCGTGCCGGTGTCGTTCAGCGTGATCGACGAGATATAGGACACCGCAGAATCGAGACTGCCGAAGTTCGACGCCACATTCGCCGCCGAATCCGTCACCGCATCCGAATATCCGCTGACTGCCGTGCCCGCGATGGGTAGCGATTTTCCGGCGCTGTCTTCGATGCTGCCCGCACTGATAGAGCTGACCGTGAGCGCTTGCGGTGCGTCGGTTGCGTCATAGGTGAAGGTCAGTGTCGTCGTGCCCGAGCCGGAAGTGTAAGTCGCCGTTCCGCCGTCGCTCAGCAACAATGTCGTGCCGCCGGCGACCGTCACATCCTTGCTCACGTCGAGCGTGAAGGTCGCAGTGTACCCCGAGGCGAAGTCCGCGCCCGACGTCGCCGAACCCGAAAGCGAAGACACCGCCGGCGCCACATCCGCTGCAACGTCGAGCGTCGAGCTTCCGAAGTTGCTGCTAGCGACGCCGTCGGTCACCCGCCACGAGATCGCGCGAATGTCGTCGCTGCCTCCGTCGGTGGGATCGCCGCTCGTCGGCGTGAACGTGTAGGTGATCGATTCCAGCGCCGTCTGATACTCGGCGACCGTCGCCGTACCGGACAACGTCAAGGTTCCGCTACTGTAAGAACCGCTGATGCCATTCTGGTTGGTGAAGTTCAGCGTGTCGCCGGTGATGCTGCCTTCGCCCAGGTAGATCGTCGCGCCGGTCAGATTGTTGCCGCTGTCGGGATCGGCAAGCGTCAAACCCGCATCCAGCACAGCAGCCGGGCCACCGGCCGTGTAGCTGACGGTGCCCGATGACGTCACAGTCGGCGCCACGTGCACGACATCGAGCGTGCTCGATCCCGTGCCTGAACTGACGCCTGCGGCGCTCGTCACGACCCAATAGATCGTGCGGCTGGTGTCGCTGCCGCCGGCCGTCGGATCGCCATCGCTCGGCGTGAAGCTATAGGTAATCGAATCGAGCGCCGTCTGATAGTTGGCGGCGCTGGCGTCGCCGCTCAAGGTCAACACGTGAGTCGAGGAATTCCATGAGCCGCTGATGCCGTTCTGGGTCGAGAAATCGAGCGTGTCGCCGGTCGTATAGTTGCTTTCGATCGTAACCGTGGCGCCGGTGAGATTGTCGCCGTCCGCATCCGCCGCGGTCGCGCCTGAATCCAATGTCACGGCCGAACCACCGCCGTCGAAGGTTGCTGTTCCGCTAGCGCCGACGGTCGGCAGGCGGTCGATTGTGAAGTTGAGCGTCTCAGTTGTCGTCCCGCCGTTTCCGTCGCCGACCGTAACGGAGAAGCTGTCGACGGGGTGGGAACCGGTCGCGGCGGAATTGATGGCGGAAGCATTTTCTGCCGTGTAGCTGTAACTCCCGTTCGCATTCAACACCAGTATGCCATAAGTGCCGTCGAGCGAGCTGCCGAGCACGCCGGAAACGTCGGACGCGTTCTTGACCGCCGTGATCGTCAGGCTGTCCCCGTCCGGATCGCTGTCGCCATCGAGCGCACCGGTGCCGGCGGTGCCGGCAGTCCCGGTCGAGGTGCCGAATTCCACAACGGTTTCCGATTGGGTCTGCACGGTCGGCGAACGATCGATCATGATGTTGATGGTTTGTGTCGTGGTTCCTCCATGGCCGTCGGACACGGTGTAAGTGAACGAATCGACGGGATGCGAGCCGGTGGCTGCGCTGTTGATCGCGGAGGTGTTGCTGGCGTTGTAGGTGTAGCTGCCATTCGCGTTCAGCGTCAGGCTGCCATACGTGCCCGCAACCGCCGCGCCCACATTTCCGGCCGAGCCTGCGACGGCCGTGATTGTCAGGGTGTCGCCGTCGAGATCGCTGTCGCCGTCAAGGCCGCCCGTACCCCCGGTGCCCGACGTTCCCGTTGCCGACCCGCTTTCCAGCGCCGAGACGCTTTCCGTTACCACGGTCGGCGCGCGATCGATCGTGATCGTCGTTGTCGCCTCGTTGGGATCGGAGGTCGTGGGATCGGCGAAGGTGGTGCCGTCGCTGACCATCCAATCGATGGTGCGTGTCGGGTGGCTGCCGGAGCTATTGTCGGTGCCGGTGTCCTGATAGGTCACCGAGTCCAGCACCTGCTCGTAATGGGCGTAGGTGTCCTCCCCCGACAATGTCAGTGTATGGGTCGTAGCGTTGTAGCTGGCGTTGATGCTGGTGCCCGCCGTATTCGTCGCGGCCAGGACGTCGCCGGCTTGCGCATTGGAGATTGTGACGGTGGCGAAGCCGAGCTCGGTGCTGCTGGGATCGGAGATGGCAATGGTATTGGGCGGCGAGAGCAGCGTAAGCGCGCTGCCGCCCTGGACGGCTTCGGTCGCCGTGCCGTCGGTGTGGACGCCGCTCAGCGTCGGCGCATTGTCGAAATAGAGCGCGGTGGCGTAGGTGTTGCTGTTGCTGCTGTCCAGCGTCATGAAATCGTTGTTGTTGCCGGTGGCATTGAAGCCCGTACCGGCGCTGTTCAGCGAGAGCTGGACGATGTGCGAGTCGGTGCCGTCCGAGATATAAAGATTCTGGCCGTTGGCATCGAGCGCCACGGGGTTGCTGCCGTCGAAGAAATACGCCGCGAAGCCGATCGAAATGCCCCCCGGCAGGGTCATCTGCGTGGCCGAGCCGCCGGTGATCGGCATATACCACAGCGTGCTCGTACTGGTCGCAGCGTCGCTTACGGTGAAATAGATCATGCTTTTGGCGTCGTCGACCGCGAAGCCGGAAATGTAGTTGTTTGCGGCGCCGGCCGCGAACTGGGAGCTCGACGAAAGCTGGGTCGGCGTCGGCGCGTTGCTCGTGCCGACGGAGCCGGAAATGCCGACTTCGTAAATCCCGTTTGTCGAGTGCCAGTCAAGGCCGGAGCCGCCGTTGGACGAATAGCCGTTGGTCTGGTCGATATAATAAAGCTTGTCTGTCGAGGTATCGAAATACATCGCGGTGGCGTTGGTGTACGCAACGGAGCTGGTGCCGACATCGCCGCTCGAATTGTCGTCGAACAACATACGGTCGAAATTGCTGATCGTGCCCGTGGAGGCGTTGTAGGGAGACACCATCGCGCCGGTCGTCGGATTGTACGTGACCTCGATGATTCCGGTGTTTTGGTCGTCCTGGTCGAACAGGCCCATGAACACGATATGGTCGATCGGATCGACCGCAAGGGACTCGACCTCGTCGGCGCTCCCGCCGCTGCCGTAGACCATCGCGATTGACTGAATCTGGCTGCCCTGGCCCGATTGCGTATCGTTTGTGATGTGGCCGTCGCGCAGTGTGGTATCGCTGTCGTAGGCGAAATAGAGTCCGGCGGCGCTGTCGATCCCGACCGCCTGGAACGCGGCGGTGCCGCTATCGACATCGGACACGTCGCGTCCGTTGCCGTCGCTGTCGATATGGCCGATCTGGTCGTCCGATGAGCCGCTCGACGTCCCGCTGATGTCGCCTTCGCCACCGTACCAGAGCTGGCCGTCAGGGTCGCCGCCGCCGCTGCCTCCGCCATCGGTTTGGGAACCGCCATGAACTTCAGTGTTCTGCGCGGCCAAGCCATTGCCGAGATGCGCTCCGAGCAGATGATCGGACAAATGAAGATCGCTGGCCGTCGCTGCGGAATAATCGGGCGCCATCGCGCCGAATTGGCTGTGAACGACATCCTGCGACGCGAACGAATCGTTCAGGTTCACGGCGTCGCTGCCGGAGACGCTCGCGAATGCGAAATTGTCCGTATGGATCGATGCCGCTTCGCTGAGCGCGGCGTGCGGTGCGGCCGGCGCGCTCGCAGGTTCGGACGAGTCTACGGAGTCGATCGCATGCTGTTGAAAAATCGCGGCGTCCGGAATCGCCGAAGCGGAATTGGCCAGTGCATTGTCAAGCGCATGGAGGGAACTTGCGGCGCCCAGAGGCACCTCCATCGACTGTGGATCTCTCGATCCCAAAGCCGACAGGCCCGGATCCGAGATGACCTCTGGTTTGAGCATTGAGGTCGATTGGACGCCGCCGATATCGTCAAGATTCAAGATCGGCGCGCCACGGTTCTGATCGTTTGACATGCACGAATGTCCCCTGCTGTTACAACGCGACAGTAACGGGAAGACGCGCTACGCGGCCCGCATCGGCCGTCTCGATATACGCACGGACTTCCCACACTCCACCCAAGGTAGCAGCCGAGCCCCACTTCTACAATCGCGATTACTTGCCGTGACGGAAATTGCCCCGGCACTTATCCAAATATCTGCAGCGATATCCGGCTATCGTCGAAGTCTTGCCAAAAGACAGACTTGCGCGCCGTCACGAAAATGACAATCGGCGCCGGTTAGCTTACGTTATCCAGAGTGACAGCCGCGCCGCTCGTTTAGGTTGTTGCCAACGGCAAAATGTCGGAATTCCAGGCGCAAATTCTCCAAGAACAATTTGGTTGCAGCGCAGTATATTTTTCCATTGCCAGTTGTATAAACCGATGTTAAGCAAGCTTTGTAATGAGCGGGGGGTTCCAATGTCCCAACCATATGTCGGTCAAATCCTCATGTTCGGAGGCAATTTCGCGCCGGCCGGGTGGATGATCTGTTCCGGCCAGATTGTTCCGATCTCGAATTACGATGTGCTGTTCAACCTGATCGGCACGACCTATGGCGGCGACGGGCAAAGCACTTTTGCGCTCCCCGACCTCAGGAGCCGCGTGGCAATGCACATGGGCGGCGGGTTCTCGCTTGCCCAGAACGGCGGCTCGGAGACTGTGACGCTGACCACAAACCAGATTCCGCAGCATACCCATCTGGTTACGACGCGCAGCGGCGGACCGGGCAATTCGAATACGCCTGCCACGAACATCGTTATGGCGGACGCGCAGGTGTCCATCGGCACCGATATTCCGAACCCGTATGCTCCGTACAATTCGGGCACGCCGGCCCAGGTGACGTTGCCCGCTTCGTCGATCGGAAACGCCGGCGGA
Source organism: Alphaproteobacteria bacterium (assembly GCA_003139615.1). Taxonomy (GTDB): domain Bacteria; phylum Pseudomonadota; class Alphaproteobacteria; order Micropepsales; family Micropepsaceae; genus Rhizomicrobium. The sequence goes on from PLJH01000104.1 coordinate 7,250, forward strand.
AGCCAGCCGCACGAGAATATCCAGCCGGTCATGGCAATCACCTACATCATCTCGCTGTTCGGCGTCTTCCCGTCGCAGAACTGAGGCGAACCCAACTTGGTCCGCAGAGGCGGACCCCAGCCAAACGGATAGAGCCATGTCTCAACCCTTCGTCGCCGAAATCACGATGTTCGCGTTCAATTTTGCGCCGAAAGGCTGGGCGAAATGCGAGGGCCAACTCCTGCCGATCTCGCAGAACACCGCCCTGTTTTCGCTGCTGGGCACGAATTACGGCGGCGACGGGAAATCGACTTTCGGACTGCCCAACCTGCAGGGTCTTGCAACGGTCAATGCCGGCCAGGGACCGGGTCTCAGCCTCTATAGCATCGGCGAGATAGGGGGCAGTGCGAACGTCACGGTGCTCACCACCGAAATGGCGATGCACCCTCATGCCTTCGTGGCCACGACGAATACGGGCACCACACTCTCGTCGTCGAACACGCAGCTGGCGCATGCGTTCGCCGGTGCCAAGACGGCCAGCAACAACGCCAATTATCTGACGACGAACGCCGTCAACACGGGATTCTCGCCGCTTGCTCTCACTGCCACGGGCGGCAGCCAGCCGCACAACAACATGCAACCCTATTTGACGGTGAACTTCTGCATCGCGATGCAGGGCGTCTTCCCGCCACGCACCTGAAACAGGAAACCGACCATGTCGACACCTTTTCTTGCCCAGATCGAAATCTTCTCGTTCGGCTTTGCGCCCAAGGGCTGGGCGCAGTGCAACGGCCAGCTTCTGCCCATCAATCAGAATCAGGCGCTGTTCTCGCTCCTCGGCACGACTTACGGCGGCGACGGACGGGTCAATTTCGGGCTGCCGAATTTGCAGGGCCGCGTCCCGATCAGCGTGGGCGGCGGCTTCAACTTGGGCGAGTTGGGCGGCGAACAGAACCACACCTTGACCGTGCCGGAGATGCCGACCCACAACCATCCGCTTAACGGCAACAATGCGGCCGGCACGATCAGCACGCCTGCCACCAATACGGTGCTCGGAAAATCCAGCGGTGCTACCAGCACGGGCGGATCTTTCGCCGTCAACATCTACAGCAACGCCGCACCGAACGGCACGTTGGCGCAGCAATCCGTGGGGCTTACCGGCGGCAGCCAGCCGCACAACAACATGATGCCGTATCTGACGCTCAACATGTGCATCGCGCTGCAGGGAATCTTCCCGTCGCAGAACTGACGCAAGCTTCGGTTTTGAGCCTCAGTTGAATATAGCCTGGTAGTCCTGCCATTCCGGCTCGGGCGTGTGCGTGGGCGCGACGTAAATCTGGTAGGTTGGGCCATCTTCGAAGGCGCATTCGTAAAAGCCCTCGGGCATGTATTCGCCCGTCTTGGGCGCGCGGAAGATCAGAATGAAAGGTTCGCGCTTGGCCGACGCGATGAATTTTTCGCCGACAATGACTTTGCTGAGCGGCATCGCATAAGACGTGCCCTTGAATTGAACGGTCTTGCCCACGAGGGGCTGGAAATGGTGATGTTCCAGAAGTTCGTCCATGACTTCGCCTCATGTTGCGCGCGCACTGTGCGGAGATTGCCTCAAAGAAATCGATGATGGAAGAGTCCCGACGTTACGACACGAAACACGGATCGGTGACGCTGCGCCGCGAGCGCGCCGGGGATGCGCCGTTCCTCCTCTCGCTGTTCGCAAGCCATGCCGGACGAGCGCTTTGCAAGGCCGGATTGCCGGAAGATGCGGTCGCGAAGCTCATCTCGTTCCAGCACCGCTCGGCCGATGCGACCCACCATGCTATGTTTCCAAACGCCGCCTATTCGATTATCGAATGCGATGGCGAACCGATCGGAAGGCTGATCGAAGAAGACGAAGGCGATACGGTCTATTATGTCGATTTTGCTCTTCTTCCCGAGCGGCAGATGAAGGGCCTTGGCACGGCGTTCATCGAAATGGTGTCCGACGAGTGGGCCGCCGCCGGAAAGGCCGCGAGGGTGGAAGTTCTGGTGAACAACGAGCCATCGCTCAAGCTGTGCCGGTATTGCGGCTTCGCCGAAGTCGAGCGATCGGCAAACGGGTATGTCCAGCTTCGGCGCGAGATGCGCGGGCGACATTCCTCCGGCGCCTAGACATGCCCGGCGGCGCGGTCGTTCAAACACCCCGAGGCCCCATTACGCTCGCCCGCGGTTGCGGCGGCTGCACGCTGTGCTGTCGCGTCCTCGAGGCGGCCACGCTCGGCAAGCCGATGGGCGTTCTGTGCCAACACTGCGTCGTGGGCACGGGCTGCGGCGTCCACGCGACACGGGTCGACGAATGTCGCAACTATCATTGCGGCTGGCTGCTGGACGGAACGCTCGGCGAGGAATGGCGGCCCGAAACCGCTCATCTCATCATCACCTACGATCTCGATGGACGCAGGCTGAACGTCAATGCCGATCCTGACTATCCCGATGCGTGGCGGCAGGAACCGTATTATTCGCAACTGAAAAGCTGGGCCGCCGCAGCGCTCGAACGCAACAGCCAGGTTGTCGCCTATGTCGGGCGGCACACATTCGTGATGCTGCCGGACCGCCATGTCGATCTCGGCGTTTTCACCGATGACGACTATATTTTCATCGAGCATCTCGCAGACGGCTCGTGGAACGCGAGCAAGGTGAATGAAGAACAGGCGGAAGAATTGCGACGTTCGGGGAAGGCGCCGAATTGAAGCGACATGGCGGCTTACGCAGGCGCCGCTTCCGAGGCGGCACGATGCAGCATGTCCGTCAACCTGTCGTTGACCACCGCATCCGCAACCATGTGAACGCGATCCGTCCTCCCCCTGTTGGCGACGCGATGCGGATCGGACAGCCGCAAATACCATGCGCTGCCGGGCTCCATGACGACGCGCATGCGGTTCAATTCGAATTCGACGCTCGCGTTGGTCGTGATCGGGATGTGGATGCGCGCGACGCCGGATTCGGCCGCCAGGTCGAGATCGTCATGCTCCTTGATGATCGAACCGGGCGTAAGCCGCATCAGGCGCACGCAGCGGAATTCGCAACCGAAAGCATCGAGCACTTCGCGAAAATACACGCAGGCGTCGAGCATCGGCGTGTCTTCGAACGCCGTGGCGGTCGGGTCGGAATAGATTGTCCTTCGACGATGACTGGCGCCCGCCACGCTGCGCAAGGGAATGACGCTCCAATTGCCCTCGTAGTTTTGCCTTATGAAATGCGAAATCCACGCGACCGACGAGAGCTTGTCGAGGTCTTGCCGCAGTTGCACCGAATCAAATGTCAGCGGAAGTCGCAACCGGTCTGGAAAAGCCATGGTGCGAGATTACGGCTTACCCTCCCACCGCGCAATAAATCCGCCCGATCCGGGGTTTGCACCCCGGCGCGTTCCCTTCCTATAGTCCGCTCGTCGCATTCAGGGGATTGAGCGGATGGAAAAGGCCACTTTCAGCGCGGATTATTTGCGGGGCCGCGGCTCGTTCTTCCGCCGGACGCCGGCACAATGACCCACACGCGACGCGCAATTGCAGGAGTGACGATCGCTATGGCGATGGGTTTCACATCGATGTCGGCCTACGGACAATTGAGCCGCGGCGACCGCTATTCCGGCGCGCCCTGGGCGACCCGCTCGCCCGTGCTCGCGCAGCACGGCATGGCCGCAACCGAACAGCCCCTCGCCTCCCAGATCGCGATCGATGTGCTCAAGAAAGGCGGCAGCGCGGTCGATGCCGCCATCGCTGCCAATGCCGCGATCGGGCTGATGCAGCCGGTGCTGAACGGTATCGGCGGCGACCTGTTCGCTATCGTGTGGGATCCCAAAACGAAAAAGCTTTACGGCTATAACGGGTCGGGCCGCGCCGCGATGGGGCGCGATCTCGCGAAGATGCAGGTGGAGGTTCAAGCCGCTTGGACGAAGGCGGGCAAGACCCCCACACCCCATATCCCGCCCATGGGCTCGTTGCCGATCACCGTGCCGGGCGCTGTCGATGCATGGTTCGCGCTGCACCAGAAATTCGGCAAGCTGCCCATGGCAGAAGACCTCGCGCCCGCCATCGGCTACGCGCAGAACGGCTTTCCCGTCACGCAGCTCATCGCGCTTTATCTGAAAGGCAACATGGCCGCGTTCGAGAAGAACAAGGCGATGATCGAGGAGTTCGACAATGCGCGCGCGACCTATCTGATCAATGGCCGCACGCCGGCCGAAGGCGAGATCTTCCGCAATCCCGATCTCGCGCACACACTGACGTTGCTCGCCAAGGGCGGTCGCGACGTCTATTACAAAGGCGAGATCGCGCACACCATCGACGCCTATTTCAAGCGCATCGGCGGCGATCTGCGCTATGCCGATTTCGCGGCCCATCACGGCGAATGGGTGATGCCGCTGACGGTGAATTATCGCGGCTATGACGTTTATGAACTGCCGCCGAACGGCCAGGGCGCGGCCGCGTTGCAGATGCTGCAGATTCTCAAAGGCTTCGATCTCAAGAAGATGGGCGCGGGGTCGGCCGATACGCTCACCGCCATGCTGGAAGCCAAGCGGCTCGCTTACGAAGATCTCGCGAAATGGTATGCCGATCCGGCTTTCGTGAAGATCCCGATGAAGGGGCTTCTGTCCGATGCCTATGCCGACGAGCGCCGCAAGCTGATCGATCTCACAAAGGCCAACCCGGATTTCGGCCCCGGCGATCCGCGCCTGCATGGCGGCGACACGATCTATCTCACCACGGCCGACAAGGACGGGATGATGGTGTCGCTGATCCAGTCGAATTATCGCGGCATGGGATCGGGCCTCGTCGCCGATCATCTGGGCTTCATGTTCCAGGATCGCGGCGAGCTTTATTCGCTCAATCCCAAGGACGCGAATGTTTACGCGCCGGGCAAGCGGCCGTTCCAAACCATCATCCCCGGTTTTGTGATGAAGGACGGCCAGCCTTTCCTGTCGTTCGGATTGATGGGCGGCGATATGCAGCCGCAGGGCCATGTGCAGGTTCTCACCGACATCATCGATTTCGGAATGAACGTGCAGGAAGCCGACGACGCGGCGCGCTGGCGCCACTATGGCGGCGCGGAGCCGACGGGCGAACCGTCGACCGGAGTCGGCACCGTCGAAATGGAATCCGGCTTCGATCCGGCCGTGAAAGCGGAACTGGAGAAGCGCGGCTACAAGATCACCGGCGGCACCGGCAATTTCGGCGGCTATCAGGCGATCATGTTCGACCCCAAGAACCACGTCTATTGGGGCGCGTCCGAAATGCGCAAGGACGGCGAAGTGATAGGATACTGACCGGCAACCCTGCGGAGGAGATGACATGAGTCGTGCAACGCGAACGATGGCCGCACTCATTCTGGTGCTGGTCCCCACGATCGAATATGGCGGCTATTTCCTGCTCAAATCCCTGCTCGACCCGAACAGTCACTATATGGACAACCCGCTGCACGAGAATTTCGAGCGGGCGGGCCACGCACATGCGGGCGTGATCATCATCTTGTCGCTCGTGGTTCAGATCCTGGCCGATTACGCAACGCTGCCGGCATTTCTGCTTTGGCTTGTAAGATTGGCAATGCCGATCGCGGCTATTCTCGTTTCGGCGGGATTCTTCCTGTCCGTCATCGGCCCGTTTGCGAACCATCCCTACCAGATGGTTCCGTTGATCTATGCGGGGGCCTGTCTGCTGGCGTCGGCGATCTTGCTCCTGGCAATCGGACTGCTGCGTGCACCCAGGAAGAGCCCAGCCGTTGGACAATAGCGCGCAGCACGGCCGTCTCTGGAGGAGAGCGATGAGCAAACGTAGTCTTCAGATCGTGACCGCCATTCTCGCGCTCGTTCCCCTGGCCACGGGCGCGATCGGAATGTTCGGATTGAGCGATCCGATTTATGCGACGATGGGTTTGCCGCGAAACGCTCTGCTCGACAGCAATCTGCGCTTTTTCGCAGGCTTCTGGTTCGGACTCGGGCTCGCCATGATGTGGCTCGTTCCGAGAATCGAGACGCAGACCGTATTGTTCCGCGCGATCTGGATTGCGATTTTCTTCGGCGGCATCGGTCGGTTGCTGTCGATATTCCTGATCGGTCCGCCGCCGCTTCCGTTCATCGGCTTTACGATTCTCGAAATCGTCGGCGCGCCGCTATTCATCGCCTGGCAAACGCGCGTCACGAAACCGGCGGATTAGCGAAGTTCGCTTTGTCGGGCCAGACTCGCCGAGTGAAGACGATCTCCAGACAGCGTCCATGGCTCAGGCTCCTTCGGAATTGGCGGTCGCCAACCGATTACTGACCCTTCGCGTTCTTCACCGCGAAAGGCACCGTTACCGCTTTTCCGCCCAGGAATTGCAGCGTCACGAAAACCGTCGCTCCGGGCTTCATCTCCGGAGTCGGGTGCATGCACATCAGGTGATAGCCGCCCGGCGCGAATTTGAGCGTGGCGCCCGGGACGACCAGGATGCTCTTGACGTCCGTCATTTGCGCCATGCCGTTCATGGTTTCGCTCTCATGGAGCATCAGCGTTTCGCAGGCCGGCGACGCCGCCCCGGTCAGCGCGATCTCCGTCGGGCCGTTATTGAGCAACGTGAAGTAGCCGCCCGACGGCAAATTCGCAGGCAGCGCGCGAAACCATCCGCCGGAAACCGTCACGGGTCCCGCAAATGCGCTTGCCGGAACGGCGGCCAGCGCAAGGATCAAAACCGCTTCAAGAATTCGCCTGTTCACGCTCTTCCCTTTCGTCGTTGACGCGCAACGTCACGAGAACGCAGATCACGCCCGCAAAGCTCGTGAGCGTGCTGGGCAGCCAGATGATCAACCCGCCATAATGCTGATCGCTGATTGCCGCAATATCCCAGATACGACCGCAGATCCTGTAGACGGGATAATAGTCGATCGTCGACAGCGACAAGACCGCGCCCACGATCATTTGAAACGGCTCGACCGCGAGCACAAGCAATGCACGCAACCCGATGGCGATGCGGGCCGGCGGCTTCGGGCGCGGATCGAGGATCAGGCACCAGAAGAAGATGCCGTCGACCGCCATGGTCCAGTTCATCAAATTGTAGAGCCGCACATCCAGCATCACGCGGGTATGGATCGCTGGGATCAACCACAGATAGACCATGCCCACAAACATCACAGGCGCCACGGCGGGATGCTGGATGAAATCGACCGTCGCCTGCACGGGGCGCGATCTCACGATGGGTTTGAGGAAATCCGGCATGCCCGCCCAGATCACGGGCCCTGCCGCGCTCAACCCGATCAGGAACGCGCCCGCATGATGCAGCACGAAATGCTGCGCGCGGTGGATGAAGAACATGTGCTGCGCGAAATAATCGATATGCGTCTGCAGCACGACATAGAGCGAGAGGACGCCCAACGCGAAACATACGCTGCGCCAGATGGGAGGGTGATCGGCGCGCGGCAATCGCATCAGCCCGCGCGCGAACCACGCAAGCGAAAGAACCGTCACGAGATATTCGCTCCACGAAAATTCCCATGGCATCCAGAACGGCATTTCGGATGGAAAGAACGTGCTCAGGACGTAAAGGGCGGCGCCCACAATGAGCAGCGCGCCATAAGCGATCCAGGCATTGCCCGCTCCGGATTTGGGCACGATTGCGGTGGTTGCCGACATGATTTCGATGAACCGTTCTGCGACGCCCTTATAGCGCCCGCCCCCGCCGCCTCGCGAGGCGTTTGGTCACAGGTTGGTGCGCGCGATGCGTCGTGAAGCGTGCTATTCCGCACGCATGACGAATGGTCGATCTCGCCTGCGCAGCAGCGTTATTCCGGCGCTGGCGCTTCTGCTCGCGTGCTGTGCGCCGCCGCGCGGTTCCGTCACCGACATTACCGGCGTGATGCCCGCGCTCAAATTCGCGATGACGCGCGCCAATGACGGCAAGCCTGCGAGCGCCGCGGATTATCGCGGCAAGATCGTCATTCTCTATTTCGGCTACACGCATTGTCCCGACGAATGCCCTACCACGCTCGCCAATCTCGCAGGCGTGCTGAAGCAGCTGGGGCAAAAGGCCGACGATGTGCGCGTGCTGTTCGTCAGCGTCGACCCCGAGCGCGACACGCTGCCGGTGCTCAAATCCTATGTGAACGTCTTCGCGCCGGAGATCGACGGTCTGCGCGGCACGCCGGATGCCGTTGCCATGCTCGCGCGTCGCTATCGTGTGACCTATCAGGTGACGCCGGCTTCGCCCGGGCAAGCCTACGAAGTGATGCACTCGGATTCGATTTTCTTCTTCGATGCGAGCGGGCATGCGCGACTGGTCGCGACATCTTCGGATCACACCGCCGTGATCGCGGCAGACATCGAACGATTGATGAAATAGATTTGCGAAGTCAATGCATATCACATGAATGAAAAACACCCGCCCCTTGAGGGCGGGTCGAATAATTCGCAGCGCAGCGAAGAATTTTTCGGGGCGGGGTGATGTCGATGCAATACCCCGCCCCGAAATTTTCTTTTCGCTGTCGCTCAAAG
>PLJH01000084.1 GCA_003139615.1 Alphaproteobacteria bacterium
TCCCGGCCTTCGGCCGGACTTCCCCCGCAAGCGGGGGAGAAAAATGAATAGCATTGACGTATCTCCAAGACTGATGACGAATCGTTGACACGGTTCCGGGGCCGTCCGCTACATCGCCCATGCGGATATGGCTCCTGATTCGCAAGTCACTTGGGCGACATGGCGGCGATGCGGCGCTTGCTTTGATGCTGGCGCTTGCGTTGATCGGCGGCGGCGCGCGGGCGCTGTCGGGATTTCCCGCACTCGCCACCGTTCTCATCCCGCCGGGCTTGTTCGCGGCCGAAGCCAGTGACGATCCCCAGGCTTCGAACGTTTCGCTTCGGGTTGCCGCGAGCGTGCCGCAGAGTTCATTTGCGCCGGAAGTGCTCGAGCCCGTCCAGCAGCATGGTTTCCCCGATTGGCTTGTCCGCCGCGACGAGAGCAAAGAAGTCGAGGCACGCCTGACGCCGCCCGCGATTGTTCCCCATCACCCGCCCGAGATCGCCATCGTGATCGACGATCTGGGCGCGGATGTTGCGGGCACGCGCCGCGCGATTGCGCTTCCGCCGGAAGTAAGCCTGTCGTTCCTGCCCTATCCGGACGCGACGCCGGAATTCGCGCGCGCGGCGGTTCGCGCCGGTCACCAAATTCTCGTGCATGTGCCCATGGAGCCTGACGGCGCCGACAATCCCGGACCCAATGCGTTGATGACGGGCCTCGGCACGAACGAGATCGTGCGCCGGCTCGATTGGGCGCTGTCACGCGTGCCCGGTTACAGCGGCATCAACAATCATATGGGCAGCCGTTTCACGGCGGACCGCGGGGCGCTTGTTCCCGTGGTGGAAACTTTGGCGGACAAGCACGTGTTCTTTCTCGACTCCCGGACCACGACAAGCACCGCGGTCGTCCCGCTTGCGCGCGCCTTCGGCGTCGCGAGCGCGGGGCGGGACGTGTTTCTCGACGATGAACAAGTCGTGGGCGCAGTCGATCAGCAGATCGCCGCACTCGAAGCGCGCGCCCGCGAGCAAGGCGTCGCCATCGGCATCGGACATCCCCATGCGGTGACGATGTCGGCGCTGGAGGCGTGGACGAAGCACGCGGCGGCGCGGGGATTCGTGTTGATTTCGGTGAGCACCGCGATTCGGCTCAAAACCGAGCGCGATAATTTCTGAATTCGACCGCAAAATGTTGCTCGAGTGTGAAAATGCGTGCGCGGCGTATAGTCAAGAATTCAGGCACCTATCCAGAATCGCAAAAAAACCTCGCGAGGAATATCGGTCATTCTCAGCATTTTTCTTGACGTCGCTTCGTTTTTACTTTGCCGCGATTTTTCCACCACCAGTAGAAGGACAAAAATAAAGGTAACAGACCTAGCGAGATCCCTGCTGACCACTTGAATGACACGTTTGGCCACTTGCTAATCGTTTCTCCGAGCGGATGAGCAAGCGCGATAAGCGCCAAAAACATCGCGAGCGCAGTGATAAGCAAGCCTTGATTGATTCCTTCTACTTGACTCTTGTTCTGTTCAGCCTGCATGCGCACGTTTACAAGTTCGGCGATTTCCGTAATGCGGCGGCGCAGCATTTCATAGCGCTCGCCCACTCTGGTTATCGTTCGCAAGGGGCGAGTGTAGCGACGTTCCAGGTATTCGCTGAGGCTCTGATAACCCGGCAACGGTTGCTCCCGAATAGAATCGAGCTTTTTCACAATGGCGGTATGTGCCGGACTTGTGGCGTTTGATCGATCCATAATGCCGCCTTCAATCACGTCGTTGAGAACCGATAGACATGAAGACAGGAATTCCAATGAATTAAGAAGACCTTCTGGGCCGCAGCGTTCCCCTCCTCGTTGAACGCGATCGGCGTAGCTCGGAGGCGCGGTTTCCTCGGGTTGCGGCCTGTTGCTTTGGTAATAAGAGAGCGCCAAGCTGATGCGGGTCTGCACGACATTCAGCGCGTGATGAACGAGGCGAAAACGCGCCAACCACTGCAATGACATGATCCGTTCGGAAGCGAATTCCGTAATTGTTTGGATCAACCGGCCGCGCTCATAGTTGTTCAGGCCGCAATCGATGATGATTGTGCGGCTGAACAGTCCTTCGTGATCGGCTTGCTTTCTGTGAGGTCGATTGCGGACGTCAGTAAATACATACCCGCGACCACCCATGCATTTGTAACCGACAAATTCGCTATCGAAGCGGTCGCTCCGATCGACCAAAAGGCAGTGATTGAGAAGAAAGTCACGCGTAGCGCCAACGACCAATGCATCAAGTTGAGCCCCCCGAACCTCATTCTCTTGAAAGCTGCGCATCAGGGCTCGAAATTCCCTGTCCCAAAGTCCTTCCATATCCGGGTCATTAGCCCAATCGCGCCATTTCGCGGCCATGGAGTCATCGATCGACCCAGGATCTAGCTGCCGAAGAGTTTCAAGAAGGGATGCGCTGGGCGTGGTTGGGGCATAACGGGGGGCAATTTTGCAATTAAGGAACATCTTCAACGGCAAAATGAGCAAATTTGCACCATGCACGTACTTGCCCATTACCTTTTCAAAGACATCCAGCTTCAGGTCCTTCATGGCATTGTGGTCGAACGGAAAGTTGGCTCCTCCGTTGTTGGAGCCTTCGGCAATCGAATCCACGATCGCTTGGGTCCAGTTTTCGGTCCTTAGCGGTGTGGAAGTCGTATAGTCATCAGCCGTCCGGGCGAACTCGTTGGTGAACGTAAAGGTCTGGTATGGCCTGTCGTGGCGGGCCCAACGGAAATGTCCCTTACGTCCTTTTGACGCGCGCCAGAAAAACTCGATCGTGTTCGCGAGGATGTTGCTGTAGCCGGACCGAATAAAATATTTGTCGTATTCACTGGTCTCGTTGCGAGCCTCTTCGGAGGATATCGCATCGGCTGCTTCTTTGATCTTTACGATGTACCTTTTGGGCGTGGCGTAAGGCTCTGAAAAATCCTGAAGCTCCTGAACGTATTCGAAGATGTCGTCTTTTCCCCCTCGGAAGTCGTCCTTTGGACCTTCATCGTGTATGGCGCGATCCCAAAGCCAGCGCAGTGTGTCCTGCGTACCCTCATCCAACACTTTCATGATGTCGTCGGGATATTCCGCAGACCTTTCTAGACCGTCCTTGGGAGGTAGTCGGTCGACATAAACCGGCGCAAAAACCAAATGCGATACTTGAGCCAGAGGGCCGAGTTTTCGCGCCGAGTTAAACAAGAATTCGTTGTGAACGTAAGGAAACATCCGATCCAGAAATGGTGATTCGAACGGTTTCTTCGTTTCGTAGGAAGTCTCTAATGCCTTCGCTCGATAATCCCTAAGCGCGGCAGCTCGGTCCGTAGCGGGCGCATGGCTGAGGCGGGTCAACTCGCGAAGCTTCTGTAACAATCCGTCATAGGCTGTTTGTGGTTTCGCGTTCGGAGCGACACCGCCCAATTCGACAACATTTGGCGCAGCCGCGCGCTTTCTCGACCAGATAGGCATGTGTCCCCCAACCCCTAGTTGTGACACACGCTAACGGCAAATATTCACAAATGCGAGTCTTGAGCTGAATCAGTGACTTAGGGATAAACCGAGAGTGAAATCTGTATTCGCAAGACAATTTCTCACTGCCCGCGTCTGGCGGAACTCGCGTAGCGTATCGCTTCTTCGGCGGCGGCCATCAGCGCTTTCGCCTTGTTGACGGATTCATCGTATTCGGCCTGAGGATCGCTGTCGGCGACGATGCCGCCGCCCGCCTGTACATACATCGTGCCGTCCTTGACGACGGCAGTGCGCAACACGATGCAGGTGTCCATCGCGCCATTGGCTGCGAAATAGCCGACCGCACCCGCGTAGGCGCCACCGCGTTTTTCTTTTTCGAATTCGTTGATGATCTGCATCGCGCGGATTTTCGGCGCGCCGGACAATGTACCCGCGGGAAGGCCGGCCGCGAGCGCGTCGATCGCATCGAGACCTTTGCGCAATTTGCCTTCGACGTTCGAAACCAGATGCATAACGTGCGAGTAACGTTCGATGAAGAAGCTGTCCGTCACCTTGACGGTTCCGATTTCCGCCACGCGTCCGACATCGTTGCGCCCGAGATCGAGCAGCATGAGATGCTCGGCGCGTTCCTTCGGATCGGCCATCAGCTCTTCGGCGAGACGCGTGTCGTCTTCCGGCGTGGCGCCCCGGCGGCGTGTGCCTGCGATGGGCCGGATCGTCACCGTGCCGTCGCGCAGACGCACGAGAATCTCCGGGCTCGAGCCCACAATCGTGAATCCCGGAAAGGCGAGGTGATAAAGGAACGGCGACGGATTGAGCCGGCGCAGCGCACGATAAAGCGAGAAGGGCGGTAGTGCGAAAGGCCGGCGAAAGCGCTGGCTCGGCACCACCTGGAAAATATCTCCCGCGCGGATGTATTCCTTCGCCCGCTCGACGATGTCGAGATATTCGTCATGCGTGACATTGGAATCGATCGCGGACACCGTCGGCAGCGTCGCAAGCGGCGCGGGTGTGCCCGGCAATGCGCGTTCGAGATCGCCGATCGCGTCGTTCAAGCGCTCCGATGCCCGCGCATAGGCGGCGCGCGCGTCAAGTCCTTTCTCGGGCCATACCGGCGACACGATGGTGATCTCGTCGCGCACATTGTCGAAGATCGCCGTGATTGTGGGACGGATCAGGATCGCATCGGGAAGGTCGAGCGGATCGGGCGGCGGCGGACCCAGGCGCTCGATCGCGCGCACCATGTCGTAGCCGAGATAGCCGAACAGGGCGACCGCCATGGGCGGCAGGTCGCGGGGCAATTCCATCTGCGTGGCGTTGAAAAGCCGTCGCAGCGATTCAAGGGGACGGTCGGCGAGTTCGTCGGCAACGAATTTATCGGGCGTCGCGCGCGCGTTGCGGTTGATCTCGGCTTTGCCGTTGCGGCAGCGCCAGATCAGATCGGGTTTCGCGCCGATCATCGAATAGCGGCCGCGCGTTTCGCCGCCCTGGACGCTTTCCATCAGGAAGGCGTTGTCGCGGCCTTCGGCCAGTTTCAGGAATGCGGAAACCGGTGTCTCGAGATCGGCGATCAGCCGCGTGTAAACCGCCTGCGCGCGTCCCGAATCGTAAGCGCGTGCGAAGCTCGCAAAATCGGGTTCCATCGGTCGCTCACGATCCTCCGCCGCCGATCACCTGATCGACCTGCTTCTGATTGATCGTGACGGTTGCCTTCTTGCGCGCCGCCTGCGCCAGCGAATAGACGACGTCTTTTTGCGAATCCTCGTTCAGCTTGCCGAGGAATTGCTGCTGATATTCCGGAGCGCCCACCGGTATCTGGGGATGCGCCACGCCCGTGACGAGCGCAACGATGTAGACATCGCCTTTGGCAGTCGGCCCGGACACGGCAGTTGCAGCCGGCGTCAGAAAGATGTCGTCGATCAGCGCTTTGGGAAACACTTCGGTCGCGCTCTCGCGTGAAAGCGGTCCGGACGATTGAACGGTGGTGGAGAGCGTCGCGGCGATGGCGGACAGACTGTGCGCAGCGGTCGCTTGCGCCGCAAGTTGCTTGGCCTTGTCCGCGAGGCGTTTCGCACGTTCCTGCGCCGTCCAGGCTGCCGTCACTTCCGCGCGTATGCTGTCGAGCGGCTTCAGCTTCGGCGGCGTCACGCCATTGACCTTCAGCACGAATTCCAAATTGTCGCTCGCGCCGAACGGGTCGCCTTCGTCGCCGGGCTCCGCCTTGAAGACTTGCGGCAGGAATTCGGGCTCGGCCGGGATCTGGGCTTTGGTTCCGTCCGGCGTCAGGCCGTTCTGATCGACGGCCGCCACATGAACGACATGCATGCCCACTTTCTTCGCGGCGTCGGCAAGCGTATCGCCTCCCGCACGTGCATCTTCGAATGCGTTGACGACGTCGCTGATCTTGCTCGTGGCGAGTTGCTTCTGAACATCCTGGCGCAGCGACGCCTTCACGTCGTCGAACGTCTTGTTCACGCCGGGCGTGATCTTCGTGACGTGGATCAGCACCCAACCGGCGATGAACTTCACCGGCTGCGTCACGCCGTTCGGCTGCACGGCAAACGCCGCCGGACCGCGATCGGGTCCGAGATCTGCAAGGGTTGCGGTGCCCTGATTGATGTCGGACGGCTTGAGACCGCGCGCCGCTGCGATGTCGGCGAAACTCTTGCCGGTATCGATCTGGGCGCGCGCCGCCTTGGCGCTCGCCTGATCGGGGAACGATATCTGTTCGATGTCGCGTTTCTCGGGGATCTGATACGTGTCTTTTTTCAGTTCGTACTGTTCGCGCAGCTGGGTATCGGAGACCTGAACCTGATTCATCAGGTCGTCGGGGCCGATGCTCGCATAGGTGACGTCGCGATATTCCGGCGTGCTGAATTGCGCCGGATGGGAATTGATGTAAGCGGACAAAGTCGCATCGTTCGGAGCCGGAATGGTTCCGGCGGCGGATTCCGGCAACGTCACATACTGAACCGCGCGGCGTTCGTTGAGATACAGGAAAATGGTTGCCGCATAATCGGGCGACGGCTGGATCCCATTGACGATCGTCGAGACGAGCTCATTGCGCATGATGTCGCCGCGCGTCTCGGCGATATAGGAGTCCTCGCTGTAGCCCGCACGTTGGAGAACCTCGAGAAACGTTGCGCGGTCGAAGGAACCCAGCGGGCCCTTGAATGCGCCGACCTGTTGAATGTTCGCGCGCACCTGCTCGTCGCTTGCGATCAGCCCCTTGCTCGCGACCACCTGGTCGAGTGCGGTTTTGTCGATTGTGTTTTGCAGGATCTGCTGGCCCAGCACGCGTGCCATTTCAGGCGTCAGCTGCCCGCCGGATTGTTGGGCGGCGCGGTCGCGCACATTCGTGAAATCCCGCTGGAATTCCCCGGCCGCGATTTTCACGTTGCCGACGGTCGCAACGCTCGTGTCGGCGCTGCCCTGAAAGACGTCCGCGATGCCCCACAGCCCGAACGTGGCCGCCAATCCGACAAGAAAAATCCCGGAAATCCAGGATCTTGCAAAGGAGCGCATCTTTTGAAGCATGGCGGAATCCGGGTGTGGCGATGAAAAGCGGCGGATGATAGGGAGGGCACCTCGGGACGGCAAGGCGAGCCGCCCAAACCGTCCAATACCCCGGGCAAGTCCCCCGGGAGAGCCTTAGTCGAGCTTTCCCGCCGAATCTATCGCGAAGTTGAACGCCGCCAAAGAACACTCCAGAGAGGACCAGCATGCGACATCTCATTGCCGGCAATTGGAAGATGAACGGGCTGGCTGCGTCCCTGCCGGAAATCGAATTGGTGGCCGATGCAGCGTTCAAATCGCCGCCCGATGTCGACATCCTGATTTGCCCGCCCGCGACGCTCGTGGCGCGCGCCGCCGGCGCCGCAGCCGCCCGCATCGCCATTGGCGGGCAGGATTGCCACGCCGAACCGTTCGGCGCGTTCACCGGCGAGATCAGCGCCGAAATGCTCAAGGATGCCGGCGCCTCGGCCGTCATCGTCGGCCATTCCGAGCGCCGCCAATATGCGGGCGAGACGGATGCACAGGTGGCGGCGAAAGCGAAGGCCGCCTGGCGCGCGGGCCTCCTGGCCATCATCTGCGTGGGCGAATCCGAGGCGCATCGCGATGCGGGCCAAGCGCGCGATGTCGTGGGTGGGCAGATCGCCCACAGTGTTCCCGAGGGTGCGACCGGTGACACGACGGCAATCGCCTATGAACCCATTTGGGCGATCGGCACCGGCCGCACGCCCACGATTGCGGAAATTGCGGATATGCATGCCGATATTCGAGCCAGGCTGATCGAACGGCTTGGCGAGGCCGGACAGGGGGTTCGCATTCTCTATGGCGGCTCGGTCAAGCCGGGCAATGCCGCGGAAATCCTGGCGACCGCAGATGTGGGAGGCGCACTTGTGGGGGGAGCCAGCCTGAAGGCCGCCGACTTCCTTGCAATTGTCGCGGCTGCGGGCGGGAAAGGTTAACCACGCCGGGCCACCGTTCCTTAACTCGCCAAGCGCGATCCTGAAGAGGTTGCGAGGATGCGGGATTACAAGTGGCGCGGCTGTCCTACGATACGACTGAGACCCTGATTTACGATCCCGTTGCGGCCAACCGCACCGCGACGCGCGCAGCACTTTACAATCTGGGCTTTCGGCGTCTCGAAACGGTGGCGACGCTCGACGCGCTGGGGGAGTGCATCCGGCGCCGTCCGCCCGATCTGATCCTCTGCGAGGCGCAAGGTGCGGAACCCGAACTCTGCGCCATGGTCCAGAAGCTCAGGCAAGGCGCGACCGTCTATAATCCTTTCATCGTGATCATCGTGACGGCGTGGGAGCACAACAGCGCGCTGGTCACGCGCGTGCTCAATTCGGGCGCGGACGATCTTCTGCTGCGGCCTTTTTCGACGACCACCTTGGGACAGCGCATTCAGAGCCATGTCGAGCGCCGCAAGGGATTTGTGATCACGTCCGAATATGTCGGCCCCGACCGGCGCAAGGATTCCGCGCGGCCCTCGAATGTGCCGCTTTTCGATCCCCCCAATTCGCTTCGCATGAAGGCGCAGGAAAGGCTCACGACGGAAGAAGCGACGCAACGTCTCGATGCCGAATTGAAAGCCGCGCGCGACATGCTGAACGCGGAGAAGCTGCGCCGCGATGCCTTCCAGATCTGCATCCTGTGGCGGCTCATGCAGGAATCGACGTCCAAGAAATTCGATATCGATCTGACGAAACTGAAAGACGTGACGCGCAGCGTGGCGCGCCGCTGCAGCGGCACCGATTTCGAGCCCGCCATCGAATGGTGCGATTCCATTCTGGCCGCGATCGAAGGGCTTGAACTGGGTGTGGATCGCAACGCCTCGATGCATCTGCTGGGCCACGCCGCGTTGAATCTCAACCAGACCTTCTCGCCGGAAAAAACAGTCGCCGATCACCTGAACGCGATCGACGCGACGGTGGCCATCGTCAAAGCCCGCTTCGAGCCCGCGCTGGCGTCTTAGCGCGGGCGCTTGACGTGTATCCAAACTGAGACAAGACGAAATCTCCCGGCTGCTACGATTCCTTCGTGTTGACCTGCTCAGCTGACGTGGTTGATAGAAATTGAAGCGTGCGAAGGAATGGGCGTTCCGCTTGGCGCATCAGCAAATAGGCCAAGAGCCATGCCGGGGTTCCAACGATGACGATCGCTAGAATTAGGGCTCTAGATTCCCGGTGCAACAAATCGGACACGACGCCGACAAGGATACCGCTTGCCCCACCTATCGGCACAGTGATCATCGCGTATATCGCCGAGAGTCTCCCACGTAGACGTGGCGGCGAAAGATCCTGGATCAGATTTGGTGCAAGCGAGCCGGCGGCGACGCCAGCGACTGTCTGGATTGCGACGAGGATGTAGGCCTGCCAAGGCTCCCGCGCCGCGATCAGAAACAAGCCCGGCACCAAGGCAAAGAGCATTGAAATCCGCCCGATGCGCAAGGGTGCCAGTTTGCCGTATTTCGGCACGATGAATCGCATCGTGACCCCGGCGATAAGAATGCCGCTAAGGCTCCCGAGGCCTATCAACAGTCCCAGCGCAATTCCACTCGATGCGGGCGTCAAGCCGTAGAACCGCACAAGGACAATCGGCATCCATGCAAACGCAGCTCCAAAAGCAAAGGTGTAGACTCCGATCGAGCTGTAAACCGACGCGATCGTTCGGAATTGCGAGCGCAGATATGGCAGAAAGTCTGGAGCCAGCTCTTCGAAGGCGGATGCAAGGTTTCGCGTTTCGCCTCGCGGCAATCGCAGAAAGCAGATCAGAAAGACCAGCAGCGGAGCCGGCAGGGCAACGACAAAAAACGCCAGTCGCCACGTTTCCCATGTTTGCAGCCACAGCGGCAGGTGCGCGTGTTGCGAATTGAGAAGGCCTATCGCCATTCCACCGAAGCCCAGTCCCGACGCGACGCCCAAAATCGCGGCCACATAAAAAATAAAATTTGCCGTCACGCGTTGCCGGTAAGGAAATAGATCAGGCAGCGTAGAATAAATGATAGGGCTGAGGCCCGTCTCTCCCGCCGCAATTCCGATCGTCGCAAGGAACAGCTGCGTGAAATTATGCGCGAGTCCGCAGGCTGCCGTCGCGCTAGCCCATATCAGCACACAGAGCGCAAGAACGATGCGGCGGTCGTAGCGGTCGGCGAGTAGGCTCAGGGGGAAAACAAGCACAGTTGTGAAAACTGCAAATCCGAGCCCCTGGACGATTCCAAGCTGTGAATCGGAGAGACTTAGCGCGTGCTTGATCGGCTCCGCCAATAGCGAGATAACCTGACGATCGACGAAGCCGAAAAGCGTCGCGACGATCAGAACCGCAAGCGCAAACCAAGCCGACGCAGGAGCCGCAGGCTCCCGATAATCGTCCGTGACGATGGTCGATCCGCCCAACGAGGCTTCTTCAGTTGTCACTTGGGGCCGACAGTCGGGATGCACTTCGATTTCTTAGAAATTTGCGGCCAGCTCGATTCCGATGGTGCGCGGCGTGAATACCGGCGCGGTTTGAGGCCCAAGGCCACCGGCGAATGTCGTCGGATCGACTGAACTGAACGCAATCGTATTTCCGACATTCTTCGCATAGAACGTCAGAGTCCAACCTTGCGTTTCGATACCGGCTCTCAGATCGAGCATGTTGTAACTCGGCATTTGTTGGCGTGGGCCGAAATCCGTGAAATCTGAAAAACGAGCACCCGAAAAGCGCCAGCTCGCGCCGACAAACCCGGAATAATCACCGAACAGAGGACGCTCATAACCGGCACTCGCGGCGCTTGCCCACATTGGGACGTTGGGCAACAAAGCGCCGGCGGCGCCGATCGCGGGCGGCGGCAGCGCCTGCACCAGCCGCGCATCCGTGTACGAACCATTGAGATTCAAAGTCAGGCCTGGAAGAGGAACATACCCGAAATTCCATTCGACACCGTCGCTTTGGGCGCCTCCTCCATTCGTGATTCCCTCCAAGCTGCCCTCCAACGCTTCGATCTGGATGTCGGACCAGTCGATGTCGAAGACGTCGACGTCGATGCTGACGCTGTCGTCAAACAGGCTACTCTTGACGCCAGCTTCGTAATTGATCGTTGTCGACGAATTGTATTGTAGCGGGAGCTTAGAGAGCGGCAGGACATCGTTGGGGCCGCCGGGCACGAAGCCGGTAGCGATCCTCGCATATAGCATTGTGTCCGGTGTCCAGTGCCAACGCGCGTCTCCCGAATAGGTGAACACGCCCTGCGAGGAATTGTTGAATATGTCGTCGGCCCCGGTAAGGAGGCCGGCATTAATCTGGCGATAGGTCTGACTGTTCGTACTATAGCGACCGCCAAACGCAACATCGAAGGCCGGCGTGATGTGATAATCGAGATTTGCGAAGCCGGCCAATTCCCGATAGGTCGGCGTTATGTTATAGGTTCCGAGATTGACGGGAAAATTGTATAACACTTGATGGGTGGTGGGGTCGACAAGGAATAATTGTTCGTATTCTTTCGCATATTCGTGTGTGAAGAAAGCTCCGACCTGCCATTCCAGAGGCCCACCTGTGGTCGATGAAAGGCGAAATTCTTGCGTGAAATTATAGACCGGCTCTCTGGCAACCTCCGCGCCGCCGTACGTCGGCGGTCCGAAGATCGACGTAAAGAGCGCTCCGTAATAGCTGCTCCCATCCGCGACGAGGCTGAGAGGCGTCTCTGCGTAGCTGGTCGAAGAGAGCAATTTAGCAAATCCGAGGTCCCAGTTTGCCGTGACGTTGTAGAGCTCGTTCTTGGTTTCCTCTGGCTGCGCGATGTATCGTTCCTGGATCAAATTGCCATAGATCGGGGTCAGAGTACCGGGGTTTAGATCTTCGTTGCTCGTATCGCTGGCGCGAATGTCCTGGTAGAGCACGTTGAATCGAATCGAAAAATTTTGCGTCGGCGCATACAGAAGCGACGCCCTCCCTCCCGAAACATGAATGCCGTTGATATCTTTCAACCCTCGTGAAGGATCATCGATATAGCCGGGATAGAAGCTGTCGAAACCGACCACGCGCAGAGCTGCATCATCGGAAAGGGGAATATTGACCATTGCATGGAGGTCAAAACCGTCGCCGCCGTGATCTACGGAGCTGAGGCCGCCCTGAGCGCTGGCAGCGAAGTCTGTCGGATCGGGCGCGTTGGTGACGTATTTCAGGAGGCCTCCCAGCGCCTGTGAGCCATAAAGTGTGCCTTGAGGCCCGCGCAATACTTCGATGCGCTGAAGGTCATATGTATCGAGATTGGGTGCGAGGCCCGGATTGGCGAATGGACCTTCGGATGTGTAAGGCGTCTCATCGAGATAGGTTGCCACCGAACTGTTGATGGAATCGGCGCCGATGCTCACACCACGCAGCACAAGCTGGTTTGTCACGGCCGAAGTCTGGACGAGCGTCATGCCTGGAACTTTGTCGATGTAATCCTGGAAGCGCGTGGATTGCGTGCGGACGAGATCTTCGCCGCTGATGGCCGTTACCGACATGGGAACATCGCCTAACGCTTCTTCCCGCTTCTCCGCGGTCACGATGACCGTCTCGACGGTGCTCTTTGAGTTGTCCGGTGCCGGTTCATTCTCGGCGCTTTTTTTTGCGAAGGTGAGCACGATGGTCTGTCCGTCGTCGGATGCAACTACGACGCCCGTGCCGGCAAGAAGCGCTTTGAGCGCATCATGAAGGTCGAGCGCGCCCTTGATTGCGGGCGTCTGCACACCTTTAAGTTGATCTGCCGGTGCAACAATCTGGACGCCGGCCTGGCGCGCGAATTCGGGAATAGCCTTGACTGCGTCTTCAGCCGGTATGTCGAATGTTCGCTGCTGTGCCCAGGCGACGCTTGTGGACAAGAGCGCAATCGCTGCCACGCTGCCGTTGAGCGCGGCTTTTCCCCAATTGATTTTCACAACCTGCCCCCTTCGATGGCCGGCAGGCCGCGCTCATTTTGCAGCGGCCAACCGGCTTCCAGAGACTAGACGCTCAAACTTCCTGTTTCCCCCACACGTCATTCACGGGAATTTCACGATGCTATCGTGAGAGCCGTACCTGGCCCTCGCCAACCTGCACTCGCAAATTCAAAGACAGCGCAACGGCCCTGGCGAATCCAACCGGATCGTTGGAAACGAAAAGTCCGGTGATCGTCTCACTTGCGACCGCCGGATCGTCGATGACGATTTGGGTATCGCTGTAGCGCGCGAAGGACGCGGCCGCGTCACGTAAGGTCGAGCCTTCGAATGCGAGTCTACCCTCCCGCCAGGCGAGCGCACGGCTCACTTCGGAGGGCGCGACAGCGAAAGCAGCAATGGCAGCGTTGCTGGGGGCAATCGCGCGCGTGTTCGCCGCCACGCGCACCGCCGGCGCAACCGGCACGCCCGGCCGCTTCACCTCAACCACACCTTCGCGCACGAGGACTTGCACCGGGCCACCGGGCAAACGCTCGACCGTGAAGCTGGTGCCGACCGCGCGCACCTGCGTATCGCCAGCCTCAACGACAAAGGGGCGATTCTTGTTCTTCGCGACATCGAACAGGGCCTCACCCTGGACAAGCACGATTCCGCGACGCTCTGCCGTGTAACGAACCTCTATTTCCGATTGGGTGTTGAGCGTCACGACGGAGCCGTCTTCGAGGGAAACAACGCGCGTCTCCCCGAGCCCTGTCGCAACGCCCCCCACGCTCCGCAGGTAAAACGTCGTCCCGGTGACCAGGGCCACGGTCGCCGCAGCTGCCGCCGCGCCGCCCATAAGCATCACACGACGCGAAGGGCGCAGCACCGGGCGTGGCGCGAACGTCGCAGGATCGAAATTTACGCCCAGCGCGCGGGCGCGATCGGTGTGAAGGGCTACCGCCCGAGCTTTGGCGTATGCCCCCAAATGACGTGGATCGACCGCAAGCCAAGCCTCAAGGGCCACCTCCTCCTCGTTGGAAAGCGGACGCCCATCGATCTTAGCTGCCCAATCGGCCGCAATATCGTCAACCTGTCGGCTCGGTGTCCGCTTTTCCATGCTTCAGAAGCTGTGTGTTCGCATCCCTAGACGCTTCGGAGGGCGATTTCCCCCCACGGCCGAAGGCTGCCATCAGCAGCCGAATGGCGCGTCCCATATTTTTTTCTACCGTGCTTTCCGTCACCCCTAACCGCTCGGCAGTCTCGCGCTGGGAAAGGCCTTCTACGCGGCGAAGCATGATCACCTCGCGGCTTTTTTCCGGCAGACTCGTGATGAGCTCCGCAAGCTGCTGCAGCTCGTCCCGGTCCTCGATCTGCCGTTCCGGCGACGGTTCGGGGGCCGCCGCTCCAAAATCGTCCAGGTTTGCAGCCGCGCGGATCGAAACGATACGGCTACGCCGGACATACGAAACGATGATGGAATGCGCGATCTGAAACGAGTAGGTCTTGCCATCTCGAATCTCGTCCACCGACTCCAGGCTCGCCAGCTTGGCATAGGTTTCCTGCACGATGTCGTCGACTTCGAGCCCGACAACCCGTTTTCGCATGAGCCACGCGCGCAACGCCGGCTCATGCGGCAGAACATGCCGCGAAAGCCACAAAGCCCGCTCGTCCAATACCCGCCTCATGCCACAATTCTGACGCCAACGGGCCGCCAAGCGCAAGCCCATCACTCATCCGAGATTGGAGGGCGACGATTTTGTGCGTGCAGGCGTAGCGGAAACCCACCTTCCCAAGCGTCTAATCACGCTCACCGTTTGAGGAGCAGCTTGCAAGGCGTTCGTTCGTGCTGTGCCTGACCGCGCGTGCGACGCTTTGGACTGCGATCGCTTCAAGTACACTGAAACTCAGTTGTGGAGAGGCAAAATGCCCGATTCCTGGCGGGAAAAATACGCCATTATCCAATCGCTGCTGTTGCACGATCACAAGATGGTTGCCAACGGCGCCGTCTATCCGCGTTGGATCGAAGACAGCAACAACTTTTGGTATGAGCGCCAGACAGCGACCGGAGTTGAATACAGGATCGTCGAGGCCAAGAGCGGCAACAATCGCCTTGGTTTTGCCTTCGAAGAACTGGCCGAAGCTCTCGAAAGCAAGCTGGATGTCAAGATCGACCGCGACATCTTGATGCTCCGAAATCTTCAGATATTCCTGGAGCCGGACCGCGCAACCTTTGAGGCTTACGGAAAATATTGGGAATACAGCCGCGGCGAACTTGCGGAAGCAACCAAGATTTCTGACCAAGGATGGGCCAAATCGCGGGACACCAAATGGGCTGCCTTCGCGCGAGACAACAATCTGTGGCTGCGCGAGATCGCAACCGGCGCCGAGCGTGCGCTCACGACCGACGGAACGGACACATTCGCCTATGCCGATAAGCCATCGTCCGCCCGCTATGTGCGACGAATGCTCGGTGGCATGCCGCCGGAAGGCATCTGGTCACCCGACTCGAAATTCTTCCTGACCCTTCAGACCGACGATCGGCAGGTGCCCGATCTAGCAGTGATGAACTATGTTCCTGAAAGCGGTATCCGCCCGGAAGTCGCATCGAACAAGACCAGCCTACCTGCCGATCCCAAGGTCACCGAATTTCGGATTGTTGCGATCGAAGCTGCAACGGGGCGCCAGATCGAAGCTCGTTACCCGCGCCTGTCGGCGGTGCGAATGAACGATACTCCATTCGCGGCGGGACTCGCCTGGTGGAACAACGACAGCAAGACAGCCTACTTCGTGGATATCGAGCGCGGAGAGAAGTCGGCGCACGTTGTCGCATTCGATATCCCGACCGGATCCACGCGGGTCGTTTTCTCGGAATTGTCCGCGACCTATGTCGAATTAGGCGTTAATGTTTACGCACCGGCGCTGATATTTCCGCTTCCCGCGACCGAAGAGCTGGTCTGGTATTCCGAGCGCTCCGGTCATGGCCATCTCTATCTTTATGACCTGCGCAACGGCGCACTGAAGAACTCAATCACGAGTGGCGACTGGCAGGTTCGTGAAGTCGTTCACGTCGATGAGGGCCGCCGTGAGGTTTTTCTGCGCGCGGGCGGGATAGCCGCCGATGAAGACCCATACATCACAAAACCTTGCCTCGTCGGCTTGGACGGCGGCAAGGTCCAAATTCTTTCGCCCGAACCTGGGGAACACATCGTCTGGCGCGCGAGAGAATTCAGCCTCATGGCATTGGCCATGACCGGGGCCGATCCGAGGCTCGTATCGGGTCTTTCGCCGGATGGAGAGTTTTTCGTCGAGACCATCGGTTCGATCGACCGCTTGCCGCAAACCATACTGCGCACACGAGCCGGCAGGCAGGTCGCAATCGTCGAAACCGCGGAAGCCCGAGGGCTACCGAAGGAATGGCAATGGCCCGAAGCGGTATCGCTGAAGGCTGCCGACGGGAAGACCGATGTGTACGGTCTGCTGTTCAAGCCGGTAAACTACGATCCGTCGAAATCCTATCCGGTGATCGATTTCATCTATGGCGGCCCGCAGGTTTCCTGGGTGCCGAAGATCGCGTTCGTCGATGCCGTGGCCACTGGCACATTCATGGAAGCCGCAGTGCTGGCGACGCTAGGGGCATTCGCGTTCGTTCTCGACGGCCGCGGCACTGCCGGGCGCGAACGGGCCTTTCGCGAAGCCTCCCACGGAGCTGTCCAAACGGCATCGAATCTGGAGGATCACGTCGCCGCGATCCGCCAGCTAGGCGAGCTCTATCGAGCTATGGACCTCAATCGCGTCGGCATTACGGGATTCTCGGGCGGCGGCTATATGACGGCGCTTGCTGCCTTCCGGCATGGGGACTTCTTTAAAGTCGCGGTTGCTGGAGCCGGCAACTACGATCAGGCGCTGTTCTGGCACTCTTGGGGCGAACGCTATCACGGCGCATACGAGCCTGAACTCTATCGAGCCCAGGCCGCAAAGACCTACGCGTCAGGTCTGACCGGAAAGCTCATGCTGATTCATGGCCTGATGGATTCTGGCTGCCACCCCGCGGCGTTCTTTCAACTCGTCCAGGCGTTGATCGAGAACGACAAGGATGTCGATCTCGTAGTCCTACCAAAAGCTCGACATGAACTGACAGGCTATGGCGCTCGCCGCCGGTTGGACTATTTCGTCACGCATCTGTTCGGTTCCACGCCGCCTCCAGCGGTGAAATTCACCTTGCCGTTTGACAATGTGTTGAAACGGTTTGCCGCGAACGCCATGCTGCCCGAGAAGAAAAGCAGTGACTAATTCGAGCCCACTCTCTGCGCGAACAAAATCATCACGGGATCGCGAATGAGCTGGCCTTCGAGGTAGGCCACCGGGGCGTCCTGCTGCGTTGGCGCGCCGTGGATCGCGCGAACAATCTCCATGCCTTCTACGACGCGGCCAAAGGCGGCGAAGCCCTGGCCATCTTCGTTGCGCGTCGTTCCAAAATCCAGCGCGGGTTGATCGCCGATACAGATGAAAAAAGTGGCAGACGTACCCGTGCCGACTGCTGCGCGCGCGAGTGAGACGGTTCCGTCGACGTGGCGAATGCCGGTCTTCATTGTGGTCTCGTGCGGAACGCCAGGATGCGCCTTGGACATATCGGCGACTGCTGCCTGGACCACCTCGATAGGCGGGGCTCCGCGATCGTTATCGGCCCGCACCGTGCGAAAGAAAGAAGCGCCCGCGTATGCGCCTCCCTCGACGCATCGCAGGAAGGCGGCAGCGGAGATGGGGGCTCGGTCGAGATAGACTTCGATCGCCACAGCGCCCAGCTCCGTCACCAACCGGACCCGTTCTGTCAGCGGAGATGCTTGCGGAGCAGGATCGGTGGCAATCGCGACATCGTCATTCATGAAATCGCCGTGCCTGAATAAGCCATTGCGCACCAGTTAGACGAATGAGGACAGAGAATCCGCAACCGCAGATCAAAGCGATCAATCCATCGGGCGCTGGAATTCCAGTCCTCGAAAGGTTGTCCTCCGGGCATGATTGGTGCAGCTACGCGGAAGCCAGGAACCAACTCGCCGCGAATTTGACTCCCTGCCGGAGACCGCACCATCCTTCTTCCGTCTCAGGCGGGGGATCGATGGGGCAGGACGAAGCCCGGCGCTACGGGTTCGGGATGAGCCGCGAAGCGCATATCGCGTTCGTGACGATTTACCTTACGATCTTGCTGCTGGTTGCCGGGTTCGGCGTGCTGCGCTTAGCGGCCGCGCTCCCGTTCCGGGCGCCGCTATGGAATCGCCCGGCCGCCGCAGTGATGCGCGATCACCCCTATCCCATTTCCGATCCCGCCCGGCTGGGCCCGCACCAGGCCACCTATCCTCCCATCGCAATGAAGCTCCATCAGGAGGGGGATGTGCTCCTTCGGCTGACGGTATTGCCGGACGGCACCGTGGGGGACGCCAAAATCCTCACATCGAGCGGCTCGCCGCAGCTCGATGCCTCGGCGCTCGTCTCGGTGGGGTATTGGCGGTATTGGCCGGCCAGGCGCGCCGGAAAGCCGGTCGCGGCCAATGTGACCGTCAGGGTGAAGTTCAAGTTGGCGACCTAGGCCCTTTCCCGCGCCCGGGCTTTGGTCTAAGAGCGGCCCGGAAAATAGACACACATTCATCCGGCCCGGTTCCATGCAAAGCGTTTTGATTGCCATCCAGCTTCTGGTCTCGATCGCATTGGTCGCGGTCGTTCTCCTGCAGCGCTCCGAAGGCGGCGCGCTCGGCATGGGCGGCGGCGGTTCGGGCTTGGGCGGATTGTTCTCGCCCCGCGGCGCCGCGGACACGCTCACGCGCACGACGGCCGTGCTCGCGATCCTGTTTTTTCTGACGAGCCTCGCGCTCACCTTGCTTGCGCTGCATGGCCGCAGCGAATCGTTTATCCAGTCGCAGACGAATGCGCCGCTTTCGACCAGCGCTCTGCTCAAGACTTTGCCGCATCCGGCGCAGCCCAAGGTTCCTTCCGTTCCGCTTCCGCACTGACAAAGTCTTTGATTTCAGAGGCTTCGCGGGTGCGCGCGGATTACGCAGATAATTTCGCGCGTTTGGAGTCTTTGCGCTTGAGCGTCCATGACAGTTCTGCGTATGGTCCGATTCCATGGCGCGGTTGATCTTCATCACCGGCGGCGTGGTCTCCTCGTTGGGCAAAGGTCTGGCGTCGGCGGCTCTCGGCGCGCTCCTGCAGGCTCGCGGTTATCGCGTGCGGCTGCGGAAACTCGATCCCTATCTAAACGTCGATCCGGGCACGATGAGCCCGTTCCAGCATGGCGAGGTGTACGTCACCGACGACGGCGCAGAGACCGATCTCGATCTCGGCCACTATGAGCGTTTCACCGCCGTCTCCTCCGCCAAGTCCGACAACATCACCGCCGGCAGCATCTATCAGCGGGTGATCGATAAAGAGCGCAAGGGCGGCTATCTCGGCCGCACGGTGCAGGTCATTCCCCACGTCACGGACGCCATCAAGGAATTCGTGATGACGGGCGAGGACGAGGTCGATTTCCTGCTGGTCGAAATCGGCGGCACGGTGGGCGACATCGAAGGCTTGCCGTTCTTCGAAGCGATCCGCCAGCTGGGCAACGAATTGGGCCATGAGCGCGCGGCGTTCGTGCATCTCACGCTCGTGCCGTATATCGAGACCGCGGGCGAGTTGAAGACCAAGCCGACGCAGCATTCCGTGAAGGAATTGCGTTCGATCGGCATCCAGCCGGATATCCTGTTGTGCCGCGCCAGCGTTCCGATCCCGGAAGACGAGCGGCGCAAGATCGCGCTGTTCTGCAATGTGCGCAAAGAATGCGTGATCCAGGGTCTCGACTTCCCCACCATCTATTCCGCGCCGATCCGCTATCACCAGGAAGGTTTCGACACGCAGGTGCTGAAGGTGTTCGGCATCACCGATGCGCCGGAGCCCGACCTCTCGCGCTGGAATTGGGTGGTCGACCGCGTGACGAACCCCGAAGGCGAAGTGCGCATAGCAGTCGTCGGCAAATACATGCAGGTGAAGGATTCCTACAAGTCGTTGTCGGAAGCGCTCACCCATGGCGGCCTCGCCAACAATGTCAAAGTCCATATGGACTGGATCGACAGCGAGATCTTCGAGCGCGACGATGCGGCGGTCTATCTCGAAAACGTTCACGGCATTCTCGTGCCCGGCGGCTTCGGCGAGCGCGGCACGGAAGGCAAGATCGAAGCGGTGAAGTTCGCGCGCGAGCGCCGCGTGCCGTTTTTCGGCATCTGCTACGGCTTGCATATGGCGGTGATCGAAGCCGCGCGGGATCTTGCCGGGCTTGAAGGCGCAGGCACGACGGAAAACGGCCATCCGCGCCATCCGGTCATTGCGTTGATGACGGAATGGACAAAAGGCAACGCGATCGAGACGCGCAAGGAAGACGCCGACATGGGCGGCACCATGCGGCTCGGCGCCTATACGGCGATGTTGAAGCCGGGCAGCAGGGTGGCCGAAATCTACGGCGCCAACGAAATCAGCGAGCGCCATCGGCATCGCTATGAAGTGAATGTCGGTTACACGCGCCAGCTCGCCGAGCACGGCTTCCAGGTCTCAGGCTGGTCGCCGGACGGAAAACTTCCGGAGATCATGGAATTCCCCGATCACCCCTGGTTCATCGGCGTGCAATTCCATCCCGAACTGAAGTCGCGCCCGTTCGCGCCGCATCCGCTGTTCGCGAGTTTTGTGGCGGCAGCGGTGAAGCAGGGGCGGTTGGTTTAGGACCGGTACCGAAGCAACGGTGGTGCGAGATGCGAATAGTGGGCACTCGTTTCGTGCGATTTCTTTTTGTAATTTTGATTATCGCGGCCGATCCGGCTATTGCCGATGACGGTGCGGCATCGCTTGCAGCGGGCGGGATTGTTTTCACGAATCGCATTGCCGTTCGAATGGGGAATGAAGACCTTTATATCAGCCCCGAACTGGTGCGCGTCCGGTTCGAATTTGCCAACGACACGCCGAACGACATCGAGACTATCGTTGCGTTTCCGCTGCCTGATATCGACCTGGCTGACGAATATGCATCGATGGTAGGCCCGAACCTACCGCAGAACGGCCCCGTGAACTTCATGAACTTTAGGGCAACGGTTGACGGCAGGCCCATCGTATTTCGAACGGAGCGGCGCGCCTTGATCGCCGAGCGAGATGTTACGAGTTTAGTCGCGCCGAACGGCTCGCAAGCCGACGTATTGACGGTTGGCTTGGGCGTTCTCAGCAACACGCTTCCGCCTGGCGAGTTGGCGCGGCTGAATCATGCGGGTCTTCTCGTTGGCAACACAGGTAACTTTGGCCCGAAATGGCATGTGCGCACGAGATTCTTCTGGTCTCAACGATTTCCCGCGCATCAACGCGTCGTCATCGAGCACTCTTATAAGCCGGTGACGGGAACTTGGAATTCGGCCGACGCCGTGGTTGCTGACAGCAAGCTTGATGCGCGCTTTTGCATTGGCAGCGGCGTGAAGGCTCTCGTGTTCAAGGACTCAGACGCCTTGGAAACGGACTATATCCTGAAGACGGCAAAAACCTGGAACGGCCCAATCGGTCACTTCCACCTGACTCTTGACAAGCTCAAGGCTCTGAATTCGCTGTCGCTATGCTGGGACGGAGAACTGCATCGCACGAGTCTCACGACGTTTGAATTTACACAAGACAACTTTGTACCGACGCGCGATATCCAAATGCTCGTATTGCAGTAAATCAATTTGACAAAGTTGCCTCGACCCGATGCGAATTCACCTCAGTTGTTGCACATGCTGTGCAGGGGATCGGGTGAGTGACCGACGTACCGCAATTGATCGTGGCTCAGTCATTTGCAAATATGGTTGTAGTTTCCACGGGAGGTACGATTGGCTGAAGCCCAGACCCACATATTTCGGGTGTCATTGAGCCCGAAGGTTTATCGCGAATTCGAGATACTGAGTGCAAAGACTCTGTACCACCTGGGAGAGGAAATCGTTCGCGTTTTCGGATTCGGTTTCGATCATGCTTTCGGCTTCTACAGCAAGCTGACGGGATCGGTTTACGATTCGCCGGTCAAATACGAGCTGTTCGCCGACATGGGAGAGGGCGAGGCTCGCAGCGTGAAGCGAAGCCGGATCGCCGATGCGTTTCCCGCAATCGGCGCCAGGATGACGTTTCTCTTCGACTACGGCGACGAATGGCTGTTCCGGATCGAGGTTATCGACCTGAAGCGGAAGGAGCCGAAGGTCAGATATCCGAGATTGCTCAAATCAAACGGGGTTGCGCCCGAGCAGTACCCCGACGCGGACGACGAGTGACGGCTCTCTGTAAAATGTCGAGTCTGACCCCGATTATTGCCGCTTGTTCATCGGCGTCCAATTCCATCTCGAACTCAAATCACGCCCCTTCGCGCCGCGTCCGTTATTCGCAAGCTTTGTCGTGACGGCAGTGAAGCAGGGGCGGTTGGTGTAGGAACTTAGATAGTTGAGCGCGGGCGTCTTCGCCCGCATCGTGACAAAGTCACAGCCCATGCGGGCGAGGACGCCCGCGTTCCGTTCTTTAGAGCGGTGGTGACAGTACTCGATCTACCAATCGTCCAACAAAATCCGCATCCCGGATCGCACCCATGAAAAGCACGCGCAGGTAAATCGGCGCGAGGACGAAATCCAGGATGTCCATGAGGTCGGGCGCATATTCGCCGCGCTTCCTCGCACGCGCGAGCATCGCTTCCAGCTCTGCGATGCGGCGTCCGATCGGCAGGCTGTTCAGATCGCGCGCGGTCCGGCTGGCGCGCGCCGTCGCCGTCATGATGCGCAGCAGCGCAGAATTCTTCCGATTGTTGAGGTTGCGGGCGACATTGCTTGCCCACCCTGTCAGGTCGCCGTGCAGCGAACCGGTGTCGGGCACCGGAAGATCGCGCACCAGCCGCTCGGTGGCGACTTCGGCCACGAGAATATTCACGTCGCCCCAGCGCCGATAAAGACTGGTGGGGTTGACGCCGGCGCGCACGGCGATCGCGGCCATCGAGGGGATTCCGCCCGGATCGTCTGCGATCAGGTGTTCCACGGCATCGAACACCGCGGTCTTCACCCGCTCGCTGCGGCCGCCCGGACGGGGAGGGGCTGGCTTTTTCATGAGTCGACACTAACGCATTTCTCTTGCTTTTATAGCGCCGCAGGATTAAAGCAATAAAAATTGCAATAGCGAGGAACGCATAATGCGCAAGTTTGGCTTGGCGGCGTTGGCCGCAATCGTGGTTCTGGCAGCGGCGTGGTTGTTCTGGCCGAAGCCGGAAGATCGCGGCAATCCGCGCTTCTTCGCCGACCAGACCTATAATTTCGAGACTATTCGCGCGCTGAACGATGTCGCCGTCGCGGGCGGCGACTCGGCCGAGACGACCGAGGCGATTGCGGGTGTGAAGGCCGGCGATGCACAGGGCTGGTACGCCGCGTGGAGCGCGGAGGGCGATCGCGTGGCGGCGCTGGCGAACCGCACCAATGATCCGATCAGCAAGGGCAACGCCCTTTTGCGCGCGCACACCTATTATCGCGAGGCGGAATTCTTTCTCGCGCCGGGCGATGCGAAGCGTCCCGCGATCTGGAAGAAAAATGTCGCCGCCTTTTATGCCGGGCTCGACACGCTCGGCGTCCGCTATGAGCGCATCGTCGTGCCCTACGGCAAATATCATCTCAACGCGATCTATTATCCCGGCCTGGCCGGCGCCGAGACAAAGCCTTTGCTCGTCATCGTCGGTGGTTACGACAGCACGATGGAAGAGCTTTATCTGGGGCTCGCCGCGGCGGCCCATCAGCACGGCTATGCGGTGCTGACTTATGAGGGACCGGGGCAGGGATCCATCATTCGCGAGCAAGGCCTCACCTTCACGCCGGAATGGGAAAAGCCGAATGGCGCGGTGCTGGACACGTTCCTCGCGACGCATGCGAAGCCGGCAAAGATCGTGCTGCTGGGCGAAAGCCTGGGCGGCTATCTGGCGCCACGCGCCGCAGCCTTCGATCCCCGCATCGACGGCGTTGTCGCCTATGACGTGTTCTTCGACGGCGGCGCTGCCGCCGCACGCAACGTTCCGCCTTTCGTGTTCTGGCTTCGCAAGCACGGCTATACCGGCGTGCTGAATGTCCTGTCCGGTCTGAAATCCGATCCGGGCACGACCTGGGCGCAGCAGAACGGTATGTGGGTTTTCGGCTTGAAAAACAGTTTCGCCGTGCTCGATGCGTTCAAGGCCTATTCACTGGCGCCGGTCGCGTCGCGCATCACGGCCGATGTTCTGATGTTCGCGGGCACGGACGATCATTTCATTCCGCCGGTGCAGCTGGACGAATTCAAGAAGAGCCTGACCCATGCGCGCGGCGTCACCAGCGTCGTGTTCGATCGCGCCTCGGGCGGCAGCGAGCATTGCCAGCTGGGCGCGCCGAGCCTGTGGCAGGCGTCTCTGTTCGACTGGCTTTCGGCGAAGTTCGGACCGGCGCATACATGATCGGGATTTAAGTCCCGGGCTCGTCGCGGCCTGGATTCTGTACGCGCATTCAAGGCCTACCGGAGCAATTTGCATCTGCAAATTGGACGGAGGATTATCCGGCGCAGGGCGGGCAGGGTGAGATTCCTCTCAGGCGCCATTGGGAGCCCGGGGGCTATGGATTCAACCGTCGCAAACAAAAAACTCGGTCCGTTCCTGGCGACGATGGTCGTCGTCAGCACCATGATCGGTGCCGGCATTTATCTCCTGCCGGCGGGCCTCGGCGCGATCGGCTCGATTTCGATTCTCGGATGGCTTGGCGCGGTCGTCTGCGCGTCCACCCTTGCGGGCGTGTTCTCGTGTCTCGCAGTTCTGAAGCCGGGTGCTGCGGGTCTTTTTTCCTATATTCGCGATGCGTTGGGACCGGGTGTCGGATTCGTCGCCGCCGTCCTCTACTGGTTTGCCTGTTGGATCGGCGGCGTTGCGGTTGCGCTCGCGGTGACGGGATATCTGAGTGTCTTTGTGCCGGCCGTTGCCAAACCGCCCGGCATGATGATCTCGAACATCATCATCGTGTGGCTGCTGATCGCGGCCAACATTGTCGGGCCCCGCTTCATTGCCCGAATGCAAAGCTGGACGCTGCTTCTCGGTCTGGCGCCCGTATTGTTCGTCGCGCTGGCCGGCTGGTTCTATTTTCACAGCCGGATATTCGTCGCGTCATGGAATGTCACCGGCCAAAGCTTCATCCATGTCGTGCCGCGGTCCATCGTGATCGCCTATTGGGCGTTTCTCGGGGTGGAAAGCGCCATCGTGCTTGCGACGCGTGTGCGAAACCCGGTGCGCGACGTTCCCATTGCGTCGTTCGCCGGGCTCGCCATCGCATCCGCGATCTATATCTCGGCCTGCGCCGCCATCATGGGTATTTTGCCGGCAACGGTTCTCGCAAAATCGAGCGCGCCTTTCGCGGACGCTGTGGCGCCGATGCTTGGAGCATCGATTGCCGCCCTGGTCGCCCTATGCGCGATGCTGAAGGCGTCCGGCACATTGGGTTCGGTGATCCTGCTTGTGGCGGAGACCGCCGAAAGCGAATCCATGCTGGGTCAGATGCGAAGTGTCCCGCGCGCGCGAGAAACCCACAAGGCCTCGACACCCAATCTGATCTTCACGGGCATATTGATGAGCCTCGCAGTCGTCGCGACGGCGAGTCCGACGCTTGCGCGGCAGTTCACCATCGTCGCCGATCTCACCGTTGTGTTCATCATGTTTGTGTATGTTGCCGCCTGCATCGCGTTGTTGCGTATGAGCGGCGCGTTCTCGCCCGGATATCGGGTTCTGGCGCGCGCACTGGGGCTTTGCGGTGCGGTATTTTGCGTGATCCTGATCGCCGTGTCGGAAGCCGACCTTCTGATCTGGAGCGTGGTTGCGATAGGGCTGGCTGCTCTGGCTTATCTGGCGATCCGACTCCGGCGGGGTCACGCACTCGATCCGGTCGCGGGTGCGTGAGTTGATCGTAGCTCCAGTTGACGAGCGGCAACGTCTCCACAATAAACGGTTATCGGTTCCTTCCCAGATTTCTTCCCCCATAAGGATTCCTCTCCATGCATTTGACGCGCAGATCATGGCTCGGTGCAGCCGCGGCGACGGGCGCCGTTGCGAGCAGTACCGCATTCGCAGCGGCGGGTGCGGTTCCGTCTGTGTTTAGCGTCAAACAGGCC
Organism: Alphaproteobacteria bacterium; assembly: GCA_003139615.1. Classification (GTDB taxonomy): domain Bacteria; phylum Pseudomonadota; class Alphaproteobacteria; order Micropepsales; family Micropepsaceae; genus Rhizomicrobium. The sequence goes on from PLJH01000084.1 coordinate 26,031, forward strand.
GCGCGGCACGATTATTCGGCTGCGCTGGAAGCGCTGCAGGCTTACGCACCGCGTGAACTAAAGACCATCGGTCTGCCCGGCATGACGCTCTGTGTCGTCGATGCGGACGGGTTTGTCGCGCTGGCAACTTTCGGCTGGGCGGATGTGGATCGCCGCGTTCCCGTCTCGACCGCAAATCTGTTTCAGATCGGATCGATCAGCAAGGCGTTCGCGGCGCTCACGATCTTCCGCCTGAGCGAAGCGGGAAAGATCGATCTCGATGCGCCGCTCGCGAAATATCTTCCCGACGCGATGTTGCCGGAGACACCCATCACGGTGTCGCAAGTGTTGAATCACACAGCGGGTTTGGCCGACAGCGCCCCCATCTTTCCGCGCGTGGCCGGCGGACGGCTGTGGTGCGGCTTCAAGCCGGGAACAGGTTTCTCCTACAGCAACACGGGCTATGAGCTTCTGGGTCATCTGATCGAGCGCGTCGCGGGAAAGCCGCATCCCGATGCCATTCGCGAGGCCGTGCTCACGCCGCTCGGAATGACGGCCACGAAAGGCATCATCACCGACCGGGGCCGCGCGCAATATGCGATGGGTTACATCCCGTTCTACCAGGACCGTCCGCCGCTGACGCAGGCGCCCATGACGATCGGTCCGTGGACGGATTTGGATTCGGCCGCCGGATCGATTGCCTCAACGGCAGAACAGATGGCGCATTATCTTCAGTTCCTGCTCACGCTGGGGAACGGCAAGGGCACACCCGTGCTGTCCGATCGCACTGCGCAACGATTCATAAAGCCAGTTACGGACGCGCCGGTCTTCGGTCCCAAAGCGAGATACGGAAATGGGATCGGAACCGTTTTGATCGACGGCAAGCCCTGCCTGCATCACACCGGCGGCATGATCACGTTCACGTCCTCGTTTCATGTCGATCCCGCCGCCGGTGTCGCATGTTTTGCGAGCGTGAATGGAAGCCTCGGCGATTATCGCCCGCGCAAGACGACGGCCTTCGCGGTGCAGTTGATGCGCGCGGTACGCGCGAAAGCGCACCTGCCGGCGGCACCTGACCCAATCGGCAAGCTCGCCGTCCGGAAGCCTTCGGAATGCGCAGGACGGTTCGTTTCTGATACAGGCGACACGCTCGAATTCAAGCTCCAGGGCGGACAACTCGTGCTCGAAAGCGGCGGCGTCACCGGACGCGTGCAGCAATCGGATAAAGACTCGCTGATGACGGATCATCCGCAATGGGCGCCGCATATTTTCAGCTATGTGCGGGATGGCGGAAAGATCACCGCACTGTGGTGGGGCGAAAAACTTCTCGGACGCAACGCCAAGGTTCCGCAACCGGGCGTTCCGAATCGCCTGCATGCATTGGCCGGTACCTATCTCAATCGCGATCCGTGGGTGGGCGGCGCCGTCGCGCTGGCGCAGGGCAACCGCCTGATCCTCGAAGGAGGCGGCGAATTGACGGAAACGAAAGACGGCTATTGGAAGCTCTCCGATCCGCCACAGAGTCCCGAGCGCTTTGCGTTCGATGCGCCGCTGAACGGCCGCGCGTTCCGGCTCAACCAGTCCGGCAGTGACATGCTGCGCAGTCCCGACGCATAAACGTGGAAATTTCCGCGGGCCGTCCTATGTAGTGACCTCGTGTTGCGGCTGATATAGTGCCGGCCGCGAGCGAAACGTCCGAAGGATACATAATGCCCAATCATATCGATATTGCATTGCCCAAGGGCGGCAAGATCACCATCGGCAACGATCTGCCGCTCAAATTCATGATCGGCCCCAACACGCTGGAATCCCGCGCGCATGCGATGGAGATGAGCGCCGCGCTCAAGGAAATCGCGGAAAAATTCAAGATCGAGCTGATCTACAAAACATCCTTCGACAAGGCGAACCGCTCTTCCGTGAAGTCGGAGCGGGGCGTGGGTCTCGATGCCGCGCTGCCGATCTTTGCCGAGATCCGCGAGAAGACCGGGTTGCCGGTGATCACCGACGTTCACGAAAAGGAGCAATGCGCGCGGATCGCGGAAGTCGTCGACATTCTGCAGATCCCGGCATTTCTGTGCCGTCAGACCGATCTGCTGCTGGCCGCCGGAAAAACCGGCCGCCCGATCAATGTGAAGAAGGGCCAGTTCCTCGCGCCCTGGGACATGACGAACATCGTCACCAAGATCGCCACGACCGGAAACGACAAGATCATGCTGTGCGAACGCGGCGTGAGCTTCGGCTACAACACGCTTGTCACCGACATGCGCGCGTTTCCGATCATGGCGCAGACCGGTTGTCCCGTCGTGTTCGATGCAACGCATTCGGTGCAGCAGCCGGGCGGGCAGGGCGACCGCGCGGGCGGTCAGCGCGAATTCGTGCCGGTGCTCGCGCGCGCAACGGTCGCCGTGGGCCTTGCCGCGATCTTCATCGAAACGCATCCCGACCCGGACCACGCGCCATGCGACGGGCCGAGCATGACGCCGCTCAAGCAGTTGCCGGACCTTCTCGGCGATCTGATCGAACTCGACCGGATCGCCAAGAGGCGCGCGCGTTAGGCGGACGCGGTGCCGCCGCCGGTGGTCGCCATCCACGTCATCACGATTCCGATGATGGCGATGATGATCAGCAGCAATTGTGCGATGCCGGAGATGAGGAAGCCGGTGCTGCGCTTGGACGGATCGGCGATGTAGCCCTGCATGTAAAGCAGGCGGCCGATGATCCACACGATCCCGAGTGCTGCAGGCAGCCAGACAAACTGGAGCCAGCTAATGGCCTCGATATAGGCGGTCGCGAGCCACAGAGCCGGCAGGAACACCGGCATCTGTTCCAGCGTGTTCAATTGCACCCGATAGGCGCGCTCGAATTCGGGATGGCCGGTGATGGCAGGGGCTTCGATCTTGTGCTTGCCGCGCAAGCCGCCGACACGAAACGTAATCACGATGCAAAGTATGCCGACCAGGATCGTGACGATCGCGGTCAGCATCACGGAATGCGAAGACATATTGAGCATGACGTTTCCCCTTGGGATTGACGCGAATCGAAAACGCGTCTTGGGGAAACTCTAGCGCATTGCCGCGAAAAACGAATCGGCCGCCGCGGTATTGCTCCGCAGCGGCCGAGATCGAACTTGTATTACTGGCCGCCCGGCCCCGGACCGTCGTCCTGTCCTGGCGGAGGACCTTGGTAAGGACCCTGCGGTCCACCTTGTCCGGGGGGCGGGCCCTGATATTGGCCCTGATAGCCACCCTGACCCGGAGGCGGGCCATACTGGCCGGGACCTTGCGGAGGTCCATATTGGCCTTGACCCTGACCACCGCTGCGACGCTCGGCGAGCTTCTGCTCGAATTTCTGCTGCCGGCCCGGCGGCAATGCATTCCACTCGGCCTGAAGCTGGTTGCGCAGAGCGTCTTTTTGTGGAGGGCTCATCGCTTCGAACTGGGCCCGCAATTGTTGATGAAACGCGTGCCGCTGATCCGGCGTCATCGACACCAATTGATCACGGTGATCGCGCGCCCACATCATCGCCAGCTCTGGCGGAAGGAAATGGTGCCGACGCCCCGGACCCATATTCGGTCCCTGGTCGCCGGGAGGAGGACCGTATTCGCCGGAAGGCGGCGGGCCGTACTGGCCTTGATCGGGCGGCGGCGGGCCGTATTGCCCCTGGTTGGGTGGCGGAGGCGCATTCTGCGCAACCGCCGCTCCGGCGGTGCCCAGCAGCAGGCCGGCCGACAAGCCGGCCAGCAGGAGGCGTGACAATTTCATGGGATTACTCCTTGTTGGCCTCACCTTGCGGCAGGACCATTGTTCGAACCCCTCCGAACATAACGCGCACGGCCCAAGGATCGGTTGTCCTTGCCGCTTGGCGCGTCATCTCCTAGAAGGCCAACGTAATCCGACTTTTCTATGTCGAGGACATTAAATGACTGCAATCGTCGACGTGATCGCCCGCGAAATCCTCGACAGCCGTGGAAATCCGACCGTGGAAGTCGATGTCCGGCTGGAGGAGGGATCGTTCGGTCGTGCTGCTGTGCCGTCCGGCGCATCGACGGGCGTGCACGAAGCCGTCGAGCTTCGCGACGGCGACAAACGCTATGGCGGCAAGGGCGTCGAGAAGGCGGTGGCCGCCGTCAACACTGAGATCTTCGACACGATTTGCGGCATCGAGGCGGAAGACCAGGTCCGCATCGACCGCATGATGTGCGAGCTGGACGGAACGGCGAACAAAAGCCGGCTGGGCGCTAACGCGATTCTCGGCGTTTCGCTTGCTTTGTCGAAGGCCGCCGCGGACGCTTCGGGCCTGCCGCTCTATCGTTATGTGGGCGGTGCTTCGGCACGCATTCTGCCGGTGCCGCAGATGAACATCGTCAATGGCGGCGTTCACGCCGACAATCCCATCGACTTTCAGGAATTCATGATCATGCCCGTGGGCGGCGAGACATTCCGCGACGGTCTGCGCATGGGCGCGGAAGTCTATCAGACGCTCAAGAAGGCGCTGAAGGATGCCGGGCACAACACCAATGTGGGCGACGAAGGCGGTTTCGCGCCCGCGCTCAAGAGTGCCGACGAGGCGCTCGGCTTCATCATGCGTTCCATCGAAAAGGCGGGCTACAAACCCGGCGTCGACATCGTGCTCGCGCTCGACCCCGCTTCAAGCGAATTCTTCAAAAACGGCCGCTATGTGCTTGAAGGCGAAGGTAAGACCCTCGACCCTGCCGGCATGGTGAAGGTCTATGAGGATCTGTGCAGCCGCTATCCCATCGTTTCCATCGAAGACGGCATGGCGGAAGACGATTGGGAAGGCTGGGCCGCGATCACGGCCTCGCTCGGCGAGAAAGTGCAGCTGGTGGGCGACGACATTTTCGTCACCAACACCGCGCGGTTGAGCCAGGGCATAGCCAAAGGCGTCGCGAATGCTATTCTCATAAAGGTCAATCAGATCGGGACGTTGAGCGAGACTCTTGAGACTGTGAATCTGGCGCATCGCGCGGCCTATCGCGCCGTGATGTCCCACCGCTCCGGCGAAACCGAAGATTCGACCATCTCCGATCTCGCAGTGGCCACCAATTGCGGACAGATCAAAGCCGGCTCTCTCGCCCGCTCCGACCGCCTCGCCAAATATAACCAGTTGCTGCGCATCGAAGAGCAGCTGGGAAATCAGGCGGTTTACGCAGGGAAAAGTGTGCTGCGGGGCCATTGAAACGGCGTGAAACGGCCGGAAAGCCGTGATAATATCTGCCCATGACCAAGGAACAGATCGAAAGCATTCTCGAACGAGTGCGGACATGGCCCCTCCAACGACAGGAGGATGCGGCTCAGATGTTGCTGGCCATGGAGGAGGCGGGAACCGGCATATACGTTCTTTCGCCGGAGGAAGAAGCCGAAATTGATGAGGCGCTGGCGGAATGTGACCGAGGTGAGTTTGCTTCCGACGAAGAGGTTAAGGCGTTCTTCGCACGTATTCTCAAATGAAATGCTCGCTGAGCGCGCGCGCTTTGCGACAGTTGGATGAAATTCACCGCTACATTGCCGAACACGATCCCTCGGCCGCTCACACTCTCATGGAACGTGTGCAATCGCTGCTGCTGATATTGGAAGATCAGCCCTATATCGGACATCCCACGCGTAAATCGAACGTGCGCGTGCACGCGCTGGTTCGTTATCCGTATTTGTTGTTTTATCGCGTTAACACCCGCAAAAACGAAGTCGAAGTGTTCAAAGTTATGCACGCCGCGCGGCGGCATCCGGGCTTTCAGGAATCGTCGGAACAATTCGCCCGTTAACACAATTCTTCTTGACCTGCCGAATCGGTTTATGATTCGGTCGCACTCATGCGAATCAGATACAGCGTGACACGGTTCTTCGGCATTCTTGTGATCCCGGCCATCGCTGCCGCGTTTGTCGCGTATTTCGGCTATTACACGATCTTCGGTACGCGGGGGCTCCTCGCACTGTCCGATGTCCAGGCGCAACTTTCCGTCAAGCAGCAGGAATTCGCATCCGTCCATGCCGACCGCACGCGGCTGGAACACCGCATCAGCCTCCTGCAGCCGGGGCACGTCGACCCCGACCTCGTCGAGGAAATCGCCCGCGGCCAGCTGCTCGGCAGCGCACCCGGCCAGGTGGCGGTTCCCCGCGACAAGCAATAGGCCCGAAAAGCCCGTTTCGGCTTGCCAAAATCCCGGCCGCTTGCCACAACCGCCGACGCTCCGGGCGGTTACGGGAGGATTATCGGGAATGGCCGAAGCAAAGGCAGCCCAAACGAACAAAGCCGGCAAGATCAGCCAACACGAAACCGCGCTTCAGAAGAAATTCTATTCGGACATGCTGCTGATCCGCCGCTTCGAGGAGAAGGCGGGACAGCTCTATGGCATGGGCCTGATCGGCGGCTTCTGCCACCTCTATATCGGGCAGGAAGCGGTGGTCGTGGGCCTGCAGGCTGCACTGAAGCCGGGCGACGATGTCATTACGGCCTATCGCGATCACGGCCATATGCTGGCCACGGGCATGGACCCGAAAGGCGTCATGGCCGAGTTGACGGGCCGCGCCACCGGCTATTCCAAGGGCAAAGGCGGCTCGATGCATATGTTCAGCCGCGAGAAGCATTTCTTCGGCGGCCACGGCATCGTGGGCGCCCAGGTTCCCATCGGCACAGGCCTCGCCTTCAGCCAGAAATACCGAAAGACCAACGGCGTCACGCTCACCTATTTCGGCGACGGCGCGGCCAATCAGGGCCAAGTCTATGAATCCTTCAACATGGCGGAACTCTGGAAGCTGCCGGTCGTCTATGTGATCGAGAACAACCAATATGCCATGGGCACAAGCGTCGCCCGCTCAAGCGCGCAGGCGCAATTCTCGAAGCGCGGCGCGTCGTTCAATATCCCGGGCGAGGAAGTCGACGGCATGGATGTCGAAGCGGTGCACGCTGCCGGCGAGAAAGCGGTCAAGTGGTGCCGCGAAGGCAACGGGCCGATCATTCTCGAGATGAAGACCTATCGCTATCGCGGCCATTCGATGTCCGACCCCGCGAAATACCGCACGCGCGAGGAAGTGCAGGAAGTGCGCGAGAAGCGCGATCCCATCGAGCATTTCGGACAGAAGCTGATCGAGCGCGGCATCGCGACGGAAGACGATTTCAAGGCGATGGACAAGGAGACGCGCGCCATCGTGAACATGGCGGCGGAATTCGCGACCGAAAGTCCGGAGCCCGCACCGGAAGAACTCTACACCGACGTGTTGGCCTGATCATGTCCAGCGAGATTCTGATGCCTGCGCTGTCGCCCACCATGGAGGAGGGCAAGCTCGCCAAATGGCTGGTGAAGGAAGGCGACGCCGTGAAATCCGGCGACATCCTCGCCGAGATCGAGACCGACAAGGCGACGATGGAATTCGAAGCCGTCGATGAGGGCAAGATCGGAAAAATCCTCGTGCCGGAAGGCACGGAAGGCGTGAAGGTCAATCAGGCCATCGCGACCTTGTTGCAGGATGGCGAAACGGCGCCGACAGCAAAAGCGGAATCGAAGGTTGCTGAAACGAAAATCACGGACTCTCACCCTCCCCTGAAAGGGGAGGGTCAAACCGGC
>PLJH01000099.1 GCA_003139615.1 Alphaproteobacteria bacterium
GTGACAGCGGCAACGTTCCCCAGTTGCTCAAATGAGTTCCGGCTGATCGGGCGGCTGTTTGGAAGTTCGGCCTAAATAGAGTGACAGCAAGCCGCAATTCCCTATTGGTTTGGTGCAGCTCGTTCGGGTATTATAGCTCGTGTCGCAGTCGTTCAAAGATCTTCTGTGCCTTCTGAACAACGTGCTCGGGGAGATGAGAAACAACAAAAAGTGCTCCGGCACGTCGTTCCACTGCTCCACTCCGCCCCCATTTTCCGGAACAGCCGCCGCAAACCGATGGTCATAACCATTCGACAATTGATGGAGAACCAAACATGGCAACGATCACGACGCAGGACGGTGTTGAAATTTTTTACAAAGACTGGGGCAGCGGGCAACCGATCGTTTTTTCGCATGGCTGGCCCTTGTCGGCCGACGATTGGGATACGCAGATGATGTTTTTCCTGAATCACGGATATCGGGTCATCGCGCATGACCGCCGCGGCCATGGCCGCTCCTCGCAGGTCGGCGGCGGCCACGACATGGATCACTATGCCGGCGATCTTGCGGCATTGACGACGCATCTCGATCTCAGGAATGCCGTTCACATTGGACATTCGACAGGCGGCGGCGAAGTCGCGCGCTATGTGGCGCGCCACGGCAAGGGAAGGGTCGCCAAAGCCGTCCTGATCAGTTCCGTGCCGCCGCTGATGGTGCAGACGCCGGCCAATCCGGGCGGACTTCCCAAGACAGTCTTCGACGATTTCCAGGCTCAGGTCGCTACCAACCGCGCGCAATTCTACCTCGACCTGCCGACGGGGCCGTTCTACGGCTTCAATCGGCCGGGCGCGAAATCAATCGAAGGCGTCATCCGCAACTGGTGGCGCCAGGGCATGATGGGCGGGATCAAGGCCCATTATGACGGGATCGTCGCGTTCTCGCAGACCGATTTCACGGACGATCTGAAGGCCATCGACGTTCCCGCGCTCGTCATGCACGGCGAAGACGATCAGATCGTGCCCTTCGCGGATTCCGGGCCGCTGTCGGCAAAGCTGCTGAAAAACAGCAAGACGAAATTTTATCCGGGCTTTCCGCACGGCATGCCGACCACCGAAGCCGCAACCATCAATGCCGATCTGCTGGCGTTCATCCGAAGCTGATTATCGTGACGATCGATCTGATTTTGCACCGCGGGCGTATCGCGACGCTCGACAAGGGCAACCCGCTCGCCTCGGCGGCCGCCATTGCGGACGGCAAGTTTGTGGCCGTGGGGCGCGATGAAGATGTGCTGCCATTGGCCGACAAATCCACCAGGCTCATCGATCTCAAGGACCGCGGCGTTCTGCCGGGCTTGATCGACAATCACCTGCACATCATTCGCGGCGGCCTCAACTTCAACATGGAGCTGCGCTGGGATGGCGTTCGGTCTCTCGCCGACGCCATGGCGATGCTGAAGAAGCAGGTCGCGATCACGCCGCCGCCCCAATGGGTTCGCGTCGTGGGCGGATTCACGGAACATCAATTTGCCGAAAAGCGGCTGCCCACGATCGACGAGTTGAACGCCGCCGCGCCGGATACGCCGGTGTTCATCCTGCATCTCTACGACCGCGCAATTCTCAACGGCGCGGCGCTCCGTGCCGTCGGCTACGACAAGGACACGCCGAACCCGCCCGGCGGCGAGATCGTGCATGACGCACGCGGGAATCCGTCCGGCCTTCTTCTCGCGAAACCCAACGCGGGCATTCTCTATGCGACGCTGGCCAAGGGGCCGAAGCTTCCGTTCGAATACCAGCTCAATTCCACGCGCCATTTCATGCGCGAGTTGAACCGGCTGGGCGTGACCGGCGCGATCGATGCGGGAGGCGGCTTCCAGAATTATCCCGAAGACTACGCCGTCATCGAAGAGCTTTCGGCGGAAGGGCAGCTGACGGTCCGTCTCGCCTACAATCTCTTCACCCAGAAACCGAAAGGCGAAAAGGCCGATTTTCTCAACTGGACGAAAACCTCGAAATACAAGCAGGGCGACGATTATTTCCGCCATAACGGCGCGGGCGAGATGCTGGTGTTTTCAGCGGCGGATTTCGAAGATTTTCGTCAGCCCCGTCCCGATATGCCGCCGGAAATGGAAGGCGAGATGGAAGATGTCGTGCGCATCCTCGCCGAGAATCGCTGGCCGTGGCGCCTGCATGCGACCTATGACGAGACGATCGGCCGCGCGCTCGACGTGTTCGAGCGCGTCAATCGGGAGATCCCTTTGAAGGGGTTGAACTGGTTCTTCGACCATGCAGAGACCATCGCCGACAAATCGATCGACCGTATCGCGGCACTGGGCGGCGGCATCGCGGTGCAACACCGCATGGCCTATCAAGGCGAGTTTTTTGTCGAGCGCTACGGGCACGGCGCTGCCGAAAGCACGCCGCCTTTCGCGCGCATGCTCGAAAAGGGCCTGAAGGTATCCGCAGGAACCGACGCGACACGCGTCGCATCCTACAATCCCTGGATCTCGCTCGCCTGGCTTGTTACGGGAAAGACTGTCGCGGGCCTGCAAATCTATCCGCAGCGCAATTGCCTCGACCGCGAAACGGCTCTGCGCATGTGGACCGAAATGGTCACGTGGTTCTCGAACGAGGAAGGCAAGAAGGGCAGGATTGTGGTCGGCCAACTCGCCGATTTGATCGTGCCGTCGCGCGATTATTTTGCGTGTTCGGAAGATGAGATCGCGGGGATGACATCGGACCTTACCCTCGTCGGCGGAAGAGTCGTCTACGGCGCGGGTGATTTTTCGCGGTTCGATGAGATGCCGCCTCCGCCGGCGATGCCGGACTGGTCGCCCGTGAGAACGTTCGGCGGGTATGGCGCCTGGGGCGATTCCACGGCCGGCGTCTCGACGATGCAGAACGCAGCCGCCGGTTGCGCCTGCGCGCAGCAATGCGATGTCCACGGCCACGATCACGCGCGCGCCTGGTCCGCCGGACTTCCGGTTTCCGATCTGCAATCATTCTGGGGCGCGCTGGGCTGCGCGTGCTGGGCAATCTGAAACACGAACGTCATGATTATGGAGGCTGATACGATGCGCAAATTTGCGATTTCCCTTGCCGCGGCATTTCTTCTCGGGATTCCCGGTTCCGCAGGCGCCGCAAAAGTCGCTCCGGCGCCCGATTTCGCCGTCGGCCCCCAATACGACACCACGCACATCTATGTTGCGCCGGAAGACTACGACCGCTTCATGGCAAGCGTCGTTGCCACATTCGGCGGCACGCTTTCCAAACAAGGCGTGTTTCAGGTGACGCCGACACCCAGCAAGACCATCTCGCAATTGGCGCTCACGCCCGCAGGCACGATCTCAGCTTTCGGGTTCAAGACGCCGATTCCCTATCCCTTCGGCGCAGAGCGGACGGGCTATCTCGTCACGAATTTCGATGCCGCAGTGAAAGCCGCGCGGGCGGACGGCGCCGATGTGACCGTGTCGCCGTTTCCGGACCCTATCGGGCGCGACGCCGTCGTCGTTTGGCCCGGCGGCGTTGCGATGCAGATTTATTGGCACACGACGCCGCCGTCCTATGCGCCGCTCGCCACGATTCCGGAAAACCGCGTCTATGTCTCGGCCTCGCGTGCGAATGATTTTATTCATGCGTTCGTGAAATTTGCACACGCGAAGATCGTTTCCGACGACGCCAAAGCGCCCGGCATCGAAATCGGCAGACCAGGCGAGACCTATCGCCGCGTCCGGATCGAGTCCGGCTTCGGCAAGATGGCCGTTCTCGTGACCGATGGACATTTGCCTTATCCCTATGGCCGGGAGTTGACCGGCTATGACGTCGCCGATCTCGATGAGACGCTGGCCAAAGCGACAGGCGGGGGCGCGACGATTCTGGTTCAACCCTATATCTCCGATCGCCGCCGCGCGGCGTTCGTTCAGTTCCCCGGCGGGTGTGTCGTGGAAATACATTCCGCGTCGCTTTCTTCCGGGAGCGCTGCGGCGGCAGCGCCGCCGGTTCCGGTCGCCTCGAGCGCCGGACCGATCGACCGTACGGACCTCGCGCATTGGGAAGCGGCGTGGAACAGCCACGACATCGACACCGTGCTCGCCCTGTTCTCGCCGGATGTTGTCATCAATCAGCCGAGCAATCCCAAGCCGCTCGATGTTGCGGGCGCGCGCGGGTTCTTCGGCATGATCTTCAAGGCCTATCCCGATTTCCATATCGCTGTGACCGACTCCGTGATCGAAGGCTCGAAAGCGGTATCGATCGAGCGCGTGACCGGAACGTGGTCCGGCCCGTTCACGGATCCGGCGACGGGTGCCACGACGCCGGGCAATGGACGGCAGTTCGATCACCCCGGCGTGATGGTTCTCACTTACCGGTCGGATCACAAGATCAGCCGTCTCGACATCTATTGGGATCGCCTCGTCGTGGATCAGCAGCTCAACATCAAACCCTGATGCGCGCTGGTGCAATTGTTTTGTGCGCGGTCGCTCTCGCTTCGGTGTCCGACGCGCGGGCGCAGGTCGCATCCGGCGATGGAGAGCGTCCGTCCATCATGTTCAACCGGTGGCAGGAAGATTGGTCCGTTCTGGCCGATCCGGCGGTGCCGCGCGAGCCGTTCGACGATCTCAAATATATCCCGCTCTCCAACGCGGACCCCAAGACCTACCTCTCTTTCGGCGCCGATCTGCGCGAGCGTTTCGAGGCCAACGATGCCGTGAATTTCGGCGTCGGCGGAACGAAGGCGCAGGAATATGTCATCAGCCGCATGGAAGCCGATGCCGATTTGCGCATACACGATGAAGTCCAGGCATTCGTGCAGCTCCAAAGCGATTTCGCGCCCGGCAAAACGATTATCACGCCGGTCGACAGGAACAGGCTCGATCTGGAGCAGGCGTTCGTCGCCATCACGGAGAAGCTGGGGCCGGGAACCTTCAAGTTTCGCGTCGGCAGGCAACAGATCGGATTCGATTTGCAACGTTTTATTTCTGTTCGCGACGGACCGAACATCCGCCAGTCCTACGACGCGCTGTGGGCGGATTACGAGATGGGCGCCTGGCGGTTCACGTCGTTCTTCAGCCAACCCGTGCAGGATCGCGACCTGCGCGCCTTCGACGATTACAGCAGCGAACGCCTCACTTACGGCGGCTTTCGCGTCGAACGAAAGCTGGGTGGCCTCGGCGTCGTGACGACGACGCTATCCCAATTCAAACAGGATGGCGCGCGGTTTCCGGCAGTGGCCGGAAACGAATATCGCGATGTTCTGGATACGCGCCTTGCCGGCGCGGCCGCGTCGTTCGATTGGGATCTGGAGGCGATGGGGCAGGGCGGCCATATCGCGGGCGAACAAATTCGCGCGTGGGCGCTCGGTTCGCGCGCCGGATACACGTTCGACGATATTGCGTGGACGCCGCGCTTGGGGTTTCAACTCGATGCGGCATCCGGAAATTCCAATCCCCATGGCGGAACATTCGGCACATTCAATCCGCTGTTTCCAAACGGCTACTACGTCACGCTTTCGGGCTACACCGGATACACCAATTTCGTTCACGCCAAGCCCTCGATCACGCTGACACCCGCCAAAGCGCTGACGGTCATGTTCGCGGGCGCCGCGCAATGGCGCCAGACGATGGCCGACGCCGTTTATACGCAGCCCGATATTCCCGTCGCCGGCACGGCAGGCCATGGCGGACAATATACCGGCACCTATTTCCAGACGCGCGCCGATTGGCAGATCACGCCTCATATCGCAACCGCGCTCGAAGCCGTGCGCTTCAACATCGCGAATTCCATTCGGGAGGTGGGCGGTCACGACGGAAATTACATGGGACTGGAAGTTCGCGTGGGGTGGTAGTTGGGAATCGGGGAGGTGAAGGCAATCTCCAAAACTTCCCCGCAGCGGGCGGCTCACCGCTTCTTACGTCAGGGATCAAGCGCTTCCACGCGTTTGGCGAATAATCCAGAATTAGCCGCCGAAACAGAATGCGTTTCGATATGCGCCGGCACGGGCGCGTGGGTCGTGACGCAATTTGAATTTTTCGCGGGTTGACGGTCTGGGCTAAGGTCGGCTCCTGGCCTGAACCGGGCATTTGAAGTAACCGGCTTTTGTTCCAGTCACGCGATCCTGAGAGGTATGCGCAATGACCACCCGAGTGGTGTCGTGCAGCTGCGGACAACTTCGCATCACATGCGAGGGCGAGCCTGTTCGCATCTCCATGTGCCATTGCCTTGAATGCCAGAAGCGCACCGGCAACGTCTTCGCGACCCAGGCGCGCTTTCCGCGCGAGTGCGTGAGGATCGAGGGGCGCGCGACGCAGTGGACCCGGGCCGGCGATAGCGGCGAGGGCGCCACTTTCAGTTTCTGTCCGGTGTGCGCCTCGACGGTTTACTGGGAGCCCACCGGGGCGCCAGGTTTCGTTTATGTGGCAGTGGGCGCGTTTGCTGACCCGAGCTTTCCGCCGCCGCGCGTCTCGGTCTACGAAGAGCGGCAACACCCATGGGCGCTCACGGCCGGACAGCTGCCGCTGGAGCGTGAGTTCTAGCCGTCTTGCCGCAATCGGTTTGATGTCGGTTGTCGGCGCAATGTTGCCATACTGTCCGTCGCACTTGTCAGTCGACGGCCTCGAATTCGGCGGTGGTTCGATCTACAAGATCTTGAACGCTCTCGATTACCGATACTCCGGAAACGCTGTGGCCGGCGCTCCAGATGTCCGTCCAGCGTTTGGGGCTGGCTCCGCCGGCGTCCCCGCCAAATGTCGCGCGGGCGCGCGCCTCGGTCATCGACTCGTCCAATCGTTTCGGATCGAGCCCGGCTGCTGTGATGGACGGTTCGAGCATGTTGGCCGGCAGACCGGTGAAGCTCGATGTCAGCAAGATGTCGTCCATGGTGGAATCGACCAGCATTTGTCGGTAGCTGTCCGATGCCATGCTTTCACGCGTAGCAATGAACTTCGTTCCCATATAGGCAAGGTCGCAACCGAGGACATGCGCTGCCTTCAACGCGCGCCCGTCTGAAATACCGCCTGCCAAGACGATCGGCCCGTCGAACATCGCGCGCACGGCGCGGACGAAGGCAAAGGGATTAAGCCAGCCCGTCTGCCCGCCGGCACCGGCGGTCAGCAGGATCAGTCCATCGGCGCCGGCGGCAATCGCGCGCTCGGCATGGTGCAGCGATGCGATGTCCGCAAAGACCAAGCACCCGATGTTGTGTAGCGCACCGACCGCTGCAGCGGGAGATCCGACGCTTGTGATCACCATTTCCGTTCGATGCCGAACGATGCAAGCCAGATCGTCGGCGAGCCGTGAGTCGCGCATGATCAGGTTTGGGCAATAGGGTGCAAGCGTTGCATCGCCGCCCCGGTTTTGCGCTTCGATTTTCGTCAACCAGCTATCAAGTTCATCCGTGGTACGTGCGTTTTTGGTCGGAAATGCGCCGATGACGCCGGCGCGACACGCCGCGATCACCAGCTCCGGCCCTGACACACGCAGCATCGGCGCCGCGATCAGCGGCAAGCGCAGGCGCGACGCGATGGAATGTGGCAGCCTGCTTTGCGCCATTCGCCTTCTACCGTCCCTTCCACACCGGCTTGCGTTTTTCGGCGAATGCCTTCAGCCCTTCGGAGCGATCTTCCGAGTTCAACGCCCGCATGGCGTAAGGCATTTGCGCGCGCCAAGCCTCTTCATCGCTCCATTCGGAGGAATGGAAGATGATTTCCTTCGACGCTGCCAAAGCCGTGGGCCCGTTGACCTGCAACGCTTCGGCCCAGGCGATCGCAGCTTCCAGCGCCATGCCCGTCTCCGAGATGCGATTGACGACTCCGAGGCGGTGGAAAAACTCTGCATCCTTGAATTCGCCGGTGAGGGCCAGTTCCATCGCGACGTGATACGGAATGCGCTTCGGCAGTCGAAACAACCCGCCGCCCAGCGCCACAACATTGTGCCGAACCTCCGGCAAACCGAACTTTGCGGTCTTTGCCGCCACGATCAGGTCGCAGGACAGGCACAACTCGAAACCGCCGCCGACCGCGTAGCCTTCAACGGCAGCGATGACGGGTTTGCGGGGAGGTTTCGCGAAAAAGCCGAACCCGCCGCGCTTTTGCGTCGCACCGCGTTCGCCGCGCGCCGCCGCTTTCAAATCCGCGCCGGCGGAAAAGGTCCCGCCCGCGCCGGTGATCACGCCCACGAACAGGGAATCGTCGTCGTCCAGCATATCCGCCGCGGCTTCCAGCGCTGTAGCGCTCGTCCGGTCGAACGCGTTTTTCGCTTCCGGCCGGTTGATCGTGATGATCAGAACATGCCCTCTACGCTCCGTGAGAATTCTGTTGTCGTCGCTCATCTGCGCCTCACATTGCGAAGGAAAAGCCACCATTGACCGGATAGGTCTGGCCGGTGATCCAGCTGCTGGCGTCGGATGCGAGAAACAGGACCATCGCTGCGATATCCGAAGGTTCGCCCAGACGGCGGATCACATAGTTCGCCATGACCCGCTTGAATCGTTCGGGATCGGCCTTCAGGCGCGAGCCCACTTGGGCCGTGTTCATCGCCGCGATCGCGACGTTGTTGGCCGTGATGTTGAAGCGGCCGAGTGAGCGGGCGATTGCGCGCGTGAAGCCTGCCGCGCCCGCCTTTGCCGCGGAGTAAACCTCAAGCCCGGATTCGCCCATGCGTCCGGCATCCGAGATGATGGTGACGATGCGGCCGCCTTGTTGCGCGATCATGCCAGGAATGACGGCCGACGAGCAGTTGATGACGCCATAGAGGTTGACGCCAATGAAGCCGTTCCAGGTGTCGGGTCCGACCTCCCAGAACGGCTTGCGCAGCTCGGCGGACGGGTTGGCGCCGCCATTGCCGGCATTGTTCACCAGAATGTCGATCTTGCCGAATGCTTCGGTGGCCTTCGCGACCATCGCCTTGACGCCGGGGTGATCGGTTACGTCGCCCTGGATCGCGATAGCCTTGCCGCCGTCTTCCTTGATTTCGTTCGCGACCGCCTGCGCCCGTTCGAGCACATAGTCGTTGACCACCACGCCGCCGGCATTGTGCGCACCCAGATACAGCGCAATCTCGCGCCCGACATTTTGTCCGGCGCCCGTGACGAGCGCCACGCGTCCATTCAGATCGAGGATATCTTTCATACGTTTCTCTCCCGGCCTTTCCAGTAAGGATCGCGCAGTTCGCGCTTGAGCAATTTTCCCATCGTGTTGCGCGGCAGCTCTGCGACGATGTCGATGCTTCTGGGCCGTTTGTACGACGCAAGCATCTCGACGCAATGTGCCTGCAGTGACGCTTCGTCCGTCACGTGTCCCGGCTTGAGTTCGCAGAAGGCCTTGACCTGCTCACCGAATTCTTCGTCCGGAATGCCGATGACGGCGACATCCTGCACGGCGGGATGACGCAGGATCGCGGCTTCGATTTCGGCCGGATAGATGTTCACGCCTCCCGAGACGATCATGTCCTTCGCCCGATCGGTGATGAAGAGGTAGCCGTCCTCATCGAGGCGTCCGACATCGCCGGTGCGATAGAACCCGCTCGCGTCCAGCGTGTCCTCGGCAAGCGGCTTTTGGTTCAAATATTGCCGGATGACGACCGGCGTCTTGACCCAGATCTCGCCGACTTTGTTCGCGGCCAGATCGTTGCCGCCTTCGTCGCGGATTCGAATGTGAACATGGCGATGGGGCAGGCCGCTCGAGCCGGGCTTGCGCGTCTGCATGTCGGGTGCCAGCGCCGTCAGCATGCCGGTCTCCGTCGCGCCATAGCCTTCCGCCAGACAATTGCCAAAGTGACCGATGATCCATTCCTTGAGAGAATAGGGCACCGGTGCGGCGCCGACGCCGAGCGCGCGTATCGAAGACACGTCGTATTTTGCGAGCGTCTCTTTCGGAAGGCCGGCAATGCGCTTGTACATGGTGGGCACGCCGGTCCAGAAATTGACGTGGTGCTTGTCGATCAGCCGCAACGCCTCCTCCGGATCGAAGCGACGCAGCATCACCGTCAGATTGCCCAGGCGTTGCGCGCCCCAGACGACGCCCGGGCCGGCGCCGTGATGCATCGGCATGGTCACCAGGACGACATCGCCGGGGTGCATGGGCCGGCCCTCACCCACGCTTTTCATATATTCCGCCATCTCCTTCACGGCTGTTTCGCTTGTGCCCGCTGCCGACTGTCCCATCACCACGCCCTTCGGCAAGCCCGTCGTGCCGGAGGTGTAGATAATGAGGGGAGGATTGGACTTGGCGAAGAGCGGCTCGCCGTCGCCGCTTTCGACGAGCTCGCGAAAGGAAACGAAGCCCGGAGCGTCCGCGTCGAGGGAAACGGCGAGCTTGATCGGCAAATCCGCGAATGCGGGCGCCAGCGCCGCGGGATCCGGATCGTCGCAGATGACGACCTGCGCGCCGCTGTTGGAGAGCACGTATTTCGTCTCGGCCGGCGTCAATCGCCAGTTCAGTCCCAGCAGGCGGCAACCGAGTTTGCCCAGCGCCGCGCTGATGACCGGCCATTCGGCGCGAATCTGCAATCGCGTGACAACAATGTCGCCCGGTTCGACACCGAGCTTGCGCAGTCCATGTGCGATGCGGTTGGCCTGGTCGTTCCATTCGCGCCAGGCGAGCGACCTGCCGCTCTCGATGATTGCGGTCGCATCGGGCTTTTCGCGTGCCCAGTGTTCGACCGAACCGGCAACGGGCTCATTCATGGAGCAAGGCTCCTCTTCAGCGAAGCGATAAACTCCGCCCGCACTGTCTTCAGATCGATATGCTTGGGATCGATCAGCCATTGCGTCACCGCGCCGCGAAGGCCGGACAAAATCAGCGTCGCCGTGGCATTCGCGTTGACCGATTTGCGGATGTCGCCCGCAGCGATTCCGGCCCGGATATTGTCGGCGATCGGTTTGACGCTATGCGCGTTCAGTTCGCCGATCCTCGTTCTGAGCGCCTCATTGGTAAGGGCTTCGCCCAGCACGGCGAAGAGCACGCGTGTGCGAACCGGATCGCGGCCGGCGCTTTCGAAATAATAGGACGCAACTCCGAGAAGCCGCTCGAGTCCGGCCGGATGCTTCTCGGCGCGCGCAGCGCCGCGCCCGAAACCACTGACGATATGCGTTGCGAGCGCACCGACGAGACCTTCCTTGCTGCCGAAATAATGCGCCGGAAGGCCGCGGCTGTAGCCCGCGGCCTCGCCGATCTCGGCGAGCGTAAAGCGCTCCAGCCCCCGTTCGGCGACGATGCGTTCCGCCGCCTGAAGCAGGCGGCGCTCCGCCTCGCGTCTGCGTTCCAGCTGCGAGCGACGCGCTGCGGCGCCAGGTTTTGCATTGGTTGAGACGACGGCATCCATCCAGTCGGCTTTCAATAATTTGCTTGTCAGCCAACAAATAACATGTTTGTCTCTCCGTCAAGTCATTTGTCACTGGAGAAATCATGACCGCCCCAGACCTGCTGAAACCCGCGCTCTACCGCGCAGAAGGAAGCGACACCGATCCCGATCATCCGGCATTGCTCGGCGGCGCCTGCGAATGCGGCCATGTTTTCTTTCCGCCGCAGACCTATGGCTGCGAGCGCTGCGGCCGCATGTCGCTTGCCACGCGCGCGCTGTCGGGTGCCGGAAAACTGCTCGCATCGGCGCGCGTTCATCTGCACGGCGGAAAGACACGGGCAGCGCCTTTCACGATCGTCTCGGTCAGGCTGGACGACGGTCCCATCGTGCGAACCTTGCTGGCCGGCGACGACGCCGTGCATCCCGGCGATCGCATGGTGACGATGCTCGTGCCCGTCACGAATGCCGAAGGCGCCGAACTGCTCGATCTTCGCTTCGTGCCGCAACGCTAGGAGTGCCGGATGTCAAAATCCTTGAAAGAGCTTCGCCCCGTCTATGTCGTCGGCATCGGGCTGCATCGCTATCAGTTTTTGAGCGACACGACCTATGTTGACCTGGGCCTCACGGCCGTGCGCGCCGCGCTGGCCGATGCGAATATTGAATGGCCGACCGTAGAATCCGCCTATGTCGGTCGCGCTTTGCTTCCCATGGCCTGCGGACGTCCGATCCTGCGCCATCTCGGCGCCACGGGCATTCCCATCGCGCATATCGAAAATGCCTCCGCATCCGGCTCGACGGCGTTCCGGCAAGCCTGCATCGAAGTCGCATCCGGAACGAGCGATGTTTCGCTGGCGCTGGGTGTCGACAAGCCGATGGCGATCGCGCGCGCCGAAGGACTGACCGGCATCGGCAATCTGGCCGACGACGCCATTGCGCCCTTCACGCATTTCGCGCTCCTCGCCGACCAGTACGCGACGCAATATGGTGTCCGGCACGAGGACATCGCATTGGTGGCCGTGAAGAACCATCGCAACGGCGCAAAGAACCCGTTCGCGCAACATCAAAAGGAACGCACGCTCGACGAAATTCTCGGCGGCAAGAAGATTTCAGGCACGTTCACCTCATTGCAATGCACGCCTGTCGGAGAGGGCGCAGCTGCCGTCATTGTCGCGTCGGAAGACGGCATCAAGCGCCTCGGCATTGCCGCGAGCCGCGCCGTGCGCGTTGCGGCATCGGCGGGACGCAGTCAGAAGGTCAACATCGACGCCACCCGCTATGACGCCGTCCTCACAAAGGAAACCGCCGAAATCGCCTTCCGCGAAAGCGGGATATCACCGCGTGCGCTTGACATCGTGGAACTTCACGATGCGTTCGCCGTCGAGGAGATCGAGTATGTCGAAGCAATGGGTATTTGCGGCGAGGGTGAGGCGATCTCGCGGCTCAAGGACGGTGAGTTCGATATCGGCGGCCGCTGTGCGGTCAGCCCCTCCGGTGGATTAATCTCCATGGGCCATCCCATCGGACCAACCGGCCTGGGCCAGATTGCCGAGATCGCACGCCAACTGCGCGGTGAAGCCGGGTCCAGGCAGCACGCGGGCGCGCGCACCGGACTCGCGCATATGGTCGGTGTGGGAGCTGTTTGCTACGTGCATATTCTTCAGAAATAGCAAAGGGTCGCGGAACGACCGCTTCTGGCGGATTCTGTTGAAAAGTCCTCGGCGTTCGTCTGCGTTGGTTCGGCTTTATTTCGGTACGGCCATCCTCCTCATTCGTCGTAACACCGGCTCTCTCATTTTCACGAAGATATCAACGGTTCTCGCGCGGCGCCTGTTGCATCCGCGGAAAACAGGCCAAGGCGCCACGCGAGCAAGATATTCATTCACACGATAGTGAAATTTGACAGGGTCGAAGTTTCGCCTCCATAGTGCCCGGAAAACCGGTATCCGGGATGATGCCGAGGGGGAGGGAATAGAGTGGAAAAGCTCGCGCGCGCTTGCGGTGCGTTGCCACGCGCGTTCCGCGGGTTCTAGGCGATGGCGTCGCGCAGATTTTCGGATGTCGTTGTTGATCCTGCGCCTGTCGATAAGGCGCTTGGCGAGATCGCAGCACCGCCGCGCGCGCCCGGCACGCGCGCCTGGGTCGTGCTCTTCATGTTGTGCTTCGTCTATGTGCTCAATTTCCTCGATCGGCAGTTGCTGGCGATCCTCGCGAAACCCATCCAGGATTCTCTGCACGTTTCCGACGGCCAGCTGGGCCTGATCGGCGGGCTCTATTTCGCGGTGTTCTACTGCTTCATTTCCATTCCCGTGGGCTGGATCGCGGACAAGACCAGCCGCACCTGGGTGCTGACGCTAGCCTGCGCGATCTGGAGTGCGGCGACGATGGCCTGCGGGCTCGCCGCAAATTATGCGCAGCTTGTGGCGGCGCGCATGACAGTCGGCTTCGGCGAAGCAGGCGGCGTGCCGCCGTCTTATGCGATCGTCACCGATTATTTTCCGCCGGGACGCAGAGGCACAGCGCTCGGTATTTACAATCTGGGGCCTCCCATCGGCGCGGCCTTGGGCGTTGCCTTCGGCGCCTCTATTGCGGCCGCCTATAGCTGGCGCGACGCTTTCATCGTTCTGGGATCGGTGGGGTTGGTGGCTGCTGTGGCGATCGTCCTCGTCGTGCGCGAACCCGTTCGCGGCGGGCTCGATCAGGCGCCCACCGCCAAAGCGGCGGCGACGAATTTCCGGCAGACGATCGCGATGTTCTTCTCGCGGCCAGCACTTGTGCTGGCAGCCCT
This sequence comes from Alphaproteobacteria bacterium, assembly GCA_003139615.1. Lineage (GTDB taxonomy): Bacteria > Pseudomonadota > Alphaproteobacteria > Micropepsales > Micropepsaceae > Rhizomicrobium. The sequence continues at coordinate 14,056 of PLJH01000099.1, forward strand.
CGCGAGCGGGTCCACGCAGCTCATCACCTATGGCGCGGGAAATTTCGCCACGCTTTTTCTCATGCGCGAGAAAGGCATGACGCTGGGGCAGGTCGCCATCTGGTATGCACTGGTCCTCTTCTTCGGCATGGGGGGCGGCATCTTCGTGTCGGGCCGCGTGATCGACCGGTTCGCGAGGGCCTCGAAACAATCCTATGCGCTCGTGCCTGCCGCATCGCTGGCGCTCGCTATTCCGTTTTATATCGGGTTCGTCTGGGCGCCGACCTGGCCGGTCGCGCTCGCGTTCCTGATCGGCCCCACCTTCCTCAATTATTTCTACCTGTCGTCGGCGGTGACGCTCGTGCAGGAGGAAGTGCGCCCCGACCAGCGCGTCATGTCCGGCGCCTTGCTGCTGTTGGTCATGAACATGATCGGGCTGGGATTCGGCCCAACTCTCGTCGGTGCGGCCAGCGATTTCTTCCGTGCGAGCTATCCGCATCATTCGTTGCAGATGGCGTTCTATTCGCTTCTGCCGTGTTACGGCCTCGCCATCATTCTGTTCCTGTTTCTGGCGCGTGTGCTGAGGCGGGAACAGCGCCGGGAAAAAGAAAGAGAACAGCGCCCATGATCTTTGCTCGTCCTTTGCTCCTCGCTATCGCGGCGGCTGCCGCGTTGTGTTCGCCGTCTTTTGCAGAGCAGGGACCGGTCGTTCAGGCGCCCACCGGTTCGCTGCAGGGCGTCGTTGAAGGGCGCGCGAATGTCTTCAAAGGCATTCCCTATGCGCTGCCTCCTATCGGGCCCGCGCGCTGGACTCCGCCGCAGCCGGTGCCGGCATGGTCGGGCGTGAAGGCGGCGACGGATTTTGGGCCGGTCTGCTACCAGCCGACGTCGAAGCTCGCCAATATCTATGCCGACACGCCGCCCGCCATGAGCGAAGACTGCCTTTACCTGAATATCTGGGCGCCGAAGAATGCGCACAACGCGCCCGTGCTCGTGTGGATTCACGGCGGCGCGCTGCTGACGGGCTGGAGCAACGGAGCGATCTATGACGGCGCGAAGTTCGCCGCGCGCGGCATCGTTTTGGTGTCGATCAACTATCGCCTGGGCGTTTTGGGCTGGCTCGCGCATCCCGAATTGAGCGCGGAGCAGCCGACCAAGGTCTCCGGCAATTACGGCCTGCTCGACCAGATCGCGGCGCTGGGTTGGGTCAAGCGCAATATCGGCGCGTTCGGCGGCGATGCTTCGAACGTGACCATTGCGGGCGAATCATCGGGCGGGTTGAGCGTCATGTATCTGCTCGCGTCGCCGCCCGCGCGCGGGCTGTTCGCCAAGGCGATTGCGGAGAGCGCCTATATGATCTCCACGCCTGCGCTGCGTGAGCGGCAGCACGGCGAAACTCCCGCCGAGGAAACCGGCACCAAGCTCGCGGCCAAACTGAATGCCAAAAGCATCGCGGATCTGCGCGCGATGGATGGCGGCAAGCTCACGATTGCCGCAATCATGGCCGGCTTCGCACCGTTTGGCGCGATCGACGGACAGATCCTGCCCGACCAGCTCGTCGATGTGTTCGACAAGGGCGCGCAGGCGCCCGTGCCGCTGATGGCGGGTTTCAACAGCGGCGAAATCCGCTCGCTAAGGGGCCTCGCGCCGCCCGTGCCTGCGAGTCCTGCCGAATATGAGCGCAGTATTCGTGCGCGCTATGGCGATCTCGCGGACGATTTTCTGAAGCGCTATCCCGCGACCGACCTGCAGGAAAGCATCTGGGCCACGACGCGGGATGCACTCTATGGCTGGACGTCTGAGCGGCTGGTGCGCAAGCAGACGGCATTGGGCCAGCCGGCGTTCCTTTATTTCTTCGATCACAGTTATCCTGCCGAAGACGCGGGCAATTTCCATGCGTTCCATGGCAGCGAATTGCCGTTCGTGTTCGGCACGATCGATCGCACGCCGCCGCAGTGGCCGAAGATTCCGGCGACACCGGTCGAGCAAAACCTCTCCGACGCGATGGTCGATTACTGGAGCAGCTTCGCGCGAACCGGCCATCCGACGGCGGCGAACGCGCCCGCGTGGCAGCCTTACGGCACGGCGGCAGCCTATATGGACTTCACCGATGCACCGCATATGGCGGATCATCTGTTGCCCGGCATGTATACGTTGAACGAAGACGTCGTCTGCCGCAGGCGGGCCGGCGGCGATCTTTCCTGGAACTGGAATGTAGGGCTCGCCTCACCGCCGCTTCCAAGTCAGACTGCAAGCTGCCGATGACCGACAGGCCGGCGATCACGCGCAGAGGCGTCATCGCAGGCGCTGCGGGTCTCGGTGTCGCGACACAAATCAAGGCTGCGGAGGATCCACGCGTGCTGCCGAAAGATTTCCTGTGGGGGACCGCCATCTCCGCCTACCAGAGCGAAGGCAACAACACCAACGCGGACGCGTGGCTGCAGGAGAACATCAAGCCTACTTTGTTCAAGGAACGCTCGGCCGATGCCTGCGACTCCTATCACCGCTATGCGGAAGATATCGCGATTGCGGCCGATCTCGGCTTCAACTGCTATCGCATGGGCATCGAATGGGCCCGCATCGAACCGAGCGAAGGCAGTTTCTCCAATGCCGAGCTCGATCATTATGCCGACGTGCTGGAAACCTGCCGCAAACACGGCCTGAAGCCGGTCGTCACCTTCAACCATTTCACCACGCCGCTGTGGTTTGCCGCGCGCGGCGGTTTCGAAGTTCCGGATTCGCCGGATTACTTCGCGAAGTTCTGCCGCAAATCCGCCGAGTATCTGGGCGGTTTGATGCATATGGCCACCACCTTCAACGAAGCCAACATCCAGTTGCTGGTGCAGATGATGCCGGGATTCGCCAAGGCGATTCCGTTGGCGAAGGCAGCACTCGCGGCAGCCGCCGCGGCCACGGGCTCTCCGAAATTCTCCACCGTCGCTTACGCCGACCCCGTGATCAGCACGCCGTTGATGCAGGAGGCGCACCGCAAAGGCTATGACGCGATCAAGGCCGCGTGCCCGTCGTTGTCCGTGGGCATCACCTTGACGACGCAGGACATCCAGTCCGTGGGCGATGCCTCGCTCGTCGCCCAATATCAGGACAAACTCTACGGCGATTGGGTCAATGTCGCGCGCACGCATGCGGATTTTCTCGGCGTGCAGACCTATTCGCGCTTCCTCGTCGATGCGAACGGGTTCACCGCGCCGCCGAAGGGTTCCGAGATGACGGATGCGGGCTATGAATTCTATCCGCAGGCGCTGGCCGCCACGATCCGCTGGGCGCATCAGGCGATCGGCAAGCCGATCTATGTGACGGAAAGCGGCATCGCCACGGACGACGACACGCGCCGCATCGCCTTCATCGACCAGGCGCTTGCAGGCGTGCGCGATTGCATTGCCGAAGGCATCCCGGTCCATAGCTACATGTATTGGTCGCTGCTGGACAATTTCGAGTGGGGCTCAGGCTACAGCAAGCATTTCGGCCTGGTGGCAGTCGACCTTCAGACGTTCAAGCGGACCTTGAAGCCCAGCGCGAAGCACCTCGGTGATATCGCACGCGCCAATCGGATTTGATCTGCCTGACGCCGCGTCCCGATCTTCCTTTGCAGTTCAATAATCTCGCAGGTCGCGGAACGGCCTCGGCCGGGCAAGCGACGGAATCATGCGCGCGAGAACGAGGTCGCGCTTGATGAACTGGTGCCGAAGCGCCGCAAGCACATGCAGCGCGACCAGCCCGTAAGTGATCTTGGCGAGGAGGTGGTGCGCCGCGACGGAGAGGCTGTACACCCCGAGCTTTGTATCGAAAGGCAGCGTGCCGATGAACGGAATATCGGGCCAGTGCACGATGCCGAACAATACGATCGGAACATGGAGGTCCGCCGCCGACGACAAAGCCCATCCGGTGAGCGGCAAAGCCAGCATGATGAAATAGAAGCTCCGCTCGACGATTTTGGACGACTCTTTCTCCCATGCCCGCATCGTGTTCGCGAAAGGCGGCGGCGGATTCAGCATGCGCCATGCCAGGCGCAGAACGCTCAACAGCAGCACGGTGATTCCGATCGATTTGTGAATCTGAAAGACCGCCGCCCTCAACGGTCCATGCACGAGCGGGAACTGCCAGGCGATGAGAATGTTCGCGAGAATCAACGCGGCGACGCCCCAATGGAAAAAGATCGCGATATAGGTGAACCGCTCGAATTTATCCGTGGCCGCTGTCGGGTGTCGTTCCGCAACCGCAGCAGAATAATTGCTCAACATGAAAGGACCCTCGGGTGGATACGAGGGTTAAGACTTGTGGACGGATCATTTTATTCCCGTGAGGACCGTGGGATTTGCCTGGGCCGAACCGGCTTGTTCCGATCCGGGGTTGCTGGTTATTTGCGCTCCAACGTCACATCACCCTTTGCCGGGTTCCATGTGCTTCTGCAGTTCCGGAGAAACGGATAGCCGAGAGTCGCGAGCGTCTTGTCGCCAACAACTTTCTCCACGTCCGGAAGGGCAACGACATATTTTTCATAGTTGGCGCGTTTGACACTGACGAAGTCCTCATCCTCGCCCCGTCCGACTGTAAGATCGCCGCCTTTGGACAGACGCCTCCATATGTCGGGCGACGCCGTCAATCTTTCGTGCCCACCTGTGTCCATGATGGACGGAAGTGGCAATCCGTCCACATCGAGCATGAACGGGACGATCGAACTGGCAGGCGTGAATTCGATAACCGCCGCGATGTTCAACCGCTTGATGGGCGGCGCGTCGGACGTTCCGTCGCTCCTCAGCAGATAAAACGGAATTGTCGGTCGGTCGTAATCGATTGTGAATTCGCAATTCTTCAGCAGCCCCCATCCAATGAATCCGAGGAACCGGGGTGTTACCGCCGTTTCGATGAAGCCGAAATCCGCGCTGAGAACGGCCGTCGGAGCCGTGAAGCGGCACCGCTCGCGGCGGTCAGGTGGGCGCCTCCTGCAAGCGTAATCGGATGCGCGCCATCGTGGGGCTGAATAATCATAGCCTGACCGGAGGCGACAGTTCCGCGCTTGACGTCGACGCCATTCTCCAAAGGAATGAAATGGCGATTGAGGATGACGCGGAACGGCATGCCCGTATCGAGAGTGAACACGCCGCGGGTACTATCGACCTGACCGTCTATCAGGATGAAGCCGTCCTTGAGATGGAACGGGAGTGTCATGGTCTGTTCTTCGCTCGGCGCCGGTTGGGTCGCGCCGGCGTCGCAGCCATTGCCGAGGGGCACGCACGAGAGACCCTACAGCAAAAGCGCCTTGGCGACGCAAGGTCCTTTGGTCCTCAGCTCCGTCAAGGAACCGATCATCCGCACGCCCCACTTCGAAAATGGAATATAGGCTCGCAAGCCGGTGATTGTCTTCGCCGTTCTTGGCTGTCGGGAACGTTGCTCGGCCATATGTTACTCCTCAGCGGATTAATTGGTTCGTCGCTTCGGGCGTGCCGGTTGAACTTCTTGTTCGCGTCTTGCTGACTGTCAAGTTCCCGAAAGTCGGCGTTCGACCGGCCCGTCCTTGTCGATCATGATCGCGGCGTGCGGCTCAGTTTCGTGCGCTGCGTCGGTCAGCCCTGACCGGAAGCTTTTGATGCCTTTGGCGACATCGCCCATCAGGTCGGAAATCTTTCCGCGTCCGCCGAACAGCAGAAGCGCAACCGTCGCCAAAATCACAATGTGCCAGATGCTGAGCGATCCCATGAATCTCTCCCTGGATTGAATTGTCCGTATCTCTGCCGCGGCTCGATTGCGGCAATAGGGGCGGGCGGGATGCGTGAGGGGCTCGGCATCCCGCCCGCTTGAGAGCGACCGTCGCTTGGCGGGGGCGTTAGCGACGCGTCACCCGTTCTATTGCACGACCACCGACGCCATCATTCGCGGATGAATGGAGCAGAGATATTTGTAGGTGCCGGGTTTCTCGAATTTGAAGGTGAACGTGTCGTTCTGGTCGAGCGCGCCCGAACGAAAGAGCCCGTCGACGCTCGTGACGGTATGGGGCTCGCCGTCCAGATTTTTCCAGGTCACGGATGAGCCGACTTTGACCGTGATGGACATGGGTGCGAAGTCGAAATTTTTCATGACGACGGCATTCGCGTCTTGCGCCATTGCGGCACCTGTGCCGGCTGCCGAGGTAGTGGCGAGCATCGCCGTCACAGCGAACGCGTTGATGAGATTGCGGCCAAAGTTCTTCGTAAGCATGTGTTTCTCCTGAAGCATGTGGTTGTTTGGGAAATCGTTCGGGTCAGCTCAACCGAGCGTCGTGTCGGTCAGCACAGCCGAACTCGGGTGCCCCGATATCTTGACGCTGGTGACACCCAGCATCTTTGCCAGCCGATCGCTCGGAACCTTGAGCGGCCCGGGCCCCGGGCCGTCGCCGGCCGTCGGCTGCGGATAGGCCGTCGATCGCGCGGTGTGAAACGTGATGTTGCCTTCCACCTTCTGCACGATCTGATGGATATGGCCGTTCAACACGGTGACGGACCCGAAACGGCTGAGATAGCTCGTAGCCTGATCTGCATCGCCCGTTCCCCAACCCCACGGCTCGTAGATCGTCCACATGGGCATATGGGCAAATACGACGATGGGCGTGCTCGAGGAGCGGCCTTTCAGATCCTGCTCGAGCCATGCGAGCTGGTCGTCGCCGAATGCGCCGAGGCCATTGGGCTTGAAGTTCATCACATTGACGAGTGCGATGAAGTGCACGCCGTTGTGATCGAAGCTGTAATAGCCCTTGTTTGCCGAGGCCTGCCCGAAGCGGTTGAAATACTCGGTGCCGATGCCATCCGTGATGTCGTGCTCGCCGGGTATGGTGTGAAGCTCGGTGATGTTCAAGCCCGACAGCAATTGCGACGCGGTGTCGAACTCTTCGGCTTTGGAAAGATGCGTGATGTCGCCGGTGTGAATGGTCAGCGCCGGTTTCGCCGGCATCGCGTTGACGAAGTCGATGGTCTGCTTGAGCGTGCCGGCGACGTCGGGATTGGCTTCTTTATTAAAGCCGATATGGGTGTCGCTGATCTGCAGAAACAACGGCGTGCCGGTCATGGCATGCGCAGACTTCTTCGACGCAGCCAGCGCCAGGTCGATCGGCGCCAGAACGCCGCCCGATAGAAGGAACAGCGTGCCTGCGCCGCCGAATGCCAGGCATTTCAGCGCGCCGCGGCGGGATTGGTTGACTTCAGAATCTGATGACATGGGAGCCTCTCGGTGGTTTCGAGAGGGGTGACTCGCGTTCCCGCCGATTTATTCCCGGCTGACGGGAGTCCGTGCGGCCGGAGACCGGGAATGTGACGGAAAGTCTACTTTGGCCCCGATTTGTGCCGTGTCACAAAAAATTCGTACTGCAGCGGCGGAATAATTTGCGACCCCATTGAGTCTTCATCGCAGGATCGTCCGCGGAATATCCGACGGTTGGAATTTGTCCGAACGGGTGCGACCGATCGAGCACGCAATTTGGGAAAGACGAAATCATGAAGAACGTCATATTTGCAGCGATTGTGTTCGCGGCCCTTTTTGAGGGCGCAGCCGCCGCGCCGGCCTGGCGCGGCTATGCCGGCGACGAGCAACACAATGCACAGGCGCCCGCATCGCCGCAGTCCCTTGCCAATTTTCACTGGACCACGCAGATCGACCTCTTTCCCCAATTGTCGGGGGACGAACTGCTGATCCATTACGCCTCGCCGATGATCACCGCGGCCAACACAGTCATTGTTCCAGTCAAGACGGGTGCAGCCGGCGGGTTCGAGATGGACGCGCTAAGTGGCGCGACCGGCGCGCTTTTGTGGCAAAGCAAGACGGATTACGTGCTGCCGCCCCATGCCTGGGTGCCGAGTTTTCCCGCCCATCTCTCGGCGCAGAACAATCTCTTCTATGCCGGCGCGGGCGGCACCGTTCTCGAGCGCAAGACGCCGGATGGGGCGAGCGGCAAGATGCGTCGTCTGACGTTCTTCGGCAATGCGAATTATGTCGCGAACAAAGCCGTCTACAAGGCAAATGTGATGATCGACACGCCGATCACTGCGGACAACAGCGGCAACATATTCTTCGGCTTCGTCGTGACCGGGTCGACGCCGGTCAACCTCCAGAGCGGGATCGCGCGGATTGCTGCCGACGGCACGGGCACCTGGATCAGCGCCGCCGGCGCCGCGAGCGATTCGAGCATCACGCAGGTGGCGATGAACTGCGCGCCGACCGTTTCGCGCGATCAAACGACGATTTATATCGCCGTCAGCAACGGCACGAACGGCTATCTCGTCGGTCTCGATGCGACAACCCTGCAGCCGAAATACAGGGCCGCGTTGGTCGATCCCAGTTCCGGCGACGCTGCCATGATCGACGACGCGTCTTCGGCCGCGCCGACCATCGGACCGGATGGCGATGTTTACTACGGCGTGCTCGAGAATCCGTTTCCAAAGCACGACGACCGCGGCTGGCTACTGCACTTCGATGAAACTTTAACGATGGTGAAGACACCCGGCTCGTTCGGCTGGGACCTGACGGCGTCGATCGTTCCGAGGAACGCGGTTCCGTCGTACAAGGGCCATTCGCCATATCTGCTGATGACCAAGGACAACAATTATCTGGGCATCGGTCCCCACGGCAACGGACACAACCGAATCGCGGTCGTCGATCCGGACGTGCCGCACAAGGACCTTTACAGCAGCGTCATGGTCATGAAGGACATCGAGACGATCCTGGGGCCCACGCAATTTCCCGGCGCGCCCGCAGGCGCCGTCTACGAATGGTGCATCAATTCGGCAGTGGTCGATGCGGCAAGCCATTCCATTATCGCCAACAGCGAGGACGGCCACGTCTATCATTGGGATCTGGGCACCAACGCGTTGACACAGTCCCTGCTGCTCAATGCGCCGCGGCCCGAAGCCTACACACCCAGCATCATCGGCCCGGATGGGACCGTTTATGTGATCAACAATTCCACGCTCTATGCCATCGGGAATTGAATCCGTTCTCGCGGATTGGGCTGACGGCGGTACCATTCCCCCTCGCCCAGCTTCCCATGAGTTGGCCTCAAGCCGCTTCGCAGGACTGTGAGCACGAACACGACTGTGCCGCTCGCGTGCCCGCCGACTTATTCCCGGCTGACGGGAGCGCCTGCGTTTTGAATGAGGTGCGTCAACGTCGCGATCTCGTCCAAACCGGTATCCGATACGGCGCAGTACGCGATATTGCCGCTTTTCCAGAACACGAGATGATATCCGTTGCGCAGCGCCTCGGCGGGCAAATGTTCGTCGCCGGCGATCCAGGCAAAGACATTGATAATGTGCTTGCCGTGCCGATAGACCACGACGGCGGCCCGATGGCCGTCCACATAGTCCGCGCGCCCGCCGATCAGCGTGTAACCGTCCTTGGCGAAATCGACTGCCGGCGGCGAGACGTCCGTATGGCCGGCGAACCACGGCTTGACCGTATGGCGATCGCTGGAGACCACATCGATCAGGTGATCGGACATCATCGAGCGCAAATGCGCATTGGTGAGATCGTCGACCGCAAGGTTCGGAGCCGCAGGCAGGAACAGAAGAGCCGCGAACGCCGCGGCCAGCGCGGTCGCCCCGCCCCCGCTCAGCGCACCCCACAGAAATCCTTTGCCGATTCTCGCGGGCCGCCGCGCGGGACGTTCTCCGCTTTCATCGTCGAGGATATCGGCGATGCGGGCGCGCAATGCATCGCTCGCCCGATAATAGGGGCCGCTTTCCCGCAAGCCCGCGCGGGTCAATTCCAGATCCTTCAGCAGCGCCGCGCATTCGGCGCAGGTTTCCAGATGGCGTTCGACGTCCGCCGCCGCGCCCGCATCGAGTTCGCCGTCGAAATATTCCTGCACGCGCAACGCCTCACTGCAGGACATGTCCCGCTCCTTCCACGTCGCTCTGCCATTTTTCCTTCAGCATGCCGCGAGCCCGGGCAAGCCGGGACATGACGGTGCCGATCGGCGAACCGGTAATCTGCGCGATTTCCCGATAGGACAAATCCTCCATCTCCCGAAGCACCAGAACTTCCCGAAACTCCGGCGGCAGCTTCGCGACGACATCCGCCAGGCGGCGGCCTTCCTCCGCCCTGATGGCAGCAGCCTCCGGGTCCGGGGCATCGACGACCAGCGCCGGATCGTCGCTTCCGACTTCGCCGTCCGCGGGCAGCGGAACATTGCGGGTGTGCCGCGTCTGACCCGCAGCCGTGAGAAAACAATTGCGAACAATCGAAAGCAGCCAGGGCTTCACGTTGTCTCCTCGGAAGGAGTCGAAGGCACGATAGGCGCGCAACATGGCATCCTGCACAATGTCGTCGGCGTCCAAAGGCGGACGCGCCAGCCATTTCGCAAGGTTGTAGGCCGCATCGAGATGCGGAAGCGCTTGCGTTTCAAACCGCCGGCGCCTGTCACTCATTCCCACGACCCAATGTCGCGTGCATCGTTTCTCCGGGCGTACGTGGTCTCTGACTCGGGGGAGCGACCGTTTATTCCCCATCGACGGGGATAAGTCGAGCATGCCCGAAATCGCCAGGATTTCGAACCCGCGAGGCGGGCTACATGGACATCCCGGGCATGTCCATGGCGGGGGCAACGTACCCTGAACGCTGACGACGGCAACGACCAGGACGGCGAAGATTTGTTCGACCGCAACGGAGCGCAGAGAAAAGCGCAGGTTGAAACCCAGCGCCCGTCATCTCCGCGATATCGCACGCGCCGGTCGAATCTGACCCGCGTGGTGAAGAGTCAGACCTTCGTCGCTGCGTCCAATGCGTCGATTTCCTTTTGCAGACGCTGCGCGCACCGCACCTGCAGCAACCACACGCCGCCAAGCACCAGTACCGCCGCCCCTGTATGGATAAGGTACTCTGTCGAGCGAGCGATTTCTTACTCCTCGATATCGCGCCCGCGCGTTTCCGGCAGGAAGAGCAGGGTCACGACGAACCCGATCGCGGCCACGATCACAGGATACCAAAGGCCCGCATAGATGTTTCCTGTCGCGGCGACGATCGCGAAAGCGGTCGCGGGCAGGAAGCCGCCGAACCATCCCACGCCGATATGGTAAGGGACCGACAGCGCCGTGTAGCGGATGCGCGTTGGGAACAGTTCGACGAGAGCCGCAGCTTGCGGGCCGTAAAGCGCCGCGGCGGCGACGATAAAGACGAGCAATATTTCGATCGTGCGCGCGATATCGATGTCGCTTGTTTTGGCCGAAGCGGGATAGCCGGCGCGCGTAAGTGCCGCTTTGAGTTGGGCCGTGAACTTCGCCTTGGCGGCTTTGAACGCCGCCGCATCGAGCGACGTGCCGTCGGGGCTCACGATCGTCTCGGCTCCCACACGCACGTTTGCCGGTCCGCTTGGGGTCGGCGCATTGCGATAGGGCACGCCGGCGCTCGCCAGCGCACCCTTGGCGATATCGCAGGAGGTGACAAATTTCGCTTTGCCGATCAGATCGAACTGGAACGAACAGCCGGATGGATCGGCTGCGACGGTCGCCGGCGATTTGGCTGCTGCCGCGGTAAGCGCGGGGTTCGCAGCCTCCGCCAGCATTTGAAAGCCCGGGAAGTAGCAAACGACCGCGAGCGCCAGACCGAACAGCATCACGGGTTTGCGGCCCACATAATCCGATAGCCACGCAAAGAACATATGCAGCGGCGCGCTGGCCGCGGAAACGACGATGATCAACGCATTGACCACCGCAGGTTCCACCCGCACCACGCGTTCCAGGAAAATTTGCGTGTAGAATTGCGCGGCATACCAGACGACACCCTGACCCATCAGCAGCCCGACCAGTGCGATCAAAACGATCTTCAGATTGGACCAGCGCAGAAAGGTTTCCGAAAGCGGCGCGTTCGAGCCGCGTTTTTCGTCCAGCATTTTCTTGAACATCGGCGATTCGTGCAGCTTGAGGCGAATCCACAGCGAGACCGCGAGCAGCAGCGCCGACACGAGGAATGGTATCCGCCAGCCCCAGCTTGCGAAAATCTCTTCACCCAGCGTCTTGCGCGTGGTGAGGATCACCACGAGCGCCAGCAGCAGCCCGAGCGTTGCGGACGTTTGAATCCATCCCGTCGCAGCACCTCGCCGCTTCCTGGACGAATGCTCGGCGACGTAAATCGCAGCGCCGCCATATTCGCCGCCGATGGCGAAGCCCTGCAGCACGCGCAGAGCCACCAGCGCGTAAGGCGCTGCGATTCCGATCTGCGCGAAATCCGGCAGGAAGCCCACGGCAACCGTCGCAAGACCCATGATCGTGATGGTGACGAGAAAGGCGCGTTTGCGCCCGGTACGGTCGCCGATGCTGCCGAAGACGAGGGCGCCCAGCGGCCGCACCGCGAAGCCCGCGGCGAAAGTCAGGAGTGCAAAGATGTAGCCCTGGGTGTCGCCCGCGCTCGCGAAGAAATGTTTGGCGATGATCGCAGCCAGCGAGCCGAAGATGAAAAAATCATACCATTCGAAGATGGTGCCCGCGGCGGACGCCGCCACGACCAGCGTCATCCGCGGCGCGGCAGGCGCGGCGTCCAGTGTCGTATCCGCCGTCACATCTCGCCTTTCGCTTCGTCGCGGGTGATCGGGCGATAATCCTTGCGGAAATATTGCGCGCCGCGCTTCACCGTCAGCGTGACGGTCTTGATGTTGGCGATGTCGTCCAGCGGATTCTTCGCCACGAAGACGAGGTTGGCGAGCTTGCCCGGCGCGATCGTTCCCATATTTTGCGCCTGACCGATCGTCATGGCGCCGACACGTGCCGACGCGACAATCGCCTCGAGCGGCGTGAAGCCTGCGCCATGTACTAGCAATGCGAGCTCATCGTCGAGCGAGGGATAGGGCGCGTCCCACGCTCCGGGATCGTCGGTGCCCGCGGAAATCTTCACGCCCGCAAGATGCGCTTCGCCCGCGATCTTTTCGGCCAGCGCGAGCGAACAATAAGGTTTCGTCTTTCCGGTCGCCTCGCGCCACATCGATTCATAGACATAGAGCGTCGCATCGAGGATCGTGCCGCGGTTTTTCATGTCGGCGAACAGCGCATCGACCGCCGCATTGTCGCCCTTGAACTTGTCGTCCTGGACAGGCGCGCGGTTGTGATATTCGGGCGGCATCTTGTCCGAAGCCTGATAGGCGAGCATGCACGCATGGCTCACCACATCGGCACCCGAATCGACGACGTCCTTCGGCGAAGCGGGAAACACCGCCGCATGCGCCCAGACCAGCATGCCCTGGCGATGGGCTTCGGCAACGATGCGGTCAACCTGCGCTGCGGGAAGATCGGCATAAACCTTGATCGCCGTTGCGCCCGTGCCGTGTGCCTCGGCGATGGCGATCTGCATGTTCGTCTGATCGGTGATCGCGCGCATCCAGGGAACCTGGCCGGGGATATGCCCCTGCGTTGCCGCTGCAGTTCGTGGATCCTTGAAGAATTGCGGACCCGCCATCAACGCGGCGTAATAGATGTCCGGCGACGGCATTTCGTCCATATAGGCTGCGCGCGAATAATCGCCCAACGCGCGGGTATCGCCCGCCATGTCGCGCACGGCCGTCACGCCGCTATAAATAGAGCGGCGGAGCAGCGCTTCGGCAAAGCGCCGGTTCGGCGCCGTCGCCAGATGGACATGCGAGTCGATCAGTCCGGGAAGCGCATACTGCCCGTGCATGTCGACGACGGTAGCACCCTTGTATGAGCCGACCTGCGCCGAGGGAATAACGGCAGCGATGCGTTCGCCCAGCGTGACGATCGCCATGTCGTGCTGCAGCGGCGCACCCGTACCGTCGATCAGGTTCGCACCGCGATAGATGACGGTCTTTGGGCTTTCGGCCGGCTGGCCGCAGACCAGTTGGGGAATGAGCGCGATGGCCGCTGCCGCGCTCAGGCGGCACAGGAGTGTTGCAAGGATTGGACGCATTTCGACACCCCCTGTTCGCCGGATCATCTGGCATGATTTCGCCCGACCCGCCAATATGCGCCCGCAGGATCAAACCCGAATCTCATGCCCTATACCCACCGACCGATACCCACCCGAGACGGCCTCAATCTGTTCCTCCGCGAATACCCGCCGACGGGCGAGGCGAGGGCGCTGCCGGTGCTGTGCCTGCACGGGCTCACGCGCAACTCGGCCGATTTCGAAGGCATCGCGCCTGGGATCGCGGCGCTGGGACGGCGCGTGCTGGCGCTCGACATCCGTGGGCGCGGCTGGTCCGACCGCGATCCCGATCCGACCCGTTACCGGCCTGATATCTATGCGCAAGATGTTCTGGATGCGCTCGATACGCTGGGGATCGCGCGTGCCGTCTTCATCGGCACGTCGATGGGAGGACTCATCACGATGCTTGTTGCGGTGCAGGCGCCTGGGCGCGTGGCGGCGGCCGTTCTCAACGATGTCGGCCCGGAATTAAACCCGGCCGGGCTTGCACGCATCGTGAATTATGTCGGCAAGACCGAACCGGTGCGATCGTGGGATGAAATGGCCGCGGCTGTGAAAGCGTCCCAGGGCATCGCTTTTCCGGATGCCGACGATGCGTTCTGGCAAACCTTCGCGCGCCGCGTGGCACAGCAGCTTCCCGATGGAAGCATTGCGCTCGCTTACGATCCCGCGATCGCAAAGGCTATCGCGCGGCCGCAACCCGTGCCGCCGCCATCGCTGATTCCGCTGTTCGAGGCCCTGGCGAAAATGCCGGTGCTCGTCATTCGCGGGGCGCTGAGCGATGTGTTGTCCCCGGAAGGCGTGGCGGTGATGCGCAACATCAAGCCCGATCTCGAAACGGCGGAGGTGCCGCGCGTCGGTCACGCGCCGACGCTGGAGGAACCCGAAGCGCGCAACGCGCTCGCCGCCTTCCTCGTGCGCGTTCCGTGACGAAACGGTTCACCGACGCGAATGCGATTGCCGACGCGATCCTGCAGGATGTCGGCCGCGATATCGTGCTTGCGCTGCCGCTGGGTCTCGGCAAGGCAAACAACATCGTCAATGCGCTGTATGCGCGCGCGGCTGCGGATCGCTCGATCCGGTTGAAGATTTTTACGGCGCTCACGCTTGAGAAGCCGCGTTATGGGAACGCGTTGGAGCGCCGTTTTCTCGAGCCCGTCATCGAGCGGTTGTTCGGCGACTATCCCGAGCTTGCCTATGTGCGTGGGCTGCGCGACGGCACGTTGCCGCCCAATGTGGACGTCAACGAATTCTTCTTTCTGGCAGGCGCGTGGCTGAACGTCGCCAAAGCGCAGCAGGAATATATTTCGGCGAATTACACCCATGCGGCGCGCACCGTCATCGCGCGCGGTGTCAACGTAGTCGGGCAGTTGGTGGCCAAGCGGGAAACCGCCGCGGGCACGCGCTATGCCTTAAGCTGCAACACCGACATGACGCTGGAATTGTTGAAGGCCCGCGCCGAAGGTTCTGTGAAATTCGCGCTGGTGGGGCAGGTGAATTCGGAACTGCCGTTCATGCCCGGCGCGGGCGACCTGCCTGCGGACGAATTTCACGCGATACTTGACAGCCCTGCGACGGACCATTCCCTTTTTGCGCCGCCCCGCGAACCTATCGGGCTGACCGAATATGCGACGGGGCTTCATGTCGCGCGCCTCATTCCCGACGGCGGCTCATTGCAGATCGGCATCGGCGAAGAAGGCGACGCGGCGATCGAGGGGCTGATCCTGCGCCAAACGCAGAACGATGTGTTCCGCGAAGCGATCGCGCGGCTTTATCCCGACGCGGCGTCGCAACCCTTCCACGAGGATGCGCCGTTCGAGACGGGGCTTTACGGCACGAGCGAAATGTTTGTGGATGGCTTTCTCGAACTCATGAAGGCAGGCGTCCTGAAGCGGGAGGTCGACGGCGTGCTGCTGCACGCAGCATTCTTCCTGGGCCCGAAAGCGTTCTATCGCGCGCTACGCGAGATGCCGGAGGCTCAACTCGCCAAGCTGCAGATGACGGCGGTGTCGTTCACCAACGAACTCTACGGCGACGAAGACGGGAAACGCGCCGCCCGCGTCAAGTCGCGCTTCGTCAACAGCACGATGATGGCGACGCTTCTGGGTGCGCTCGTCTCCGACGGGCTTGAAGACGGGCGCGTCGTGAGCGGCGTGGGCGGACAGTTCAATTTCGTTTCCCAGGCCTTCGCGCTCGATGGCGCGCGCTCGATCATCACGCTCAAATCCGTGCGCGAGGCGCGCGGACGCGTGACCTCCAACATCCGCTGGAGCTACGGCCACGAAACCGTGCCGCGGCATTATCGCGACATGGTGGTGTCGGAATATGGCGTGGCGAATCTGCGCGGCAAGCCGGATCAGGAGGTGATCGCCGCCATGCTGGCCATCGCGGATTCGCGGTTCCAGCCGGAACTCCTGCGCCAGGCCAAGGACGCGCGCAAAATTCCCGCTCACTACGAAATACCGGCCGCCCATCGCGACAACACGCCGGATAAAATCCTGCGCGCGCTGAAGCCATTGCGGGCACGCGGTCAGTTGCCGGCGTTTCCCTTTGGAACGGATTTCACCGATGTCGAGCAGCGCCTGATCCCGGCCCTCGAAACTCTTCAGAATGCCTCGGCATCCACCGCAGGACTTTTGCGGCTGGCGTGGAACGGCGTCTTTGCTTCCACCAATCCGCAGGATAGCGAATGCCTGGCGCGGCTCGACCTTGCCAAGCCGCGTTCCTTCGCGGATCGTGTCACAGCAATTCTCCTGCGCGCAGCCCTGAAAGCAAGCGCCGCGGACCACGTCTTCGAAACAAGTGAAGGAACACGAACATGAAAGCCGCAGTCTATTACGAAAACGGTCCCCCGAGCGTTCTCAAATATGAGGACGTTCCCGATCCCGTGTGCCATCCCAAAGGTGTCGTCATTCGCGTCGAGGCGGTGAGCATCGAAGGCGGCGACACGCTCAATCGATTGCGCGGCGCGCTGACCTCGCGGCCGCATATTGTCGGTTATCAGGCCGCAGGCGAGATCGTCGAAGTCGGCGCCGAAGTGAAGCATTTGAAAATTGGCCAGAGGGTGACGACCGTCAACGGCGACGGTTCGCATGCGGCGCTGCGTGCCGTGCCCGCCCGCAATGCGTGGCTCGTGCCGGATGGTTGCGACATCAAGGTTGCGGCCGCGATCCCGGTGCCTTTCGGAACTGCGCATGATTGCCTGTTCGAGTTCGGCCGTCTCAAGGCCGGCGAAACGGTGCTGATCCAGGCGGGCGCCAGCGGAGTGGGCGTGGCCGCGATCCAGCTGGCGAAGCGCGCGGGCGCGCAGGTGCTGGCCACGGCTTCCAGCGACGAAAGACTGGAGAAGCTGAAACCGCTCGGTCTCGATCACGGCATCAATTATGCGAAACACGACGTGGTCCAGAGCGTGATGCGCCTCACCGACAACAAGGGCGTGAATCTGGTCGTCGATCCGGTGGGAGGATCGACACTTCAGGGCAGCATCCTGTCGCTCGCCTATCGCGGCCGCGTTTCGATGGTGGGGCAGGCGGGTCGCGAAGCGATGACTGTGGATGTGTCCACGCTGATGGGCGGAAACCGCTCCCTGAGCGGCGTGTTCCTGGGCGCCGAGATCGGAACGGACCGGGTGCACAACATGATCCAGCAACTGGTCGACGAGGCGGCGACCGGCGTGCTCAAGGTGGTCATCGACAAGACGTTTCCCTTGTCCGAGGCAGCTCAGGCGCATGCTTATATCGAGAGCCGAAAGGCCGTGGGTCGTGTATTGCTGATCCCCTGAAGGGGGAGCCGGCGGAGTGGGCGTGATGCGGGCATTGATGGGTTGGGCGTTTGTGTCCGCGGCGTTTGCGGGCGTGCTGAGCACGTTTCAGAGCGCGATATCGCTGCCGGCGCTGCCGCCCGTTTGCGTGAGCGACGACGACACGCCGGCCCAGGATATCGTCACGGCCTGCACCACGCTGATTCAATCGCATCCCGATGCCGATGCGCTGCTTAAGGCTTACGACAATCGCGCGGAGGCCTATGACCGGCTCGACAAATACGATCTCGCCATTGCCGATCGCACGGCGATTATCGCACTGAAGCCCAACGATGCGGGCGCATGGCGCGATCGCGGCGATGTTTATGACGATGCGGATGACGATGACCGCGCCATCGCGGACTATGACCGGTCGCTGCGCCTGAAGCCGGACGATGCCGTCACCTTCAACAATCGCGGCTATGCCTATTTCCGCAAGAAGCAATATGACGATGCGGTCGCGGATTACGGCCAGGCGCTCACGCTCGATCCGACCTACGAGCTCGCGGCCGTCAATCGCGCGCGGGCCTATCGCGACGGCGGGCATCTCGATCTCGCCATCGCCGATTTTACGAAGGCCGTCAAAATGAAGCCGGACGATGCGACCGCGTTTCGCGAGCGTGGCGACGCCTATGACGACCGCAAGGACGAGGCGCCGGCTGAGGCGGATTACGACCAGTCGATCAAGCTCGATCCGACCAGCAGCACGTCGTTCAACAATCGCGGCTTCGTTCTGGAAAAACTGGGGAAATACGACCTGGCGCTGGCCGATTACAATCAGGCGATCGCCCTTGATCCCAAGAATTCGAACGCATTCCTCAACCGCGGCGCCGTTTACGACGACAAGAACGACGATGCCCGCGCCATTGCCGACTACAACGCGGAAATCCGCCTGAACCCCTCCGATGCGCTCGCTTACGAATTCCGCGGCGTCGACTATGCCGACCAGGGACATCCCGATCTCGCGCTCGCCGATTACGACCGGTCGGTGAAACTGAATCCCAATGTCGGCGAGGTCTATCGCTATCGCGGCACGGCGCTCGACGACAAAGGCGATTATGCGCACGCCATTGCCCAATTCGACCAGGCGATCAGGCTCGATCCCAAGGATTATTCCGCTTATGCCGATCGCGGCACGGCGGAAGACAAGCTCGGGCAATACGACCGCGCGCTCGCCGACATCAATGCGGCCCTTGTGCTCAAGCCGGACTTTGCGGACGGCTTCGCGCGGCGCGGCGATGTCTATGACGACATGAACGACGACGATCGCGCGATCGCGGACTATAACGCCGCATTGAAGCTCGCCCCCAACGACGCGGACTATCTCAACAATCGCGCCTACGCCGAGGACCGCCTCAACCGCACCGACCTTGCGCTCGCGGATTATTCCGCGGCCATCGCGGCGCGGCCCAATTTTGCGGTGGCCTATGACAACCGGGGCCGGGTCCGCGAGGAGCACAGCGAATTCGCGTCTGCGCTCGACGATTACAACAAGGCCATCGCGCTCAAGCCCGATTATGCGCCCGCATGGCGCGACCGCGGCGAGGCCTATGACGACACGGGCGATGAAGATCGTGCGCTCGCCGATTACGACAAGGCCATTGCGCTCGATCCGACGGATGCGCGTGCATTCAACGATCGTGGCGTTTCGTTGACGCGCACGCGCCGGCTCGATCGCGCCATCGCGGATTTCGATTCGGCCGTGAAGCTAGATCCCAAATATGCGCTCGCTTATGTCAACCGGGGCGATGCGCTGGAAGAGAAAGGCGCCGACGACCAGGCTATCGCGGAATACGGCCAGGCCCTGAGCATCGACTCGAAATCGCCGGGCGCCTTTTACGGTCGCGGCGAAGCCTATGCCGCCAAGGGCGACGATGCGCGCGCCATCGCCAATTACGATGAAGCCATCGCCGCCGAACCGCGTTTCGCACAGGCCTATTACCGCCGCGGCCTCGCCAAGCTGCGCCGGCATGACGGCGAGGGAAGCGACGCGGATTTCGACGCCGCGAAGAAGATCGACCCGTCGGTTACGTTGCGCTGAAGCGCAGCCTTGGGACGTAGGAGGGATTCGAACTCTCGTTCCTTCGCCTCACTGGCAGTCTATTGTTCGTCAGGGCCCGACGGCAGCTTTGCAAGCCGCTTCACTTCATCCAATACAATGCGGCAGGTGCCAAAGGGGAGGCTGGGAGGCGTTAACTCCGACACCGTTGTTCCATCGCGATTGACTTCGTAATCGTGAACGCTAAATGACTCCGCGATCCCCCCGACCGCCAGCAGAACGATCCATCGCCTGCCATTTGTCCAAACCAGCTTTAGTCCAGTTCCAGGCGGACCCATGTCGGTCTCGTTGAAAGCTTCGCCGGGCATTGCGGTGTTTTTGAATTTATCCTTGAGGCCGTCCGGCAAATCGGAGCGATCGACGACGGCTCGGAATGAACGCGGCACCGGACAATTTTTAAGGTCGAACTCGACGCTGGAAAGCACGTCGACACGGTGTGATGCCGCCCAATTCGCGTAATCTGTAGCCTTCCCGCAGAGGTCCTGCTCGAGCCCAGCGCCATATGCCGCCATACGAGTGGCAGTTTCTCCGTCGGAGCTGAGTTCGTAACCTTCAAAAAGGAATGTGTTCGAAATTCCATTTCCGATAATCAGCACCCAATGGTTGCCCCTCTTCCATACGCCTGTGAGTCCGGTAGTAGGGCGGGAGTCAGTTGGCGTCTTGTTCATGTCGAACGCTTCGTGCGGCATTGCCGCGAACTTGAACTCTTTTTGGATTGGTGCGGGTAAGTCTGAGCGCAGCACGATGGACTTATATCCATGGGGTACTGGGCATGTCCCGGCATTCTCAGCGTACGCTGGCACACACGCACCAAGAGCAAGCAGCACTCTTAGACCAACCGATATCGCTTTCATGTGACCCCCAAGCTAGGTCCCCGGTGCTGACGGCATGCTTCTCGCTGTTCATGACGGCACAAGACTAGCCCCTTAGAAAGTTCAGAGGCAGGGTGGCGGACAGGGAGGTTGTAGCACTTTCCAGCCCTATCAGTGCCTTGCGTTGTCAACCCGCCCTATCCATCGCCATTGAATTCAATTGTCTATTCCAGGCATTGTCAAACCGACATTGCGTCACTGCATCGTCTATTCCTCTCGACGCGGAATCGACGCCATGAGCGGCAAGGTCGTCGGGTGGGCGATGGAGCAGCGCACGGGATCGCCGACCACCAAGCTTGTGCTGTTGAAACTGGCTGATAACTCCAACGAGGAGGGGGTGTGCTGGCCTTCGGTTCCTCTAATGGTTCGACACACCGAACTTTGCGAACGTGCCATTCGAAAGCATCTAGCCGTACTAGAGCAGCGCGGGCTTATCGCGGTGGAACGCCGAAACGTTGATGGAGCCCAGCTTCCAAACATTTATCATCTGAATGTGCCAAAGCCGATCCGTGCAGGGGGGAGGCATGAGGTGCACGACCCTGCCGTGCACGAGGATCGAGACGCCACTGCACCTGATGCAGGCCCGGCAATGCACCACGTGCAGTCATATAAGAACCCTCAAAGTGAACCGTCATTGAACCCTCACCCACTACGCGTGCGCGCGAGTTCTCGCGCCAAACAGGAGATCACGCTGAATTTCGCTGCGACCGGCGACAAATCTCCCAGGGTATTCCGCACAGACAGCTACGAAAGCGAATTTGAGCAGATTTGGGCAGAGTGGCCGCATGGGGCCAAGCTGGTGGCCGCGCAAGCGTGGAGGAAACTTTCAGGGTTCCTTCCCCCGATTGACTTACTCTTGGAGTGTTTGCGTGCCGCGCGAGCGGACCTTAGCGAAATTAACGCCAAGCGCCGTGAAAACGACAAGCGATCACCATGCCATCTATCACGATGGCTTGATGAACGTCGATGGGAACCTCACCAAGCCGCAGTCGTCAAAGGGCACATACAGGTGACAAAACAACCGTCATGCAACTGGCGCGGTCATCCGGCTGAGATCGCGCTTTCACATGAGCTAGGCCGTCCGGTTTTCGATGCGTGGCTCGCGGCCTGTCACCTCGACGCCGACGAGAATAGAGCAATACTGACGACCGATCGCGCATTCGCACAAAATTACATACTTGCGCATTTTCACTCACGCTTGGAGCGGGCGTTCGGCGTACCCGTTGATGTCATCCTCAAAAAGCGACCTCAACAACAGCTTTGATGGCAGTCTTGTGAGAGACGACCGTTCCTCGGCCGATAACGTTATCATTCGCATTGCGTTACACATTTTCGCGGGCGTTCGAATTGCTGACGGTGCCTTACATATTTTCGTGTCGCGCTGACCTAAGACCGGCATTTACACGGAGGCGCCCATGAACCCGATGTTGGTCGATATAGCGCAGCCAATAGGTCGCGTATAAAACCCGGCAAAATGTGATGTATTTCGACCTTCAATTCCGGGCACTTCCGATAACGTTATCAGCGAGTTAGGGCGGTCGGAGACTTCCAAGTGCCCAATCGCGGGTCTGTTCCTATCTCCCGATGGGCTCAGGGACGACATAAAGCTCTGCATTGAGAGCCGCCGCCTACGTTCCGCCGTACCCCTAGTCGAAAAAAACCAGCTTTTGCAGACAGACACCCCCTGTGCTGAATGTTCTAAAAATCTCTGCCTAATTTGGAAAATGTGTAACGTCGCAGACCGTGACACGTAACCCGCGCTAGGACCGACCGGCCTTTTTATTGCGCTGGGGCGACGCCAAAAATTCCATAGGGTCGGCATCAAGCGCTTTGGCTAGCTTCGCAATGACCTCTAACCCGGCCCAGGTCGCCCCGGTCTCCAATTTGCTCACATAGGTTCGGTTCACCCGCGCCTTATGCGCAAGCTCCTCCTGCGACAGCTCTTTCGCGTGCCGCAGCCGTCGCAAATTGGTGGCGAACACCTGCCGAAGGTCCATTCGACAAGCGAGCGCTTTGACGCTTTTTGACCAACCGCTTTAAAGCAACAAAGCGTATGCTGCGGTGCGCTGGGGGCTGCCCCGGGGCTTTAGCCGATAGACGGGGGAACGCTATGAATAGACGCTGGTTGGCCTTAGTTACGACAACGCCCAATTCTTTCGCGCGCTCGCGCTGCAATTTTGTAAAATTTGCATCGGCGGTGTTGATTGCAATCGTTTGTTCTAATGGCGTGGCGCTGGCCGCCACCTCAAGCGAAACCAAGATTGTAAGTGGCACTTGTGAGGCCACGAGCCACACCGCAGAAGGTCAACTTGGCGAGGATTTGACGAAAAGGCGCTCACGGTTTTTCTGTGACACGGCTGTCATTACGTTTTTCGACAAACCCGACGGTCACGTGATGGTTCAGTTCCTACAGAAGAGTTCACTCCACGAACCGACTATCGGGTTTGCTGGTATCAAGAAGGACGGTGGCCAAATAGCCGAACTCGATAAAATATATCTTGAACCCGGCAACGCGACAAAGGTGAGCGAGGGCGCTTGCAAATTCTTCGTGTCTCAGGGGAGATTGACCGGAATTATGTGTGCGGCGAAGATTGATGAGGGCAACAGGCGCACCGTCGCTATCGTGGCTTTCGACGTACCTCCCGTCGTCGCTGCACAATCGACTGAGGGCATCAATGCGGCCGGTAAGGTTGACAAGTGTTCTGTCCTACTAAAAATTCACGGGTATTTGACACGAGCACAGTTTCAGTGTGGCTTTACCAATTACTCGCTCTCGATGCTCTCCAACGCGAAGTCGTGCAGCGAGCATTTTGATGGCCAGACTATGAAACGGCTCCTAATGTCAGGAATGCTAGCTTTTGATCGGGATGAGCATAAGCACGGACATGCGTCGATCTGCGAAAGCATCCTCACGAAGTACCCCGACATAGTTGGACAATAGCGGTCTACAGCCTTAGCCGAGTTCCTGCGCGGCCAATGAGTGCTCTCGCGGTACTTGCGTGCTCGCACAGCCCGGCGCGCCTGTGCGGCCGTCGTTTCGCGTTCCCCCGCGATTGCGACCCGGGCGCATCATTGTTGACGGGAAGTCGCACTCAAGACGGATTGGCTTGCATGGGTGCCCGAACTTGATCAGGTGAAAAACACGCTACGAGCGTTGCGTCTTTATAAATTGAGGATTAGCTCCCATGCCCACAGGCCAATTCGTCAGCTACCACCGCGTCTCTACCGAACGACAAGGGCGGTCCGGTCTCGGACTAGACGCCCAAAAGAAAGCGGTCTCTGACTATCTAAACGGCGGCTCTTGGGAGTTGCTCGGCGAGTTTGTCGAAATAGAGAGTGGTCGAAAGAAAGACCGGCCACAACTCAAAGCCGCGCTCGATATGTGCCGCCGACAAAAGGCAACTCTGGTGATTGCGAAACTGGACCGCTTAGCGCGCAACGTTGCGTTTGTTTCGGCGCTCCTCGAAAGCAAGGTACGATTCGTGGCCGTGGACATGCCCGAGGCCGATGTGAGTTTCCTACAGATGGCCGCAGTTTTCGCGGAGTGGGAGGCGCGCAAAATCAGCGAACGCACCAAAGCAGCGTTAGCCGCTGCCAAGGCACGTGGGACAGCGCTCGGGTGGTCGATAGCTTCCCGCCGCGATGAACAACAGGTTGCGGCCAAGCGCGGCGCTGCTTCAAATCATGACCGTGCTTCAAGGTTTGCCGCCAATGCGCTGCCTGTGATCGAAAACATACAGCGGGCGGGAATAAGCACGCTGTCCGGCATCGCAGAAGCTCTCAATGCGCGCGGTATCAACACCGCGCGAGGAGGCAAGTGGCATCCTGCCACGGTCAAAAACCTTATGCGCACGGCACACGCTGGTTGACGCCGATAACGTTATCGGCACCTACCGAAGGTCCATTCGACACGCGAGCGCAGCGTTTTGACGCTTTTTGACCAGCCGCTTTAAAGCAACATAGCGTCTATTCTTGGGCTCCCATCAGTGGTAAGAACTCGAATTCTGCGCTCGACTGAACACACGCGCAGCTCCAGGGCGATTTGATGCATAAAATTTCCTACTTAGTGTGGAGTGCGGCCGTTGTGATTTCGTTATCCGGTTGCGGACCACGGCATGACCGTTCGGCGACGGACGTTCCGAATATCGTACAATGGGACGGTCACCTAGATTTGAGGTCAAAAGGAAGAATACCGGGAACGAAGGCGTTTTATGTGGCCAATCTCTTGACGTCGCTAATTCCCGACAAAGATAAGTTTGAAGCTAGTGACGCTTACAACACCAGAATTGGTACCCTGATCCGACGAGGAAAATTTGGCGAATTCGACCTCGCGAAACTTTACTTGTTTTCGGATGTGACCAACTGGAACTACGACGCCGACAAAGGCACTTTGGAGATACAGCTTCCGTCAGTAGCTATCAGTGATGAGGGTATCGACAATTATAGTGCGACGAACGCCTTTGGCACGCAGGTGTCTGTCACGCGGTACAAATCTAAAGATGTCGTCTGGGAATATTTCTATCCCGGAAGTGACCCAAATAATTGCGAAGAGGGGATCGAAGAATTTGGACCGCGGTGGGGAACTGAACCGCCGCGAGATGTACTTAGCACCCACGACATATCCTTGATGGACTACCCGTCATTTACGATGCGGATGGCGTCCGATATTGCACGCCTGTTGCCGGAAAAACTGGAGGTGATAACCCTAGTGGATTTCGACACGCGGGCGCTCGCAAGCAGGAAAAGTACACTTTGTCTGGTACAGCACGATTACACTACATTTCATGTCACGCCCACACTCGAACACCCTAACGAGGTAGACAGCGAGTCGTTCGCGCTAAACGCGCGTCTTCATCGTGTGATTGTTCGAAATCCTCAAACGGGTGACGTTCTATTTGACTACGCATTTATTGGACCGCCCCGAGATAGTTCCCCAATCGTCGTGAAATGATTTTGGGGCCAAATTCAAAGACGGCCAGGAAGCACGTCCTCAAATTAACTTTCCGTGAAGCAATCGCCGGCGCTCGTGACGTATTCTCCTCGTCGGGCTGCTCCCCCAACCAATTGCCCCTATAGCCCCTCGACCTATGAGCTCCAAATTAGCAATCAGACGTTGCGACGTTACCAACTATCGGATTCTCGCGTCTCCGAAAAATAAATTGCGTTCACGCGGTCCAGGATCGGATTTAAGGCGCATCTACCAATGGACTACGTAGCGTATTCCTCAAGTGATTATTGGCCTAAAGCGTTGTCAAGCGAGTTTGAACGACGGCGGATAACGTTATCCGCGAACGTGCAAAAGACCTTTCGTAGGGGGACACCGCTGATTATCTTAGCGAACCAATTTTGAGCAAACGCGCGTGCGCAATTTCGACATATCCAAAACAAGTGTGCTTGGCGGGTTCGACGCCTCAGGCTCTTCGTTGTGCCTGCTCCGAGCGAATGACAAAACTTGGAGCAAGCGTTGATGTCGCGTCGCGCGTCCAAATTCCGGCAATCCGAGTTAAGCCGTATAATTAAGTGCGTGCAGAGCGCGGGTCTGAACGTCATGCGTATAGAAGTTGAACCTGATGGCAAGATTGTCGTCCTGCCGGGTACGCTTTCAAAAACTTTCGAGGCCGAGGTGAATGAGTGGAGCAGCGTAACATGAAGCTTCGCCTTCCTCCTCACGTCCAAGGCTTCGTGGATCGTCACGGTAAGCCGCGCTATTATTTTCGCAAGCCCGGCGCAAAGCGCGTTGGGCTACCGGGCCTGCCATGGTCGCCGGAATTTATGGCTGCTCATTCGACCGCAATGTCCAATGAAGCCGACACGAGAGAGATGGTTGGCTCGCGCGCGATAGTGCCCGGTACGATCACGGCGCTGACATTTGCGTACCTGAATTCTCCGTCGTTTAAGGTCCTATCGGTTGCAACAAGGACGACCTATCGCGGCATCATCGAAAGTTTCCGGGCGCTGGCGGGTGATAAGGGCGTGAAGACGCTGAGGCGCGAGGACATTGCCCGATTGATGATGAACCGCGCATCGACACCTGCGGCAGCGAACAATCTGCTTAGGATGTTCCGCCTGCTCATGAAATTTGCGGTCACCGACGGCTGGCGTAGTGATGATCCTACGATTGGCATCAAGCCGCTTAAAATGCGCGCGGGCGGCTTCTACACATGGACGGAAGCGGACATCGCGGCATTCCAGGAAAGGCACCCCATAGGATCGCGCGCACGGCTCGCTCTGGGTTTGCTCCTCTACACCGCTCAGCGCCGAAGCGATGTGGTCCTCATGGGACGGCAGCACATACGCAATGAGGTGCTCACGATCCGACAACAAAAGACCGGCGTTATCGTTGAAGTTCCGGTTATGCCCGAGCTACGCGAGATATTGGACGCCTCACCTAACAACCACCTAACTTTTCTGGTCACGGCAGGTGGCAAGCCGTTTACGGCGGCGGGTTTCGGTAATTGGTTCCGTGCCGTCTGCAACGAAGCGAACTTGCCCCACGAATGTGCGGCGCACGGCCTCCGTAAGGCTGCTTCCCGCCGACTTGCGGAGGCGGGCTGCACCGCTCACCAGATCATGGCTATCACCGGCCATAAGACCCTTCGCGAGGTAACTCGATACACCGAAGCATTCGACCGTCGCGGGCAGGCGCAAGTGGCAATCGCCAAGCTCAGAAAGAGAACATCGGGTGTCAAACCATGAGAGCCGGTTTGACAAAACAGGAGCTAAGCCATTGATGCAGAACAGTGTGAAAGCAAGGGTGGCGGACAGGGAGGGATTCGAACCCTCGAACGGCTTTCACCGTTACACACTTTCCAGGCGTGCGCCTTCAACCACTCGGCCACCTGTCCACGCGAGCCGGGCAGGCGCCCGGAAAGGGCCGGGACTATAGCCACTTGCGCCGGTCCGGCAAGCCGCGAAACTGGGGGTAGCGTCTTAATTTAGACTTGGCTTGGGGTGGGTCTCTGGAAGTGGGATCGCCCTTTCGAGGTATTCAATAGCTCCACCTTCCGGTCGCGAAAAACAGGCAGCAAGTCCGAAGTAATCCAGTTCATTCCGAAACGGAGAGGTTTACGGTCATGTTGGATAGGTTTTCGCGCCTGGCGTTATTGGCATTTGCAGCGCTGGCGCTTGCGACGGCTGCCCACGCCGCGCCGCAGACCTACACGCTCAAAGTGACGCCGCAAACCGTCGTCTGGGGCAATTACGATGCCACTGCCAAGCCGGTGCTGCGGATTCATTCCGGCGACACTGTCATCTTCGACACGGTGCTGACCAACAGCCCGACCGGATTGGAACGCAACGGCGTGCCGCCCGACCAGGTGGAGAAGAGTCTGCGCGACGTGTTCGATCATGTCACCGATCGCGGGCCGGGCGGCCACATTCTGACGGGGCCGGTTTATATCGAAGGCGCGGAACCGGGCGACACGCTGGAAATCCATATCAAGCGGATCAGTCTCGCCATTCCTTACGCCTATAACGGCTTCCGTTATGGCGCGGGACTTTTGACCGACGATTTTCCCTATGCGCGCACCAAGATCATCCCGCTGGATCGCGAGCATATGACGGCGCAGTTCGCGCCCGGCGTCACGATCCCGCTGCATCCGTTCTTCGGCAGCATGGGTGTTGCGCCGCCGCCCGCATTCGGCCGCTACGACAGCACGCCGCCGACCATCAATGGCGGCAATATGGACAACAAGGAATTGGTCGAGGGAACGACGCTCTACCTGCCGGTCTGGACGCCCGGCGCGCTGTTCGAAATCGGCGACGGACATGCCGGCCAGGGCAATGGCGAAGTGGATGTGACGGCGATGGAGACTTCGCTCGTGGGCGAACTGGAATTCATCGTGCGCAAGGATCTCAAGATCAGCAATCCGCGCGCCGAAACGCCCACACATTACATCAGCATGGGCTTCGACGACGATCTGAGCATCGCAGCCCACAAAGCGGTGCGCGAGATGGTCGATTTCCTCGTGACCGAAAAGCATATGAGTCGGGACGACGCCTATATGCTGACCAGCGTGGCCGGCGACGTCGACATCACCGAACTGGTCGACCGCAACAAAGGCGTCCATGTGATGCTGCCCAAGGCGATATTTGCGAAGCCGGATCACGAGACGCCGCAGTGAAGAGGAGTTCTGCTCTGCGGCACATAGCTCGCGACAAGATCAACGCGCGCAGGTCTTGATGGACGAATCAATCGAACGTAAAGCGCCAACGGTTTCTTAACGAGCCGCTAATAGGTTGACCGAAGGTACGTCGTTGGATACCGCGCGGACCGGTCTTTGCGAACCAAATGGTGGGCGCTCGATGTCGGGACTGGGACCAGAGGATGGCGTCCATATTGTGGCGCTGGCATTGATTGTCGCGCTGATCGTACTTTTTTATTTCGCGGTTGCTTACGTGGGCGGGTTCTTGCCGAAGCTACGATTTCGCCGGTTTCGGACGCCTTACAAGCCATATGCATATAAGAGTACCTCCATCCCCGATCTCAGAGATGTCGGGGAGCAATTGCACGCTGTGATGGCGGCGCCTTTCGAAAAACGGCGGATACTCAGCTCTTCGGAATATCGGACCTTTAGGATCGTCGAAAACGAGATATCGGCGTCAAGCACCGGTTATCGCGTATTCGCACAAACCAGTCTCGGCGAAGTCCTCACGTCTTCGAATTCGAATGCATTCCATTCAATCAACAGCAAGAGAGTCGACATCCTCATCGTTGATCGTGGCGGTTGGCCGGTTGCGGCTGTCGAATATCAGGGCAGCGGACATTACCAAGGCACAGCGGCAGGCCGTGACGCCGTCAAGAAGGAAGCGCTACGCAAAGCGGGCGTCCGCTACATCGAAGTCTTCGAGTCCGATGGCGAAGAGCAGATACGATACCGCGTGCGCGAACAACTCGGTTGGAACGCCGCGGCGCCGGCGAATCGCGGAAATTCTGCGAGCGCTTCAGCCGCTCCACTCGGCGAGGCGCCAACCCGATTCGTGTCGGGTCAGCGCGTGACTTAACGCGCGATGCGGCTTTCGGCATGTGCGTTGTCGTCGGCCGTCTGGTCGCGTGTGCCCGGCGTGACGCAGACATGGTCGTCCGGCGTCGCTTCGCGCCACACATAGCCCTGCTTGCAGGTATCCGGCCCGTAGGATTGGTTGTGCACGCTCACTCGCATGCCGGCATGCGCATTGTCGTCTGCGGCCTGCGCGCGAGTGCCGGGCGTGACGCAGACATGATCGCCCTCGACTGCCTCGCGCCAGACATAGCCGTTGATGCAGATGCCGCGCCAATGATGATGATGCGGCGGCGGTCCGCCATTGCCGCCCGACGTGAGCGGTCCCTGCGGATAGGTCAGCTGAATTTGCGCCTGGGCCGTCGAAATCATCGCAGCGACCGCCACGGCGGCGCCAAATGCCAGGATGTATGTCTTTCGCAACATTGTTTGAGTCCTTTCGAGTTTGAAGTGTCAGCCGAATGTGAAGTCGGCTGCGGCCAAATGCGCCAAAGTGATGTGCTGCAGGATGATGGTGTCGGCCGCGTCCAGGGTGATGACGACATTGGCTCCCACCTGCGCCATGTGAGATTGCACGGCGGCATAGTTTGCGAAATCGTCGCTCGCAAAATCGATGATGTCATGCTGGGTGGTTGTGCCGACAAAGCCCACGATCGTATTGTGACCGAAGGAGCCGCTGAAATCGAAAGTATCCTTGTCCGCGGCAGTCACTTTTCCGGTGATCTCGCCGCGACTGGTGTCGATCGTGTCGCCCGCGCCCAGAATGACGGCTCCGTGGATCGTGCCGGTGTTGGTCATTGTATAATCTGAGCCCAGGGTGACGGCGCCGTGGATGGCGTCGCCATTCGTCAATTCGCCGCCGGAACCTCCCAGGTCGATAGCGCCCGTGATCTTGCCTGAATTGTCGAGGTCGCTTTCGCCGGTCGTCGCGATCGCACCGTGAATGACGCCCGAATTGGTCAAATCAATCGTGACTCCGCCGACCGGACCCAGGATGGAGCCGAGATTGTCGATCGTGACCTGATCGGCAGCGGTATCGCTGAAACCGCCCACGATCGTTCCGGCGTTCTCGATGGTGGCGGCGTCGTCACCCGTCACGGCGCCATCGATCACGCCGGTGTTATGGATCGTCAGGTCTTGAGCGATGAGGACCGAGCCCTGGATCTCGCCGCCGTTGGTGATGACGCCGGTCCCGAAGATCGCAATAGCAAATCCGCCTGTGACGCCCGACAGCCATCCGTCCTGCCCGACGGTAATATTCGTATTTGCTGCAATGCTGCCTATGCCGTTGCCGGCGGTGCTGGAAAGATTTCCATTCACCAATATGTTGGCGTTCTGCACGAGAATTGCGAGGTTGATTCCTTCAAGGTGGCCCGAAACCGAAGCGCCTGCCGCCACATCGATCGATGCGTTTCCCGAGGACACCTGAATTCCAGCGTAGGTGTCGCCGCTCACCTCGCCGTTCACGGTCACGGAGGTGTTGCCGCTGTTGGCCAGGATTCCGTCGGTGTTCCCCTGTACGACGCCGCTGCCGGCTATTGCGACGTAGTCCGTCGAACCGCTGCCCGCGAGTTCTATGCCGCAGTTTTCGCCGGAAACCAGGCTGTCCACATTCACGCTGGCGGTCGTGCTCGCGGCCAGAATCCCGTCATTCGTCCCGTAAACTGCGCCTTCGATGGTCGCTTCATTCGTGCCGCCGTCCATGTAAAGGCCGGACGAATTCGTTCCCGTCGCAAGCAGCGACCCGCTGGCGGTGACGATAATGTTGTCGTTGCCCCCGAGGGTGAAGGCGTTGGTGGCGGCCGCCGACGTGTCGTCGTTGTCGTTATTGACGAGGTAGGTGGTCATGTTGCGGTGTCCTGGGATTGCCGATCGTTCGGACCACGACTAGGCGGATTCCGGAGCGAAATCCTCAAATGGCCGCTCAAAAGTTCTTAAAACTGCTCAAAAGTGGGCTGTCAGCCGCCGCTGACCGTCGAAATCTGCCGATGTGGTGCGATGACGCGGTGAACCGCCGTTCGGCGGCGTTCGTCTATGCCCGAATCCAGTGCGCGTACGGCGCCGGCAAGGTCCATTTCGCGTCGGGAATGGCGAGCGCCTTGGCGGCGCGAAAGGGCCAGTTCGGGTCGTCGAGCATCGCGTGGGCCAGCATGACGAGATCGGCGCGGCCGTCTCGGATAATGGCATCGGCCTGCGCCGGATCGGCGATGAACCAGCCTACGGCCGTGGGAATGTCCGCCTCGCGCTTGATGCGCTCCGCAAACGGCGCCATGAATCCCGGACCCCACGGCACGCCGGACACATCGGGCGTGTTGAAGCCGATGCTCACATCGATCAGGTCGAGGCCCAGCGCCTTGAACCGTTTGATCAGTTCGATGCTCTCCTCGATGGGTTGGCTTTCCCTGTTGAAATCCGAAATGCCGAGCCGGATGGTCAACGGCAGTCGCGCGGGCCAAACTTCGCGCACGGCCGCGAACGTCTCGGTCAGGAACCGGATGCGGTTCTCGAAGCTGCCGCCATATTCGTCGGTGCGCTTGTTGGCGATGGGCGAAAAGAAGCTCTGGCCCAGATAGCCATGGGCGAAATGCACTTCCAGCCATTCAAAGCCGACGGCGAGCGCGCGCTTCGCGGCGGAAGCAAAGTCGCCCCGCACACGCACGATCTCGTCCTTCGTCATCGCATGCGGCACGCGCGGCAGGTTCGCGCCGAACGCAATCGCGCTGGGACCGATGGGCTGCCAGCTGCGCGGATCGTCCGGCTTCATGTGATCGTCGCCTTCCCAGGGGCGGTTGGCGGCAGCCTTGCGGCCGGCATGGGCGATCTGAAGTCCCGGCACCGCGCCATGCTTCTTGAGGAAGGCGATGACCGGCCGCCAAAGCTCAGCCTGCCCGTCGTTCCAGATGCCGGAGTCTCCCGGCGTGATGCGGCCCTCGGGCGACACCGCTGTCGCCTCGCCGATGATCAACCCCGCGCCGCCGATCGCATGCGAACCCAGATGCACCAGATGCCAGTCATCGACGCGCCCGTCATCGGCCGAATACTGACACATGGGCGACACGACGATGCGGTTCTTGAGGGTGATGTCCTTGAGCGTGAATTTGTCGAATAAAGCGGGCATGGAAAATCTCCGATAGCGAGGGTACAGCATGGCATAAATTGAGTGGCCGACGACCTCAACCGTTCGTCGCGGCCGTGTTTTCCGGAGCGAATGCAGCCTTGTCCGCTGTAGAATAAAAGTCGGAGTTATTCGATTCGGTTCCGAGTGATGAGAAAGCGATCGGGCAGGAATACCAGTTCAAGCGGTTTGCCGCACTTCGAGGAGGACACGCTTCGCGAGTTTGCCGGCGACAGAGTGTTTGCGCGCGGTGCCGACTACCATGCAAACGGGCAGGTCGAAATCGGCGTCGTGAAGGACGGGCGCCTCTTCGCCCGGGTGATGGGTTCGGAAATCTACGCCGTGCGGCTCGACGGAACCGGACGGGATTTTTCCGGAGACTGCACCTGCCCGGCCTTCGCCGACCGCGGCTTCTGCAAGCATCTTGTGGCGACGGCGCTCGCCGCCAACGCGACCGACCCCGCCGAGCTGGTGGCAGCCTCAAGCCGCTTCGAACGCATACGCGGACATTTGCGCGCCAAAGGCGTCGAGGGGCTCGTAGAGATGATCATCGGGCTTGCCGAGAGCAATCCCGAACTGCTCCAGGAACTGGAACTTTCCGTTGCAGTCGACTCCGACGACGACAAGACCGTTTTCGCGCGCTTCAAAAAGGCGATCACGGCCGCGACCCATATGCGCGACTATGTCGAATATCGCGAGGTTCGCGAGTGGGCAAAGGAGATCGACAAGGTTCTCGACCGCATGGAAGCTTTTCAGGAGCAACGCGCGGATGTCGTGCGGCGGTTGCTCGAATATTTTTTCGCCCGCATGGATGCAGCGCTGCAAAGCATCGACGATTCCGATGGGGATGGCGGCGCCTTATACGCGCGAGCCTGCGAAATGCATCTGGCGGCTTGCCGCAAAGCGAAACCCGAACCCGTCGCGCTCGCACGCGATCTGTTCTCCCGCGAGATGGAATCGGATTGGGATTTTTTCACTGGTGCGAGCGAAAACTATGCCCGCGTCCTGGGGAAGCCCGGGCTTGCCGAGTATCGTCGTCTGGCGGGCGATGCGTGGAACAAACTCAAACCGGCGCGCCCTGGGCGCGGCGGTGCATGGGACGAGGAATCGAGCACGCGCCGCAGATTGAGTTCGATCCTGGAACGTTTTGCCGAGCGCGAAGGCGGCGTCGACGGCCGCATCGCGGTGCGGGCCAAAAACCTCGTTTCACCCCACGACTATATGGAAATTGCGCGATTATGCCTAGAAAACAAGCGCGACGCAGAAGCACTGAAATGGGCCGAGGAAGGCCTGTGGCAATTCGAGGACGATCCGGATGAGCTGCTGATCGTCTTCGCCGCCGATCTCCAGGCAAGCGCGGGACGCAAAGGCGATGCCGCGACGCTCCTCTGGCAAGCTTTCGAACGGGAGCCCGGTCAGCGTCTATACGAGAAATTGAAGATGCTTGGCCGCCCGGCGATCGGTCCCGTTCGCGACCGAGCGATCGCCGTTCTGAAGACAACGCTCGATGAGTCGCGCGACGGGCGACGGCGCTGGTCGCCGACTGGGGAACTCCTTGTGGAAGTTCTGCTCGAAGGAAAATTCTTTGCCCAGGCTTGGGAGAGCGTCCTGAGCTATGGCTGTAGCGAAGAACTTCTGGAAACGCTCGCGAAACTTACCGAAGAGAGCCATCCTACCGAAGTCCTGGCGGCCTACACCGGCAGAGTGGAGAGATTGATCGTCACGAGTGGGCAGGAAAATTATGTCAAAGCCGCTAAATTCATTGCACGCATGCAAGCGATCCGGCGGCGTCTGAACCAGAGCGCGGAGCACACCGCTTATCTCGCCGACCTCATGACGCGTCACAAGGCACGACGAAACTTCATCAAGCTGCTGCCGTCGAGGGCCAAAAGCTGATTGGCACGGGCGCCTGAATGCGAGATATGATCCGGCATCCTGTGTGGAGTTGTTCATGAAGCTGGGCTGGCAGGCGGAAAAGTGGCTCAAGAAAAAAGCGAAACAGGGCTTTCGCGGCTATCCGGCCGGCACGATTGCGTTCTATGGGCCGGACGACACGCGCGCCAGCAAAGTCGCCGTGAGCATCGTCGAGGACGACCATACGGAGCCGACCGAGATTCATCGGTGGTTCGCCGAGACGGGCGATTTGCGAAAGGACGCTGCGATCAGTGTAGAGATCGCAGAATTCCTGAAGTCACACGGTGTGCACACCGTGGGGATGACGAGCGGAATCCTGGGCTGTCCGCATGAGGAAGGGGTCGACTATCCGGATGGCGAGGCATGTCCACAGTGCCCATTCTGGGCCGGCCGGGACCGTTGGGCGAATTTCAAACCGGGTGTCTGATCTTCTGTTTCTTCAGCGTCACGATTACTTCATGCGGGGACGCATTGGGGCGACCTGTGACCGCGCCGGCGATCGCTTGCATCCACTCGTCAGGAAACGGACGATAGACTTGAAATCGGTCCAGTGTCTGCTCGTCGATGGGCCTGCCGTAACCTCGGCGCTCCAGGGCATTGTTGAGTAAATTGCGTCCTGGCCGTCCCTGCGTCGTGTCGTATCCCAACACCGTCAGCAGCGCGCTTTCTTCGAGGCCCTCGTGGACCGCATCAAGAATTCGTCTCGGAGTCAAACCAGTCATGGCGAGGCCTTTTCAATCTGGTGCCAGCGCGCGCCATCATATACCACGAGATCGGATTTAGGAACTCGTTCGGCAATCAGTACAGGCTCTTCGCCAGCGTTGTCGTAGATCGCCGCGACATCTGCAAGGGGGAGATAGAAAGCGCGCATGTTGCGCAAGCCGGCCCAGTATCGGCGGACAATAACATCAGACGGGACGCCATGCCCGCCAGCACTTACTCGTCGCTCTACTCGAGCGATGGCCATCTCCGGCGACGGCAGCCAGAGAAACACCAGTGTGATCCGCCATCCGCGGTTTCGGCACGATTGCAGGAATTTGAGATGACCTTTCCCCGAACAAGTCGTCTCAATCGCGAAACTCTGTTGGCCGCTTGCCAGAGTTCGCATCCTCTTCAACATCACCGGCCTGCAGCAACTGCCGCGCCATCGGGGTTAAACGGCGACAACCCTCGCGCAATTTCATCGACGTTGATAAATTCAGGAATGCTCAATTTGCGCGGGACTACGACCTGGGCGGCCGTGGTTTTGCCTGCTCCATTAGGGCCACCCAGAATAACGAGTTCTTTCACCCGTTCCACCTGCTCTTGGCTGCTCGGATCACTAGGCAAGATGAAATTCGCCGAGCGTCAGGTCAAGTTCCGTCCGTGAGCGTCCTAGTTTGGAACCGGGCGCCCGTTATGGTAACCGCGTCCATACATGCTGAGATTGACCGAACTCAAACTGCCACTCGATCACGGGCCGGATGCGCTTCATGCGGCGATCCTGGAACGTCTGCGAATACCGGCGCGCGATCTTGTGAGCTTTGCGGTGTTCCGGCGCGCCCATGATGCGCGGAAGAAGTCTGCGATTACGCTGATCTATTCGGTCGATGTCACACTGCGTGACGAGAAGGCGGTGCTTTCGCGTTTTGCGGGCGATGCGCGCGTGCAACCGACTCCCGATATCGGCTATCGGCCCGGAACGCGTGCGCCGGAAAACCTGAAGTCCCGCCCGATCGTGATCGGCACGGGTCCATGCGGGTTGTTCGCCGCGCTGATCCTTGCGCAGGCCGGGTTCAAGCCGCTCATTCTCGATCGCGGCAAGGTCGTGCGCGAGCGCACGAAGGACACCTGGGGACTTTGGCGGCGTTCGGTGCTCGATCCGGAATCGAATGTGCAGTTCGGCGAAGGCGGCGCGGGCACGTTCTCCGACGGCAAGCTCTACAGCCAGATCAAGGATCCGCGCCATCTGGGCCGCAAGGTGCTGACGGAGTTTGTCGCGGCAGGTGCACCATCGGAAATCCTCACGGAAGCGCATCCGCATATCGGCACGTTCCGGCTGGTGAAGATGGTCGAGAACATGCGCACGAGCATCGAGGCGCTGGGCGGCGAATATCGCTTTCAAAGCCGCGTCGACGATCTCGATATCGAGACCGGCGCCGATGGCACAAGGCGCATACGTGGCGTGGTGCTCGCGAATGGCGAACGCATCGCGGCCGACCATGTCGTGCTCGCGGTGGGCCATAGCGCGCGCGACACGTTTCACATGCTCTATGATCGCGGCGTCGCGATCGAAGCCAAGCCGTTCTCGATCGGCTTTCGCATCGAGCATCCCCAATCGCTGATCGACCGCGCGCGGTTCGGCAAATTCGCCCGCAACAAAATTCTCGGCGCCGCGGATTACAAGCTCGTGCATCACAGCTCGAACGGCCGCACAGTGTACAGCTTCTGCATGTGTCCGGGCGGCACGGTCGTGGCGGCGACGTCCGAAGCGGGTCACGTCGCGACCAACGGCATGAGCCAATATTCCCGCAACGAACGAAATGCGAATGCGGGAATCGTCGTGGGCATCACACCGGTGGATTATCCGGGTCGCGCGCTTGCCGGCATCGATCTTCAACGACGGTTGGAAAAGCATGCGTTTGTGGTGGGCGGCGGCACATATGCCGCGCCGGGCCAACGCGTCGGCGATTTCCTGGCCGGTCGCCCATCGACCGCGCTGGGCGAGGTTGTCCCGTCCTATAGACCGGGCGTCATGCCGACGGATCTGTCGGATTGCCTTCCCGATTATGCGATTGCCGCCATCCGCGAAGCGCTGCCGGCGTTCGGTCGACAAATTCCCGGCTTCGCGATGGAGGATGCCGTTCTCACCGGCGTCGAAACCCGTACCTCGTCGCCGATCCGTATCGGCCGCAACGCGGATTTCGAAAGCCTGAATACGAAGGGTCTTTATCCCGCGGGGGAGGGCGCAGGTTTTGCCGGAGGGATTCTGTCCGCCGGCGTGGACGGCATCAAAGTCGCCGAAGCTGTTGCGCGCAATATACTCGAAGCATAGAGCAGTTTCGAATTGTATCGATGCAAACAATCCCCTCCCCCGCGAAGCGACAGCGGAGCGTGGGGAGGGCCAGGGAGGGGACGCGCGCGTCCGCGCGCGGAAGACTCTTTTTATTTGCCCCCACCCTTGCCCTCCCCACTCGCTGCGCTCGGGGGAGGGGATTGTTTGCATNNCGGCGGCGACGACCGAGATCGTATAGCCCGCGATCACATCGAACAGCGTCATGAAGGTCATCAGCAGGAAGGTCGAGGTC
This sequence comes from Alphaproteobacteria bacterium, assembly GCA_003139615.1. Classification (GTDB taxonomy): domain Bacteria; phylum Pseudomonadota; class Alphaproteobacteria; order Micropepsales; family Micropepsaceae; genus Rhizomicrobium. The sequence continues at coordinate 51,991 of PLJH01000099.1, forward strand.
GCGAAGCCCTTGACGGTGATGAACAGGATCAGCGCGATCACGAATGTCAGCATCGACAATCCATGATTGATCAGTTCCTTCGTGGTGGTGCGTGTCGCCTTCACCACTTCGACGAACAGCAAGACGAGCGAGACAATGAGGAATGCATCGCCAACCCGGAAACTCCAGCGATCGGTCGAAATCAGGGTGATGCCCGTAATTTCGCGATCCAGAAAGGTCTNNCAATTTCGCGATCCAGAAAGGCGTGCATGTCGTGATGGGCAAACATCCCGCCGCCGAAGGTCAGCAGCGCGTAAAAGGCAATGGCGATAAAAAGAAGCGGAAAAGCGCGAAACATCGGAAAATCTCCCCAATCGGCCCCAGCGGCACGTACCCTTGTATCATAATAGGGCGAAACTGGGGCATCCCAGCCGGCGTAAGGCGTTATTTGGTAAACGGCCGTTCAGGCTCCCGGTTCCGCGTGCGCGGCGGCCTGCCTCAGCAGTTTCCGCTCGCGGAAGATCAAATAGAGGTTGCGGCCATAGACAATCAGGCCCGAGCCCTGGCCCAAAGCGAGCGGTACGCTCTGCAGATGGATGGTGTAGGCCAGCGTCACAATTCCGCCGACCATGCTGAAATACCAAAAGGTGAGGGGGATGACGCTGCGGCCTTCGCGCTCGCTCTGGAACCACTGCACGATGAAGCGCGAGGCGAACAACCCCTGCCCGAGGAAGCCGATCAGAAGCCAGACGTGCTCGAAGGTGAACCAGGCCAGCGCATGTGCCGCCATCTCACAACTCCCTGGGGTCGATCGCGCCGCGAACGCGCTTCTGCAGCCAGCGCACGCCGAGAAGATCGTTGATGCCCACCAGCGCGCGATCGACGACGCCGTATTTCGACGTGCCGTGCAGACGGGGACGATGATTGACTTCGACGAAGCGCACTTCGCTGCCTTCGCGCAACGTCAGCGCCACCATGTAGCGATGCATGTGATCGAAATAGGGAA
>PLJH01000097.1 GCA_003139615.1 Alphaproteobacteria bacterium
TGAGGGCGGGTCGAAAAATTCGGAGGCGCGAGCCGAAGAATTTTTCGGGGCGGGGTATTGTTGAACCCGTACCCCGCCCCGAAATTCTCTTTTCGCTGCCGCTCAAAGACAATTTCGACCCGCCCTCAATTGGCGGGTGGAGAAATAATATCTCCACGCAACCAACGGCATCGAACGGCGTTACCGCTTCGTATTCGAAGATTGCGTGGAGCGAATCATGAGTTCTATGGGCCGGGACGATTTCGAAGACGATGACGGCGGATCGATGGACAATATCGGCGAGCGCATCGAAGAATTTGAGGATGCGGGACGCCGCGGCCTGGAGGTCATCCAGGACGGCTTCAACGACCTTTACGACGGCCTGGCCGACGAAAGCAGCCGCGTGCTCGAATCCGTCGAGCGCAATATCGAGGAACATCCGTGGCTGAGCCTGCTGGTGGGCTTCGGCGTTGGTTGCCTGTTGGGCAGCGCGCTCATGCGGCGCCGTTGAAAGGAAACGATCATGGCCGGCAAAGACACGACTGAGACAGGACACGCCAACGGCAGTCGCCCGCCCGCGCATCGCACGCATCGCACGCCCCGAAAGAAAGGGGCCGCGAAGGCCGCAAGGATGGCGCGCAGGGCCGCACAAGCCGAACGTGAACCGCATCTGGGCCGCTTGGTCGCGACGGGCGCCTTCGTCTTGTTGGGCGCGGTATTCGTCCTGGGCGCCGCGGCGTTTGCGGCATTGCTCGCCGGTTACGAGCCACCCGGATACGAAGCCAAGGCGCGACGCCTGCGTCGCTACACGCTGGCGCATACGCCCGACCTGCCGAAAGCAGCGGATGTGTGGGAGCCGGTCGGCCGCCAACTCGGCCGCAGCGAACGCTGGATGCGCGAGAAGATCCACAACGCGACGCGGTAGAGCATTGGAGCGCGGGCGTCCTCGCCCGCATGGCCGTTGACGATTGCACGATACAAGTGAGCACGCCCGCGGCCCATAGGCACCAAACACGCGCGAAAATTGCTTTCACGTCTTTTGTCCAAGAAAAACCCAGCCAACCCGCGGCTTTTTCGCTCCATAACAGGCGAATTCCCGCCTGATATTTCGCCTGTTCCCGGCCTGTTATTCCGCCTGTTATTCGCCTGGTCTTTTCCTGCCATGACCGTATCGGTCATACCGAATTTTCCCGCATGGAAGGCACAATTCGGCGTCGTTACGCTATATTTCAAATCGCGCGTCATGGCGTTTCCAGGCATCATGACGACACGGTAGACCAAAACGCAACTCACGTCAACCCACTAGGTATATTACATACCAATACGGAATCCTTGTCCATCGGCCTTCCGTTCGAGCCGGAATCAATCGCTTTCCAGCCGTCATGCTAGAAATCCCGCATGATCATCCGCGACTTCGACCCGGCCCGAGACCACGACGCCGCCCTCGCCTTCATCATGGGCTCGCAGCTTTATGAGCATCAGTTCGAGCCCGACCGCAGGCTCGATCCGCAAGTCGCCAAAGAATTCCTGCCCGAGATTTTGAACGGCGTCGCCGCGAACCGCGGACGCATCTTCGTGGCGGAGGAAGACGGCGCCGCGATCGGCTGGGCCGTCTTCACGGTCGGGCAGAACCAACTCTATGTCGTCGAAGCCGAGCGCGCCTATGGCTACATCGCCGAACTGTTCGTGAGCGTGTTCTCGCGCAGCAAAGGCACCGGCCGCGCCCTGATCTCCGCCTGCGAAGACGAAGCCCGCCGCCAGGGCCTCCGCCAGATCAAGATCGGCGTGCTGACGAAGAGCACGCGGACGGCGGAGATTTACGCGAAGGCCGGGTATGGGCCTTACTCGTCGGAGTTGAGGAAGTATTTGTAGTTAGTGCTCAGAATTAATAACAGAGCGTCCATAGCGCCTAGTTGGAGGTATCGCGCCGCCTAAGTATTATACTTCGCCAATTTCTGTTAAATCTAAGATCAATACGTGCGGGAAGGGGAACCCAATGGGACAAGACATATTCATTGCCGGCATCGCCTGTGTCGTTGCCGCGATCGTGGGAGGCGGCGTTAAGCTTCTCGGCGTCGAAGCACCGGTAATAAACTCCCTTCCTCGCCAAATCCTCCTCGCACTGGTGGGAGCGATGCTTATTGCCTTGAACTGGCCAACCCCTCCGCCCGCACCAAAAATACCGGTTTATGTTGTATGGAATTACAATCTCGGTAGCGCAAACGACGCGCCAAACGATCTCAGATTTTGGACCAAGCTAAACGGAACCACATGGAAAGAAACTTTTCCAGACGGATCGACGCGCAACCATTTTGAGACTGAAGGAAGCTTTCATCTTGATGTGAATCAGTGCGATGGGATGACTCTGCGAAGAGAAGACCGATCATTCTTAGCTTTCGTACCAGACAATCGATGCGCAGAGCAGGAACTTTATTATCAGGACGTCAATCCGGCAAGTGGCGCCGCGTCGAATTGGAAAGTACTTGGAAGAATTGTTAAAGCGACCTACTAGGAATTTGTAAGAGGGGAACTGCGGCGTTGTGCTACTCTGCTACGCTTTCGTGTTGCCCAGCCGCTGACCACCCTTAAGCCACTTGGAGTTAAGGCGACAAAACACCTAATTTCCCGAACGCTGGCCGAACCAATCGTGCTGTCCCCTACTCTTTGAAGTCCCGAGAGATCGCAGTTGAGATGACTATTGAATCTGCAATAAGAGATTCGGTCCATGGATAAGAGTCGGTTTATACAACTTGCGCCGCTCTATTACGCACTTGCTGTAGCGACATGCATCAAGCGCAAGGCATGGGGGCGTGCGATTTCCCTCAATGGCATCGTCGCCGAGTTCACCGATGCAAGCGAGGCCGTTGACGGTAACGGCCTATGCTACCTCGAAAACGAAATCCTTCTTGCTCGCGCGATTAAATGGTTGCGAGAAAACAATCTCGTAGAAGTAATTGACGACGATTTCGGCTCGTCGATTTTTGCTCATTCTTCAAATTGGGACGAAAAAATTGGCGACTTAGCCGCTGACCGCGAATTGCCGTTTTTCAAGTACCAAAGCATTTCTGACAGCGAGTCGTGGTTGCGATCCGCGCTACTCGGCGTGAACGAGACGTTTTATGAGCTTAAGATCCAAACCGAAGATTTCGACAACCCCGATCAAGAATGGACGCCTATTCCGCTCGACCGGACCGATCCGGCTCTTCAGAAGGCAATAGCTGCGTTGGATGAAACAGTTGAACTTGTTCGTTCTGACAATGGCTATAACGCGAACGTTCCGGAGGAAAGAAATTTCGTTGTCTCGTCGCTTACCGTTGGGTCGAGCGCCTTAAAGAGTGAAACGACTAGCAACGTTCCATTTGTCCAAAAATATATGTTGGAGCCGCTCGCACTACTAATGCGGCGATTTAAGGGCGCAGCTCTTGGAGTCGTCGCAACAGCAGCAAAGGAAGCAATAATCGACTTTCTCAGGGAACACGGCGTGACATGGCTGACCGATATATTCGGTTAAAGGACTTCCGTGTCGTTCTGTCGACGGGACAGGCAATCACCGGCACTGCAATTTCTAGTCCGTTTCCGGGGCATTCGTGAAGTCGATCCCGATGACCGGATGGAGCTCAATGACCTTCGATTGAGTGCCCAATTTTTGTATGACCGAGTGCCCCGTTTGATTGTGGAAGAAATCGAAAAACGCCACGCCGGTCACCGTGACAGGTATGGACTTCGCGGGTATGTCCGTTCCGTCAATATTCGCCATTTTGTCTTCGAATTCCGAACGCGCGTCGCCAATGCCTGCCGCCAGTACGGATGTATGCGGCCCCAACCCACTATGTCCACTAAAGCATTTGGGGTCCGGCAACTCCACGACGATGCTGTGGCCGTTTGAGTAACCACCCTGATCGTCTGTGATCACCACATGATAGTCATCGTCGCCTTCGTGTTTAAAAAAGGCTATATAGCCCTGGATCGTGAATACCTTCTTTTCGATGGGCATTCTGCCGCCCTTGTCGATTTGCGCCGGCTTTTCTTGATTCAACGCGGCAACAGTACTGTCCACTGGCGTCTGATCGACGCTCGCAGCGTCGGCATCATTGGCGTCCTTCACGTTCCATCGTTCGGTCCCGCCGCAACTCGCTGCCGCCGATGGAGGCGCCTCGTTCAATCCCGTCCCGATACCGGTCGCCGCGGCAACTCCGATCGCAGTGCCTAGGACACGGCCGGCGTGCGAACGGCGGCGTTTGGGACTCGCAGCCTCCTTCGGCGAAGCCGGAGGCTCCCGGGGCGGTTCGGAAGGAGGTGCGTGCTCTCCAGCCATGGCTCAGCCCCGATTATTGAACAAGCGTTTTGAGTTGATTGAATGCGTAGGGCAGAAACAGGGCCGCACCCACCAGAAAGATCGCCTTAATATTCGAGAGTATGTTCGACACGTCGGCGGGGCTGATAATCGCCGTCGCTATTACGATGTTGCTTATGACCCAAAACAGTGACGCCACAACCACGGCGCCAATCATTCCGGTTACACGGCTGTAGCTTATGGCACCGGTGCTACCTCCGTTTTCGTCCTTCTCACGGAGAGCGTTGTTGAAGCCAGTGACACGCGAAAACCCCAATGCGGCGACACCTATCGGGACATTGAATGCGACAACTGCGATTGCCGCAGCAATCTCGCGAAGCACAATCGAATCCATCGCAAGCCCCCATTGCACACTGACGTTCCACCCGAACCACCAACCTTGTCAGCTGCTAGTTATAGTAAACTCAAAAACTTACTCCATGCAAGCTCGTCATTAGGTCCCCTATACTTGGAATTCTAAGTATCTTCGAATGCGGGGACAGCTAATCCAATTCACCTCACTCGTTTCGTTCCCCCGACGTCAGCAGTTATCACGCGCTCCGTCACGGATGCCCCTCAGCCAGCGGGATATCCGCACCCCGGTCTTCCGCGATGCGGCCGTTGTGGAAGCAGTAGACGCCGAAGACGCTCGCTTCGAAATGGCTCCCGTCGCCCGTCCGCCCGCCGAAAGAGCCCGTCACCATGCCCTTGAAGCGCAGGCGCACGCAGCGCCTTCGCCGAAGAGGCACCTCCATGTCGCGCCAGACCTGATTTGTCGCTCCAGCCCAAGAAATTGGCATCCACGAATGCCTACAAATCCATCGAGAAGGGGCGCCCTCCTCGCAACCATATTGAAGGAGTAAAAGTCATGAAATTCGCGATCGCCGGCGCTCTCACGCTGGCTCTTTCGGCAAGTTCGGCACTTGCAGCAAGCCCTTATCCGTCGAGCGTGATCGGAACGTGGAACATGAACGCCAACCAGTCCACGCTGACATTGAGCATTACCAAACAGAAGGGACCAAGTCCCTGCAAGAATATCACCGGCACGCTGAATGACAGCGTCAATGGCCCCGCCGACATTACGGGGTTCTATTGTCCCGAGAGCGGTCGCATCAGCTTCCTCCGCGAGGACCCGACGAGCAAGAATACTTATCAGACCTGGACAGGCAATCTCTCCTATCCCGGCAGCAACACCTATATGGCCGGCGAATTCGCGCAGGAAGTCGGTGGCACGCCCGGCGAATACGACTTCTTCGGAATGCTCTCAACCGTCGAGTGAGAACAAATCCTCTGACGCGCGATCCCCGGAGGCGCCGATCCGAAGGGGATTGCGCAATTTCACAATGTTGAGAATTGGCTCGACACCATACCAAATCACCCTACGCGGCGCAGTGCACGCCAATTCGCCGCGACTTCGCTCCTAAAAGCAAACGTCCACGCGCCTAGTAATAGCGGCGGCAATAACGCTCGTGGTTGGCGTGCCAGCCCCAGGATGAGCAACGGCGCGCGTGGCCGTGTATGCCAACGCCGGCTCCCACGTTGCCGACATGCGCACCCGCGCCGACGCCATTGGGTCCCACATGCGCACCGACACCCACGCCGAGGACGTTAACGCCCACGCCAACCTGTGCATTCGCGGCCGTGGCGGCCAGCAGGGACAACGCAAAAATCGACACGATCAGTGTTTTCATAACGGTCTCCGATATCGATAAATCGCGTTCGACTGGAAACGGTGCCCGATCGCCGAATTTTGCGTACGCCTCAAGATAACCCACGCCGCCCGATTTGGTTGCGTGCTACCGGGTCGGCAATAAACAAGATTCTGCCGACAGACGTGCCTCGCCTCCTCAACAGAGTACCGTTCGATTCGAGGGTTGGATCAAACGAAGATGCACGAAATGTTTCGCAATTCGTTGCCACGCGCCGCGCTCATCACGAAGACCGACAATGTTTCCCTGTCCAGACAATTGCGTTCGGGCAATCTTGGGTGATTGACACGACTACGGCTAAGCAGTAGTATGATCGACGATGAATTCGAATGGGACGATGCAAAAGCTGCGCAAAATTTCCGCGCTCACGACGTGACATTCGATACGGCTTGTGGGGTTTTCCGCGATCCTTTCGTCCTCGGCTGGATCGACACGAGACAAGACTACGGCGAGGACAGATATGCGGCGATCGGCATGGTGCATGGCCGCCTGTATTGTGTTGCCTACACAATGAGAGGCGAACGGATGCGGATTATCTCGGCACGAGGAGCCGAAGCTTATGAAAAAAGAAAATACCACGAAGAAAGCGACTAGGCACGACTGGAGCCGTTTCGATGCGATGACAGAAGAGGAGCGTCATGCCGCGGCTCTCGCCGATCCCGACGCGCAGCCTTTGACACCCGAGAACATCAAGCACATGAAGCGCATCCCACAGGTGTGCATGATCCGTCGCGCTTTCCGGTTGTCGCAGGAAGAATTCGCCGCCCGATTTCACATCCCGCTCGGAACGCTGCGCGACTGGGAACAAGGCCGCAAAGAGCCCGACGCCGCCGCACGCGCCTATCTGAAAGTGATCGCGCGCAACCCGTCCGCCGTCGCCAAGGCGCTTCAACCGGCAAAAGCGTGAAGTGCCCTAATTTGAATCCGGCTTGCCGCAACTCGTCCAACGAAGCATGGACAAATCGAATGCTAAAACCGGATCATGTTGCCCCTGGGTTCTGACGCTTACCGCTTTGGCCAGATCGCAAGCCTGCGCCAATCGTCGGGGCGGACTCAGAAATTTGGGGTCCGGATTGATGACAATCTCATAGTGCAGATGCGGCTTTGGAGGTGGAGGGGTTTGGGCATCGCCTGCTTGCGCCCCGGTAACGGCTAACCCCACAATCGAAATGAGCCAAGCTTTCATTTAGGGCCACCAATTCTTTCAAACAGCCAAAGCCTATCGGAAGCACATCTGACAGCCAACATATTCCAGGCTTAATGCTCGGCCGAAGAGACGTCCCAAGACTTGTCGCCGCGCGGAATGGTGGGGCGCACATCCCGGATTCGCTCTTCGGCCACCGGAATGATCGATGCGATCCGTCAATTCATTCCGTCATCGTCGAAATCGCAGTCCTTGATCTCCGTCTGCCCCTGATCCGCGCTGACGAGTTCGGGAACGATGTGGCCGGCCATCACGCCGAATGACCCATGGAACCGGACATAGACCGTCTGCCCCGCCGTCAGCGGCACAGTGGCGGATTCTTCTTTTTCGGTGGTCGCGCTGACGACATGCGTGCCGGGCGCAAAATCGTAATAGAAATAGCGGCCCGTGCGGGAGACCCCGACGCCGTAGCCGTCGACCAGCACATAAGGCTGCAGCGCTCCGCCCACCATCGACAGCGGGCGATAGAAATAGACGCGCGCGAGATCGGACCGGAGCGCGGGCTCGCTCGGATGATGCTCGATGAACGGAAGGCCTCTTGCGGCGGCGGTGCCGAGCGGCAGCACCGCACAGATCGCAACCGCGATCGCCAATTTCCTGATCATGAATTCCCCCCTGTAACCGGCCCCCGCCGGTGTGGCACCTAATCTAAACCGAAGTTTCAATCCGGCCAAGGTCTCAAGCCGCAACGGCGGTAACATAGATTCTTTCGCACGCCGCCTATTCACGGAACCGCCGCGAGCGGGTAGCTTCCGCTTGCGGGGGAGCAGCGAACATATGGCGGCATCCAAATTCAAATCGGTGGACGATTATATCGCCGCGCAGCCCGAGTCCGCGCGCGCCGTTCTGGAGCGCGTGCGCACAACCATTCGCGCGGCACTGCCGAAAGCGGCGGAGACGATCTCCTACAACATGCCCACCTATAAGATGGGCGACGAAGCCGTGATCCATTTCGCGGCGTGGAAAAAGCACTTCTCGCTTTATCCGGCCTCAGCGAAGCTTCTTGCTTTCTTCAAGAAGGAGCTTGCCGCCGCGACGATCAACAAAAGCACGATCCGGTTTTCGCTTGCCGAGCCCGTGCCGGCCACACTGATTGCGCGCATCGCCAAATATCGCGTGAAGGAGTTGGCCGAGCGCGCGAAAAAGAAGACGCCGCGGTCAGACTGATAACTTTGCCCTCGTCAGCACCATCCATGCAAACGCCGTGAGCTTGCCTACTGAGCCTAAGCGGGATTCGCGAAAAGAAGCCTGCACGAAATCTGAACCGCATAATGAAACATCGGCACATTCCCGTCCCGGCCATTCAAGATAGCTTACACAGGGGTGAATTACATCGTTTTAACATCTATCCCGCCCGCGATCTGGTTACGTTCCGCAGACGATTTGTGCGGGATGGGTCTTGGAAATCATGGAGCAGCAAACGCAGAAGCAGCGGATGGGGGACCTTGCCTCCCAGATCGCGCTGTTCAAGAGAACGCTACCCCACACCCACGACACCGACCTGCACGGCCGGTGCCTGAAATGCGACATCAATACGGTGCTCGCGCAGTTCGAGCAGCTGCGCGATTACCACTTTCCGGCGTGAGCGCATCCCGGCGAATCTGCGCGGGAATACAATATCCCGAGAACTCCGCATCTTCGCGTGCGACTTTGCCGATGCTTAGGTTTTCGGCGCAGTTTGCGCAGGCGAATCCGTTGCCGGCGGCGTCGCTGCCGGCGGTGTCACGGGCGTCGTGGCAGCCGGTGTCGTCGCGGGAGTCGTGGTTGCCGGCGCCATTGTTGCAGTCGTTTCCGCCGCGGCGGGCGCGTCCGTACCCGCGAAGTGACAATCCTTGATTTCGGACGTGCCCCGATCGTCGGCGACGATCTCCGGAATAATGTGGCCGACCAAAAATCCCATCGAAGGGTGTGTCCGGACATACACGGTCTGGCCTGCCGCCAACGGCACGGAAAGGTTTTCTTCTTTTTCCGTGGTCGCGCTGATCGCGTAGGTGCCGGGCGGCCGGTCGACATAGAAGTAGTCACCCGACGAGGACTCGCCTACCGCCACGCCATCGATTTTAATTGCCGCCTCAACCGCAAGACCAAAGAACGAAGACTCGCGATAAAAATAGATGCGTCCCATGCCCGCGCTGACGGCCGGCTCGCTTGCATGATGATCCGAATAAACCTGTCCCCGCGCATAAGCCCCGCCCAAAGGAAGAACCGCACAGATCGCAACGACGCACGCCAATTTCCGGAACATAGATAATCCCCCTCGATTAACCGGCGCCCCCGCCGGATGTTGGGATCAGTCTAGGCCGACATTTGGAATGCGCCAAGCCGGCAGGATCACTTCGGAATTGCCCAGGTGGATGTTTCGATTGCGCCGGACCAGGAACCGGTCTTCGGGCGCGCATCCTTCAAATGGATGATGCGGAAACGGCACTGTGCTTCGGCTGTGACCGGAATCGCTTTCGGGACAGGCGGAATTTGCTAGTGTCGCAGGGTATGCGGCGGCCTGGAGGGATCGACGATGCGCATCCGGATTTTGGGATTTGCGGCCTTGTTTGCGCTGACGGCAGGCGCGGCCCTGGCAAGCGGCCCGACCGTCAATGTTGACGGAGTCGTCATCGATGGCGCCTACAACTCGCAGAATTCGAGCGTCGCGGAATTCTTCGGCATTCCCTACGCCACCGCCAAACGCTGGACGCCACCGGGCAAGCACGCCGCACTGACGAGCCCGTTCGACGCGGCGAATTTCACGACGGTCAATGTCTGTCCGCAGAGCGCGCCTGTGGTGGTGATCGGTCACACACTACCCCAGTCCGAGGATTGCCTTTCGCTCAACGTCTACGTGCCTGCTTCCGCGACACCGACCTCGAAGCTTCCCGTCTATATTTTCATCCATGGCGGTGAACTGCAGAACGGAACCGGGCTTGAATATTTTCCGATCGACATGGTGGCGACGAACGACATCGTGGTCGTCACGATCAATTACCGCCTGGGCGCGCTGGGCTTCCTCGCGCAATCGGCGATCGCAGCCGCCAAAGCCGACACGTTCGAAGCCGTGGGTGATGCCGGCAATTACGGGCTGATGGACCAGCAATATGCGATCCAATGGGTGAAAAAGAATATCGCCGCGTTCGGCGGCACGCCGGCGCGAATGACGATCGGCGGACAATCGGCGGGCGGCATCAGTGTGCTTCTCGATATGTTGTCGCCGGGATCTGCGGGTCTGTATCGCGGCGCGATCGTCGATAGCGGCGCCTATCGCCTGCACAATCTTCCGACGGAAGCCGCATACGAAAGCACCTATGGCAATCCTTACGTCAACGCGGCCCTTGCGGCATCTCCCAATGCCGGCAGCATCGATTGTTCGAAGCTGACGACGAGCAGCCCCAAAGCCCAGATCGTCAAATGCCTCGACGGCGCGCCCGTCGCCACGCTGCTGACGGCACAGCAGAAGTCTTCGGCGATTTCGGCATCGCGCCCGATACCGGCACGCTGTTCGTGCCGAACGGATTGCAACAGGGATTGTCGGCCGGAGATTTCCCGCACATTCCCGTGCTCATCGGCAACAACCTGAACGAAGACCGTTACTTCGAGCCCGGCGAAGTTCCTTTCGCCACGAGCGAAAGCACGGTGATCGCAGCAGGCGGTCCCGCCAATTACGATCTCGCGAATTCCAACAGCTTCTGCAGCGGCGCAAAATGCACCTACCAGAAAGAGATCCAACTCTTCCTGGGAAACGAGGGGCTCCCGGCTGCCTCAAACACCACGGCATTCGACAAGTCGCTGGCGAACAACACCTACAAGCTTGCGGATTTTCCCGACCAATATCTCGCAAGCAGCGCGCCCACGGCGGACGAAGGCCTCGCGCAAATCGGCACCGACTACAGATTTGCCTGCAATGCGCTCGACGCAGCCACCGAGATTGCCGGGTTCTCCACCGTCTATGCCTATGAGCTCGACGATCCGCTCGCGCCGCCCACCTCGGCGAGCCCGGCGGTCACGACTGCGCCGAACGATCAATACGGCTATGCGACGGCCTCACAGCACGGCGCGGAGTTGCAATTCCTGTTCACCTTTCCGTCGACGAGCAGCTTCAGCACCGATGAAAAGCAACTCGAAGCGACCATGCAGAGCTATTGGGGCAATTTCATAAAGACCGGAAATCCGGGCAGAGGCGCCACCGTGCCCAGATGGCCCGCATTCGGAACAAAGAGCGAGGTCCAACGCCTCGTGCCGGGCCCCGCAAACCCCGCACCCTTCACCACGTTCGCCAAGAAGCATTTCTGCTCGGTGTGGGAGCCGATCATCTCGGCGGAATAAAAAAACAATTCGCCGGTGTTCGAATGGACGAACCGAAAGCTCGAAAAAAACGCAAAACACCCGCCGGTATCGCCGGCGGCCGCTGCTTGTGCGGCGCGGTGCAGATCGAAATCGATACGCCGGCGTTCTGGGCCTGGCACGATCATTCGCGCGCGAGCAGGCTGGCGCAAGGTGCTGCTTACGCGACCTATGTCGGCTGCTGGAAAAGCCGCGTGCGCGTCACGAAGGGCGAGAAATCGCTGATGCGCTTCGAAGACAACGAGACGAAAACCGCGCGCACGTTCTGCGCACGGTGCGGCACGCCGATATTCTACGAGCGCCATCGCTCGACCAAAATGGTGAACATCCCCCGCGCGTTGTTCGAGGCGCGCACCGGCCGCGAGCCGCGCTATCACATCCGCATTGAGGACGCGCCGGAATGGGCCTATCGCGGCGAGAAGCTCGTGCCGCTCAAGGGCTTTCCGGGAGTCGTGTGGGAGCGCCCGGGACGCAAGAAGACGTTCGAGCCCGGCGGCGATTTTTGAGCGGACGATCAAATTGACTTTTTGCGGCGCGCTTTGTATCGCTCATTCATGAACCGCGCGCGCACCAGCATCCTGAAGCAACGCTGTCCCTCATGGGCGGCGGTTGCATGCGCGATTCGTCGGGGACCATAAAACAACTCTCCCCGATATTGTGCCCCACAACCCTGCCCTTGCAGCGGGGTTTTTGTTGAGGCCTCGCCGGCATCCCAACCCAGGAGCCCACGATGCCACACCACAATTTTACATCCGAAACGGAAATCCACCGGATCGGCCTCGGCCTCATCGATCGTTCTTTACCCAAGTCGGATTGGACGCATGCAGCCCACTTCGCCGCCGCGCTCTGGCTCATGCGCTACCGCCCAGAGCTCGAAGCATCAGCATGCATGCCGGATTTCATTCGCGCCTATAACGAAGCGACAGGCGTTGCAAATACTGACACGGACGGATACCACGAAACGATCACGCAGGCTTCGTTGCGTGCCGCACGCGCGGAGCTGGATCGATATTCGGCCTCGACGCCCATCTTCGAAATCGCAAACGCCTTGATGGCGTCGCCGCTCGGCCGCTCCGACTGGTTGCTGGCTTATTGGTCGAACGCGCGTTTCTTTTCATCCGAGGCGCGCAAACGCTGGTGCGACCCGGATGTGCAGCCTTTTCCATTCTGATCGGACTTGGGGCGACGTGTTTCTCCAAATGTGGATTACCAATGTCACCGGTAGCACCTGTCGCGGTCGCCTTTACCCAAGATCCGATTGGGATTAACGTCTGCCGGCATTTCGATCAGGGGATATTTATGCACGGATTCTTGCGGACCACACTGAAAAGCGTCGTTCTGATTTTGCCGATCGCGTTTGCGCTTCCGGCGCAGGCGCAACAGATGAGCAGCTATCAGGACAGTTGCCGGCATATCCGCGTTCACGGCGCGACGCTCTCCGCCGATTGCCGCCGGATGAACGGCAGCTTCAACGAAACCTCGATCGAAATCCGCGGTATCGAAAACATCGATGGCAATCTGCAATTTTCGAGCATGGTGCAGCCGAGCAGCTATCAGATCACCTGCCTGCACATTCGCGTCGCCGGCGCAACATTGACGGCGCAGTGCCGGCGCATCGACGGCACCTGGAATGAAAGCTCGGCCCTGATTGCGGGCATTGCGAACATCGACGGCAATTTGCAGTATCAATAGACGGCGCCGGAGCCGGGAACTCTTTGTTGCGCCCCAAGATCGATGCCGCGCGCGACCGCTGCAACGACGACTCATTTCTCGTCAATCCTTACGCGTTCCACACGGTCGCGCGCCATTTCATGGATTTGATGGACTCCCGCGACCGGGCGAATTAGAGCATCTTTCGAGCACATCGACGCGCGAGGCCCCCCTCTGTCGCGCACTTCGTGCGCGCCACCTCCCCCGCGTGCGGGGGAGGAAAACGATTGATGCTGCTTAATTTCTTTCCTCACCCGTTTACGGGGGAGGTGGCGAGCGTAGCGAGGCGGAGGGGGCCACCGTCGATTAAAGATCGTCACAAGACGCTCTGAAGTCGCGATTACTCCGGTGCCGCGATGTCGTCGACGAAACGGCGCAGCAGGCGCACGAGGCTTTCGAAATCTTTTTCGCTCCATTTTGCGAGGACGGGCGCGGCAAGCCTCTGGCGCGCGGCCGCCAGCGCGTCCGTCATGCGACGCCCCGCTTTTGTGACGACCGCCTGATGCACGCGCGCGTCCGCCGCACTCGGCCGCCTTTCGACAAGACCGAGCTCCACGAGCTTCGCGACCTGGCGGCTGACGGTCGTATGGTCGCGGCCGGATCCTTCGGCGAGCGCCACGACGCCGATCGGACCGAAGCGCTCGATGCCGACCAGAAGCGGAAAGAGCGCGCGATCAAGCGAAAGGCCTGCTTCGTTCAGCAGGATATCGTCCTGCTGCGGCCGGTTCATCAGAACGAGGAGATCGAGGATCGCGGCGTGCAGCTGCGGCAGCTGCGGCAGCTGAGCCTTCGCCTTGCCGGCGCCGGCCCGTTTCGGGCGCCTGTCGCTCACGCGCGTCGATCCGTGTATTTTGCACACATTATCCTTGACTCCCGGTGGGACGCTTATTATGTGCATAATACACATAATGGGACAGGGCAATGGCGCGAGAATTCACCACCGACGTGCTCATCAGCGGTGCGGGTGCTGCCGGCCTGACGCTCGCCATCGATCTCGCGCGCCGCGGCGTCGCATTCCGGCTCATCGACAAACTGCCCGGCCCTTTCGCCGGTTCGCGCGGCAAGGGAATCCAGCCGCGCAGCCAGGAAGTGTTCGAGGATCTGGGCGTGATCGACAGGCTTGTTGCCACGGGCGGAAATTACCCACCGCAACGCGTCCATGGCGCGGACGGCAGTTTCGAGGATGAAAACGCGTTCGAAACGGGCGCGCCCACGCCCGCCGAGCCTTACCAGATTCCCCTGATGGTGCCGCAGTTCCTGACTGAAGCCGTATTGCGCGAACGGTTGGTCGAATTGGGTGGTCGTCCGGAATTCGGTTGCGAGTTGACGGGGTTTGTGCAGGACCGTCACGGCGTCACGGCGACTGTCGCCGGCAGGAAACACAAGCAAACGATCCGCGCGCGTTATCTTGTGGGCGCGGATGGCGGCCGCAGCTTCGTGCGACATGCGCTCGGGATCGAATTTCCCGGCAAGACGCTCGGCGTGCGCGCGATCGTGGCCGACCTCCTTGTCGACGGCGTGAACCGGGACGCCTGGCACCGCTGGGGCGAAGGATCGGGCGGTCAGATTTCGCTGTGCCCGCTCGCCGGCACGGACATGTTTCAACTGCAGGGCCCGGTTCCCGCCGAAGGCGATATCGATGTGTCCGTCGAAGGATTGAACGCGTTGCTGGCCGCGCGCACTGGCCGCAAGGATATTGTCGTGCGCTCCGTGTCGTGGGCATCCGTTTACACGATGAACGCGCGCATCGCGGAGCGCTATCGCGTGGACCGCGCATTCCTGATCGGCGATGCGGCCCATATCCACCCGCCCACGGGCGGACAAGGCCTCAATACCAGCGTGCAGGACGGCTATAATCTCGGCTGGAAAATCGCGGCTGTGTTGCGCGGCGCGCCCGACACGCTGCTCGCCACTTACGAAGAAGAGCGCCGGCCGATTGCCGCCGAAATGCTGGGACTCGCAACGGGATTGTTGGAAGCGGCCAAGCAAGGCTCGATGCGCCGCGGCCGCGAAGTGCATCAGCTCGATATCGGCTATCCGCAATCGCGCCTGCGGCTCGAAGCACCGCCGCGCAGCGGCGGCGTGCTCGCAGGCGATCGCGCACCGGATGCACCGGTCCGTGGCGCCGCCGGTTTGCCTTCGCGATTGTTCGAATTGTTTCGCGGGCCGCATTGGACATTGCTGTGTTACGGCGTGGATCGCCTCGCGGCCATCGCACCGCGCGCCGGACTCCGCATCCATGCCGTCGGTCCACGCGGCGATCTCACGGACGATGACGGCCACTTCCGCGACGCCTACGGCATCGCGTCCGGCGATTGGGTTCTTGTGCGGCCGGATGGTTATATCGGCGCCATCGTTTCGTCAGGTCATAAAGAAGCACTCGAACCCTATCTCAAAAATGTCGGTTTGGCGCGCAACGATATTCCGAACATCCGACGTGGCTGGTTTCGTAATCGAACGGCTTAAGAACTAAGAAATGCGATACCGGACTGCCGGAGCGCAGCATCAGGCGTGCCTAAGCCCTAACCGACACAACCTGCCCTCGGCCGCGAGCAATTTGCTGTATTCCGTTCGTGCGTTTTCCGACCCGCGCGCTAATTCACGCGCTTCGGAACCGGTTATGCTGCCGGCTTCGTCGATGTATCTGATTTCTCAAGAGCGTTTGCAAATCCGGCGGGGACCGTGGCCTCTTGTTGTCTCCCGGAACATTCGCGATTGGTCAGCCATTCGGAACGAAGCGCTCCGCCTTCGCTCTCCCAGCGCGATAATCCATTTACGATCTCTTCCGGATCAATGTGCATCGGCTGCCTCGCGACAGTGCTAAGCTTGCCCGGGCGTAGTCGAGCCGTTCGCCGGTTTGCCGGCACGAAGCGCGGGCAAAGACAGCGTCCGGCGCGGACGCGGCGACGGCGCGACAGCTGCCGGATTAGCGGCCTCAGGCTGGACCGTTCGTCCGGCCGGTATCGGCGTTAGCCCCTTGGCCTCATCGCCCGAGATCGCCTCCGACCTTTGCGGTGACCGGCCCATATTCTTCTGTTGTCGATCTCGCATTTTTCACTCCGGGAAGTCGGCGTTTGATGTTGCTCTGCAGAAAGTGACCAGGCGTCAGTGGAAGAAATAGAATATGGCGCCCGCAGCGGCACACAGCACGAGGCTTATGATCAACACGTATCGCACGTGGCCGAGTTTGACGCCCTGCGATGCTTTACGTTCCGACAGAACTGTCTCTGGGATTTCCACGGTCATCATTCGATCCTTGAGAAAATCGGCAGGCGCGTCGTCCGCCGCCGCGAACCATCGCGGCGACAGCCCGAACGCCAGAATTGTTCAATGAGCCGGTTTAACACCTTCGGCGACTGACACCGGCCGATACCTGTAAACGCGCGCGACGGGACTTGGTCGCAACGTCTCCAAAAAGACGCCACCTGGGAATCGAGCAGGCCGGCAGGATTTCGCCAACATCGCCTGGAAAGCGCGCTTCGGCTCACATTTCGAGCCTCAGTATTGACGCAAGACGGCTGCAAGATCCGACAATCATTCGCCCCAGATGCCTTCCGCCAAGGGACTGAACGGACAGCCTTTTGGGAGCCGCGCCGTCATTTTGCGAAATTATAGTTGACTAGGCAACTTTCTATTGATAGTTTCCTAGTCAACTAAAGAGATTCCGATGAAATCGACCCGCCCCACATCCGACCTGACCGCCCATCTCGGCTACTGGCTGCGCTACGTCTCCAACCATGTTTCGCAGGCCTTCGCCCGCAAGGTGGAGACGCGCGGCGTGACGGTGGCGGAATGGGTGCTCTTGCACCAATTGCTTGGAGCGGAACCGCTTGCCCCAAGCCGCGTGGCCGAACGCTTGGGCATGACGCGCGGCGCCATCACGAAGCTGGCCGACCGGCTGATCGCCAAATCCCTTCTGGTGCGCAATGCCGATCCCGAAGATGGGCGCGCGCAGACCCTCGCGCTGACGGTCAAGAGTCGCAAACTGGTGCCCGAACTGGCGGCGCTGGCCGACGCCAACGATTCGCAATTCTTCGATCATTTGTCGCCGAAAGACCGCGCGACGTTTCTCCGCATCCTGCGGGGAATCGTGGACGCGCGCGGATTGAAATCCGTGCCCGTCGATTGACGGCACGCAACTCCGAAAGAACACGAACATGAGCAAGAACTGGAAAGACATCGCCCGCGCCACGCTCGAAAGCGCGGAAGTGGACACCATGAGCTTCCCCGAGAGCGTGAAAATCCTGATGGACGCAGGCTTCGACGGCTATGCCGTCGATTTCCGCCGCTCCACCCGCACTTATTATCGGCCGGACGGCGAAACGCTGGAGCTGAAGACGCCGCCGACGACCGTGGCGGTGATCGAACGCTTCGATGCCGGTAGAGTGAAGGCGGCGATCCGCGAAGCGCAGGAACTGGCGCCGGGCTACACCTACAAGAGCTTCTGCAACAAGGTAACGGGAGCGGGCTGCGCCGGATATATCGTCTCTCTCCTCGGCAAGCGGGTGCTCTATTACGGGCGAACCGCCGAAACCCACACCGAATATTTTCCGGGCACGCGATCGGCCGCCGGCCAATGAAGAGTACGGGGAATGAATTAGCAGGTCCCTGTTATTCTCCCGGAAGCTGCTGGGATCCGTGGCTCAGCGATAGCGAGTCGCTGCATCACGTCTGCCAAATGCGCCCCAGCGCGTCGGTGAAGTTCAGCCCAAGTACCTTTTCGACCGCGCGCGGTTTGTAGCCCCGCTTCAGCAACGCGTCGGCGATGACTTCGGAACGGCGCGGGGTGTTGAGGCCGATGACGTAGGGCGGGCGGTCTTCTTCAGGCGCGGCCACGCCGATTCTCTGGCGGTGGGCTTCGTCTGCATGAAAGTCCGCCATTCCGGCTTCAGACACATCGAAGGCTGCGAGCGAACTGTCGCTGCCGATTCCGACATGATCTTCACCGCAGATGTTCAGCGCGTGCAGCATATGCGCCATGTAATCGTCCAAGGTCGGCTGCTTCGGGCTGGCCGCGAGATAAGGCAAGTCGTAAATGCCGACGACCCCGCCCTTCTGCGCGACGGCGCGCAGCAGCGTGTCGCTCTTGTTTCGGGGATGGGGATGGATGGCGGCACAACCCGCATGGGTGATGAGCGGCGGCGTGGCCGACGCCTTCAGCACGTCGAAGGACGTCGTTTCGTTCGAATGGCTGATGTCGATCGCCACACCTTGCGTGTTCATCGCGGCCACGGCCTTGTGTCCGAGCGCGGTCAAGCCCGCATGCGGATCGCCCAGCACGCCGGTGCCGAACGGCGACGCCTTGTTGTAGTTGAGCTGCATCACGCGCACGCCGAGGCCGCGGAACAGCTCGATGCGATCGACTTTGTCTTCCAACATGGAAACGGATTCGAACGACAGGATCACACCCATCCGCTTCTCGCGCTTGGCGTCCGCGAAATCGGAATGTTTGCGCACCTGCAGGAACATTTCGGGATAGGCTTCGAAGGCATGCTGGAAGACGGCGATTTCGCCCACCGCATCCTCGAAACTCGCGTCGATGCCGCCGAGCGAAGTTTTGACCGCAGTGACTCCCGACTGCCGCACCAGATCGAGCGACGCCTTCGGATACGGGAATTTCTCCTGTATCGGCGGGCCGAGATTGGCGTCGAACACGAAGGCGCGGTCGTAAAGCTGCGCCGCTTCCGGCGACACCGCGCCGCCCGCCCGCGCGCTCCACGGCATCGCCGCGGAAGCTGCCGTGGCGCTCAAGGCCCCAATCACATCCCGTCTGTTCACATCGAACTCCTGCATTGAGGTTGAAGGTTGGCGCCTATTCGCAACCCCATTCTTCCCGATTTCCGGCACTTCCGTCGAGCAGTCGCGCTGTCAGCACCGCCGCGTCGGCGGGCTCTGCCGGTTGAACGACGCAGACAGGTCTGGCAGAAACGAGCGGCAAACGCCTCCGGGGGTGTCGGGCATGAACCGCAAGCAGCTTGTGATGGGATTGGTGGTGCTGGCAATCGCCGTTCTGGGCGTCGCCGCGTGGTTCGTGTTCGGGTCGAGTTCGGACGATGCGAGCGCGCAGTCGCCGGCTCCCGATCGCATTCAGATTCAGCTGACCCCCTATGACCGCCATATGGGCTCGCCCAAGGCGCCGATCCTGATGGTGGAGTATGCCGCGCCCTCCTGCCCGTGGTGCGCGCGCTTCGACATGACCCTCTTTCCGCAGCTCAAGCGGAATTACATCGACACCGGAAAAGTCTTTTACGTATTGCGTGTCTATCCCCGCGGTGGCGCGGATATCGGTGCGGAATCCATTGCGCGCTGCCTGCCCGCATCGAATTATTTCCAGTTCATCGACCTCCTGTGGCGCAACCAGGACAAATGGGATCCCGAAAACGGCGTGCAGGATGTCCATGGCGGCCTGGTGCAGATGGGCAGCATGGCCGGCCTGGCGCCTGCGAAAATCGAGTCCTGCATAGACGACACGGCCGAGGCCGAGCGCGTGTCGCAGGTCGGTCAGGATGCGCAGACCAAATACAATATCAACGGCGTGCCCACCTTCATCATCAACGGCCAGATCCATCAAAACTTCAGCGACTGGCAAAGCCTGCATCAGCTCCTGGATTCGATGCTGGCGAATAAGTGACGCGGCGTTCCTGTCCACTCGCTCCCTTCAGGCGGGTGGAAACAAGTCTCGCCCGCTCAATGCGCTTTTTCGTCGGACTTCGCGGCTTTTGAGCGGGCCGCGCCGCCCAGCCGGACGGAACGGCCGAGGGTTGCGAGAATTGCAAGAACCACGATCAGAAGCGCGATCCGGAACGCCAGAACAAAGTTCGTATACGGAATATTCGCGACATTGTTCGCGAGATCGCTGAAATGCCAATGATAGATTTCCGGTGCGCCGAGCAGGAGCGCGCCCGCGATCTGGTCCAGCGTGTAGCGCCAGATCGATGCCGTCGTGACCGTGACGTCGGGCACCGGGCCCAACGAACCTGCGAACAGCGCATCCTGCGGCAGCGCGCGCAGGAAATTGTGCGTCACGGCCGTGAAGGCGAGCACGAGGAACACCGCACCTGCGATCAGAATCCAGCGGCCGATTGCGATCTGCTGGCGCGCGGACGCCGCCTCGTCCCGCACGACGGCCAGGCAGGAATCCTTCGCGTCGTCCGAGATGCCGCCGCGATCCGTGAGGAGGCGTCCAAGCCGTCCCTCGTCCGCCGTGCCTTCCAGCATCGCGGGCACGACGACCGCGAAACCGGCGAGCAACACCGTCACGGCATTGACAAGCAGCACCAGCGAGAAGAACACCCAATAGCCCGACGAATTGACACCGCCTTCGAACTGGCCCGGCAGCATGCGCGCGAGCCAGGGATGCGCGCTCGTCATCGAGGTGACGAGCATCAGAAACAGGATTGTGTTGATTGCGACGAAAACGAGAAGCAGTCTGATCCCAGTGAAATGTCGCGGCACGCATCACCCCCCGGCCAACGCCTTTGTCGAAACCATACCGCGAGAAACGGCTTTCCGTCACCCATGCCAGATCCGGCCCGCTTCGTTGCCGAGAACACCGCTCTTCTATCGCCGCCGCTTGTGCCGGAAATAAGGCTGCACCTGGCGACGGAGGTGGTGCCGCTGTGGCGGAAAACCGAGGAAGAGCTGGAAGCCGAAGGCGTGCCTCCTCCCTATTGGGCCTTCGCCTGGGCCGGCGGACAAGCGCTGGCGCGCTACGTGCTCGATCATCCGTCGGAGGTTGCGGGCAAGCGCGTGCTCGATTTCGGCTCGGGCTCCGGGCTGGTCGCGATTGCGGCGGCGAAGGCCGGCGCCTCGGAAATTCTTGCTGCCGACATCGACGCGTTCGCGGGTGCCGCGATTGCGCTCAATGCGACCGCCAACGTTGTCGCGATAAAGGTCACGCGCGACGATGTCATCGGCGCACCATGCGCGTGGGAGACAATCCTCGTCGGCGACATGTGCTACGAGCGCCCGCTTGCCGGGCGCCTGCTCGCGTGGCTCGGCGATTGCGCCCGCGGCGGCGCGAATGTGCTGCTGGGCGATCCGGGCCGTAGTTATTTTCCCAAGTCCGGCGTCGAAAAACTCGGCACTTACAATGTGCAGACGACACGCGATCTCGAAGACCGGGAGATACGCGAGACGA
The DNA here is from genome assembly GCA_003139615.1 of Alphaproteobacteria bacterium. Lineage (GTDB taxonomy): Bacteria > Pseudomonadota > Alphaproteobacteria > Micropepsales > Micropepsaceae > Rhizomicrobium. The sequence goes on from PLJH01000097.1 coordinate 21,408, forward strand.
GCGTGTACAGATTCACCGGCTAATACGAATTTGTCCTACGGGCGCCTGACGATCGCCTTTATCTCTATCCGCTTGAGGGGCAAGTCCGGCCGCAACTCGGCGCGGATGGGAAGAGCGCGAACAAATACCTTCGCGGCCTCTTCGCCTCCCAGCACCGTCGTGTCGAGCGTGCAGGCTTCAAGTTGCGGTCCTTCCGTGACGCCGTGCGCTGCGCAGACCGCCCGCGCCCGTTCGGCCAGCTTCGGATCGAGATCTTTCGCGTAGAACGGCTTTGCCGCAATGCCCGTTTCGATATTCCGGTCGCCGCAAGGCGACAGCAGCGTCTCCTTCGGTTGGACCCGCCAGCTGTCGGCGTAGGGATGATAAAGATTCGCGAACGACACCGGCGCCGCGAACACCGCTCCGCCGCGCGCGGCAAGCTCGTCGACCTTTCCGTCGTGGTTGGCGACGAGGCCGCGCGCATTCCTCGTGGCCGAACGGCCGACACCGACGGTCACGTTGATCCAGGTGTTGGCCGTGTTGCTGTTGATCTGGGCGTTGACGATATCGCCGCCGTCGCGCATGACGGCGTAAGAATTGCCGCCGCGATACACCTTGACGCCGCCGGGCAGCGAAAGCGATTTGCCGTCGCCCAGATCGGTGGGTTTTCCGTCGACAAAAAGACGCGTCGGCAGAACGCAGATCGCCACGCGGGATTTTCCCATTTGCGTCGCGACGGCATGATTGAGGTCCGCGAGCGGCCACGACGGCGCGCCGGACACCTGCCGCGTTTGTACGACGAAGTCCGGATCGGCCTGCGCCAGCACAAAATCGCCCGCCGCCTGGAAGTCGTATAACAAACCGTCGAACGTCTCCAGATGCGTGTCGCCGATGCTGTGCGAACACGACTCCGTCGTTGGCGAGGAATTGGTCTCCGTGAATTCGATGCTCGGCTCCGGCAGCATGGGTATGACGGCCGGGGTTCCCGAAAGCGTGAGACTGTTCGTCTCGCCCGTGGTGCCGACGCCCGGGTTGCAGGTGGGGGCAGCCGGGAAGCCGTCCCCCAGGCTGATGTTGACGACGAGATTCGTCGGGCCGGTGAAATTGGCATTGCTTCTGCAACAATCGCCGAAAACATTGTACTCCGTCTCAGTCCAGTTGTTCGACAGATCGAGCACGCTGGGCCGCGAATATACATACATGCCGGTCGGCGTCGTCAGCGTGACCGTATCGTTGGCGCCGGCTGTGGCCTTCATGACCACACTGGGCAATTCCGCGGCGGTCAGGGGTGGGACGTAGACTGCGGGGCCGTTAAACACGCAACCGCCGCCCCCAACAGGCCATTGCGGTCCCGGCTGAGTCGGTGAAATCGCCCAGGACGGCAGGGCGGGACAGGTTGTCCCGGCGTTATATAGCCAGTACTCGATGAATAAGGCCGGGGTGGTGCCGGGTGACGCCGATTGCTGGTTACCTGTCGGCGCTGGGCCCTGAGTCTGAGAGAACACGAACTGCTCCCACGCTGAACACTGGGGGAGGCCGGTACAGAGCGGCGGGTAGAAGGGGACGCCACTGCCGTTGAAAGGGCTTTGCGTGTTCATCTGCAGCGTAAAAATATTTGCGACCGCAGGCGGCGTATTGAAGACAAGTCCCGTCTCGCTGCCCGCGCTTGAGGGGCTCACGAACTTGCCCGTAGACGACGTGATGTAGTTGCCCGTTGTCTCGGCCACGTAGTCGTTTCCAGCGCCCACGAGATTCCTGTACGGCGACGGACGTCCGCACTGAACTTCGTGCCACTCGATTTTCGGATAGGTAGCGGTGAAGCATCCATTCTTCGGCACCGGAATTCGCGACATCTGCGCATTCCAGGCCTTCCGCGCCACTGCATCGGACTGCTGAGCCGCCGCCGGAGGCTGAGGAGCAACCCTGGACACCGCGGCCGGCTCGGCAGCATTCCCGACGGACGACGAGAGCCCCAGCGGAAGACTCGCCACAGCCATGAAGCCAAGGACTCTTGCAACGAGTCCGCGCATCGAGCGGTAAGCTTTCATAGACGGTCCTCCGAAAAGTGGCCCCAGTCGACTCTCGTACAGAACCTCATCAGCGCAGCACTGTGCGGAAATATTGAAGTATTACCGTAATGTTGCAACAGATTAATTCTAACTCCAGTAATTTTTTTATTTCAAGTCTTTTCTTGACGTTACCAAATATAATCTGTGACAATTCAGAGCAGATTATTTCAAGTTGTTAGTTGCACCGCAACGAACCACCGCAAATCCCTCCATGAAATCGACATCGCTGATATGATTTGGAAATACTTGGTATCTTGGTTATGTTGAGTGATTGTTGCTTAGACCTTTTTTGAATTGAGTTGACGCAGTCCACCCCTTCCCCCTTGTGGGGAAGGAGCGCGCACAATTTGCGCGCCGGGATGGGGGGACGCGCGCGTCCGCGCGCGAAAGACTCTTTTATTTGCCCCCACCCAAACCCTCCCCACGGTCGCCGACGCGCCTCCGCGCATCGGCTGGGGGGGAGGGAATGATTCCGTCGATTCCGAAACGCCCTAGAAAGCTGCACCCGAGCGCCGCGATCACGCCGGACGGAACACATGTGCCTTAAGCGGCGGCCGGCGGAGCGATTGCGCACGCGGCGGCGCAAAAATCCTGCTCGGCGATCCGGGTCGCAGCTATTCCCGAAATCCGGCATCGAGAATCTCAGCACCTATAATGTGCAGACGACGGGCGATCTCGAAGACCGCGAGATACGAGAGCGAGCGCTTATCGGTTCACAGGGCAATCGCTCTGGACAGTGCAGCTCTGTCAGCCACGGACAAATCGAGATGCGCGGCAATATCGAATCGCTTTTTCGCCTCGGCTTTGTTGCCCGACCATAGCAGCGCCTCGCCCCATTTGAGATGCAGGCGTCCCCAATTGGGCGCGTATTTCGCGGCTTCGGAGAATTTTGCGAGCGCCAGGTCGGAGCGATTCTCGGCGATCAGCGCCTCGCCCCAATCGACGAGCGCATCGGCGAAATGCGGGCTCTTCAGATTTGCGATTTTGAACTTCCCGACAGCGCCGTCGAGGTCGCCTTTCGCCATCAGCATCCAGCCCCAGTCGGTATATGCGAATGGGATCGAAGGGGCGTCATGAATCGCGCGATCATACCAGCGCGCCGCGCGTGGCAGATCGCCTTTCGCCTCCGCGACGCGGCCGCGCATCTCGAGACAAAGCGTGCAGTCCAGAGGCGTCATCGCAATCAACGCCTCGGCGTCGTTGAGGCGTCCTGTCTTCGTCCAGGCATAGGCGAGCCACGGCCAGATCAATGAGTGGCGCACAGCGTTCACGTCGCCGCGCCTGAGAGTGGCGCGATCGGTCTGCTCCAGAGACGCGGCGGCTTCCGTCCAATCGCCTGCGCTCGCCCGCACGAAGAAGTTGGGCAGGTCGGGCCCGGCGACGAGAATATATTCCGGCGTCAGCAGCATGTCGTCATGCGTAAGATGATGTTCGGCGAGGATGGCGCGCGCTGCGGCCGCGTCGTGGTTTTCGGCGTAGTCCTCCGCCATCGCGCCCGGGCCGGAAACGTTGAGATCGAAAAGCCCCGTTTTCGATTCCGCAATGTCGGCCGCAATCGCATCGCTATAGGCGCCGATCAGGTCGCCTCCAAACGAATTCGCGTTCGCGCGAAGAAACGGGAGCGCGGTCAGCTCGAGATCCGGGGCCGCGCCACCATACAGCAATTTTTGCGCAATCTTCATGCTGTCGTAGGCCCGCTCGAGATGTCCAAGTGGCCACTCGACCGCCGACATGTCGAAATAGCCGAACGGATTGCCGGGAAAGGTCGCGATCGTGCGACCGCAAACCTCGGAAGAGTCCCTGAATTTTCCGGCGAATCCGAGCTGCTCTTCCAGGGCCGACAGACGCCAATACTGCTCCCTCCCCGTCGCCGCTTCCGCATATTGACGCGCAATCGGCACGACGCTCGAAGCCGGACGACCCTCGGAATAGAGCATCCACACATAGCGATAGGGCTGTGTGTCGGCGAGAAGGGCCTGGGCCGCGCGCGTGAGAAGCGCATCGAGATCCTGCTCGCGGCCTTCGAAAGTTTCACCGGCTTCAGCACCCACGCGAACCGTGAGTGCAATCCCCGTCTGCGTGCGATACAGCTCGCCGCTCATGCTCGTTTCGTGACCGAGCCGTTGGCGCAGGAACCGAGAGAGCTCGACGATCGAAATGCCGGTCTCGGGAATCTCGACCTTGCTGTCGTTGCCCCAGTTGCCGCTGACGCTGTCTGCCGAGCGGAACGACCATTTGTCGGCCTCGGTGACGAAGCCGTTGAGTTTGTCGAGCAGCCGATGCGCCAGCACCGTTCCGTCAAGCCCGCGCGCGGCGAAATCCGGCGGCGCGTTGATCGGTTGAATGAGCAATCCGGTTGCTTCATGCGCGTTCCAGACAAGCGCACCCAGTGCAATCGCCACGACGAGAACGACGCAGGCTGCGCCAAGACCGAATGTCAGCTTGATAAGGTCGTTGACATGACGCACGCGCAGCGACCAGTGGCGGATCGCGTCTTCCTTCCGAAGGTCTGCAACCTGAAGCCGGACGAGCTTGGTCTGTTCTTCAAGCAGGATCGCAGCTCTTGCGGCGACATTTTCGTCATGTGTCGCTGCGTTCATAGCGAGCGAAAGAACGACGGCGTCCGTCGTATCCCGATTTTCCAGGCCTTCTTCTTCGTCGTCAGACATGAGATGTTTCCAGATCGCGCGCGAGCGCAGCCTTGTCACTTGCAGACAAGTCCAGACTTGCGGCGATAGCGAATTGCTTTTTCGCAGCCGCCTTTTCGCCGGACCAGAACAGCGCCTCGCCCCATTTGAGATGGAGGCGTCCCCAGTTCGGCGCGTATTTGTCGGCTTCCGCGAATTTCGCGAGCGCGAGATCGGAGCGGTTCTTGGCGATCAGCGCCTCGCCCCACATTTCCAGCGGATCGGCGAAATGCGGGCCTTTGGCGTGTGAGGATTCGAACTTCGCAATAGCGCCGTGGTAATCGCCTTTCGCGAGAAGCATCGTGCCCCAATCCCTATCGGCGAATGGAATGGATGGTGCGCGCGCCGACACCATCGCGAACCACTGCGCCGCGCCGTGCCAGTCATGGTTGAGAGCCGCAATGCTGCCCCGCATGCGCACGCACAGATCGCAATCGAGCGGCGTCTTGCCGATCAGCGCCATCGCGCCTTTCATGTCGCCGGTGTGTGCCAGCGCTGCCGCGGTATAGGGCCAGATCCGTCGTGACAGAGTGACGGGCGTGAAAGCCGGAGAATAGGGCGTTACATTCTCGGTTTCCTTCAGAAGGCTTTCGAAACGCGCGGTCTTTGCAATGACGGCACTCCATTCATTCAAATTGTAAAGCACGCCAATTTCAAAGATGTCATAGTTCACGAGTCCGATCCGGGTGGGGGGAACGGGAAGGCTGTTCCAGGCAACGCGCGCCGCTCCCGTTTCATGAAGCAAGGCGCGAACGTTCGCCATATACCAGCGCATAATCTGCGCATTATGCGCGTATTCGGGTGCGAGTGTCGCCTTCATGCTTTGGCGTTGCGTTTCGTCGTAATCACCCGTCAGCCCAGCCGCGAATGCGCGGCGGGCGAGTAAGCTGACGGCGCTAGCACGCGCGCTCATTTCCCCGTCACCATGAGAAAGCAGCTCAACGCACTTTTGCGCCGCCGCAAGCGCAGCCTCGTCATGACCAAGCCATGCTTGGTCGTTGGATATGTTCAGGTAGGGAAGCGCGAAGCGCGGCGCGAGCGGGATAGCCTCGGCCTGAATGTCCGACGCGTGCAGCGGGTCGGCGAATTCCGCGCCCGTGCCGATCGCCATATACGCCCAGATGCGATCCCGCAATGATCCGGATTGCACCAGCTTCTGAAAAATTTGGTGTGGAGACGCTCCGTTCAGAGCCGGATGTTCGGTGATGTAGACGCCGAAGCGAAATTCCTGCGTGCGCGCATAGACGGCTTCGGCCGCCTTCTGCATCAGCGTATCGAGGTCGCGTTCGCTTCCCTGCACCGTGTCGCCGGCATTGCCGGTGGCACGTACCGTCACGGCGAGGCCGTCCGGCGAGCGATAAACCTCGCCTGAAATATGCGTTTGATGGCCAAACCAGGCCGTCAGCATGCGATAGAATTCGCTGACCGAGATGCCGGTGTCGGGAATCTGGATCCTGATGTCCGTGCCCCAGTTGTTGGCATAGGAATCCGCCGGCCGCGCGGAGTCCGTTTCCGCCTGCATGGCGGTAAGTTTGTCCTGCAGTTGCGCGGCGACCGCCTCGCCGGTGATCCCGCGCTGCGCAAGATCGGACGGCACGCTGAACGCTTCGATCACAAGGCTGTTGTCATGCGCGGCGGACCAGATGGCGGCGCCGATGGCCGTTACGATCAGGGCGCCCACCGCCACCAGCATGATCTGCAGCGCGCCTTTCATCTGGTCATTGAAGCGGCGCCAGCGCAAATGCGAGAGTTCGAAGGCATTCTGCTCGAAAAGATTCTGCTTTTGCAGCCTGGCAAGCTCGGTCTGCTCGCGCAGATACGCGCGCGCTTCCGCCGACGCCCCGCCGTTCATCGCAATGCCCAGCGCCGCTGCATCTCCGGGCCCGGTCGCAGACGCGCCTTCGTCTTCCTCAGCCATGAAGCCCCCGCATTCTCGCGAATTCCGATCTTTCGGATGACGTGAGGTCGAGTTGCGACGCAATAGCAAACTGTTTTGCAGCACCGGCCTTGTCTCCGGACCAAAGCAAAGCTTCGCCCCATTTGAGATGGAGTCGGCCCCAGTTCGGCGCGTATTTGTCGGCTTCCGCGAATTTTGCCAGCGCGAGATCGGAACGGTTCTGCAACATCAGCGCCTCGCCCCACATCTCCAGCGGATCGGCGAAGTGCGGGCTTTTCCGGTTGGCGACGGTGAACCGTGCGATCGCACCGTCGAGATCGCCTTTGGCGAGCAGCATCTGGCCCCAATCGGTATCGGCGAAGGGAATGTCGGGCGATCGGACGGACACGAGGGCGAACCAATGCGCCGCCGCGTTCCAGTTGTGACGCGCCGCCTCCACCCTGCCATGCATGCGCGCGCAGATATCGCAATCGTCGGGCAGCGTCTTCAGGCTCGCATCGGCTTTGTCGAACTCGCCCAGCATGGCACGGGCATACGCCTCATAGGGAAGCACTTGCGTGCGCAAGACATACGTCGTCGCGACTCTCCAACCCTTCGAGTCTGTTTCGATCCTGCGCTGCGCTGCTGCAGCGGCATCGAGTTGCACGAGCGCTCCGCGCCAATCCTGCAATTCGATCAAAAGCGCCGCGCGTGCGCCTGGCGCATCGACCTGGGAACTGCTTAGCGGGCTCGAATCGGCAGGCAGGGCATCCAGTTTGGAAATGTAGCCCCGTGCCGCTGCGATATCGTGCATGTCCGAAGCACCGAAGGCGAAATCGGTTATGAGGCCTTCGCTGCCGCCAGAGCCGGGAACCATAGCATCCTTGGCGTTGGCTTGGCTGTAGTCGCCTTGCATATACGCCTGCCCCGATTCAGCAGACGCCACGGCCGCCGGAATGTGGGCCGGATTCCACTCGTGCGCGCCGGGGCCTCTGATCAGCTTCTCGAACCGGCGCATCGCTTGAAACTCCGCCTCGCTATGACCGAGTGAGTTGCCAATCGATTCCAAAACGCCATCGACGTTGGGCAGGTCCGGATTGGCCGCCCGCCCCGCTTCGAGATAGGACCGCGCGCCGTTCAGGTCACCTTTTCCCTTCGCAATCAGAGCAAGACCGACATCGGCCCACGCCACCTCGTTGCGCGGGCCATTGTCGGCCAGCACTCGAAACGCAGCGAAGGCTTCGGCAAAACGGCCGTGACTTGCGAGATAAACGCCATAGCGATAGGGCTGGGCGCGGGCAAAAACCGCTTCGGCGGCCCGCGCGACGACATCGTTCACATCGCCCGCGTTGCCTTCGAACGTCTGGCCAGGATCGTTGTCCATGCGCACGGTGAGCACGATGCCGGTGTCCGTTTGATAAAGTTCGCCGGAGAGATGCATTTGATGGCCGAGCCAGTCATCCAGGAAGCGCACGACCTGACCCAGCGATACGCCGGTGTCGGGAATCTGCACCTTGATATCGTCGGTCCAGTCGTTGGCGAAGCTCGAAGCCGCGCGGCTGGAATCCGTCTGGTTCTGCATGACGGTGAGGCGGTCAAGCAGCTTGTTGGCGATCACCTGCCCGGTGAGGCCTTTCTCCACCATCGGCGCGGGCACATCGAATGAGCGGATGACCAGTCCGTCGGCATGCGCAGCCTGCCAGATGGCAAAGCCGATGCCGAGCGCGATCACGAGCACGATGAAGGCGGCCGCGAGCTCGAGGCCGAGCTTGAGCACGTCGCTGACATGGCGAACCCGTAACGACCAGTGGCGCACGACATCTTCGCGCCTGGCTTCATCGATCTGAATGGTCGCGAGTTCGGACTGACGCAGGAGATAATCGCGCAATTCTTCGTGCAGGGCAGGATCGCCGGCTGCCGCCGCGAATGCCGGCCCCGACGCACCGGCCGGCGCCGCGCGCTCTTCGCGTTCGTCAGCCATGCCCGCCTCCCATGCGCGCGAGTTCGGACATTTCGGAAGGTGTCAGATCAAGGCCGCGCGCGACGGCAAATTGCTTTTTCGCAGCCGCCTTGTCGCCGGACCAGAACAACGCTTCTCCCCATTTGAGATGCAGCCGGCCCCAGTTCGGCGCGTATTTGTCGGCTTCCGCGAACTTCGCAAGCGCGAGATCGGAGCGGTTCTTCGCAATCAGCGCCTCGCCCCACATCTCCAGCGGATCGGCGAAATGCGGACCTTTCCGGTTCGCAAGCTTGAACTTCGCGATGGCCGCTTCGTACTTGCCCTCGTGCAACAACATCGCGCCCCAGTCGGTGTAAGCGAAGGGGATGGATGGTGCATCGCGGATTGCGCGCGAAAACCAGTAGGTCGCGCCTCCGTCATTGTTCTGGAACGCATCGATGTTGCCGCGCGCGGTCTTGCAAGCGACACAGTCGCCGGGCGTCTGGTCGATTGCCCGGTGCGCCAGGGTGAATTGGCCCAAATGCGATTCCGCGAGCGCGACTTGCGGAGCGAATGAGGTGTCCGCAATCGCGGCCAGGTACCGTACGCTCAGATCGCCCTTGGGGGAAAGCGAGGCGGTTCGGGCTGCCACGGCGTCCGTCAGCGCTGCGGACCAGTTTTCCGTCTCCGTGTCCGCGAAGTAGCGCGCCTCCGCGGCGTCTCGATCATCCACAAATCCCGCGGCAAAAGCCTTGGACAGAAGAGCGCGGCTTCCTGCAGCATCGTGCGTTCGCGCCGCCAGCGCGGCCATCGTCGAAAGCCGAAGGCCCAAGGGGAAGCCCGGGATCCAATACCAGGGTTCCGCATCCGCAAAATCTCCCTGCAGCAAGGCGATCACACCGCGGGCTTCCGATTGCATGGCCGCAAATCCGCTGCCTTGATGGGCCGGAGGTTGATCCTGGTTCCGCTGGCGCAAGACTGTTTGCGCCTCCATCAGCTCGTCTTCGTCATGTCCGAGCGCGTCATCGAAATCGACTTCCTGCACGTAAAGCACAGCAAGCTTGGGGTCGATTGAAATGCCGACGCGTGCGCGTTGGATTGCAAGCGGAATGTCGCCGGTTGCGTCCGCCGTCGTATAGCTCCAGAGACCGTAGGAATCGGCCTGTGCCTGCTCGCCTTTCGCGATTTTCACATAGCTTGCCGCAGCCTGGTAGGCCTCATGGTGCCGTCCGATTGCACTCAGATAATTTACATAATTGACGGGATCGAATGCCTGATAGACCTCCTCGGCGACCTTCTGCTCGAGTTTCGAAAGATTGTCGGGTTGGTCCGTCTCGGTGATGGTGCGGCCATCGCCCATGCCGGCAGACAATTCAAGCTTTCCATTCACCGTATTTCGGAGCGATCCCGTCAGGTGCCGCTCATGGCCGAGCCAATTGCACAGATAGCGCCAGGCTTCGGTTATCGATATGCCGGTGTCGGGAATTTCGACCTTGATGGCGCCGGCGTCGTTTTTCGTGACTTCGTTCGACGAACTGAATGAATGTTCGACGCCGATTTTGCGGATAGCTGCAAGCCTGTCTGTGATATCGCCGCCAATCACGCCCCCACCAATTCCCCGCTGCTCGAAATCGGGCGGAGCCGTGAACGAGTCGACGACGAGGCCGCTTGCCTGGCTCGCATTCCAAATGGCGGCTGCGAGGGCGACGACGATCAATGCTCCGACCGCAACGAACATGATCTGCAGCGCACCCTTCATCTGATCGTTGAAGCGGCGCCAACGCAGATGGGACAGCTCGAACGCATTCTGCTCGACGAGGTTCTGGCTTTGCAGCTTCGCAAGCCGCGTCTGCCCTTCGAGATAGGTGTCCGCCTTCGCCTGACTCGCGCCGGTGAAGGCGATGGCATCGGCCGGCGACCCTCCAGATTGGCCTGCCGCGGAAGCTTCTTCCTCAGCCATATGCGGACTCCGTTCGCATCAGCTCGTATTTCTCCGCGGACGTCAGATCGAGCGTCGCAGCATTGGCGAATTGCTTTTGTGCCCCCGCCTTGTCGCCGGACCATAGCAGCGCCTCGCCCCATTTGAGATGCAGCCGTCCCCAGTTGGGCGCGTATTTATCCGCTTCCGCGAATTTCGCCAGCGCGAGATCGGAGCGGTTCTCCCGGATCAGCGCTTCGCCCCCCATCTCCAGAGGATCGGCGAAGTGCGGACCTTTCTGATTGGCGAGTTTGAACTTGGCGATGGCTTCATCGAGATCGCCTTTTCGCAGAAGCATGTCGCCCCAATCCGTATCGGCAAAGGGAAGCGACGGCCCGAATGTCTCGGATTGCGTGAACCAGCGCGTCGCGGACTTCCAATCGCCTGCGCTGGCCGCTGCGACACCGCGCATGCGCAGACAAAGATCGCAATCCAGCGGCGCCTGTTCTGCCGCATGCACCGCCTCGGAGCTCCGACCCAGCATCGCAAGCGCTTGGGCGCGCAACGGGAGTGCCCAGCGTTCAAAATAGTTCTGTCCGCCGGGGCCCTGCGTGGCTGCGGCGCGTCCGGCATTCTCCACATCAGCCAGCGCAGCCTGCCAATCGCCGGCCGCGCTGTGCGCGGCCCAAGCCTCATCCGGAAAGAATGCGATGCCACCTTGGTAATCCGCAATGCGGGATAATGGCAGAGACGCCATAACGGCCGCTGATACGGGTAGATCGTGATCGCGCGCGCGTTCGTAATCGCGAAATGCCGGCGCATACGAGGCAGTGTTCTGGAAGTCGTCATGTGTCGCGGCGATTGCAAACTGCTCAGCGGACGCCTGCAGGTCGCCTTCGTAATCGGCGATCAACGCGAGTTCGATAGGGGTCCAGGCCTCCCGATCCTCCTTGGTGACCTTGAACGCGTTGCTGGCCGAAAGTCGCAGGGTGACGCGCAGATCGGACAGCGTGCGCTCGCCCCAACCCAACGGTTCTTCTCCGCCGGCGCGATTGAGGTAGGTCATGTTGAACTGCGGTTCGAGCTTAGCGGCGCGCGACGCGGCCGAGACGGCGGGGCCATAACGCCCGTCGAGGAGATCGATATTGGAAACCTGGACCCAGGCCCAAGTACGTTCCTCAACCGGGCCACGCGTCAGCTTGCGCGCGACATCCATCGCTTCGGAATATTTGCCGAGACCCTCGAGATATTTGCTATAGCGATAAGGCTGCGTACGCGCATAAATCGCTTCCGCTGTTTGCTGAAGCAGCGAATCAAAATTCGCCTCGTCGCCCGAAACGGTGGCGCTTCCCGCCCCGCTCGCCCGCAGAGTGATCGCAATTCCCTTTGCGGAGCGATAGACCTCGCCCGTGATGCGGGACTGATGGCCGAGCCACAGCACCAGCGCGCGATAGACTTCGCCAACCGATACGCCGGTATCCGGGATCTGAACCTTGATGTCGTCGCCCCAATTGTTGGCGTAGGAATTGGCCGCACGCCCGGATTGGGTTGCATCCTGCATTTCCGACAGCTTGTCGAGAAGCTGCGCCGCGACGGCCTGGCCCGTAACGCCGCGCGCCGCCATATCGGGTGGGACGGAGAAGGCTTCGATGACGAGACTCGAATCCTGCGATGCGGTCCATACGCCGGCGGCGATCGCGACGACGATCAATACCCCGACTCCGACGAGCATGATCTGCAGCGCGCCCTTCATCTGATCGTTGAAGCGGCGCCAGCGCAGATGCGACACCTCGAACGCGTTCTGCTCAAGCTGCGTCTCGACCTGCAGCTTCGTCAGGCGTTCCTGCTGGCGCAGAAATGCGCGCGCTTCCTCCGTCGAAGCGTTGGAGCCTGCGAGCGCGGCGTGGAGCGCGGCCGGATTGGTGCTCGCGGAGTCGGGAGCGCCGTCATCGTCGGGGAATTCGTTAGCCATGCGCTTTCATCCATGAGGCGAACGAGGCTTTGTCGGCCGGCGAAAGATCGAGGTTCGCCGCAATCGCGAATTGCCTTTTCGACTCCTCCGGCTTGCCCATGTAGAACAGCGCCTCGCCCCATTTGAGATGGAGGCGTCCCCAGTTGGGCGCGTTTTTGTCCGCTTCCTCGAACTTCGCCAGCGCGAGATCGGAGCGGTTCTTGGCGANNCCAGCGGATCGGCGAAGTGCGGGCCTTTGCTGTTAGCAACCGCGAACTTCGCGATGGCGCCGTCGCAGTCGCCCTTCCGAAGCAGAATTTCGCCCCAATCCGTTTCGGCGAACGGAATGTGGGGCGAGCGGGCAGCGACAAGGGAAAAATCCCGCGCCATCTCCGACCAATCGTGCCGCGCCGCGGCGACCCACGCACGGTCGCGCAAGCATTCGTCGCAGTCGTCGGGCGTCTGGGCGATCAGTTTCTCGGCCTCCGCCACGTCACCGTTCGCTGCGGTTGCCTGCGCGAGCCGCGGCAGGACCCTTGTTTTCAGATAGATTGTGTAGCGCGGGTGCGAGCGAAAAATTTGCTGGACTATGGAGAGCTCCGCGCGGGCGGTCTTCCAGTCGCCGCGCTCACGTGCGAGCAGATAGCGAAGCTCGTAGGGATCGTCGTTCAGGCTCCCATCCGCCGATCTCACGGGCAGCAATTCGAGCAGTTGTTCGGCGGCCGCGATATCGTGGTCGCGCGCCAAATTGGTCGCTTCGCTAGTCAGGTCGCTCAGCCTCGGGTTGACAGCGACAGCCTGTGCCTCATCGGCGGCGGCGGCTGCGAAATCGCCTTCCATTTCCGAGCGATACCCGGAGATGGCAAGTGGCGCGCCTGCAACGAACGCCGCGTCGAACTCATTCGCGTCCGGCCCACGCCAGAGGGGGACCCCGGCGACAGCGTCGGACCATCGGGCCTCTTCGTGGCCAAGACCGCTTTCGGACCCCATGAGCCGCCCCATGGCCGTCGGATCGTCCGGATCGAGCCTGACACCGGCCAGCGCTTTTTGCCGCGCCCCCCAATAATCGCCTTGCTGCTCGAGCAACACCGCCCAATCGGCGTAGGCGAGCGAGCGCACCCTGGCGTCGCCCGCGCGCGACAGCGGCACGATCACCGCGAGCGCCTCGTCGGTGCGGTGCCTCCCTGCCAGATACTCGCCGTAGAGGAGCGGTCTCAGCCCGGCGAAAAGATGCTCCGCAGATTCGTCCACCAACTTCGCAATGTCGTTTCCCGAGAACGTGGTTCCGGGGGCATCAGCGTAGCGGAGCGTGAGCGCAAAGCCGTTGCCCGTGCGCACGAGGTCGCCGGAGACATGCGTCTCTTGTCCCAGCCAGGCACGGAGATACTGGTTCAGGTCGCCGAGCGAAATTCCCGTTTCCGGGATTTCCACGCGGATCTCGCTGCCGCCGCCACCGCGATAACTGGCCGCCGCTTGCGTTGTTGCGACCGTGCTGGCCTGCATGGCGCCGAAGCTGTCGAGCAAGCGTCCGGCCAGCACACTGCCCGTCATGCCCGATTGTGCGATATCGGGGGGCACGGAGATCGCGTCGACGACGAGATCGCGATCCTCCGCGGCGTTCCACAACATCGTGCCGAGGCCGCAGATTACGAGAAGAACGACGAGGAAGGCAGCAATTTCGAGCGCGAATCGTGCCCAGTCGCTGAACTGCCTGAAGCGGAGATGCGACAGCTCGAACTCGTCCTTCTTCTGCAACGTATCGATCTGCAGATCGGCGATTATTGCCTGCTTTCCGGCCAAGCGGGTTTGTTCATCGATGAAGGCGTCGGCTTTTGTGCGACTGGCGGCGCCTAGGGTGGACCACGCAACTTCAGGCGCCGTTCCCGTCGAACCATCAGCCGGCGCTTGCCCAGTGTTTTCGTCAGCCATGAGCGTTCTTCATGTGTACAAGTTCGGTTTTCTCTGTCGAGGCGAGGTCGAGGCTCGATGCAGCGGCGAATTCTTTCTGCGCGCCCGCCTTGTCGCCTGACCACAACAGCGCCTCGCCCCNNATTTGAGATGCAGGCGGCCCCAGTTCGGCGCGTATTTGTTCGCTTCCGCGAATTTCGCGAGCGCCAGATCGGAGCGGTTTTTCCGGATCAGCGCCTCGCCCCACATCTCGAGCGGATCGGCGAAATGCGGGCCTTTGCTGTTCGCAACCGCGAACTTCGCGATGGCGCCGTCGCAGTCGCCCTTCTGCAACAGCATCTCCCCCCAGTCGCTCCAGGCGATGGGAATATCAGGCGCCTGTTTCACCGCACGCGCGAACCAGAACGAAGCAGCGCTCCAGTTCTTCTCGATAGCGCGGATATCGGCGCGCGTACGCACGCACGCGTCGCAATCGGGGGGTGTCGCATCGATCTCGGCCTGTGCGTGCTGGAACTCGCCGAGCCTCGCATAGACGAGGGCCCGCAACGGCCGGATTTGAACCGTGATGGCCTCTTGGCCAAGTGTCACGCCCGGCGAGTCGGCCTGTTCTCTGGTGTCCATGGACTGCCAATCGGCGAGTGCGGCCAGTTCGTCGCGCCAATCTTCGTGCATGCCCGCCAACAGGGCATACGCGTTGTCCGACGCGGCCGATTTCTTTTCTGTCTCCTCCATCCGCCATTCAGCGAGCAAGGCGTTCGCGCGGGACGCGTCGTGCGCGAGCACCGCGTCTCCCGCCGCGGTGGCGAGATCGTCGGGACCGGTGAAGAGGGCGCCGCTTTCGGCGATGCGTTGCAATCGTGATATGGCCGAGTCGTAGTCGCCGACCAGCCAGCTCCCGTATTGCTGGTCATCGGCGCGCAACATTGCCATGGTATGTGCATTCTCGTCCGCGCGGTACGATCCGGCGTCGTGAACCCGGCGCTGCGCGGCGAGAGCGGTTTCGAGATGAGACCGGGTGCGGGCGACCATCACGATATAACCCTGCGGGGTGGGCGAGCCCGGCATCGCCGCCTGCGCACGTCTTGCCCAGGCGTCGGCCTCGTCGTAACGACCCTGAAGCCAGGCGCTGGTAGCGAGTGTACGGTAGGCTTGGCCGCGCTCGTCGGGATCGGGGTCGAGCGCGATTTTGTGGAGAATCGCTTCGCTCTCGGCGAATTTGCCGCGCGGCAAGAGATACACGGCGTAACGATACGGCTCGGCAGCGCCAAACATGGCTTCGGCAACCCTTCGGACAAGCAAATCCAGTTCGCCGCGCCGGCCCTGAAATGTCTCGGTGGCGGTTCCGTTGAGCTTTGACATCAGCGCCAGGCCGCCATCCGTTTCGTATACCGCGCCCGAGAGATGCCTGTCGTTGCCGAGCCAACTTCTCAACAAGCGGTACGCTTCGCCCAGCGAAATGCCGGTCTCGGGAATTTCGACCTTGATGTCGTTTGTCCAGTCGTTGGTGACATTCGCGGGCGTTAGTGTCGACTTCGAGGCCTTTTGCAGGACGTCGAGATCGTCGAGCATCTTGTCGGCCACCACTTGCCCGGTGACGCCTTGCGCGGCCATATCCGGCGGCACGGTGAAGGCGTCGATCACGAGTCCGTTCGAGCGACTGGCATTCCACACGACGGCGCCGATCACAACGAGGAGCAGCACTCCCAGGATGACAAGCAGAATCTGAAAGGCGCCCTTCATCCGGTCGCCGAATCGCCGCCATCTCAAGTGCGAGAGTTCGAAGGCGTGCAGCTCGCGCAGAACTTCCGTCTGTACGTCCGTCAATCGCGATTGCCGGCGCAGAAAATCGCGCGCGTCTTCGCTGTCCGCGCCCGTGACGGCCAGAGCGGTATCGAGCGCCGCCGGATTGGGCGCCGCATCGCCGCGGGCGTACCCACTTCGCTCGTCCGGCAGATCGTCATTCATGCACTTGCCCTCCATCGCGCGAGTGCGACTGTGTCGGCAACGGAGAGATCGAGATGCGAGGCGATGGAGAATTGTTTCTTTGCTTCATCCTTGTTGCCGACGTACCAGAGCGCCTCGCCCCATTTGAGATGCAGCCGTCCCCAGTTCGGCGCGTATTTGTCGGCTTCCGCGAATTTTGCCAGCGCGATATCGGAGCGGTTCGTCCGGATCAGCGCCTCGCCCCACATCTCCAGCGGATCGGCGAAATGCGTGCCCTTTTCATTTGCGATTTTGAACTTCGCAATCGCGCCGTCAAAATCGCCCTTGGCCAGCAGCATCGCGCCCCATTCTGAATCGGCAAAGGGGATCGATGGCGAGCGCCGGGAGACGATCTCGAACCAATGTGCGGCACCGGTCCAATCATGTGTCAACGCTGCGATCTTGCCGCGCGCGCGCAGACAGACATCGCAATCGAGAGGTGTCTTCCCTACCAAGGCTTCAGCGTCGGCCGCACGACCCGTGTTCGCCAGCGCCAAGGCAAAATACGGCCAGAGAAGCTGTGCCGCCTGGTGCCGAAAATAGCCGCGCTGCAAGGCCGCTTCGGCCGCAACCTGCGTGGACAGGACTGCGTGCCAGTCCGCCAAATCGGCGTAGAAATTGGGCAGTGAGGATATGCGGCCGTCTTGCGTGCCGGCATCATCGGTCGCGGGCAAACTCTGCCATTGCGTGCGCGCCGCGCCCACATCGTGCAGGAGCGCAAGCGCAAACGCCGCAGACTCGCGTGCGCCTTCGGCTTCGCCACTGTATTCCGGAAGACGCGACGCCGCCGAATAATCGGACAGGGCCGCCAAAAAATCGCCGATATCGGATTCGGTATCTCCCCGGTCCAGAAGCAGGGTCAATGTGCGGGCGCGCTCCGTCAACTCGCCCTCGACATTGCCTTGCATCAGGCGGACGGCTTCGCGTCCGCCTTTCAGAGAATTCTCCTCATGCCCGAGCACACCTTCGTACCATTTGACGTTGTCCCAGCTCATCGCGAAATTCCGGTCGAGTCCGATCGCCGCGTGCTGTTGGGCCAGCGCGCGGGGAAGATCGGCCGAACTTAAGGCGTCGTTAGCCAAACCCGACAGTGCCCAAGCGCGCTCGCGAGCGGTGCTGCCTTCGGCGGCGAGCCCGCGCAAGACCGTCTCGGCCAATCGGTCGTTCTTCCCGTTCTCGGAAACATAGCTTGCGTAGCGGTACGGCTGGGTCTGCCGATAGACTTCTTCGGCGGCCTTCTGCAGCAGCGATGCGATATCCTTTTCCTGGCCCGTAACGGTGGCACCGGGTCCCGCGCCGGCACGAGCCGTGATCGAGATCATGTCGCCGTCGCGCCAGACCTCGCTGGTGATATGGGTCTGGCGCCCGAACCACGACACAAGCAGGCGATAAAACTCTCCCACCGACACGCCAGTCTCGGGAATTTGCACCTTGATGTCATCGCCCCAATTGTTCGCATAGGAACTCGCGGGACGCGCCGTGTCNNGCCATATCGGGTGGAACGGAGAACGCTTCGATGATGAGGCCGTTCTCATGAGCCGCGCTCCAGATTGCTTCACACAGTCCCGCAAAAACGGCGAGCGCGAGAAGAGCGGCAATGGCTTGCAGCATTCCACGCATCTGATCGTTGAACCGCCGCCAGCGGAGATGCGAGAGCTCGAACTCGTCGATCTTGTGGAGATTCTCGATTTGCAGATCGGCAAGATGGCTCTGCTTTTCCAGGAACGCTGCGGCACGTGGATCGAGGCTGCCGGGCTGGCCCAGCGCCAAGGCGATTGCAGCCGGATCGACGCCCCCGCCGCTCGCGCCGCTCGCTGCGGCGCCAAGCTCCCGATCGGTTTCCTCAGCCATGCGTTCCCCTCACACGCGAGAGTTCGGACTTTTCGGAAGGTGCGAGGTCGAGCGCGGCGGCCGTCGCGAATTGATTTGCAGCGCCCGCCTTGTTGCCGGACCACAGCAACGCCTCGCCCCATTTGAGATGGAGGCGTCCCCAGTTGGGAGCATACTTCTCCGCTTCCGCGAATTTCGCGAGCGCAAGATCGGAGCGGTTCTTGGCGATCAGCGCCTCGCCCCACATCTCGATCGGATCGGCGAAATGCGGGCTCTCATGATTGGCGAAGTTGAAATTCGCAATTGCGCCTTCGAAATCACCTTTCCATAAAAGCATCGCGCCCCGGGCGGTGTAGGCAAATGGAATCGAAGGCGCGAGTTTCACCGCACTCGCATACCAATATTCCGCGCCGTTCCAGTTCCGGACCAGCGCATCCATGTCGCCTCGGACGCGCAGACAAAGGTAACAATCGAGCCTCGTCTTCGCTATCGTTGCGCGCGCTGATTTCGGATCGCCCGATTTCGCGTCGGCAAGCGCCAGCCACGGCCACGCCTGGGAGCGCAGTGTGACGAGTTCGGCAGGATCCCGAGCTTCCTTCGTGGCAAGCGCGCCTTCCATGTCCTTGCGCGCCGCCTGCCATTCGTCCAACGCCGCAAATCGCTGGAATTGCGGAAAGTCGAAATTGATCTGATTGTAGCCGGACCCCTCCGAGCTCAGATGGAAGAGTTCCTGGTCGGTATAGGTATCGAGATCACGCAATGACGCTTCGGGATCGTGCATCTTGGCGTCGTCGACCGCCAGCATGTAATGCGACGTCCAGCGCGAGCCGTTGAAATCCGGCTCGGTCTCCATGGTCGCGTATATTTTCGCGGCAGCCTGATAATCTCCGTCTTCTTCGGCGATGGTGCTATCGGCCTGTTGCCCCATGATGAGCGCCGCCTTCTCGGTCACTTCTCCCCGCCCTCCCTCGTGCACCCGCCTGCTGGCGAGGGCTTCGCGCAGCACGCCTTCGTCATGACCCGCGGTGGCGTCAGCGGTCGCCGCATTCATTTGCGCCAGCATGTTTTGTGGATCGAGGCCGGTGGCCTCATGCGCGCGGTCCAGCATATCCTTCTCGGCATCCGGACCTGTCGCCAGATACATCCAGAGAGCGTAGGCCCAGGGCTTCTCGGATGGCGGGCCGTTGAGCGCGAGATTTTTCAGGACCTCGTTCCCTTCCGCGACACGGCCATGGTTCAGGAGATACACCGCGAAACGAAACGGCTGGGTCTGGTTGTAGATTCGCTCCGCCGCGCGGGTCACGAGTTTGTCGAGATCGGCTTCATTGCCGTCGAAGCGCGATCCGACATTGTTGCTGGTGCGGACCGTAAGCGCCATGCCCGATTGCGTGCGGTAAACTTCGCCCGAGATGTGCGTCTGGTGGCCGAGCCAGCCGGCGAGATAGCGATAGGCCTCGCTGATGGAGATTCCCGTGTTCGGGATTTCGATCTTGATGTCATTTCCAAAATTGCCGGAGTATGTGCCGGGCGCGCGGCTCGAATCCGTCTGCGACTGCATGAGCGTCAGGCCATCGAGAAGCTGGCTCGCGACGACGTCGCCCGTCAGGCCCTTCGCAGCCATGTCCGGCGGCACGTTGAACGCCTCGATTACAAGACCATTGTCGTGCGCGGCCATCCAGACCGCGGAGGCAATCAAAACGATCACCGTAAGCCCGATCAACGCGACGGTTAATTCGAACGTCACGCGCATCACATCGCTCACGTGGCGCACACGAAGCGACCAGTGACGAATCTCGTCTTCCCGCTCGAGATCGTCGATCTGCAGATCGACGAGCCGGCGCTGCCGCCGGAGGAACGCATCGGCCTCCTCACGGCTGGCCCCCGTCACGGCCATCGGAATGGCGAGCGGATCGGATTGGCTGCCGCGTGCGCCCGGCTTGTCGGATTCGTCAGCCATGTAGGCCTTTCATGCGCGCGAGTTCAGATTGTTCGGCAGTGGTTAGATCGAGTGAATGAGCGATTTGGAATTGCTTCTTCGCCTCGTCGGCTTTTCCCGACCACAGCAACGCCTCACCCCATTTGAGATGCAGGCGGCCCCAATTCGGTGCGTATTTGTCGGCTTCCGCGAATTTCGCGAGCGCGAGATCGGAACGGTTCTTGGCGATCAGCGCTTCGCCCCACATTTCCGGCGGATCGGCGAAATGCGGTCCTTTCCGGTTGGCGAGTGTGAACTTCGCGATCGCGCCGTCGAGATCGCCTTTCGCAAGCAGCATCGCGCCCCATTGTGTATAGGCAAAGGGTATCGACGGTGCCGCGGCGGCAGCGCGCGCAAACCAGTATTCTGCGCCGCCCCAGTTCGTCGCCGTCGCGTCGATTTCTCCGCGCATCCTGAGACAGAGATAGCAATCGAGCGGCGATTTGCCGATCTGCCGGAGCGCGCCAGGGATATCTCCGGACTTCGCCTCGGCCAGCGCCAGCCATGGCCCAAGTTGCGTACGGTTTCCGATCAGGGATCCGGTATTCCTGCCCGCCGGGCTATCCAGCGCCGCCTGCAGGCTCGTACGCGCCGCTTTCCAATCGCCGGATTGAGCGAACGTCATGAATTGCGCGGGCACATAATTCGCAACTTGCCAGCCATAGGCTCCAAGCGCGTCCTGTTCCATGTCGGCGTCGGTGCGGGCGCCGAGAGCACGGCGGGAACCCCGCACGTCATGCAGGAACGCCAGGTCGGCCGCGTGCATGTAACGGGCGGCCATATGCGAGCTTTCAAATTCGGGACCATCCAGCAGGCGTTCGGTATCCTCGACGGCGCTGCCAAAATCTCCCAGCTCTTCATCAATCGTTTCGCGGTTTTGCAGGCCCATCTCGAATGCCGAGTGTGCAGTCACCAGGCGCGCGCCGTCACCTCGAAGGGATTTGAGGGCTGCCCTCGCATTGGCGAGCTCCTGCTCGTCGTGGCCGGCATCTGCCTCGATCTGGCTCAGATTGCTTGTGGCGAGCGGCAGTTCCGGCGCCAGCGCGGCGGCCTTGCGCGCATGATCGAGCGCGTCGGCGAGGTCGTTGTCGTTGAGCACGAACTCCCCCCAAAGCGTATAGGCCCAGGGCTTTTCCGAATCCGCACCATTCGACGCCAGGTCGCTGAGCACGCTTTCGGCCAGTGCGTTGCGGTTCTGTGTGCTGACGTAGACGGCGTAGCGATAGGGCTGCGTCCGGCGGTAGACGCTTTCGGCGGCCTTTTCGACGAGCGCATTCAAGTCCGTTTCGGGCCCTTCGAACCGCGCGCCGGACTCTCCGCTCGTACGAACCGTCAGCGCAACGCCTTTGTCGGTGCGGTAGATTTCGCCGGAAATATGCGTCTGATGGCCGAGCCAGCCGGCGAGATAGCGATAGGCTTCGCCGATGGAGATCCCCGTGTTCGGAATTTCGATCTTGATGTCGTTGCCCCAGTCGCTCGAATAGGAACTGGGCGCTCGGCTGGAATCGGTATGCGCCTGCATGTCGGTGAGGCGGTCTAGAAGCTCGCTTGCGATGACATCGCCGGTGAGCCCTTTCGCAGCCATATCCGGCGGCACCTTGAACGCTTCGATGACAAGCCCGTCGTCATGCGCGGCCGACCACACGGCCGCCGAAAGTGCGGCCACGACCACGACTGCGACGATTGCAAATGTGAGCTCGAACGTAACACGCATCACGTCGCCGAAATGATGCACGACCAGCGACCAGTGCCGTAGCCTGTCTTCGCGCTCCAGGTCCGCGGCCTGGAGCTTCAACACTTGCTCCTGCGCGCGGCCGACATTGGTCTGGACTTCAAGATACGCCTCCGCCTTTGCGGCGATGCGTTCGTTCTGCGCCACGGCGCCGAACGCGATCGCCATCGCGAGAGAATCGGCGGCTTTGCCTTCATTGCCTCCGGCGTGTTCGGATTCGTCAGCCATGCGCGGCTCTCACATTCGCAAGTTGGGATGTTTCGGCAGGCGTGAGATTGAGGCCGGCGGCGATATCGAATTGCTTTTGTGCGTAGTCTCTTTTACCCGACCACACCAACGCCTCGCCCCATTTGAGATGCAGCCGTCCCCAGTTGGGCGCGTATTTGTCGGCTTCCGCGAATTTCGCGAGCGCGAGGTCGGATCGGTTCTTCGCAATCAGCGCTTCGCCCCACATCTCCAGGGGATCGGCGAAATGCGGACCTTTTTGGTTGGCGAGCGTGAACTTGGCGATGGCACCGTCGTAATTTCCCTTGCGCAACAACATCGCGCCCCAATCGGCATACGCAAAGGGAATTGATGGGGCTTGCCTTACCGCATCGTCAAACCACCACGCGGCGGCGTCCCATTTCTTCCGAGCCGCATCGATGTTCCCGCGCATGCGCACGCAGAGATAACAATCATCCGGCGTCTTAGCGATGATCGCATTCGCGTTGGAGAAATTGCCGAGCCGTGCATTGGCGTAAGCCAGCCAGGGACGCGTCGCGACCGGCAACAGAGCCCAATTTCCCGTCTGACGCAGATTGGGATAGCCCTCGATCGCGATAAGTGCGTCGCGCGCCGTTTGCCATTGATCGAGTGCGATCGCGCGCATGACCTCCGGCAGCGGCGGCGAACCCCAAAGGTCCTCCAGGCGTATCCCAAACACTGCGCGGTCCTCATTTGGGTATTCGGGATCGGCTGCCTCCGAGCCGGCTATGTCGTGGTCCAGCGCAAGATCGTGGCTCGCCTCCAGCGGCATTGCAAAGTGTGCCTCGCTGTAGTCCTCCTGCGACTGAACCTGCGGTGCGCGCAATGCAGCAGCGCGAAAGTCGCCCAGCGACTCGTCCAGAGCAACCGATTCCTCGACAACGTCGATCGCCACTGCGTTGGGCGCGTAGTGGGCCGATCCACCGTTTCGCAGAAGGGAGAGCGAACGCATCGTTTCGCGCAACGCATCTTCGTTGTGGCCGAGGAAGCTGTCGTCTCCCGCCATGTTGACATGAATGTGCGCCAGATCGGGATCGAACCGGTCTGCCATTTGCTGCATGGCGAGGGACCGGCGGAATTCACCCTGGTTGTCGAGCAAGGTTCCGAATCGGGAGTAGGCCCAGGCGCGCTCCCCAGCTGGGCCATAAAGCGCAAGGGCGCGCGTCGCAGCCGCAGCTTCGGCGGCGCGGTCGTGCTGCTCGAGAAACATGATGTATCGATAGGACTGATTCTGCCCGTAAACGTATTCCGCCGCGGCAGCGACGAGCCGGTCGAGATTACTTTCCGGCCCGCGGAAAACCTTCGCCTCACCGTTGCCCGCCCGAGCGCTTACGGCTATGCCGTTTCCATCGTGCCATACTTCTCCGGTCACGCGCGTCTGATGGCCGAGCCAGGAGGAAAGGAAGCGATACGCTTCGCCGATGGAAACGCCGGTGTCGGGAATCTGCACCTTGATGTCGTTTCCCCAGTCGTTCCGGAATGTGCTGGCAGCGCGGATCGTATCGGCGTGCGATTGGACAAAGGCAATCCGGTCCTGCACCTGTGCGGCAATGACTTGTCCCGAAAGGCCCTTCGCCGTCAGGTCGGCCGGTACGTCGAACGCTTCGATCACGAGCGCGTCGTCGTGCGCCGCCGCCCAGACGGCCGCTGCCATCGCGACAACAACTGCTACGGCAATCGCCGCAACCGCGAGTTCGAACGCGACTTTCAGCACATCGCTCACATGATGAACGCGGTGCGACCATCGTCGCAGGCTAAGCTCATGTGCGAGCTCTTTGGCCTGCAGGTGGACGAGAATCTTCTGTTCCTGCGTGAGCTCGCGTTGTTCGTCCAGAAAGGCATCCGCCTTTTCGCGACTGGCCGCACCCAATACGGCCCAGGCCGCTCCATCCGGCCCGGGGGAGGGTGTTTCGCTTTGAGCGGATGTCGCCTCATCTTCAGACATGCAGCGCCGTCCATTTCGCGAGCGAGGTTTTGTCGGCTGCCGAAAGGTCCAGACCGGCAGCAATCGCGAACTGTTTTCGCGCTTCGTCCATGCGCCCGACATAGCCGAGCGCCTCGCCCCATTTCAGATGCAGACGCCCCCAGTTGGGCGCGTATTTGTCGGCTTCCTCGAATTTGGTGAGTGCGAGATCGGAGCGGTTCTCCTGCATCAGCGCCTCGCCCCACATTTCCAGCGGATCGGCGAAGTGCGGACCTTTGGCGTTTGCCTGCGCAAATTTTACGATCGCGCCGTCGTAGTCGCCTTTTGCCATCAACTTCGCGCCCCATTTGGTGTAGGCAAAAGGAACGGACGGTGCGTCACGGATGGCACGCGCATACCACCATGCAGCGGCCGCCGGCTTTTTCTCGACTGCATCGATGTCGCCGCGCGCGGCTTCGCAGGGAACGCAATCTCCCGGCGTGGCATCGATGTCACGATGCGCGGCGGCGAACCATCCTGCATGGGCTTCCGTGACGGCAAATTCCGGGCGGTAGTCATGGAAGGCAACGACATCGATGATGCGGCGGCTCATGTCTCCCTGGGGCGCGCGCGCGATCACGCGTGCAGAGGTTGCGTCCGCGATCGCAGCCGGCCAATCGCCCAATTCCATGTCGATAAGATATCGCGTCGCCGCAACATTTTCCGGATCGACCGGACCTGCCGCCTGTGCCTCGGCAAGCTCCAACCTGCTCCCCGCGACGTCGTGCCGGCTCACGGCGAGAGCAGCTCTCGCCAGGAACCGCTCAGAGTCATCGCATCCGAAGGCGCAATACCGGCCGTCGGCGTTCGCAAAATCGCCCAGAAGAAGAGCAATCGTACCGCGCGCATATGTCTGGATTTTTGCCAGGGCGGCGCCCTGATGTTGGGTGGGCTGGTCTTCGTTGCGGAGCGGGAGGGTGGCCCGCGCTTCGCGCAAAGCGTCTTCGAAACGACCCAGCCCGAAGTCCAACCGCATCGTCACGTAGTGGCCGGCTGCGACCTGTGGATCGATCTCGATACCGACACGTGCACGCCGGATTGCAAGATCGACCTCGCCCGACCGCGCGGTCGCGAAACTGTAGAGTTCGTAGGCATGGGCGCGCGCGGCACTTCCTTGCGCGACGGTGACGTAGCGTTCGGCCGCCGCATAGGCTTCGGGGAAACGCCCCTGCGCCGTGAAATAATTGATGTGATTGACGGGGTCGAATTCGCCGAAGACGTCTTCGGCCGCCTTCTGCTCAAGCTTTGCAAGCTCGGACGACGAACCGGATTCGGTAATCGTGTCGACTCCATCCAGCGAAACGGCGAGCGCGATTTGGCCCTGGCCGAGTTCGCGTAGCGAGCCCGTCAGATGACGCTCATGCCCGAGCCAGCTGCGCAGATAGCGCCACGCTTCGGAGATCGACACGCCGGTCTCCGGAATTTCAACCTTGATGTCCTTCGATCGGTCTTTGTTGACGTCGCCCGAACTGCTGAAGGTAACGCCGAGCGCGGTCGCCCGAATCGCCGCAATCCTGTCTGTCACGTCGCCGGCGATCACGTCGCCGCCCATGCCGCGGCTCTCGAAATCGGGCGGTGCGGAAAAGGCGTCGACGACGAGCCCGCTTGCCCTGCCTGCATTCCAGACCGCGGCGCCGATGGCAACGACAATCAATGCGCCGACCGCAACCAGCATGATTTGCATGGCGCCCTTCATCCGGTCGTTGAAGCTGCGCCAGCGCAGATGCGATAGCTCGAAGGCATTCAGCTCGATCAGATTCTCTTTTTGAAGCCGTGTGAGTTCGATCTGCTCCCGCAAATATTCGCGTGCGTCCTCGCCGCCCGCGGCCATGGCGAATTCCCTGGCCATCGGATCGGGTCCGCTACCGGGCTTCGCGATGTCGCGTTCGGACTCCTCAGCCATGCATGCTCCTCAGCCGCAGCAATTCCGATTTCTCGGCAGCCGTGAGATCGAGGCCGGACGCGATAGCGAATTGCTTCTGCGCGTCCGCGCCGTCACCCGACCACAACAATGCCTCGCCCCATTTGAGATGCAGAAGACCCCAGTTGGGCGCGTATTTGTCGGCTTCCGCGAATTTCGCGAGCGCGAGGTCGGAGCGGTTCTTCGCGATCAGCGCCTCACCCCACATCTCCAGCGGATCGGCGAAGTGCGGGCCTTTTTGATTGGCGAGCATGAACTTCGCGATTGCCGCGTCGTAATCGCCTTTCGCCAGCAGCATCGCGCCCCAATCGAAATAAGCGAAGGGAATGTCAGGCGCCTGGCGCACGCCCTCAGCGAACCAGCGCTCGGCATCCGGCCAGCCACCGCCGGCCGCAGCGATTTTGCCGCGCATCCGTATGCAGTCGTAGCAGTCGAGCGGCGTCGCCCGGATCATCGCCACGGCGCCCGCCATGTCTCCGGTCATGGCATTCGCGTAGGCGAAGTACGCCAAGCTGCGCTTCAGTCTCTCTTTGCCGGACACAGGCTCCTTCGATGGCGCCGTCGGCTCGGCCAGAAGTGCTTGTATCGCCTGGCCGGGGCCGCTCGCTTGAAGCCATCGACCAAGACCGATATCGGCGACCAGCTCGGCCTGCGGTAAGCTATTCAAGTTTGTGATAGGCGCGCCGAAGCGCGCTTTTGCCGCCCGGATAGCCGACTGGACAGCCACCTCCGCGACATCGGCGGCCGGCCCGTCATGATCGAGCCCGAAGTCTCTCACCGATTCAGTCAAAGGGCTGATCGGCGTAAGGCCTAGAGACGCATCTGTTTCTGCCGCGCGCTCGAATTCCGGGGCCGCCATCCGGAAGTCTCCGCGGTACCTCGCGGCGTAGGCCTGTTGCCAAGCCACGAGGCCTGCCGCCACGCCTGGTGGTTCGCCATCCGAATTGCGGCGCGATAGTGGGAGGGCGTGCTCAAACGCCGCCAACGCAGCTTCGTCATGTCCAAGGCTGCGTTCGGTCTCGCCCAAGCCGTCCCACGCGGCCCCGCTATCGGGAGCTATGCGCACGGCGTCCTGGGCTCGCGCCACGGCACCGGGTACGTCGCCCATGTCCATGAGCGCAAACTGCAAGCTGTGGTCTGCCCAGATTCGGTCTTCGCCGGGAGGTCCGTCGGCAAGCGCGATGAAGATCCGCAGACTCTCGTCCCTACGGTCGTGCTCCCCCAGATATTCCGCCAGACGATAGGGCTGGGTGTGTCGATAAATCGCCTCGGCGGATTGTTGCAGAAGCCGGTCCAGATCGGCGTCCGTGCCCGTGAAGCGATCGCCGGCGTTCGCACCCACCCTCGCCGTGATGGTCAGGCCGGCTTGCGTGCGGAAGACTTCGCCGGAGATGCGGGTCTGATTCCCCAGCCATTGGCGGAGGAAGCGGCTGAGGTCGGAAATGGAGACGCCGGTCTCCGGAATCTCGACTTTGAGATCGTCGCCCCAGTTGGTCTGGTAGGTTTGCGCAGGACGGTCTGAAGCCGTTGCGGTTTGCATGGCCGCCAGTTTGTCGAGCACCTGGGCGGCGACCACCTGGCCCGTAAGGCCTCGCTGGCTGAGCTCGGGCGGCACCTGAAAAGCTTCGACGACAAGCCCGTGATCCTCCGCCGCGCTCCAGATCGCGCTTGCGATGAACGTCACGATGGCAAGCGCGATCACCGCTATGGCGAGTTCGAACGACATTTTCAGAACGTCGCTAATATGGCGCACGCGCAGCGACCAGTGGCGGACACTGTCTTCGCGCTCCATATCCGCAGCCTGAAGGCGGGCAAGCCTAATCTGTTCGTCGAGAAACTGATCGGCCTTGTGGCGGCTCGCTCCACTTAGGGCGACGGCGATGGGATCGACGGCCCCAGTCGACGCCGCGCCCTGCTCCTGATCGGGTTCCTCAGCCATGCACATCTCCCAAACGCCCGAGTTCCGAGTTTTCCGATGCCGTGAGATCGAGAGCGCGCGCGAGGTCGAATTGTTTTCGCGCTTCAGCCTTGTTGTCCGACCACAACAGCGCCTCGCCCCATTTGAGA
>PLJH01000142.1 GCA_003139615.1 Alphaproteobacteria bacterium
ACTCATTCCAAAACCGCTCTAGCCGGACGCTTCGGGGCTTTGG
Source organism: Alphaproteobacteria bacterium (assembly GCA_003139615.1). Lineage (GTDB taxonomy): Bacteria > Pseudomonadota > Alphaproteobacteria > Micropepsales > Micropepsaceae > Rhizomicrobium. Next base: position 44 of record PLJH01000142.1, read on the forward strand.
CGCGTGCATCCATCAACGCGACGATATCGGTCGGATCGGCCCATCTGGATCATAACGCCTCTGCATCTCCTTCAAGCCCACGATGATTTGAATCCTTCCTTCCGCTTCTGAATTGACCGTCCATTCGACAATCGTCTCATCACCCCGTTTGAAAATTACCCGGAAGGAACGCGAACTGTGCGGGTCTGGAATAACGTCACCAGTTATGAACGTCATGGTCGCCTCTTTCCATGCTTACCGCTAAGCATGGGTCTTGCCGGGCTACCCGTCAAATTTCAAAGTGAGACAGTGCCGGCTCGTCGCTGTACTGTTCGGGACAAATTACGGCATGTTATTGTGTCGGCAGCGCGCCCGTGCGAGACGCGGGTGCATAATCGATTTATTTCCATCGCCGGACCGAGGCCACACTGATTTTCGAATCCGCCATTTCGCGCGCACGCTCTGCGCTTCTTCGCTTCATCTTCGGAGCGGGGGCGGATTCGCATGGTCCTTATGCGAGCCTCATGCGCGCGGCCGTCGTGCCGGTCGCGTTTGCCGTCGCCTTCGCCATCGATGCGACTGCGCTCAATCCCGGCTGGGGCTATTCGTTGCTGCTCTATCCAACGGCCATCTTCCTCGCCGCATTATCCTTTGGCATGGTTGGGGCTCGCGCGGGCGCTTCACTCGGAGGGCCGGATCGACCAAAGCCGGGCAGCCTATCAGAAGCATCTTTTCCCTGTGGAAAGATGCCGACAAGGATCTGCCGGTCCTTCAGGACGCCACCCGCGAATATGCGGGCCTGTCACCATCCTGACATTCGTGCCTCTGAAAGCCGCGTATTCCGCGGATTTGAGAACTTTTGAGATCGTTTGATTGGCGTTTGAGGCCCTCCCGGTTCACGTTGAACACAACGTGAGCGCGATTTGCGACGCGGAAAGCGCCGCGTCGCCGTCGCGCGAGGAGTGACGCGACTCCAGTGCCGCTGTCATGCAACCGCAGGAGATTAATATGGCGACAGTCGTTGAAACCACAAACATTTACAACGCATCGAGCAACGGCGTCGTTCTGACCGACAGCAGCGGAGACGACCTGACGATTGTCGCCGGCGTGAACGTTTATGGCGGGACTGGCGGAGGCGCCTATGACGGCGCTTATAGCGCCGGCGCCGGCATTAATGCCGATATCCTCGGAACGCTGTGGGGCAATCAATACGGGATCGCTTTCACAGGCTCCAGCGCCTACAACAATATCATGGTGGGTGCAACCGGAGTCGTGATCGGGAATACCAATGCAGCGATCCAGCTCGCTGCCGGCTACAACGTCATCACCAACGCCGGCCAAATTATTGGCGTGGCCACAGAGGCCGTCATACTAGATTCGACCGGATTTTACGGCACGACCATCACCAATAGCGGCTCGATTGAGGGGGGCAATGGATATGAAGGGATTTACGATTCAGGCACAGGCCCGTTGTACATCACGAACAGCGGCATGATAAGCGGCGTCGTTTCTCCGTCCGGCGGCTACTGCACCATCTTCAACCAAGCGGCCGGCAATATTACCACCGTGATCGACCTTGGAGGCGGCAACGCCACGGTCACGAATGTCGGCGACGTTTCTGATATTGAATTTGGGGGCGGCGGCAACTTGATCGTCAACAGCGGCGTCATCGATGGTGGCGGCATCTACGGAGGCTACACCTATTACGCTATCGCGCTGGACACTCCATCCGACGCGATCGACAAGATCAGCAACAGCGGCACGGTCGAATCGCCATCGAATGTTTTCGCCATATGGGATTCCGGGGACGGCGAGTTGGACGTTGCGAATAGCGGGACGATCACCGGCGGAATCGGCTCTGCGTCCAGCGCCGGCGGCTCCAACATTCTGATCGAAACCGGCGGCCACGTAAGCGCCGTCAGCGACGCAGCCATCTTGCTTTCTGGCAACGGCAATACGATCACCAACAATGGCGAAATATCAGCCGCGGGCGGCAATTATGCTATCGATCTTTCGGGCAGCAGCGAAGACACCGTCACCAATTCCGGCACGATCAGCGGCGTGGTCACGCTCGGCAATTACGACACGGTGACAAATTCCGACGGAAAAATCGCCAACGGCGTTGTGTTCGCCTATGGCGATTCCCTCGCGAACAGCGGCACGATTGACGGCGGCATTCAGGCCGGGGGCGACGCGTCGATCGAAAATGCGGGAACGATTACGGGCGGCATCGCAGACAGCAATGCCCTCACCGACACGATCGACAACATGGGCAGGATCCTGGGGACGATCAACGAGCAATCGGCGATCCTCACGAATTCCGGCATCATCCACGGCGCGGTCTATTTCGCGACGCACAGCACGCTCGACAATTCGGGCACGATCACCGGCAAGGTGATCTTCGACGGCTCCGGCGACACGGTGACCAATTCCGGCACGATCCACGGCGTGGTCACGCTCGGCACGGACGACAGCTTCACCAATACGGGCACGATCCACGGCAATCTCGATCTCGGTGCCAGCGACACGCTGAACATGAGCACCGGCACCGTGGCGGGAGAGATCGTCGCGTCCGCCTCCGACACGTTCGATTTCAGCGGCCAGTTCGGCCACTACGAGATCGCCGGCTTCGCCGGTTACACCGGCCACCACACCACGTACGACATCATCGATTTCGCCGGCGACGATTTCGCGAGTTACACAGCTCTTCAATCGCATATGGCGCAGGTGGGCAACGACGTGGTCATCACGCTTGACGCGACGGACGATATTGTGCTCCTGGGCACAAAGCTCACCCAGCTCACCACGCACGATTTCCTGTTTTCCTAGGCCCCCGGGGCCGGCATTGCGGTCCAGCTTTCTCCCATTTCGGGACGGCTCGTCGCTACTGTTCGGGACAGATTATGGCATGTTATTGTGTCGACAGCGCGCCCGTGCGAGACGCGGGTGCATAATCGATTTATTTCCATCGCCGGACCGAGGCCACACTGATTTTCGAATCCGCCATTTCGCGCGCACGCTCTGCGCTTCTTCGCTTCATCTTCGGAGCGGGAGCGGATTCGCAAGGTCCTTATGCGAGCCTCATGCGCGCAGCCGTCGTGCTGGTCGCGTTTGCCATCGCCTTCGCCATCGATGCGACCGCGCCCAATCCCGGCTCGGGCTACGCGTTGCTGCTCTATCCGCCGGCCATCTTCCTCGCCGCTTTCGTAACGGGATGGGCGAGCGGATTGCTGGCGCTGGTCGTGGGCACGGGCGTCGCGTGGTGGTTCCGCAGCGACCCGGATTACGGGTTGGGGCTCGCGCATCACGGTCCCGGCCTGCCGATGTTCGTCTTCTGCTGTGTCTTTCTCTATATCGCGGCCGTTCTGTCGCGCGCGGCTGTGCGCGACAGCTGGCGCACGGAAATGCGGCTGATGCACCTAGTCGAGTCCGCGACGGCGCTTCTCTTCGTGACCGACGGCGCGGGTCAACCGCTTCGTCCCAATCCCGGCTGGGAGCGGCTGACGGGCATGGAATGGTCGGCCTATCGGAAGGGCGGCTGGACGGAGGCCGTTCATCCCGAAGATCGGCCGCATCTGCCTGTAGGCGCGCAGCCCGACAACGCGGAAGCCTATGAGCGCGAGGTGCGCGTGCATGATGCGCGGGCGGGCGATTGGCGCTGGCATCGGCTGCGCAGTGTGCCCGTGCGCGATCAGAAGGGCGGGATCGTGGAATGGGTCGGCACCTTGCACGACATTCACGAGCGCAAGATCGAGAGCGAAAAGCGCGAACTGATGGTGGGCGAACTGCGCCACCGCATGAAGAATCTGATCACGGTCATCGAGGCTTTGGCGAAGAACTCGCGACGGCGCGAGGAGGACACGCCGGCCGTCCAGGAATTCCTCAAGCGCTTTCTCGGACGATTGCATGCGCTGGCCGCCGCGGCCGATCTGCTGCTGGCCGGCAACCGCGAAGCGATCGACGCCAATGCGGTGGTGCGCGCGACGCTCGTTCCGTTCGACGAGGAGAAATCCAGCCGCATCCGCATTTCGGGTCCGGATCTGCGGCTTTCGGAGGATCTCGGCGGCGGGCTGGCGCTGGCGGTGCACGAGCTTGCGACCAACGCGCTCAAATACGGCGCATTGTCCGTGACTGGAGGAACGATCTCGCTGACCTGGACCGTCGCGCCTGGAATCGAAGGCGACGACGTGGTGTTCGAGTGGAAAGAGCAAGGCGGCCCGCCGCCCGAACCGCCCACGCGCGAAGGCTTCGGCAACCGGGTGATCAAATCGGTCACCTCGCGCGAGAAAACGGGCAGCGTCACCATCGAATATCCGCCCGACGGTGTCTATTGCCGGATCGCGTATGTGAAGCCGTGGACGACAGAGAAGACTGTTTAGGAACCGGAGCATCTTGCCCGCATGCCCCGTGCAGGTTTCGCGATGCGGGCGGGGACGCCCGCGGCCCATCGACACAAACCATAATTTCACAGAACTGCTTCGACGCTCCTCGTATTTCATCGCCAGACCCTCTTTCGATGCCTTTGTGCGTGAAATAAAATTTCGCCCTGTTGTGACCCTTGGTATTCCCCTCTATTTCTCGTGGCGGAGATCGCGCCATGCCGCCGAAAGCGTTCGTATCCTGGAGTTCGGGCAAGGACAGCGCCTATGCGCTGCATGAGGCGCGGCGCCTCGGCCTCGCGGAGATCGCGGGCGTTCTCACGACCATCAACGAAGTCTATGACCGCGTGGCGATGCATGGCGTGCGCGCGGCCCTGCTCGACCGCCAGATCGCGGCGCTCGGGCTGCCCGCGATCAAGGTGCCGATCCCAAGCCCCTGCCCCAACGATATCTACGAAGCGCGCATGGAAGAAGCCTGCGAACGCATCAAGGCGCAAGGTATCCGCCACATCGTGTTCGGCGATCTCTATCTGGAAGACATCCGCGCCTATCGCATCGAAAAATTGTCGGCCGCGGGAATGGAGCCGATCTTCCCATTGTGGAAACGCGAGACCGGAAGCCTCGCCCGCGAGATGATCGCAAGCGGGCTTTCCGCGCGCATCGCCTGCCTCGATCCGCGCAAACTCGACCGCAGCTTCGCGGGCCGGCGCTTCGATATGGATTTCCTGCGCGACTTGCCGAACGGCATCGATCCCTGCGGCGAGAACGGCGAATTCCACACGGCGGTGACGGCGGGGCCGATGTTTGCGCGTGAGATTCCCGTGCGCATCGGTGAAACCGTCGAGCGCGACGGCTTCGTCTTCACCGACATGATCCCGGCACCCTCCTGCCAAACAGATAAATAACGGCAGCGAGAACTTTCGAGGGCCGTCACGTTCCCCTGTCAGCCAGTGCGCTGCATCGTAAAGTTGCGCGCGCAGCCATTGGCATCGACACCGACACCGCGCCCGTAACACGTCCGTGAAGGATAGCGGGCTAATCCGACGCGTTGCCCGCGTTGAAGAAGAAGCCCGACACGCTGGCGCGGTACGCTTGGCCGGCCGCGCTCTCGACCTTCTTGATGCAGTGCCGGGTGCCGCCGCGCAACAGCACCAGACGGTTCGGCTGCGGATAGATGAGCGCGTGGCCCGTCCCGCAGGCCGCTTCGATGCCGGCCGACGAATCGTCGTCCGTCGCCACCAGCAATTCGCCGCCCCAGGACGCGCGCCAGACCGGGTGCACGTAATAGATATACGCACCAAGCCAGCCGGTATCGCTGTGCCATTCGAGACCCATGCCGGGACGATAGGTCCAGGCCGACACGCTGAAGCCCGTCCATGGATCAATCGCAATAGGCGGTTGGCTAACGGTCATCAGCGCAGACAGTTTTTCGCACAACGCGCGCAGCAATGGCTGCGCCGGCGAACCACCGGCTGTGCCGTCCCGCAGCGACGGCTTGCGCGGTTGAAACGCCGAACTGACAAGGTTTTCGCCGTCCGTCAGTTGATAGGATCGGTTCCATGCGCCGACATCGTGGTGGGAAAAAGCGGTTTCCTGGAACGCAGCCCACAGGTCCAGATGTTCCTGAGGCGACAAAAAATTGTCGATGACGGCATAGGCGCGAGTCACGATTTTCCCATTGACCACAAGCAGCGCATTTCCGGACACGATACGCCATTTGACGGAATTGGCACGATGTTCCGGCCTTCGGTCGGAACGCAGAGCGGCAGGGGATGCACGACGTGCCGCCTTAGTTCAGCCCGTCCCGCGGCCGAGCCCCCGGAGGCGGCGGCAGGATCATGCCTTCGTAGAGATACAAATTCGGCCGATGCGCGGGCGCGCCGGGCTTGAGCTGCGCCAAACTGCAGGCCGAGAGCGCAACGCGCTGCGGCGGCGCGAAATTCGTCTCCGGGACCGCGACGATCGCTTCGGCAAACACGCCCTCGCGTTCGCGCACCAGCCGCGCCACCGCATAGGTCACGCCGCCTTTGTGCGTCGGCAGCGGGATGACGATTAGATCTTCGTCGGACAACTCATGCTCCTTCCTTTGACTCAGTAACCTGATCGCTCGCACGGAGCCGAGCCGCGATCTTCATTCGCACGGATAGCGCGACGTCCTTCATCTCAAGGAATGCTGTGCCATCTTCATCAACGAACGGGACAACCGACTCACCATCGATTTCAAACTCGTAGCGCACAACATATATCGGAAATTTCTTTTTCCTTGCGCTTAAACAGCTATGCCGCCGGTCTTTCAAGGGGACATCGCATGTCGCTTTCGGACCTTGCAGCCGTCGGCAGTTTTGTCAACGGCGTGGCCGTGCTGGCGTCGCTGATTTTTGTCGGATTCCAGTTGCGGCAAAACACGCAAGCCGTCAGAGCCGCGGCCTCGCAGGCGCATTCGCAGAATTGGCAGCAGATCACGATGTCCGTTGTCGAATGCGCAGATTTTGCACATATCTGGCGACGCGGGCTCGTCGACATCGACAGCCTGACGGACGACGAACGCGTCCGGTTTTACGCGTTTGCCGGCGCAACGTTGCGCTTCTTCGAAGGCGCGCGCCTTCAATGGCTTCACGGACAACTCGACAACGAGCATTGGCACAACGTCGAGAAAACCGCGACCGACTTCGCGGCCACATCCGGCTACAAAGCCTATTGGGCCCAGCGGCATCATTGGATGTCCCCGCAATTTCAGGAGTGGTATGAGGCGCTGTCACAAGGCGGCGCGCAGGAGCTTTACGGCAGGCCGGTGACACGAGTCGTAACCAACCAGACGGGCGGGCCGTGACACGGGCACCTCTCGCGACGCGAGGGGACCGTTGGCGCTGGCATCCCATTTCTCAGTCACCCCATTTCTCATAGGCACCTGCATCACGATCTCATTGCCGGGTGCAAGCTTGCGGGTGGTCAGGGTCGCGTGAAGCCTTTTCCCACCCGCCCCTTGAGGCGGGTCGAAATTGTCTTTGAGCGTCAGCGAAAATAGAATTTCGGGGAGGGGTGCTGCGTCAACGTTCCCCGCCCCGAAAAATTCTTCGAATTTTTCGACCCGCCCTCAAGGGGCGGGTGGAATGTTCCCTGCCCCAACCCCGATCGTCGCCGAATTTCGCGGTCGCCGTGGATCGAACACCTGCCGGCGTCCGTTAACGTATCACACGGTAGCCGGATGCCCGGCATGCGCCCCGTGGCCAATCGAAGGCATTTCCCATGAAAGTTCTTGTAACCGGCGGAACCGGCCGCGTGGGCTCGGAGGTCGTGAAAGAACTCCAGAAGCGCGATGTGGCGATTCGCGTTCTCGTTCGCAAGGAAGGGACAGCCTTGCCGGACGGTGTGGAGGCCGCGGTGGGCGATCTGCTCGATCCCGTGTCCGTGCAAAAGGCGCTCGATGGCGTCGACAAACTCTATTTGCTGAACGCCGTCACGCCCGATGAATTAACCCAGGGCCTGATCGCCTACGACCTGGCGAAAAAGTCGAAGCTGTCACACATCGTGTATCATTCGGTTTTCCGCGTCGAGCACTTCAAGGATGTGCCGCATTTTGCGTCGAAGCTGGCCATCGAGAGCGCATTGCGGGAATTCGATCTTCCGTTCACCATCATTCGCCCGAACTATTTTTTCCAGAACGATGCGTCGCTGAAGGACGCGCTGACGGGTGGGGGCGTTTATCCGATGCCGCTCGGCCCGGAAGGCATTTCGGCCGTCGACATCAGGGATATCGCCGAAGCCACCGCCATCGCGCTAACGCAAGACGGGCACCACGGCAAGACCTACAACCTCAACGGGCCGGACGTCTTGAGTGGACCGAAGATCGCGTCGATCTGGAGTGCGGAGCTGGGACGCAGCATCCGTTATGCCGGCCACGATATGGACGCGTTCGAGAAACAAACGCGCGAACGTGCGCCCTCGTGGTCCGCATTCGACATCCGTATGATGTTCCAGGGCTATCTCGAACGCGGCTTCGCGGCGGAAAAAGGCGATCTCGCGACCTTGACGGCATTGCTGGGTCACGCGCCGCGTTCTTATGAAGACTTCGCGCGCGAAACCGTTCTCGAATGGCGGAAGCAGTGAGCGCCGATCCTGGCCCACCAGCCAGATCAGGCTGAACTCGCCTCAAGAAAATATATTAGCCGTCCCCGCATTCATCTGAATGCGAAAATTTTGCGCGCGTTTGGAGGCGTGGGCTCTCGACGTTGACAGCCTGACAGACGACGAGCGCGTCCGCTTCTGCGCCTTTGCCGGCGCAACGCTGCGCTTCTTCGAAGGCGCTCGCCTGCAATGGCGGCGTGGACAGCTCGACAACGAGCATTAGCACAGCGCCGGGAAAACCGCGACCGATTTCGCGGCGACATCCGGCTATAAAGCCTATTGGGCCCAGCGCCACCATCGGCTCTCACCGCAGTTTCAGGCGTGGTACGAGTCGCTCTCGCGTGAACGAGCCCAGGACCTTTACGGCAAAGCCGCGGCATAAGTCGCAATCGACTAGGCAAGTCCGACTGTCATGCCAGAACAGTTGCGGCGATGGAGTTGGTATTACACCCCCTACTACCCCTTACCCCGATTCCAATATCGTTGTAGCTTTGATTCGCCGACGACAGTGATGCATAGAATAACAAAATAGCACTCTCCATGAGCGAGTAATGGACACGCAGGTCATAACAAATGCGGTATTGAAATACGTTCTCGAGACGCGACATCTCGATTCTATGCCGTCTTCGACAGAAAACACTTTTTACCCTGCGATTAAAACCTTGGTATTTGAAATCTTGAAGGAGCAGCAATTGCCCTTCGAGGTCAGAATGAATACGTCCGAGACAGCAGGCAAAGCGCGGGATATCCCCGACTTTGTGCTTATTGACGATAAGCTATTTGTTGGCGTTTTCGGTGAGGTGAAGCGGAATCTTGAGCTCGACGAACTCGCGGCGTCAACCGAACAGAACGATCAAATCGGTCGGTATCTCGCGAAGACGGGTGTTGTTATTCTTTGCAATGTCCGGGGCTTTGGCCTGCTGACATGCATGCCTAACTATGATCATTCCGCCACTAAAACGGTGCCTCCCGAAGAACGATCGTTGGTCAAGGTTGTCGATCTTTGGTCCGCAGTCGCGGGTGCGGGACCACGTGCCAAAGTAGACTCAACAACCGCATCTGACTTTCTCGAAATCATTGAGAGAGCTGTCACAGACTATGCGCCGATTGCCGATCCGGCCATCTTGGCGAAGGTACTCGCCCGTCAGGCGCGAGACGCCAAGGACAACCTCCCCGAAGATCTTTCACCAGTAAGACCTCTTTTGGACGATTATCGGCAGGCGCTTGGACTGTCGTTCAATATTGACGATGAGAAAGGAGATAGGTTCTTTCGCTCGTCGCTGGTCCAGACCGCATTTTATTCGCTCTTCGCCGCGTGGGTTTTGTGGGACAAAACAGCCAACTCTGGCGCTCAATTTGAAATCGATGACGCTCACGCTCATTTACCGATACCGTTTCTTGATGCACTCCTACACGACATTCGACATCCGAAGCGCCTCCGCGCATTGGGCCTCGAAAGTCATCTTGCTCGAGCTATTGCAACTTTAAATCGCGTTGACAGATCATTGTTTCGCGCTCGAATGACGTTTCCCAGTTTAGACGAGCAGACATCTGCAGCTGCAATCACCTATTTCTATGAACCGTTTCTCGAGGCATTTGATCCAATGCTTCGAGAAGATTTGGGCGTATGGTACACGCCAGCACAAATTGTTCGTTATCAAGTTCGCCGAGTACACAACATTCTCAAGAACGAACTCGGAAGACCAAGGGGGCTTTCCGACCCAGATGTAGTAATCTTAGATCCATGCTGTGGCACTGGCGCGTACCTATTGGAAGTTGCGCGCTGCATCGCCGAAGAGGCGGCAAGCGACGGCGAGAGTTCTTCCATCGGCCTCGAATTGTCTCGTGCATTTTGTGAGCGCGTCATCGGCTTCGAGATATTGACCGCGCCTTTCGCCGTAGCTCAGTTACAGCTCTATCTCCTACTCGACAGTCTCGGCGCAAAGCCTACTCTTCCCGATCGTTTGGCGGTTTTCTTGACGAACTCTCTATCAGGTTGGCGCGATAGTGGTGATATTAAGCTAGCCTTTCCAGAGATGAAGGAGGAATTTGACGCGTCTCAAGAGGTGAAGCGCCAAGCGAAGATCATTGTTGTGATTGGTAATCCACCATATGACGCGTTTGCAGGCGTGGCCCAATCGGAAGAAGCAGAATTAGTAGCTCACTATAAGGGAATAGAACTCGTCGCCGATATCGATAGGAAAACCGGAAAGGTCAGACGCGACGAGTTTGGAAAACCAAAAAAGAAACAACGAGGACAAAGCGCGCTATATCTCGAATACGGGATTCGCAAGCAATTTCTTGATGATCTCTACATTCGCTTCTTCCGAGTGGCGGAGGAGCGGATCGGCGAAGCGGCCGAATATGGGATTGTATCGTATATCTCGAATTCGTCGTATTTGACCGGGCGCTCGCATCCGATAATGCGAAAGTCGCTTTTGTCAAATTTCAATAAAGTTTGGATCGACAACCTAAATGGCGACAAGTACCGCACAGGCAAGGTTATCCCCGCCGGCCTTTCAGGTGCGGGGACTTCTGACCAAAGCATCTTTACGACGGATATGGACCCAGGTGGCATACAACCTGGAACTGTGATCTCCACTTGGATAAAACGCCGCGATGCGAAACTAAGCCCGACTGGGACGGAAGTGTTATACCGCGATCTATGGGGACTCGCTAAAGACAAACGTGCCGAGCTTATTGCTGCTTTGCCCGCCGGAACTGGCGGAGGCTCTACACCCTATATTCAAATTAGCCCCACCTCAGAAAACCGCTGGCGTCTCTCGCCTACAATGGTGGAGGGCGGTTTCGAGGCTTGGCCAAGTCTGGAGGAATTATTTCCCATATCGTATCAAGGTGTGAATCACAATCGCGGCGTTGACGGCGGAATCATCGGCTACACGCATGACGAAATTGCAAATCGCCTCAAGGGATATTTTGGTTCGAAATCTTTTGACGACGCGAGATTCAACTATCCCGAAATAGTAACCAAGCGCTCCAGATATGATCCGGAGACGGCGTGGGAAGGACTAAAGTCTGAAGGCCATTTCCGTTCGACGTCGGTAATGAATTTTCTCGCATTCCCGTTAGATCAGAGATTTATTTATTATGCGGACCGATACAAATGGCTGAACGAGCATAGACCTGACCTGGCAGCCAATATTGCCTCGAATGAGCTATTTATCACCGTTCCGGAGCCCCGTAAGGTATCTGAGACGCGACCGGTGTTCGCGACGAATCTTCCAAATCTACATGTGCATGAACGCGGTTCAGTAATTTTTCCTCGTGAAACCCGCGGCGACGATCTGTTGTCAGATCGTGATGCAAACATTGGCGAAAAAACGTGGCGGGTGCTCCGAGAACATTTCAATCTCACCGGAGAACGGAGGAATGAGGACGCGCGCGCGTTTGTAGGCAAACTCTTCCGGATTGGTTTTGCGATACTCTATGCTCCGGCTTATCAGTCCGAACACAAAAGCGCACTTTCGGCAGACTGGGCGCATCTTCCAATCCCGAAGGACCGCGATCTTTTCGAGAGAGTTGTAGTTAAGGGCGAACAAGTTACGCGCCTTCTGGACGCGCATCGTGATGCACGAGAGGTTATTGAGGCAGTTATTGGCCATGACCACGCTGCTGTGATTGGCCCGCTCAAGCGTAAAGACGGAGAGAACATTCATCCGTCTGACCTTAAGATCAGCGTTTCTTATTGGGGTGGCTCACGCGGAGGCTGGAAACCGCGGCCCTTCTCTTTTGAAGAGATGCCAGAAGACGTTTGGGGTGAGTTTGTATGGGGAAGCCGTACCGGTGACCTTCACATCAATGATGCCACATTTTTCGCTAACGTGCCTGAAGCAGTGTGGCTCTATCAACTTGGCGGTTATCCAGTCCTGAAGAAGTGGCTTGCATATCGTCAGGCAGACCGTCGTGATGGTCATGGCTTGACAGACAATGAACGAAAATGGTTTCGCCAAATGATTCAGCGTATCGCTAGTTTGCTGGTTTTAGGCAAAGAACTCGACACACTTTATCAAGCGGCAATTGCCAACGCCTTCACAGCGGCAGAACTCGGCATTGAACGATAAACAGAAATCCTAGCGCCCACCGACGCGGCGTTTAAATTCACCGCCTCCTTCTTCTTGTCTGTGTTCCAGGGGCGTTGTCCACGAGAATGAATCGCCTCGCAGACGCGAGGCAGCTGGATGGCCGCCTCGGAGGGCCGCCATGGAGAGGTTGAAGGCGTGCGCTTTTGCGAATAGTCCCCCTACCCCAACCTTCCCAGCGCCGCCATCACCTGGTCGGGCTTCTCGATCGTCACCATGTGGCCCGCTTCCGGGATCGCGACCAGTTCGGCGCCTTTGATGCCTTTCTTGAAGGCTTCGGCGTAGATGGGGGAGATCAGTTTGTCGCTGTCGCCCCACACGAGGATCGTTTTCGCGCGGATGCGATAGAGGCGCGCCGACAAACCCCGCTCCGGAATCGGGAACAGGATCTTGCCCGCCATGCCGAGCTGGCGCGCGTTGCTCACCAGGAAGCTCTTGAGCCATTCGGGATCGTCGAACGCGACCCCGGCGGTGAAGAGCGCCGCGCCCGCCTCCACATTGTGGAACAGGAGCTTGGGAAAATCGTAAGGCATCGTCGCGAACAGGTCGGGGATCGGGTGATTGTCGAGCCACAGGCCCGCGGGCGCGATGAGGCCCAGACGGTCGACATCGTGCGGCGCGATGGCCGCCATCTCGGCCGCGATCATGCCGCCCATCGAATGGCCCACGATGATCGGCTTCTTCAGCGCCAGTGCATCGACCACGTCCCAATTGTGGAGCGTGAAATCGAGCATGTCGCGCAGCTCGTGGCATTCCTCGGAATCGCCATAGCCGGGAAGCAGCGGCGCATAGACATGATATTTGCCCGCGAGCTTGGCGAAGAACGGGTCGCCCGCCACGAGGCCGCCTGCGCCGTGCAGGAACAGGAGCGGCGCGCCGGTGCCGCCTTCGAAATAACGCACCGGGACATGCGGGGTGTGAACGGTTTTGAGCTGCATGGCCATCCCCTCAATGCGACGCGTTGAGTGCTGCGAGGTCGCGCTCGGCGGGCAGGTTTCCCGGCGTCACGCGCTTCGCGATCGGCTTGCACCAGAAGCGGTCGTCATCCGCATAATCGGGGAAGACGTTGCGCAGCTTGGGCATCACCTTCTCGGCGAACAGCTGGGTGGAATACATGCATTTCTCTTTCGGCATGTTGCCCACATGCATGAGGCAGAAGATGTTGCCCACATGGAGGCTCTTCGCGAGCTCTTCCATTTTCTGGCGCACGGTTTCTGGGCTGCCCGCGATCACATGGCCGCCTTCATTGAGCTCCGCCCAGGTGACGTCGGCATAGCCCTTGGGCGGGGCATATTGCGAGAGAGCGCCCGACTGGATCGTCTTGATCGTGCGGTAGCCCGGCGCATCCGCGAAGCCCGGATACACATGGAGGCACCGGTTGTAGAAATAGAGCACATGCTCCTTGTAGAGCCGCTCGGCTTCCGCATCGGTGTCCGCGACGAGGATCGTCTGCGCGAAGCCCGCGCGATAGGGCGAATGATCGGCGGTGTTGCGCTGCGCCACCCGCTCCCAATAGCCCGACATGAGCGCCTTGGCGCGGATGTAGCCGCTGAACGAGAGATAGGAATAGGAATAGGTGTTGTCGAGGCAGAAATCATAAGTCTCGACCGAGCCGCCGCCGGGAATGTGGATAGGAGGATTGGGCTGCTGGATGGGCCGCGGCCAGATGTTCACATGGCGCAACTTGGTGTAGCGGCCGTTGAATGCGAACGGTTCGCGCTCATGCCAGGCGCGCATAATCAGGTCGTGCGCCTCCTGGTATTTCTCGCGCGTGAGCGCCGGGATCTGGCCGTAGCAGAAATTCGTGTCCATCGAAGTGCCGACGGGAAAGCCCGCCACGAGGCGTCCGCCCGAAATGCAGTCGAGCATCGCGAATTCCTCGGCCACGCGAACCGGCGGATTGTAAAGCGCAATCGAATTGCCCAGCACGACGATCGCCACGTCCTTGGTGCGCCGCGCCAGCGCGGCCGCGATAAGGTTCGGCGAGGGCATGAGGCCGTAGCCGTTCTGGTGATGCTCGTTGCAACCGATGCCGTCGAAGCCGAGCGTGCCGGCATATTCCATCAGGTCGAGATAGGTGTTGTAGACCTCATGGCTTTTCACCGGATCGAACAGGTTCTGATCGATATCGACCCAGACGGAATGGTTCTTCTCCCGGAAATCGTCCGGCAGATAAGGCCAGGGCATCAAATTGAACCAGGTGAATTTCATGGCGTTTCTCCGGTTGTCATTATTCCTGGCGTGCGCTCAGACGGCCAATCCCAGCGAGCGCTTCGCGAAGTCCGATGCGGATTTGTAATCCGCCTTCCCGTTCGGCGCCCGCAGCGGAATCGTCGCTTCCACGATTCGCTTGGGCGTTTTGTAACCTGCCAGCTTCGCGCGCACATGTTCGCGCAAGCTTGCCTCGTCGAATTCCATGCCGCTCGCGAGCTTGACGACGCCCGTCACCGCCTGGCCCCAAATATCGTCGGGCACGCCCAGCACCAACGCGTCTTCCACCGCGGGATGCGTCTTCAGCGCTTCTTCGACTTCTTCGGGGTAAACTTTCTCGCCGGCCGTGTTGATGCAGTTGCTGCCGCGGCCAAGCAACGTGATCGTGCCGTCCGCTTCCACCCTAGCGAAATCGCCGGGAATCGAATAGCGCACATTGCCGATGGTGCGGAAGGTGCGCGCGGTTTTCTCCGCGTCTTTATAATATCCTGCCGGCAAGGGCCCGGCCAACGCGACGAGCCCCGCCTTGCCGCTGCCCGGCGGGATCGGCTTGTCGTGCTCGTCGATGACGATGGAATTTTCCATCAAGGTGAAGGCGGCGGTCTGCATTTCGCCGTCCTTCGTCATGATCGAATTGCCCATGCCCATCGCTTCGGTGGAGGCAAAGCTGTCGGTGAGCGTGAGCTGCTGCGCATGCTTGATAAGCCCGCGCTTCACTTCCACGCTCCACATCGCGCCCGACGACGTGATCGACATCAGGCTTGTGAGATCGTAGCGGCCGGGCGCTTCGTCGAGAGCGCGCAGCAGCGGCTTCGCGAACGGATCGCCCACGATCGCCATGCCGGAGACGCGGTTCTTCTCGACGGCCGCCCAGATCGCATGCGGATCGAAATTGACATTGTCGACGGTGACGATCGTGCCGCCCGAAAGCAGCGCCACCAGCGCCGTCATGAAGCCCGTGCCGTGCATCAGCGGACACGCCGGCAACGCGCAGCCGCGCGCGGGCGCCATGGCGAGCATCGCCGCGAACTGCTCCTGCGAATCCGGAACGGCCACACCCGTGGTGCGGTGAAGCCGGTTGCGCCACAGATCGCTCAGATCCCCGTGCCGCCACATCACGCCCTTGGGCATGCCCGTGGTGCCGCCGGTGTAAACAAAGATCATGTCGTCGCTGGAGCGCTTGATGCCGAGGGCAGCACCATCACCCTCTTCCGCGATCACGTCGTAATTCTCGGCGAACGGCGCGAGGTGGCCGTCATTGCTCACTTCGATGAAGGTTTTGAGCTCGGGCAGCGCGTCGCGGATCTGCGTCACGGTCTCGCGAAATTCCGAGCCGAAGATGATCGCCTGCGCATCCGAATTGTCGAGAATGTAGCGCACCTCGTCGGGCTTGTAGCGGTAGTTGATGTTCACATGCGTGAGGCGGGCGCGCAGGCACGCGCCGATCGCCTCGGAATATTCCGTGCCGTTGCGCAGGTAAAACGCGACCTTGTCGCCGGGCGCAGCACCGCGCGCGATGAGGGCGCTTGCCAGATTGTTCATGCGCCGGTCGGCGTCGCCCCAATTGATGGTGCGGTCGCCGTGAACGAAAGCCGGGGACTCCGGTTTGACCGTGCGGCCGATGACGTCCAGCAAATCCCCGTAATTCCACTGCATGTGTTCCGCCCTATGATTATGTTTGCCGTCGTACCCGTCGTTGCGAGCCCCCCCACTATCCCGCCATCCGGCCGGCTTCGCAATTGCTCTTGAATTGCCCTTGGGCACGGTCCGGCGGGGCTTGACGCCCGGACCCGCGAACTCGAAAACAGTTGAAACAGCACGCGGCCAACGCCCTCCGGCGTCCTGGACGGCGGGATTGGACGAAAAGACATGTTGAAGACGCTTCTGATCGCCAATCGCGGCGAGATCGCCATCCGCATTGCGCGCAGTGCCGCCGAAATGGGCATCGCGACGGTCGCGATCTTCTCCGAAGACGACGCGCAATCGTTACATACCCGCAAGGCGGACAAGGCGGTGGGCCTCAGCGGCTCGGGCGTGGCCACCTATCTCGACGCCGCACAAATCGTCGCGGCCGCGAAAGAGGCCGGTTGCGATGCGATCCATCCGGGCTACGGCTTCCTCAGCGAGAACGGAGACTTCGCGCGGCGCTGTGCGGAGGCGGGAATTATCTTTGTCGGCCCTTCGCCCGAAACGCTCGATCTGTTCGGCGACAAGACCAAAGCCCGCGCACTGGCCGACAAGACCAAAGTACCCGTGTTGCGCGGGACCGCGGGCAACGTCACGCTTGAAGCCGCCGCGAAGTTTCTGACCGCCGCGAACGGCCCGATCATGCTCAAGGCACTTGCGGGCGGCGGCGGGCGCGGCATGCGGGTGGTGCGCGATAAGGGCGAACTCGAACAGGCCTTCGAACGCTGCCGTTCCGAAGCGCAGCAGGCGTTCGGCAATGGCGCGCTTTACGCCGAAGAATTCTTCGAACGCGCCCGCCACATCGAAGTGCAGATCGTGGGCGACGGCACGGGCGCGGTGTCGCATCTGTGGGATCGCGAATGCAGCCTGCAGCGCCAGCGCCAGAAGCTGATCGAAAGCGCGCCTGCGCTGGGCCTGCCCGAGAAATTGCATCAGCGCCTGCTCGATGCCGCGATCGCCTTGGGCAAGGCCTCGCATTACAAGAATCTCGGCACGATTGAATTCCTCGTCGATGCCGGTGGTTCCGACCGTTTCGCGTTCATCGAAGCCAATCCGCGGCTGCAGGTCGAGCACACCGTCACCGAGGAAGTGACGGGCCTCGATCTCGTGCGCATCCAGCTCGATATCGCGGGCGGGCGCGCGCTGCACGATCTCCATCTCGAACAGAAGGATGTGCCGAGCCCGCGCGGTGTGGCGCTGCAAGCCCGCGTCAATCTCGAAACGATGAATGCGGACGGCTCCTCGCGGCCGGCCGGCGGCACGCTCACGATCTATGAGCCCCCTTCTGGGCGCGGCGTCCGCGTCGACGGTTTCGGCTATGCCGGCTATCGCACCAGCGCGCGCTACGATTCGCTGTTGGCGAAATTGATCGTGCACACGCCTGCGAACTCGCTTGCCGAAGCCGCGAACAAGGCGTGGCGTGCGCTGGGTGAATTCAAGATCGAAGGCGCGCCCACCAACATCCCATTCCTGCAAACGCTTCTGCGCCATCCGGACCTCGCGCAACAGCACACGCGTTTCGTGGAAGAGAATATCGCATCGTTGCTGGGCGATGCGACGCACCAGAAATTCTTTTTCGAACCTGCCCGCGCGTCGTCGTCGCGCGCCGGCGTGAAAGTCGACAGCGCCGATCCGTTGGCGGTGTTGGCGCACGGCAAACGAGCCGGTGAAAGTACGGGCGACCGCGGCTCGTCCGACACGCCGGAAGGCACGACCGAGCTGCGCGCGCCTCTGCAAGGCACCATCATCAGCCTGACCGTGAAGCCCGGCGACACCGTGCGCGCCGGCCAGCCCGTGCTCGTGATGGAAGCGATGAAGATGGAGCATGTGATCGAGGCCAACGTCAGCGGCGTTGTGCGCGAGCTGGCCGTCGCCGCGGGCGACACCGTGTTCGAGGACGCGCCCCTCGCCTATATCGAAGAAAGCGAAGTGGGCGGCGTGCATCAGGCGGCCGGCGAAGAGATCGACCTCGATGCGATCCGCCCCGATCTCCAGGCGCTTTACGACCGCAAGCGTTTCACCACCGACGAAGCGCGGCCCGAGGCCGTCGCGCGCCGCCGCAAGACGCATCAGCGCACCGCGCGCGAAAACATCGAAGACCTCTGCGATCCGGGCTCGTTCACGGAATATGCGTCGCTCGTGGTGGCGGGTCGCCTGCGCCGCAACACGATGGAAGAACTGATCGAGCGCACGCCGGCCGACGGCCTCGTGATGGGGCTCGGCCGCGTCAACGGCGACGTGTTCGCCGACGAACAATCGCGCATCGTCGCGATGTCCTACGACTACACGGTGCTTGCCGGGACCCAGGGCCTGCGCAATCACCAGAAGAAAGACCGCATGCTCCACATCGCGGAGAAGTGGCGGCTGCCCATCGTGTTCTTCACCGAAGGCGGTGGCGGACGCCCGGGCGATACCGATGCGCAAAGCGCGGGCGGCCTCAACACGACGACCTTCTGGATGTTCGCGAAAATGAGCGGACTCGTACCCCTCGTGGGCATCAATTCCGGGCGCTGCTTCGCGGGCAACGCGGCCCTGCTCGGCTGCTGCGACGTGATCATCGCCACCGAGAATTCCTCCATCGGCATGGGTGGACCCGCGATGATCGAAGGCGGCGGGCTCGGCGTGTTCCATCCCGACGAAGTGGGGCCCGTCTCCGTCCAGGCGCCGAACGGCGTGATCGACGTGGTGGTAAAGGACGAAGCGGAAGCGGTGGCCGTCGCAAAAAAATATATCGGCTATTTCCAGGGCGCGCTGCCCAAATGGGATTGCGCCGACCAGCGCCTGCTCCGCCGCGTGATCCCCGAGAATCGTTTGCGCGTCTATGATGTGCGTTCGGTGATTGAGACGCTGGCCGATACGGGCTCGGTGCTCGAAATCCGCAAGCAGTTCGGTCCCGGCATGATCGCCGCGTTCGCGCGCGTCGAAGGCCGTCCCATCGGCATTATCGCGAACAATCCGAAGCATCTGGGCGGCGCGATCGACCGCGACGGCTCCGACAAAGCCGCGCGTTTCATGCAGCTTTGCGACGCCTACGATATTCCGATCCTCATGCTGTGCGACACGCCGGGCAACATGGTGGGACCGGAAGCCGAAAAGACCGGTCTCGTGCGCCACAACAGCCGACTGTTCGTGATCGGCGCGAATGTCACCGTGCCCGTGTTCACCATCATCCTGCGCAAAGGCTACGGCCTCGGCGCGCAAGGCATGGCGGGCTCGAGTTTCGTGGCGCCCTTCTTCACGATCTCCTGGCCCACAGGCGAGTTCGGCGGCATGGGCCTCGAAGGCGCGGTCAAGCTCGGCTATCGCAACGAACTCGCGGCAATCGCCGATCCGGCAGAGCGCAAGGCGAAATACGACGAAATGGTCGCCCGCTCCTACGAACGCGGCAAGGCGCTGAGCGCTGCCACGCTCTTCGAATTCGACGAAGTGATCGATCCCGCAGAGACACGCCGCTGGATCATGGCGGGGTTGCGTTCAGTGCCGACACCGCCCAAGCGCGAGAAGAAGAAACTGCCCTGGATCGATGCGTGGTGAGCAGACACCTCCTCGATTTCACGAAATCGTTCATTCGCGGCGTGCAAGGACCTGCTAGAACATCCCGGATCGCTGCGGGATAAAATTCGTGAAAATATTTTCCGGACCACTCAGCATGTTCGGAGCGAAAGTCGAGATCGCAGCCCGGGAAAAGGGCATCGATTTCGAGCTTGTGATGGTTCCGTTCGATCCGCTTCGCGGTTACGAGCCCCGACATCCGGACGTGTTGCGCATCAATCCGAAGCGACAGGTGCCGGTGTTGATCGACGGCGACCTGGAGCTTTTCGATTCCACGCAGATTTTCGAATATCTCGAAGATCTCGGGATCGGGCCCGCCCTGTGGCCGGCGCAACCGGCGGCGCGGGCATTGGCGCGCCAGCTCGAACACCGCTCCGATGAAGTGTATTTCCCGCATGTCATCTGTCTGATGAATCTCGAGGAGACGCCGGACGAGACCGCAGCAAAGGCCGCCTGCGACGCGGCGGCGCAATATTATCGGGACATGGAACGAACCCTCGGGACTCGCGAATTCCTGGCGGGCACTTATTCCTTTGCGGACATCGCGTTCTACATGGCGCAGCTTTTCGGCGAGCGCAAAGGCGCGCCGATGACGAGCGAGACGCCTCGCCTCCTGGCCTGGCGCGACCGGATGACGAAGCGCCCCGCCGTACGCAAAGTGGCCGGCGCGATGGTGGCGTATCTCCACTCCATAGGCCGTCCGGTTCCAGATTTTCTTACGGTCTGATCCGGATTTTGGAGAGTGTTAGCTACTTCCTCTCCGCCTCCGCCTCGATCATCAGCGTCACCTCGTCCGCGACGAAGCCGTCCCAGATGACGTGCGTCAACCCGAAATCGGAGCGCTTGAGAGTGGCTGTCGCGTCGAAGCCGAGGCGGTAGGGTTGCATGGGCTCTCCCGTGCCGCGGCCGCCGTTGAAAGTGACATGAAGAGTGACAGGCTTCGTCACGCCGGCGATGGTGAGATTGCCTGTCACCGTGCCGGTGTTGTCGCCGGTCTTCGCAACGCTCGTGGAAACAAAAGTGGCGGTGGGAAATTTGTTGGCCTGGAAGAGGTCGTTCGGCACGGAGCTGTCGAGTTCCGGCACATGCGTGTCGATCGTGGTCGTGTCGACGGCGACATTGAGCGAGCTGTTTTCCGGTTTCGCCTGATCGAAATTCAGCGTGCCCGAAACCTTGCCCAACCGGCCATAGAATGTCGAAAGGCCGATATGCCTGATCGCGAACAGAACCTGCGTGTGCTGCTCGTCGAACTTGTACACGCCCTTAGGTGCCACCCCTGCTGCAAAGGACGGCGCGGAAGCAATCCCCACTCCCAGCAGCGCAACCGACAAAATTCTCGCGATACGCTGCATGGGAAGCCCCTCTATTCGATGGCGACCGCGTTGTTGGTGTAGGCCGCAGCCACGATGCCGCCGTCCACCGGCAGGATTGCGCCCGTCACATAAGACGACGCGCGCGAGCAAAAGAAAATGGCCGCGCCGATCATATCATCGTCATTGCCGATGCGTTGGCGCGGCACGCTTTCCTCGAGTTCCTTACGGCGCGTGGCGAGAACAGGCGCCAGCATCTTGGTGTCGAACGGCCCCGGCGCGATCGCGTTCACATTGATGTGGCTCGCCGCCAGATGCTTCGCGAGATGCTGGGTCAGGTGATGGCAGCCCGCCTTGCTCGCGGAATAAGCGTAGCTTTCCAACGTCGGGGAAAGAAAGCCGTCGATCGAACCGACATTGACCACCCGCGCGGGATCGTCTGCCGTTCCGGCCGCACGCAGCACCGGCAGCAACGCCTGAGTGAGCGTGAACACGGCCTTCAGATTCAGATCGACCACCTTGTCCCAACCGCTTTCGCTATATTGATCGATCGGCTCGGCCCAGGCCGCGCCCGCATTGTTGATCAGGATGTGCAGCTTTTTCTCGCGCGCCTTCACCTCGTCGGCGAGCTTGTGCACTTCGGCCGTGCTCGCAAGATCGTGCGCGAGAGGAATGCATTCGCCGATCTTCGACAATTCCTTCGCCGCACGCTCGCACGCTTCCGCCTTGCGCGAAGAGATATAGGTCTTCACGCCCGCTTCCACGAAGCCGCGCGCGATCATCAGCCCGATCCCGCGCGAACCGCCGGTGACGAGCGCCGTCTTTCCCTTGATGTCGAATAGGGAGGAAATGGACATGTGATATCTCCGAAATCAGACGGCCTTGGCCAGCTCCGCTTCTCGCGGGTGGCTGCCATTGGAGCGCGGACGGCGCGGCCGTTCAATGCGCTCGGCGCTCAATGGACGTGTGGGTCTCAGCGCGGCTACGATCCAGTCGTCCATGATTTTGCGCTGTTCGTCGGCGGAAAGCGGATATCCCGAGCGCAAGGTCTGCGCAGCGATTCCGTCGACCAGTGCGACACACGTCTTGGTCGCCCGTTTGACGTCGATATCGTCCGCGAGGTCACCTGCCTCCTGTGCCATCCGGATCAGATGCTCCAAGCGGCCCAGCCACTCGCCGTAGCGCGTGTGGGTCAGCTTCCGCACGGTCGCGTTGCGCACCGAGCGCTCCCAGAACCCCATCCAGAAATTCCAATTGCCGCGGCGCTCCTCGTCCAGCGGCAACGACAGATAGATCACCTGGCGCAGCGACTCGAGCCTGTCCGGGAGCGCCTCCATCGCCTCCATGTCATCGCGCACATAGCGGGCCGCGTATTCCGAAGACTCGACCAGAAGCTTGTCTATCGAGTCGACGTAATGCACGAGCGCTCCCGTTGTGAATCCCGCCTCGCGCGCCACCGCGCGAAACGTCACGCCTTCGAGGCCCTTTTTTTTGATGGTTCGGTATGCTGCGGCGAGGAACGCTTCGCGGCGCAATTTGTGGTCGACTTTTCTGGGCATGGCCGAACTCTATTCGATTGTGCGCTGCAGCGGAACCCTGCTTAACATGGAGAATGCCGTGCCTTTCTGCGGCAATCAACCGGGAGCTACGATTCCCGCTCCGATTCCCCTGTTCGTTAACGGACCAATTCTTGAACCCTTTCGAAACAGGCGTATAATATAACAGTCGTTATAAAAAGATTGCACGGTTCCATAACGGGTGTTATAGTTTCCAGGCGCCGGACGCACCAAAGATAACAAACATGAGGGGAGATTTTCCGTGAAATTCGACGTCTTCTGCGAAATTCAGATCGCCAAGCCCTGGCCACCGGAACATGAGCGCCAGATCCTGGTGGACACCGTCGAACAAGCCCGCGCCGCCGATCGGGCGGGCTTCGAGGTCTGGTGGCAGGTCGAGCATCACGGCGCCCCGGAATTCAGCTATAGCGCGGCCCCGGAAGTGGTGCTGACGGCCATCGCCATGGCCACCAAGCGGATCCATGTCGGCCATGCGGGCGTATTGGCGCCATTCCGAATCAACGGTCCCCTGCGCGTCGCCGAACGGGCCGCCACGCTCGACATCCTGAGCGGCGGACGCTTCGAGCTTGGCCTTGCCAAATCCGGCGGCAAAGAATGGGAGACCTTCGGGGTGAATCCCGAATTTGCCCGCGACGAGTTGCGGGAGGCGCTGCAGATGATTCCCAAAATGTGGACCGAGCCCACATTCTCGTGGGACTCGAAGCTGTTCCAGATGCCGGAGCGCGAGATCGTTCCCAAGCCGTGGCAGAAGCCGCATCCGCGGCTGTGGCAGACAGCCTCAAGCCCGGATTCATTCCGCATGGCGGGCCAGCTCGGTGTCGGCGTCTTGGGCACGACCTTGCTGAGCCCCGTCGAATTCATGAAATCGATGCTGGACGAATACGAAGCAGGCATCGCGTCGTGCAAGACGCCCGCCGGCAAGTTCGTCAATCACCAGAAAGGCGTGTTCACCTTTGTGCACGTGGCCGAAACGCGCAGGCAGGCGATCGAATGCGGCGCTGCGTGGTCGGCGCTGTGGTATGTCCATGCCGCGCCGATCATCTTCAAGGTGCCGCGTGCAGTGTGGTGGGACCAGATTCGCGCCGGACTTAATCCGCAGCTCGCGCGCAATCTCGTCAACAACCAGCAGACCGCGGCGCTCACGGCGGGAGATCCCACAAGCCTGGAAGACACGCCGGACGAATTGCCCGTCATCGCGCTCCTGAAGCGCATGGCGCGCGGCGAGACGGTGAGCTTCGAGGAAGCCCATGAGGTGACCGAGACGCTCGACTCCGTGATCATCGGCGATCCCGACCATTGCATCAAAAAGATGGACGTCTATCGCAAGATCGGCACGGACCGCATGATGTGCCTCCTGCAATTTGGCAGCATCCCGCACGAAGCGGTGATGCGCAGCACGCGGCTTGCGGGCGAACATTTGATCCCGCATTTCGCGGAACGCGAGAAGGCGAAGGCGAGTTAAGTTCGGCGGCGGGGCACCTTCCGCCTCGCTACGCTCGGCACCTTCCCCCGCGAGGGGGGAAGGCTAAGAAAAAGATTCGCGCTTCGCCTTTTTTCTAATCTTCCCCCCCCGCGAGGTAGGGGAATCGCATTTGAG
>PLJH01000112.1 GCA_003139615.1 Alphaproteobacteria bacterium
CGGTTCACGATCTGGTGGTGAAAGGTGACGATCTCGTGGTCGCCACGCATGGCCGTTCGTTCTGGATTCTGGACGATGTGACGCCGCTGCGCCAGATCGCATCGGCTACGACGGATGCCGATGTCCTGCTTTACACGCCGCAGAATACCTACCGCCTCTATTATCCCGACGCAGTCGATACGCGCAGGCCGGTCGGAACCAATCCGCCGGCCGGCGCGCTGATCGACTATTATTTCGCGAGCAAGCCTGCGGGCGAAGTGACGATCGATATCCTCGACAAGGAAGGCAATCTCGTACGCCACCTTTCGAGCAAAGCGGAAGCCACGAAAGAGCAGCCGCCGGAATGGCCGGACCAGATCTATCCGACCAACACCTTGCCGGCGGGGCAGGGCATGAATCGTTTCGTGTGGAATTTGCGCTACGACGATCCGGTACAGATACCCGGTGCCTTCTATGAAGGCCTTGCGCCGCGCGGTCCCATTTCGCTGCCGGGTCACTATACGGTGAAACTGACCGTCAACGGCGAGACGCAGACCCAGCCGCTCGAAATTGTCCGCGATCCGCGCGTGACGGGACCGGAAGACGGCATGCGCCGGAAATTCGCCCTGTCGGTGGAAGCTTGGCACGACCTCGACACATTGCATCGCGCCGTCAACGACATTCGCGCGGCAAAGGCCGAAGTCGCCGCACTTCACAAGAAGCTCGATGGAAAACCGGGAAGCGCCACCGTCCTCGCGGAAGGTGATGCACTGGTGGCGAAGATGAAACCCATCGAAGGTACGTTGATGCAGGTCAACCTGACGGGCTCGGAAGGCAATCTCAACTTCCCGGATATGTTGAACGAACAGATTTATGCCTTCGCCGCTGGTCTGGAAGACGCCGACACCTCGCCCACGAAGCAGGAACTGGAGATTTACGCCAAGTTTCACGCCGACCTGCAGGCGCAGCTGGACTCCTGGGCCGCGGTGAAGAAAGGCGATCTCGCGACGTTCCAGGCGGACGAACAAAAAACGTAGTCGTTATCCTTTGAGGCTCTGCGGCCGCAAGGCCGGCTTCGATCTCTATGAGCAGTAATCGGCTTAGGGGCTCTTCAGCGCCGCCTGAATGAGCGAGTCGTCGCCGTCATTGGCGAGCGGGGTCACGTTCGAAAGCTTCGCGAGCAGCGGGTAGATGTCGACATTGTCGAAGTCGGGGACCGTTACACCCCGCCTGAACGACGGTCCATGCGCCACGAACAGGGCCGCCATATTGGGATCCGCCGGATCGTGACCGTGATTGCCCAACATCGGGTGACCATAGGCCTTGGCGATGGCGCGTGTGACGACCAGCCAGCCGTCGTCCGCCAGGCAGAAGATCGCCGGCACGCGCGAGTTGGTGCCATAATGCAGTGCGGCCGGAATTTCCGATTTCTTCCAGCACGTCATGTGATCGTGATGCGTGAGAAGTGCCGCCGCAATTTCCGCTTCATGTCCCGGCAGCGGATCGACGCCGCCATAGGCGCCCATGGACGGGACGATCGCATGCGAGACGTCGAACAGATCGTCGAGATAGATCACGCGATCTGCCGAAGTGGCCGTCATGCCGTGATCGGACACGATCACGATGTTGGTGCTGTCATAAAGCTTGCGCGCCTTCAGGCCGGACACGAGCTTGGCGAGCGCCGCATCGACATCGCGCAACGCGCCATTCAGCTCGGGTGAATCGGGCCCATGGGCGTGGCCCATATTGTCGACCGGATCGTAGTGCAGAAGGATCATCGAGGGCCGCACATCTGCGGGAAGGCTCAGCCAGCCGAGTACGATCTCCGTCTGGCGGGCCGGCGTGAGATCCGGATTCCAGGTCTGCAGATAGTTCGGCTTCGTATCGTGGTTGAGCGCCTCGGTTCCGGGAAATCCCGACGCGGCGACGATCTCGCCCTGCTTTTCGGCACTGACCCAAAGAGGAGTCGCTTCCGCCCACCAGCGCGGATCGTCGTTGAACATCGCGCCTTCGCCGAAACGCTCGCCGGGAATGGCCGGATCGATCATGCTGTTGTCGATCACGCCGTGATGATCCGGGCGCAATCCCGTCAGAAGCGTGTAGTGATTGGGCTCCGTGACGGACGGAAACGACGGCCGCATCGCGTTGGCATACACACCGCCGGCAATGAGCGTCTTGAGCGTCGGCGATAGCCCGCGCTTGATGTAGTCGGCGCGATATCCGTCGATGGAAATAAAGATGAGCGGATGCGAAGGCTGCTCTGCGGCGAAACACGACGTGGAGAACGTCAGAAGAAGAGCCGCGGCAACGGCGAACGCGAAGCGTTTCATCTTTCCCTCAAACGGCCAAGTGTGCGCCTGTCTCGCACGCGATGGGGTCGTTTTCAAGTCGGCGATTATGTTCCTTTTTGACGACATCTCGAACGATGCAGGCGTCCTCTCCATCGGAAAGCGGCGCTCGCCCTCGCAATCTCTGTGGCATCAAAGCAACTTATTGCCGATTTCGACTCGCAATTCGGCGCTCGGCAAAAACGCGAGTGGCGCGGAGGCATGCCAGTGCGTACGTATCCAAAGTCGCCACGTTGAGGGGCATCCATGAGACGCGTGAGCTGTCCGGTTGTTGCATTGGCCAGTCTTTTGACGACCGCTGCCTTTGCGCAAAGTCAATCACCGATCGAGCAAGTCGTCGTGACGGCGACGCGCGTTCCGGAAGCGAACGACCGCATCCCGGCCGATACCTCCATCGTATCGGGCAACGAACTTCGCGCCCGCGATGCCTGGGACTTGCAAACCGCTCTGAGCTTGGTGCCCGGCGTCGAAGCGCCGGCCGGCGGCGATGCGGGGCCATCGAGCTCGGTTCCGTCCTTCTGGGGTCTGCATGAGTTCGACGCGTTCCTGCTCGTTGTCGATGGCATTCCGTGGGGCGGGTCGTTCAATCCGGCGATTTCGACGCTCGACTTGACCGACGTCGATCGGATCGAAGTCCTCAAAGGCTCGGCGCCGGTGATGTATGGCGCGACGTCTTTCGTGGGCGTGGTGCAGGTGCTGCATTATCCGGCCGGTCAGGCTGCCCAGCAGATGGATATCGCGGGCGGCTCTTACGGTTCGGCGCGCGGCGATCTCTCAATGGTTCTGCCGGGCACGGATACGTTCCGCGAATCTCTTTCTCTCGACGGTGAAAGCGTTGGTTTTGCGGACAAGCGCGAGAACGTTTCGGACGGACAATTTCTTTATCGCGCCGCGGACGATATCGGCTCCGGCACCTTGCGCTTCGATACGGATCTGACATTCGTAAAAGATGTGCCTCCCAGCCCCGTCATCAATACGGGCACCGGCTTGACGACGCTCACGCTGACGAATGCCAACTTCAATCCCGCCGATGCGGAAATCGCCGAAAACAAATACCAGGGCGACATCGGTTGGACGCAACCGACCGCGCTGGGTGCATGGGATACGCTCGCGTCCTACGCGCACTCCGACGTCGTTTACATTGCGGCATTCCTGCACCCCGATCTGAGCGGCACCGCCGATACGCAAAATCAGCACCGACTGGTCAACGATGCCTATTTCGACACGCACATCACCAATGAGCAGATCGATCATCTGACGGTGATCGCGGGCACCGACCTGCTTTACGGCTATGGGCGTCAGTCTACACTCAACGACAACGGCGCCTATACCGTGCCGTTGAACGGTTCGGTCGTCCCGCCGGCTACCACTTCGCTGCCGGTCAACGAGGTGGGTGCGGTCAACGACAAGCGCTGGTTCACGGGCCAGTACATTCAAGCCGATTGGAAGCCCGACGACGCCTGGGACCTGATGGGCGGCGCACGGCTCAATGAAACGTTCGAGCATCAGGTTTCGAGCGACCTTCTGCTTACGCCTCCGGTCTCCTATTCGGCGGAGACCTCGAACCGCGATGTCGTGCGGCCCTCTGAAACAATCGGCGTCAGCTACCGCGCCTGGCAAGAAGGCCGCGATGAGGCCGTGCTCTATGCCGATTATCGCAATGCCTTCAAACCATCGGCGCAGGATTTCGGTCCCGACTATCAGCCCACCGTGCTGCTTCCGGAGACCGCACAGAGTTACGAAGCGGGCATCAAGGGCGCGGTTATCGGCGGCGTATTGACCTATGATCTCGAAGGGTTCCTGCAGAATTTCCAAAACCTCGTCGTGCCGCTGCCATCAGGCTTTCTGACCAATGCCGCAGGCGAACGGCTGGAGGGTGTCGAACTGGAAACACAATATCAGCTTGCGCCGGACCTCACACTCGCCGGCAACGTGGCCTATCACAACGATCAGTTCACGAACTATCTGTTCTTCAATGGTATAAGCTCGGTGAACGTCGCGGGTAACCAGCTCACGCTGTCGCCGCACATTCTTGCGTCGGGCGGTATTCTCTATACACCGCCGACGGGATTTAATGCGACCGTCGTCGTCAACTATGTAGGTCAACGTTATCTCGACGAAGAGAACCTCGCCAAGGTACCCGGATATGCGACGCTCGCCGCGACTCTTGGCTACAAGTTCGGCAAATATCAAATCTCTTTGGAAGGCACGAATCTGACCAACCAGCGCCCGCCCGTCAGCGCCAGTGAGTTCGGCAGCGAGTCGTTCTATCTCCTCAACGCGCGTATGCTCTGGCTGAAGCTCGGATATTCTCTAAACTGAGTATGTTCTTTATCGCAATGCCCGGCTTCACCTCGCTGTCATGCTCCGCGAACGCGGGCCATGACAGCGAGGGAGGGAACTGGTTCCTTACTTCACCAACCCTTCGGCCTTCATTGCGGCATGCACCTTCGGGCGCGCGAAAACCCTCGCGAAGAAGGCGTGCAGGTTCGAATAAGGCGTGAGATCGAGCTTGAGGTGATTGGCCCAAGTCAGCATCACAAAAAGATACGCGTCCGCGACCGTGAAATTCGCGCCGATCAGATAATCCTTGCCGGCCAGTTCCTTGTTCACATAATCGAAGCGCTTCGCAAGCTTCGCTTTCGCATCGGCCTTCACGTCCTCCGATGCCGCGCCGAATAGCGGGCTGAAATTCTTGTGAATCTCGGAATTGATGAAGGTCAGCCATTCCTGCAATTTGTAGCGAGGGAGCGTGCCGCTCTCGGGGGCGAGATGGCTCGCCGGCTTCTGGTCGGCCAGATATTGGACGATTGCGGGGCCTTCGGTAAGGATTGAGCCGTCATCGAGCTTCAGCGCCGGCACATAACCTTTCGGATTGACGGCATAAAAATCTTCGCCACCTTCTGTCTTGTGCGTCTTGAGGTCGACCTTTTCGAGATCGAGGTGAATACCGGCTTCTTCGGCCACGATATGGGGCGAGAGCGAGCAGGCGCCCGGCGCATAGTATAATTTCATCCTTCAACTCCTGTGTTTGCGCGAGGATCGCGCGGTTTCGTTCAGAGGCCTTCGAACAAGGCGGTCGAGAGATAACGTTCGGCGAATGACGGGATGATCGCGACGATCGTCTTCCCCGCCATGTCCGGCCGCGTGCCCACTTCGAGCGCCGCCGCAATCGCCGCACCCGACGAGATTCCGACGGGGATGCCTTCAAGGCGCGCGGCCTTGCGCGCGGTTTCGAATGCGGTCTCGTTTGAGATGGTGATGATCTCGTCGATGATCTTGCGGTCGAGGATGCCGGGCACGAAGCCTGCGCCGATACCTTGAATCTTGTGCGGGCCGGGCTGGCCGCCGGACAGCACTGGAGAATCCTCCGGCTCCAGTGCGATCATCTTCACCGAAGGCTTCTTCTGCTTGAGAACCTGGCCAATACCCGTGATCGTGCCGCCCGTGCCGACGCCCGAGATCACCACGTCAACCGCGCCCTTGGTATCGTTCCAGATCTCTTCGGCCGTGGTGCGGCGATGGATTTCGGGGTTTGAGGGATTTTCGAATTGCTGCGGCATCACGGCGCCGGGAATCGTGGCGACCAATTCCTGCGCCTTGGCGATCGCGCCGCGCATACCCTTGGCGGCTTCGGTCAGTTCGATCTCGGCACCCAGGATCAGAAGCATCTTGCGCCGCTCGACCGACATCGATTCCGGCATGACGAGGATGAGCCGATAGCCCTTGGCTGCCGCGACGAAGGCGAGCGCAATACCGGTGTTGCCGCTGGTGGGCTCCACGAGAGTCGATTTGCCGGGCGTGATGGTTCCCTGGTCTTCGAGCGTCTCGATCATCGAAACGCCGATGCGATCCTTCACGCTGGACAGTGGATTGAAGAATTCGAGCTTGAGCAGGATGTCGGCCTTGGCGCCCGCATCTTTCGCCATGCGGTTCAGGCGAACAAGCGGTGTGTCGCCGATCGTGTCGATGATCGAGTTGTAGATGCGGCCGCGGCCGGACGTTTTGGGCAGTGCCATCTTATGGTCCTCGTTTTGGGTATCCCTGACACGGTTGACTGACACTGCCGTGACAGAATGCAGATAGGGTTGGTTCCAAAAAAAATCAAATGATGAAATCGGCCGTACTGCGCCCGCCGCAATCGACGCCGGCTGCGCGGGCTCGCGTGCACAAATCCTCTATCGAAATCGCGTCGAGCCGCGTCATCACTTCTTCCTGCAAGGTGTGGATGAGGGGCGTCACGATGCGTGCGCCGAGTTCCGACCGCGGCTCCGGATTGGCGCCTTCCTCATCGTCAATGCTTTCCGCGACCCGCACCACGTCTCCCACCGAAATGCGCCGACGCTCCTTGGCGAGGCGATAGCCGCCGCGCGGTCCGCGCACGCCCTTGAGGACGCCCGCGCGCACAAGCTGTTGCATGACTTGTTCGAGATAACGCTGCGGCACGCCCTGACGCGCTGTGATTTCCTTCGCCTGCACCGGTTCGGGGCGCGCATTGAACGCGATATCGATCACCGCTTCGAGCGCGAGCAGGGTTTTGCGGGAAAGTTTGAGCATGCCTAGGACACCGAAGTTGACGTGAGGCCGGTCGAGCCGAAGCCGCCTTGGCCGCGCGCGCTGTCGGGAAGTTCGGACGCTTCGACGAGTTCGGCGCGTTCGTGCCGCGTTATGACGAGCTGTGCGATCTTTGCCCCGCGTGCGATGCGAAACGGCGCGTTGCCGAAATTGACGAGAATGGCTTTCACCTCGCCGCGATAATCGCTGTCGATCGTGCCGGGCGCATTGAGAACGGTCACACCGTGGTTGAGCGCGAGGCCGGAGCGCGGCCGCACCTGCGCCTCATAGCCTTCCGGCAGCGCAATCGCGATGCCGCAGGGAACGGCGAGCCGTCCGCCGGGAAGGATTTCGATATCGGCGCCATTCGCGGCAACAAGATCGAGCCCCGCCGATCCCGCCGTCGCGTAGCGCGGTAGGGGAAGGTCGCGGGCGTGGGCGAGGCGCATGATCGAAAGCTTCACGCCGCTTTTCCCTTGAGTGTCTCTGCGATGCGCGCGGCGAGCCTGCGGCCCACTTCGCGTTTGTCGAGCAGCGGCCAGTCTTCGACGGCGCCGGCCGTAATCAGATGCACGCGATTGCTGTCGCCCCCCATGATGCCCGTACCGGGGCTCACATCATTGGCGACGATCCAGTCGCAGCCTTTGCGTTGGCGCTTGGCCTGGGCATGCGCGATCACATTCTCCGTCTCGGCCGCAAATCCTATGACGAGAGCGGGGCGTTTTGCGCTATGCGAAAGTGTTGCAAGAATATCCGGGTTTTGAGTCAAGGCGACGGTGGGTGCGACGCCGTCTTCTGTCTTCTTGATTTTGCTGTTCGCGAGCGCGTTGGGGCGCCAGTCGGCCACCGCGGCGGTACACACGGCCACGTCGGCAGGCAGCAACGATTCGCATGCGTTCAGCATTTCGAGCGCGGTCGTCACCTTGAGCAGTTTCACATTCGAGGGCGCTGCGATTCCGACCGGACCGGACACTAGCGTCGTCTGCGCGCCCGCATCGGCGAGCGCACTCGCAATCGCATAACCCTGTTTGCCGGAGGAATGATTGGAGATGAAGCGGACCGGATCGAGCGGCTCCTGCGTGGGACC
>PLJH01000064.1 GCA_003139615.1 Alphaproteobacteria bacterium
CAGGGCGCCTACAAGGTCAGCCGCGACCTTCTGCAGGAATTTGGCGAGCGCAGAGTGATAGATACGCCGATTACCGAACACGCCTTCCTTGGCCTTGGGGTGGGCGCGGCGATGTCCGGCCTCAAGCCCATCGTCGAATTCATGACCATGAACTTCGCGATGCAGGCCATCGACCAGATCGTCAATTCAGCCGCCAAAACGCGCTATATGTCCGGCGGGCAGATGGGCTGTCCCATCGTGTTTCGCGGACCCAACGGACCGGCAGCGCGGGTCGCGGCCCAGCACAGCCAGGATTACAGTTCCTGGTATGCGCATATTCCCGGCGTGAAAGTGATTGCACCCTATTTCGCGGCCGATGCGAAGGGACTGCTCAAATCCGCCATCCGCGATCCCAATCCGGTGATCTTTCTCGAAAACGAAATCGCCTATGGCCGCACGTTTCCGGTGCCGAAGCTCGACGACTACATCGTGCCCATCGGCAAGGCGCGCGTGATCAGGCAGGGCGCGCAGGTGACCCTGGTCGCGTATTCGATCTGCATCGGGCTCATTCTCGAAGCGGCCGAAAAGCTTGCCGCCGAAGGCATCGACGCCGAGCTGATCGATCTGCGCACCTTGCGCCCGCTCGACACGGCAACCGTGATCGAGTCCGTCAAGAAAACCAATCGCATCGTGACGGTGGAGCAGGGCTGGCCGATCTGTTCGATCGGCTCTGAGATCGCATCGCAGGTGGTGGAGCACGCCTTCGATTATCTCGATGCGCCGCCGACGAAGGTGACGGGCCGCGACGTTCCGATGCCCTACGCCGCCAATCTCGAAAAGCTCGCGCTGCCCCATGTCGAAGACGTGGTCGCGGCGGCGAAATCCGTCTGCTATCGGTAGCACGATGCTCAAGCCAATCACTTTTGAAGAACGAATGGATCAAGTCAACAAGGAGATGATCGCTGTCTATTTGATCTCATGTGTGGCGGGTCTAGTCGGGGTTGCCGTCATGATCCAAGACCTACCTGATTTTTGGACAATGTTTTTATGGGTTATTGCAAATTCGGTTGCATGGTTGATATCGAACGTCGCCTGGATATTGGCGACGTTTTGGCTGGCTCGGATTCCTCTACGAGCGGGTTTGTATGGATTTGCTACTGCGGACAAGCACCCAAAGTTCGTGCAATTCTTCATGGAAACCTGGTGGAAGAATGAAATCGTTCTGAAAGTTTTCGTCGGCACGCTCGCGACTGCAATGGGCCTCGGAATTTATCGTCTTCTCGCCCCATTGCTGGAAATGCAAGGATGGCAGACGGCATCCGGTGCGGGTTGAATCGATGGCCAAACGAAAACTGATCACGAAGACGGGCGGCTGTCACTGCAAGGCGGTGCGCTACGAGGTGCAGGTACCGGACGAAGTCGAGCTGGTCGCCTGCAACTGCTCGCTCTGTAGCATGACCGGCTATCAGCATCTGATCGTGCCGAAATCGCGCTTCAAGCTTCTGAAGGGCAAGACGAAGCTCACGACCTATACGTTTAACACCGACACGGCGCAGCATTATTTCTGCTCGGTGTGCGGGATCAAATCCTTCTATGTGCCGCGCTCGCATCCCGACGGCTTCAGCATCAATTTCCGCTGCCTGGACGATCAGGAATTCCATTCCGTGCTGACGGTCGATTTCGACGGGCGGAATTGGGAGCAGCATTCCGATGAATTGGCCCCGCTTGAAGGCGGCAACATCTGATGGCCACGCAGATCCTCATGCCCGCGCTTTCGCCCACCATGGAGGAGGGCAAGCTCGCCAAATGGCTCGTCAAAGAAGGCGATGAAGTCCGCTCGGGCGATATTCTCGCCGAGATCGAAACCGACAAGGCGACGATGGAGTTCGAAGCCGTCGACGAGGGCAAGATCGGAAAGATTCTGGTGCCCGAAGGCACCGAAGGCGTGAAGGTCAATCAGCCGATTGCCGAGCTGCTCGGCGACGGCGAGCAGGCGGGCTCCGCGCCCGCAGATATTTCTTCGGCGATGGCATCCATTAAAGATGCAATTGCGGTGGAGACAAAGGCGCCCGCTCACCCTCCCCTGAAAGGGGAGGGTCAAACCGGCGCAGCCGGTTTGGGGAGGGGTCCCGCTATACCCGTCGAGAAGAGCCCCAGCGTCGCACCAACGGAGTTGACTCCCACCCCGAGCGCTGCGCGCTCCGCCCTTTCAGGGGGAGGTGACGATCATCGCGTCTTCGCATCGCCGCTCGCGAAGCGGCTGGCCGCGCAGGCGGGGCTCGATCTCGCGGCGTTGCAGGGCACAGGCCCGCGCGGGCGTATCGTCAAAGCCGATGTCGAGGCCGCGGCGAAAGCGGGGCCCGCGAAAGCTGCCGCGAGACCCACGGCGCAGCCCTCTGCCGCGCCAAGCGCACCCGCAACGGCAGGCGCTATCCCCGGCATCGCGCCGCTGCCCGATGCGAAACTGTTCTACAAGCCCGACGATTATGTGGAAGTGCCGCACGATTCCATGCGCAAGGCGATTGCGCGGCGGCTCACCTCCGCCAAGATGCTCATCCCGCATTTCTATCTGACCATCGATTGCCGGATCGACGATCTGATGGCGATGCGTGCGCGGCTCAACGAGCGCGCGCCGAAAGGCGAGGGCGCATTCAAGCTTTCCGTCAACGATTTCGTCGTGAAGGCTTCGGCGCTCGCGCTTCTGCGTGTGCCGGAAGTGAATGCAAGCTGGACCGACAACGCGATCCTGCGCCACAAACATGCCGATATCGGCGTGGCCGTTGCGCTCGACTTTGGGCTCATCACGCCCATCGTGTTCGGCGCGGAAGGCAAGGGCCTCGCGGTCATTTCCAACGAAGTGAAGTCGCTGGCGGAACGCGCGCGCGCCAAGAAGCTGAAACCGCAGGAATTCGAAGGCGGCACGTTCGCCATCTCCAATCTCGGCATGTTCGGGATCAAGGATTTTACGGCCGTGATCAACCCGCCCCACGCGGCGATTCTTGCGGTCGGCTCGGGCGAGGCGCGTCCCATCGTGCGCGACGGCAAGATCGAAGCGGCGACCATGATGACAGTGACGCTCTCCTGCGATCACCGGGTGATCGACGGCGCCACGGGTGCGCGCTTCCTGCAGGCGTTCAAAACCTTCGTCGAAGATCCGGCGGCAATGCTGCTATAAGATCGGCAGCGGGGTTCGACGATGTCTAATGCCAAAAGCGCGGTCGCGAAACTGGATGGCGCATCGGCTATCGAAAAGGCAGCGTCCGCGTTGGCCGAGCATGGCCACGAAACGGGCACGTGCCACAATTGCACGGTGCCGACGATCGGACCCTATTGCGCCGTCTGCGGCCAGGAGCGCGATACGCATCGCCGCTCGGTCTACAATCTCGTCCGCGATCTGATCGAGGATATCGTCAGCTTCGACAGCCGCATCCTGCGCACGGCCATGGCGTTGCTGCTGGAGCCCGGGGAGATTCCCAAGGCGTTCCGCGAGGGTCGCACGATCCGCTATATGCCCGCGCTCAGGCTTTATTTTTTCGTGTCGCTCGCGTTTTTCCTGATCCTGAGCATGACCGGAATTGCGCTGATGCAGCTCGAGGTCACGGCCACACCCACCAAGCTCACCCGCGACGCCAACGGAAATTATTTCATGCCGAATCCGGCCTACGATCCCAATGATCGGGACACGCACATGTTCAAGCCCATGATCGAAATTGCCAGAGATCGGGCGACGCGACCCGGGGGATTATTCAATTTCTCGACGACTGCCCATTACTTTTCGCGCATCGGCGCCTATCGCTCGACCTTGACCAGTGCGCAACGGGCGCAACTCGTGGAAGACAACAGCTTCAATGTCGTGGTCGTGCCGCTTCGTGGCGTGAAGAATGCCAAGAAAGCCGACATTGAACGGGCTCAGAAGATGGGCGGCGAAATCAAGAAGGGCATTTACGGCGGCATCAGTCGTATCGCCGCCGATCCCGCAGCGCTCAACGGTCCTCTGACGACCTGGATTCCGCGCATCTTGTTCGCTCTATTGCCGGCCTATGCGCTGCTGCTTGCGGTGTTCTATTGGCGGCAGCGCAGGAAGTTCTACTTCGTCGATCATCTGATCTTCTCGCTGAGCGTTCACACCTTCCTGTTCGTCGTGTTGATCGTGGATATCGGGCTCGCGCAGATTGTACCGGCCGATATCGTCGCGTGGCTGACTTTGATCGCGCTCGGCGTCTATATTTTCATTGCGATGAAGCGCTTCTACGAGCAGGGCTGGGTTTGGACGACGATCAAGTTCGGCGCCGTGTCGTTCCTCTATTCGGCCTTCTTCCTCGCTCCGGCATTGGGAGGAGCCATCGCACTCAGCTTCTTCGGAGGTTCGCTTGGCTGATTCATTCGACGTCATCGTCATCGGCAGCGGGCCTGCGGGCTATGTGTGCGCGATCCGCGCGGCGCAATTGGGCCTCAAGACCGCCATCGTGGAGCGCGACAAGCTGGGCGGTATCTGCCTCAACTGGGGCTGCATCCCGACCAAGGCGCTGCTGCGTTCCTCAGAAATCTGGCACCTGATGCACCGGCTGGGCGAGTTCGGCTTCGCGGCGGACAATCTCCGCTTCGATATCGCGAAGATCGTCGAGCGCTCGCGCAAGGTCTCGGCGCAGTTGTCGAACGGCGTCGCGTTCCTGATGAAGAAGCACAAGATCGCGGTCATTCCCGGCGAGGCGAAGCTCGCGGGCGAAAGCAGGATCGTCGTGGCGAAGGACGGCAAGACCACGGACTATACGGCGAAGAACATCGTGCTCGCGACCGGTGCGCGGGCCCGCACATTCCCGGGCATGGAGCCGGACGGCAAGCTGATCTGGACTTATCGCGAAGCGATGGTGCCGCCGGCATTTCCGAAATCGTTGCTGGTCGTGGGTTCCGGCGCCATCGGCATCGAATTCGCAAGCTTCTATCGCACGCTCGGCAGCGAAGTGACGGTGGTGGAAGTTCTCGACCGCGTGCTGCCGGTGGAAGACGAAGAGATTTCGCAGTTCGCGGCGAAGGCGTTCACCAAACAGGGCATGAAACTTCGAACCTCCACCACGGTGGAGAAGTTGGAGAAAGGCGCGGACAGCGTCACCGCGACCCTCAAATCGAAAGACGGCAAAACGGAAACCGTCACTGCCGACCGCGTAATCCTCGCCGTCGGCATCGTCGGCAACGTGGAGAATTTCGGCTTCGAAGCCGTGGGCGTGAAGGTCGACAAGACGCATGTGGTGGCGAACGAGTGGGGCGAGACCGGCGTTCCCGGCCTCTGGGCCATCGGCGATCTCGTCGGGCCGCCCTGGCTTGCGCATAAGGGCATGCATGAGGGCGTGATCGTGGCCGAGCGGATCGCCGGCGTGAAGGGCGTTCATCCGCTCGATGTGTCGAAAGTGCCGGGCTGCACCTATTGCTGGCCGCAAGTGGCGAGTGTCGGCATGACGGAGGCGAAAGCGAAAGCCTCAGGCCGCAAGATCAAGGTCGGGCGTTTCCCGTTCATCGGCAATGGTAAGGCGATTGCGCTGGGCGACCCGGAAGGGCTCGTCAAAACCGTGTTCGATGCGGACACGGGCGAATTGCTCGGCGCGCATATGATCGGCGCGGAAGTGACCGAGCTGATCCAGGGCTACACGATCGCGCGCACAGCGGAAGTGACCGACGCGGAACTCGAAGAAACAATCTTCCCGCATCCGACTCTCTCCGAGATGCTGCACGAAGCCGTGCTCGACGCCGACAAG